>NZ_PJRN01000018.1 GCF_002930105.1 Billgrantia saliphila | reverse complement strand
GAGCCAGCCCAGCGCCAGCAGCGGCAGCGTACCAGCCACCGCCACCGACCAGCCGCGAGCGGGACGGGCCAGCGCACCGAACAGGCCGAGCAGCAACGGCAGCCCGAGAACGCCGCCCAGCGCCGCCAGTTCCTCCGCCTGGGCGGGCAGCACAGCGCTCGCCAGACCCAGGCGTTCGATCATATGGCGTGCCCGCCGGCGGCATGCTGCCTGCCGTGCCGGGCTTCCAACGCCTCGAGGCGACGGATCAGCAACGCACCGAGTGCGGTGCCCAGCATGGCCACGACCAAGCCCGTGATGACCAGCCCGTGCGCAGCCGCTCGCTCGGCTTCACCGGTCAGGGATATCAGGATCAGGAAGATACCGGTCCCGATGACGTTGAATCCCAGCAGGCGACGAATCAAGTGACGATGCAGGACGAAGGCCCACAGCCCCAGGCCGAGCAGTCCCAGCCCGCCGGACCAGAGCGCCGCCGAGCCGCTGCCCTCGGCCAAGTCATCCAGCGCGAGCCCTAGCATGGCGAGCATTGCCAACGCCGGCAGCAGGCGCATCAGTGCACGTCCGCGAGGCGGAGGATGGTCGTGCCAGCGTGCCAGCATCCCTTGCGGTCTCCTGGCGGCGGGGCCGACACCCAGCGCATGAAAGAGAAAGGCACCGGTCAACACCGCGCCGAGCAGCAGCTCGATCAGCGCCAGCCAGGGAAACCCCATCCACCACCAGGCGAACGATACGGTCAGGGCAAACAACACGAACCAAGTACAGGCCCGTACCAGATGCCGGTTGAACAGGGTCAGCGCACCCAGCAGCAGCAGGCAGACGACCAGCAGTATCCCCATGAGCGACGGCATCCTGCCGCCCTCTTAGTGATGATTGCGGTTGACGACCTCTTCGATCATGGCTTCGAGTTCGTCGCCCGGACCGTGCTCGAGCATGGTTTGCGCTTCGTGATAAAGGCACATAAACCGCTTGCAGGAGGCACAGTAGACCTTGTCGTCCGGGTTGTGCACCTTGGATACGCGATAGAGATGGCTGCCGCAGCTGGGGCATGCCACGGGGAGGCGGATATCCTCGGAAATGTCGGGCATCATCACAGGCTCCTTGTGCTGATTGAATAAGTGCTGATTGACTAGGGTGCTGATTGGCTAGTGGCTTACCTCTCTACCTTGGGTCGCAACCGGCCCGAGTTCAAGGTCGTAACGGCTACGCCCGAACGAGGCTGGACATGACGTTCAGCTCAGTCGGGCATTCAGCCACTTGGCGATGTCGCCGATCTGCTGGGGGCACACCGCATGCGCCATGGGATAGCTGCGATACTCGACCGGGTAGCCCAGCGTCTTCAGGCGCTGATGGGCAGCCTTGCCCAGCGACTCCGGCACCACCGGATCATAGGAGCCATGATGGATTTCGATCGGCAGTTCACTGTTGGCATCGGCCAGGGTAATGGTGTCGGCGGTGGCGAAATAGGTCGACAGGGCCAGTAACCCGCCCAATGGGGCATCGAACGACAGTGCCGCCTGGTAGGCCACGGCACCGCCTTGGGAGAAACCGGCGAGAATGATGCGGCGGCTGTCGATGCCGAGCTCGATCTGCTCGCTCACCAGCGCCTGGATGCGCTCGGCGGAGGCCACCAGCTGCGCCGTGTCGACACGCCGATCGAGGCTCATCTCGTGGATGTCGTACCAAGCCGGCATCACCATGCCGCCGTTGATGGTGACCGGCAACCGCGGCGCATGGGGCAGGATGAAGCGCACGTCGAGGCCGGCCTTCAGCGGCAGTGCCGGTACCAAGGGCTCGAAATCGCGGCCGTCGGCGCCCAACCCGTGAAGGATGAAGACGCAGGCATCGGCCGAACGGCCGCTCTTCGGTTCGATGATCAGTTCACCGGGATCGCTCATGGGCGTTGCTTCCGTACTGGTGGATCGCGAAAGCCGTCACCCTACCGCAAACCGCGACCGACGGCGAGATGCCGTCTCTGGCAGGCTGTCGGACTTACGCTGATCAAATGCGAAATCCGGGCTTCCGGCCATGTTCATTAGATCTGATTGGTTAAATCGCTCGCTATTCGCCTCGTCAGATCGATGAACTTGCCGCGAAATCAGACTTTCTCGCAACGATCGGTCAAGCCCGACAGCCTGCTAGAAGGGCCAGATCAACGGGATCAGCGGCAGTGCCACGGCGGCCGTGAGCACGTTGAGCAGCCCACCGACACGCAGGAAGTCGGAGAAGCGGTAGCCACCGGGACCATGCACCATCAGGTTGGTCTGGTAGCCGATCGGCGTGAGGAAGCTCGCCGAGGCGGCGAACATCACCACCACCACGAACGGCATGGGATTTACACCGAGACTCTCGGCGCTGGCCATTACCACAGGGAAGGTGATCACGGCGGCGGCATTGTTGGTCACCAGCTCGGTAAGCAGCGCCACCAGCAGGTAGGTGCCGATCAACAGCAGCCAGGGATCGCCGTCAGCGAGTCCAAGGGCCAGCCCGGAGAGCGTGGCCGCCGCCCCCGACGCCTCCAGCGCGGCGCCGAGCCCGAAGGAGGCGGCAATGGTCAGCAGCACTTGGGTATCGAGCCCACGCTTGGCCGCCCCCACCGAGCAGCAGCCAGTGATCAGTGCCAGCGCCGCGCCCAGCATGGCGGCATTCATCATGCTCATCACCCCGAAGCTGGCCAGCGCCACCACGCCGAGCAGGATGCCCCAGGCCAGCGGGGCCTTCTCGTGAATCGGCCGCGCCTGGCCGTTGAGCTGGCTGATCAGCAGGAAGTCGCGTGACTGTCGGTGACGCTCGATGAAGGGCGGGCGTGCTTCCAGCAGCAGCACGTCGGCCGGCTGCAGGCGCACCTGGCCCAGGTTGCCGGCGACCCGCTCGCCGCCGCGACACACCGCCAGCACGGCGGCACCGTAGAGGGTGCGGAAGTGGCCGTCGCGGATGCGCTGGCCGACGAACTGGCACTGGTCGGAGACCACGGCCTCCACCAGGCGGCGCTCCTTGAAATCCTTCTCCAGGCTCGATTCGCCGTGACGCGACGGCATCAGGCCACGGATCTGTTGCAGCTCCACCGCGCCATCGCTGGTACCGGCAAAGACTAGGCGATCGCCTCCCTTGAGCCGTTCCCCAGGGCCCACCACGCTGACCACGTTGCCGTCGCGCTCGATCTCGACCAGGAAGAGCTCGCGCAGGTGGCGCAGCCCGGCCTCCTCCACAGTGCGATTGACCAGCGGCCCCGCGGGGTCCACCTCCATCTCGATGGTGTATTCGCGCGGGTTCTCGAAGGCGGTGCCCACGTCGCGACGTACCGGCAGCAGGCGCGGCCCCAGCAGCATCAGGTAGAGCAGCCCGACCACGGCCACCGGCACCCCTACCCAGGCGATGTCGAACAGCCCCATGGCCAGTTCGGGATGGCGTTCGAGCAGCAGGCCGTGCACCACCAAGTTGGTGCTGGTGCCGAACAGGGTAATGGTGCCTCCGAGAATGGAGGCGAAACTAAGCGGCATCAGCAAGCGCTGGGCCGGCAGCCGCAGGCGCCGGCTCCAGCTGAGCACCGCGGGGATGTAGGTGGCGACGATGGGCGTGTTGTTGAGAAACCCGCTGAGGGCGGCCACCGGAAGCAGCAGTCGAGCCAGCGCACCGCTCTCGCCACGTGGTCGGCCCAGCACGTAGCGAATGATCAGGTCGATACCGCCGGTCTCGCGAATGCTCGCCACCAGCACGTACATGAAGGCCACCGTGAACAGGCCCGTGCTGGAGAAACCGCCGAGCGCCTGCGACGGCTCGATCACGCCCAGCGTGAGCAGCACGATCACCGCCCCCAGCAGGACGATATCGGGGCCCAGGCGCGAAAAAGCCATCAATGGGAATGCGGCGAGAACGACGGAAAGGGAGAGCCAGGCATCCAGTGACATAGCGGTGTCCGAACACGACGAAGAGACGCTATTGTGAACGTCGAATCTTATGCTAAAAAGTTATTTTTGGAAATTCTGAAATAATTTAATGGAATATAAGGCGGCAATCCAAGCCTGAGCGGCCTGGTGTGTGGGGCCTCGGGGCCTTGAGGCCTTTAGGAGGGCTTCGTGGCCTAAGAGAACCAGTGCTTGTAGGGGACTTAGCTGGTCGGAGGAAGGGCTAGCGACCTGGAAGGAGGAGGTTTGGCACAAGGGATACGTGAATGACGGAACGATCGGCGTAGCGATCGACCCGACGCGCCTGACAAGCCCACAACGAAAAGGGCCCGCTTTCGCGGGCCCTCTCATTTGCCGTTAGGCGCATCAAGAATCGGAGCCTGAGGCTTAGCCGATGACCTTGATGTTGGAGGCCTGAAGGCCTTTCTTGCCCTGAGTGACGTCGAAGGAGACCTTCTGACCGTCCTGCAGAGTCTTGAAGCCGTCAGCCTGAATCTCGGAGAAGTGAGCGAACAGGTCGTCGCCGTTGTCGTCCGGAGAGATGAAGCCGAAGCCTTTAGTGTCGTTGAACCACTTAACAGTGCCAGTTGCCATTATCGAATTCCTCAAACAGCATTGATTTTCCGGGGAGATACCCGAGTAGCAGTGGGTAAAACAAGAAACTTGCACCGGGAAATCTCGACGCTGTGAGCGTTTCGATGACCACTTGCGATGTTCGACTTGCTAACCAACTGCACGCATCTTGCCGCTTTCGAGCTCCCACGTCAATACTATTTTACTTATGTGACGTGGATCTTACCGCCCACCAAGAATCCAGCCCGCCGCCTTCTCGGCAATCATCAGTGTCGGCGAGTTGGTGTTGCCACTGGTGATGGTCGGCATGATGCTGGCATCCACCACCCGCAGCCCCTCGACGCCATGCACGCGCAGACGCGCGTCCACCACCGCCATGGGATCGTCGGCGCGGCCCATCTTGGCCGTGCCCACCGGGTGAAAGATGGTCGTGCCGATATCGCCGGCGAGCCGCGCCAGGTCCTCGTCGCTCTGGTACTGCACGCCGGGCTTGACCTCCTCCGGGTGGTACTTGGCGAAGGCCGGCTGCTCGGCAATGCGCCGGGTGACTCGCAGCGAATCCGCCGCCACGCGGCGATCCTCCTCGGTGCTCAAGTAGTTGGGCGCGATGGCCGGGGCCTCACGCGGATCGCGATTCTTGATGCGTACGCTGCCGCGGCTGGTGGGGTTGAGGTTGCACACACTGGCAGTGATGGCCGGATAGTCGTGCAGCGGCTGGCCGAAGGCCTCCAGGCTCAGCGGCTGGACGTGATACTCGATATTGGGGTGTTCGTACTTCTTGCTGCTGCGAGTGAAGGCGCACAGCTGCGATGGTGCCATGCTCATGGGACCGGTACGGCGCAGCAGATATTCCATGCCGATCGCCGCCTTGCCCAGCCAGGAGGCCGCCAGGGTATTCAGCGTCTTGGCGCCGGTGACGCGATAGACCGAGCGGATCTGCAAGTGATCCTGCAAGTTTTCCCCCACCCCCGGCAATTCGTGGACCAGCGGAATATCGTGCTCGGCCAGCAACCCCGACGGACCGATGCCGGAGAGCTGCAACAGTTGCGGCGAGCCGATGGCGCCGGCGGCCAAGATCACCTCCCGCTTCGCCCGCACCTGTGTGACGGTGCCGTCGCGCTCGAGCTCGACGCCGATGGCGCGAGGCCGCCCTTCACTGCCCGGCTCGAACAGCAGACGGTGCACTTGGGAGGAGTGCCACAGGGTGAAATTGCCGCGCTTCTCGCACACCGGGCGCAGGAAGGCCTTGGCCGCGTTCCAGCGCCAGCCGTTGCGCTGGTTGACCTCGAAATAGTCGACGCCCTCGTTATCGCCGCGGTTGAAGTCGAAGGTGCGCGGAATCCCCGCCTGCACCGCTGCCTCGGCGAAGTCGTCAAGCACTTCCCACTTGAGCCGTTGTTTCTCCACCCGCCATTCGCCACCGTGGCCGTGGTAGTCACGATGGGCGGCATCGGCTTCGCCGTTTGCATCGAGGCGATAGTGATCTTCGTGCTTGATGAAATCGGGCAGGCAGTTCTCCCAGCGCCAGGCATCGTCGCCCACCGCCTCGGCCCAACCATCGTAATCGCGCGCCTGACCGCGGATGTAGAGCATGCCGTTGATGCTCGAGCAGCCGCCCAGGGTCTTGCCCCGGGGATAGATCAGCGAGCGCCCGTTTAGGCCCTTATCGGGCTCGGTCTTGAAGCACCAGTCGGTACGCGGGTTGTTAATGCAGTAGAGGTAGCCCACCGGGATGTGCACCCAGTGGTAGTTGTCGCGTCCGCCCGCCTCGATCAGCAGTACCCGGTTGGCCGGGTCGGCGCTGAGGCGGTTGGCCAGCAAGCAGCCGGCGGTGCCGGCGCCCACCACGATGTAGTCGAATTCCTGCTCTGCCATGGCGTGCTCTCCCGGCCTGCTTGCGACAGGCCGTGCCGGTTATTGTAGTGGTTGGTATGGCTACACTTTGCCGGATCTGGAAAGTCGGCGAGCGAAGGTCAGACAAGGCAAAAATCGGCAAAAAGACGGAGTTTACTGTTGTAAATGAGTACTTTAAGCTGATTTTTAACGCAGTATGGCCGAGCGCAGCCAGTTTCCAGGTTACTTATGGGTCGGCATGGCGAATTCTGCACCGGCATTGATCGAGTCGGACCAGCGCTGCATGATCGACTTCTGCTTGGTATAGAAGCGCACGCCCTCTTCGCCGTAGGCGTGGGTGTCGCCGAACAGCGAACGCTTCCAGCCGCCGAAGCCGTGCCACGCCATGGGCACCGGAATCGGCACGTTGATACCGACCATGCCCACCTGGATGCGACGACCGAATTCCCGGGCCACGCTGCCGCTCTCGGTGAAGCAGCTCACACCGTTGCCGAACTCGTGGTCGTTGATCAGTTGGATCGCGGTGGCCACGTCGGGCACCCGCACGCAGGCCAGCACCGGGCCGAAGATTTCTTCCTTGTAGATCGTCATTTCCGGCGTGACGCGGTCGAACAGCGAGCCGCCCATCCAGAAGCCTTCGGCACAGTCGTCGCCGGCGGTGGCGACGTCGAAGTCCCGGCCGTCGACCACCAGTTCGGCGCCCTCGGCCACGCCCTTCTCGATATAACCGGTGATGCGCTGGTGAGCCTGAGCGGTCACGATCGGGCCCATCTCGGCGTCGAGTTCGAGACCGTTCTTGATCTTCAGCGCCCGGGCACGCTCGGCCAGCCTCGGCACGATCTTGTCGGCCACGTCACCCACCAGCACCGCCACGCTGATCGCCATGCAGCGCTCGCCGGCACTGCCGTAGGCGGCGCCGATCAGGGCATCGACGGCCTTGTCGAGGTCGGCATCGGGCATGACGACCATATGGTTCTTGGCCCCGCCCAGAGCCTGCACCCGCTTGCCGTGACGGGCGCCGTTTTCGTAGATCCGATTGGCGATCGGCGTGGAGCCGACGAAGGAGAGCGCCTGTACGTCGGGGTGCTCGATCAGCGCCTCGACGGCTTCCTTGTCACCCTGCACCACGTTGAACACGCCGTCGGGCAGCCCGGCCTGCTTGAGCAGGTCGGCGATCAGCAGCGATGCGCTGGGGTCGGTGGGGCTCGGCTTGAGAATGAAGGTGTTGCCGGCGGCAATGGCCACCGGGAACATCCACATCGGTACCATGGCCGGGAAGTTGAACGGCGTGATGCCGGCCACCACGCCCAGCGGTTGGCGCACGGTCCAGTTGTCGATGCCGCCGCTGACCTGTTCGGTGTAGTCGCCCTTGAGCAGCTGCGGGATGCCGCAGGCGAACTCGACGATATCGATGCCGCGTGCCACCTCGCCCTGGGCGTCGGTGAAGACCTTGCCATGCTCCAGCGTGATGGCCCGCGCCAGCTCATCCTTGTGGGCGTTGATCAGCTCGAGGAACTTGAACAACACCCGCGCGCGACGAATCGGCGGCGTGTCGGCCCAGCTCGGGAAAGCAGACTTGGCGGCGGAGACCGCCGTGTCGACATCGCGGCGGGAGGCCAGCGCCACCCGGCCGGAAACCTGCCCGGTGGCGGGGTTGTAGACTTCCTGCGAGCGACCGGATTCGCCAGCCGTCATTTGCCCATCGATATAATGTGAAATCGCGTTCTGAGTCATCGGTATCTCATCTTGTCGTTGGCGGATTCGCTGTCAGGACGCGCCATACGCCATTGTGACGAACCGGCACGGTTATCTGTTCTTCTAGCCTACCGTGCCGAAGAGCGAGATCAATTGAGAAATTCAAAAGCCAGATATAAGTTCAGCCAATATCACTCAGCCAATCCCAACCACCCCGGCAGGCCGCCATGCACGATCCCCAGACCCTGCGCGCCTTCGTCACCGTCGCTCGCGAGGGTAGCGTCTCCCGAGCCGCCGAGCGGCTGCACCTGACCCAGCCCGCCGTCAGTCTCAAGCTGAAGCACCTGCAGGAAGGGTTGGGGCTGACACTGTTCCGTCGCCGCCCCCAGGGCCTGGCTCTGACCGCCGATGGCCACGCCCTGCTGCCGGCGGCAGAGCGCGCGCTGGCCGCCCTGGCCGCCTTCGAACAGAACGCACGCGCCCTGCACAGCACCCTGCATGGTCGGCTGCGCATCGGTACTATCGTCGACCCCGAGTTCATCCGCCTGGGGGCGTTCCTGCACCGCCTGGTGGAGCGTGCGCCGCAGCTCGAGACCGAATTGCAGCACGGCATGAGCGGCAGCGTCCTGGAGCGGGTGCGGCGCGACACGCTCGATGTCGGCTTCTTTCTCGCTCCGCCCGGTGTAGGACCCGGGCCGGAGGCCCACGAGATCGACTACTGCGAGCTGACCCACTTTCATTACCATATCGTCGCCCCATCGGGTTGGGGCAGCCGTCTGGAGCGGACCGACTGGCCGAACCTGGCTACCCTGCCCTGGATCGTCACGCCGCCGGACTCCGCCCATCATCGTCTGCTGCATGGCGTCCTCGATCCGTTGGGCCTCACCCCCAACGGCGTTGCCCAGGTGGACCAGGAAGCCTGCATGCTCGACCTGGTGCGTGCAGGCGTGGGCCTGAGCCTGGCTCGCGACGCGCTGGCCATGGCCGAGCGTCAGGAACGCGGCCTGGTGGTCGTCGACGGCGTGCGCCTACCTTGTGCGCTGTGCTTCATCTGGCGCCGCGATCGCAGCGACGACATGCTAATCCAGGAGGCACGGGAAGTGCTGGAAGGGGTCTGGGGCAGCCTGCCCTGAAGCACGGGGGCCCGCCGCGTATTCCGCGCCGGGCCCCGTGCGTCTGGTTGCTCGCTTGCGTAGCGAGAGCAGTGCCGGGGCGGGCCCCCGGCGGTAGGCTCAGTCGCGCTCTACCTCGACCACGCCGCTCTCGCCCTGCCGGGTTCTCACCTCGATCTCGCGACCATCGGCGTCGCGCCCTTCGATCTCGATGCGGCCATCGCGGTCGACCTGGATCTCCTCGAACTCGGCCAGGCCCTCGGCCGTCGCCGCTTCCATGGCCATGCGGACATCGTCCTCGCTCATGCCCCAGGCATCGCCCCCGCGGCGCTTGCGCTGCTCCTCTAGGGTCTCGCCGTTCTCCAGCGACAGACGCACGTCGGCCTGCCATTCGCCATCGAGCCAGCCTTCGATCTCGACGCTGTCGCGGCCCTTGGCCTCAATCTCCTGGTAGTGCTGGAAGCCGAAGGTCGCACCCTGCTCCAGCGCCTCGTCGAGGCGGTCCGTTGCCAGGCGGTCGTCGGCGGCCTGCGCTGTGGTGCCGGCGAGCATCAGGGTGGCCAGGGAGCCGATCAGGATCGTGTTGCGTTTCATGGGTATTCCTCCGTGCATGGTGGTGCGTTCAAGTGTCCCGCTCGGGGTACGCCACAGGTTTTATCACCGACCACCTTGCCCGAAGCTGACGGCGACGTTCATGCTGTGTTCATGTCCGGCCCGGCATCCTTGGCGACATGAAGACACGCCCCCCTCGACCACTGCCTCCCTTTTCGCTCGCGGCGCTCGGCCGGCGTGCGCTGCCCCCTCTGTTGTTGTCGGCGCTTCTCGGCCTGACGGCGGGCCATGGCCTGGCCGACGAGCATTGGCGCGACCTCCATGAAGCGGTGCGCAGCGGCCGCCTGGTCGCCCTGCCGACGATCCTCGACTGGCTGGAGGCTCGCTACGAGGGGCAGGTACTCGAAGTGGAGCTGGAGCGCGACGACGGCCGCGCGATCTACGAAGTGGAGATGCTCGGCCCCCAGGGCCAGGTGGTGGAGTTCGAGTTCGACGCCGAGAGCGGTGAGCTGATCGGCATGGAGGGGGTCAACATCGACGGCATGCGGCGCAACGGGGAGGCGCAATGAAGGTGTTGCTGGTGGAGGACGACGATGCCTTGGCCGAGGCACTGGCGGAGGCGCTGCACGAGGCCGGGGTGCTGGTCGAACAGGCCGATTGCGGCGGCGAGGCCGATTTTCTGGTGCGCACCGAAGCCTACGATGCCGTGATCCTCGACCTGGGCCTTCCCGACGGCGACGGCAGCCGCTGGCTCGCCGAGTGGCGGGAGGATGCCATTGAACTGCCGGTGCTGGTTCTCACGGCGCGCACCCGCTGGGCCGACAAGGCCGCCGGCTTCTCCGCCGGAGCCGACGATTACGTCACCAAGCCGTTCGAGACCGCCGAAGTGCTGTTCCGCCTGCGCGCCCTGGTGCGCCGCAGCCACGGCCATGCTCACCCGGTGCTGCGCATCGGTGAGCTGGCCTTCGATACTCATACCGGCAGCGTCACCCTGGCCGGCCGGCCGGTTAGCCTGACCGCCCAGGAATCTCGTCTGCTCGCCTATCTGGCCCACGCCGCTCCACGGGTGGTCAGCCGCAGCGAGCTCGCCGAGCATGTCTACGACCGTGACCATGAGCCCGACTCCAACGTCATCGATGTCCAGATCAGCCGCCTGCGGCGCAAGCTGGGAGCGGCGCGCATCGAGACCCGCCGCGGCCAGGGCTACCGGCTCATCGGCGACGCCGAGGCCTCATGAACCGGCTAAGCCGATTGTCGCTGGCCAGCCGACTGATACTGGCCACCCTGCTGGTCCTGGCGGTTACCCTGCCGTTGGCCGGCTTCGGCCTCGCCCAGCACTTTCGCACCACCGCCACCGGCGCCTTCGACCGTCAGTTGGAGGCGCTGCTCAACGTGGTGATCGCCGGACTCGCCTGGGACGACGTGCGGCAACGCCTGGTGCAGGAACGCGATCTCGGCGACCCGCGCTTCGAGCAGGTCTTTTCCGGCTGGTACTGGCAGGTCAGCGACGGTGGCGAGCGGGTGCTGACCTCGCGCTCACTATGGGACCAGCGCCTGCCCGTCCGCGAATCGACCGGGGTGGTCCGGCATGACCTGATGGGGCCGCGCGGCGCACCGCTGCGGGTCGTAGAGCGCGACATCCACCTGGCTCCGCTCGAGGCCCCGCTGCACGTCAGCGTGGCGGCGCCGCGCGAGACGCTGGACCTCGAGCTGGATCGCTTCGCCCGGCTGGTGGCGCTGTCGCTCGCCGGCCTGGGCCTGCTGGTGCTGACGATGCTGGCCCTACAAGTGCGCTGGGGTCTGGCACCGCTGCGACGCATGCAAGGCGACCTGGCGCAGGTAGAGAACGGCGACGCCGAGCGGCTCGACACCCGCCTGCCCGCCGAGCTGGCTCGCCTTGCCGGCGCCATGAACGCCGTGCTGGCCCGTGACCGGCGCCTGATGGAGCACGCCCGCCATGCCGCCGGCAATCTGGCTCACGCCCTCAAGACCCCGGTGAGCGTGCTGACCACGCTCGCCGATGGCATCGAGGAGCCACGCCGCACCAAGATGCGCGACGAGCTCGGACGCATCGACGATGCCGTGCGCCACCACTTGGCCCGTGCCACCGCGGCGGGCGATGTTGGCCTGGCTCCCAAGGTCGCGGTGGCCGAAGTGCTGGCCCCCATTCTCGACGGTTTGGGGCGGCTTGCCGGTCGCCGCGGCGTGAAATTCGAGCACAGCCTGCCGGGCGGTCTGCGCGTGCGAATGGCGCCCCAGGACCTTCAGGAACTCGTCGGTAACCTGTTGGACAACGCCCTGCGCTGGGCGAACGGTCATGTCCGCCTGGGGGGGCATAACGGGGACGACGGGATCTGGCTCTGCGTGGAGGATGACGGCCCCGGCATGGACGAGACGCAGCGAGAGGCCGCCATGGCTCGCGGCTCACGCCTGGACGAGCGGCGCTCCGGCAATGGCCTGGGGCTGTCCATCGTCGCCGACCTGGTGACGTTGCACGGCGGCCGGCTGCAACTGGACACCTCCCCCCTGGGGGGCCTGTCCGCCCGGGCCTGGCTGCCGGCTCGCCCGCTGGCCGAGGCCCCGCCAGCCGCGGACTAGACGCCCTTGACGCTGCGCGCCGTCTCGCGCCGCCGTTTGATTTCATAGACGACGGCGATCACCACGGTGAACAGGATCAGGATCAGCCCCAGCGCGTTGACCGCCGGCGTCAGCCCGGTGCGCACCTTGGAGGCGATATAGACCGTCAGGGTGGTGTCGTAGCCCACCACGAACAGCGTGGTGTTGTAGTTCTCGAAGGACTGCAGGAAGGCGATCACCGCCGCCGACAGGATCGCCGGCTTGAGGTAGGGCAACAGGACGCGGCGAAACGCTTGCCAGGGGCTGGCGCCGAGGTCCAGCGCCGCGCGCTCCAGGGTGCGGTCGAAGCGCTGCAGTCGCGCGGTGACCATCAGCATCACATAGGCGGCGATGAAGGTGGCCTGCCCCAGCACGGTGAGAAAGATACCGCCGCTCACGCCCCACTGGCGCCAGAAGATCAGCGTCGAGATGCCGATGATCACGCCGGGCGTAAGCAGCGGCGAAAGGATCAGCGCGTACAGAAACGGCTTGGCGCGGCTAGAGACGGTATTGAGGAACAGCGCCGTGGCGATGCCGATGGGCACGGCGACGACCAGCACTCCTGCCGCCACGATCAGGCTATTGCCGAGCGCCTGCCACATGCCGCCGTCGGCGGCGAGTTCACCGAACCAGCGCAGGGTGGTGCCATCCCAGGGAGTCACGGTGGGAAAACGGCTGTCGTTGAAGGTGGCCGCCGCCATGATCATCAGCGGCAGGAACAGGTAGGCGAAGAACACCACCACGTAGAAGCGCAGGCCGAAGGCGAGGAAGCGTTGCGAACTCATTTGCCGATGTCCCCCAGGCCCACCTTGAAGATCTTCATGACCAGCGACATGAAGCCGATGCATAGGATCAGCAGCAGGAAGGCGTAGGCCGCGCCCTGGTTCCAGTTGCCCCCCTCGAAGAACCAGTTGTAGATGATCTGGGTGAACCAGCGACTGCCCGGCGAACCGAGCAGCGCCGGCACCGCGTAGCTGCCCGCCGCCAGCATGAAGGTCATGATGCAGCCGGTGGCGATGCCCGGCTTGGCATGGGGAATAACGATGCGTCGATGGGTGCGCACGGTGCCGGCGCCGAGATCGCGGGCGGCGCGCACCTGGTTGTCGTCGAGGCTCTCGATGGCGTTGTAGACCGGGAATACCATGAACAGGATGTAGGCGTAGACCATGCCCACCATGACCCCACCGTTGCCATTGAGGAAGCGGATCGGTCGCTCGATCAGCCCCAGCATCATCAATACCTCGTTGAGCGGGCCGCGAAACGCCAGGATGATGAACCAGGAGTAAGTACGCAGGATCTCGTTGATCCAGAACGGCACGATCAGCAGCAAAATGCACAGCGCCGCCTGGCGCGGGGTGGCAACCTTGGCCAGGTACCAGGCCAGCGGATAGCTCACCGCGAGCGTCAGCAGCGTGACCAGCACGCTCGACCAAAGGGTCTTGAAGAAGATCGCGCGGTGGATGTCGTTGGCGAGAAGCGTGGCGTAGTTGGCCAGCGTGAGCCGATCCTCGGGCCCGCCGAGCTGGGCCGGCAGCAGGTTGGGCTTGAGCGAATACTCGATCATCTGCAGCTGCGGCAGGGCCACCATCACGATCAGCCAGCCCCCCAGCAGGGTGACGATGGCCATCGCCAGCGGTCCACCGAAGCGCGTCTGGAGCTGCCTAAACATGCGCTCCTCCGGCCTTCGCCCGGCCGCTTTCCACCACTTCGCCGGTATCGTCGTCGAGCACCGGGCTGCCGTCGTCGGGCAGTACCACGGCGTCGATCGGGTCGTAGGCGAATGCCATGCGCTGGCCCACGGCAAGCGCATCGGCCTGGTTGCGCGACACCTCATGGCCGAGCTGTACGCGCAGCTTCTCGCCGGAAGCGACCAAGCGCGTCTCGAGCATGATCCAGGCGCCCTCGAAGTGCACCGCCTCGATCTCGGTGTCGAAGCGGGGGCCCGCCACACCTGCCGCGACCGGACGCAGGTGCTCGGGGCGCACGAACAGCACCGCCGCCTCGCCATTGGCCAGGCGTGTCTCGCTGCTCGCGCGTCCGGCCAGTTCGCCCAGAGCACCGCCATCGAGGCGCACCCGCTCGCCTTCGCGATCGATCACGCGTCCCTGGATGCGGTTGTTCTCGCCGACGAAGGCAGCAACGAAGCCGGTGGCAGGCTCGCGGTAGAGCGTCATGGGGTCGGCGACCTGCTGAATGCGCCCCGCCGACATCACCGCCACCCGGTCGGACATGGTCAGCGCCTCGCCCTGGTCATGGGTGATATAAATGAAAGTGATGCCAGTCTTGCGCTGGATCGCCTTGAGTTCGGCGCGCATGTGCTGCCGCAGCTTGAGGTCCAGCGCCGAGAGCGGCTCGTCGAGCAGCAGCACGCGCGGCTCCACCGCCAGCGCCCGGGCAATGGCTACACGCTGCTTCTGCCCGCCCGAGAGCTCGGTCACCCTTTTCGGCCCGCTGCCCTCCAGCGCCACCAGCGCCAGCAGGCGCTCGGAGGCCTCGCGCCGCCTGCGCTTGTCGACACCGCGCACCTCGAGGCCGAACTCGATATTCTCGAACACGCTCATCAGGGGAAACAGCGCCAGGTTCTGGAAGATCATCGCCGTGGGCCGGCGGTTGACCGGCACCCCGGCCATGGGCTCGCCGCCGATGACCACCTGCCCTTCGCTCGGGGTCAGAAAGCCGCTGACGATGTTGAGCAGGGTGGTCTTGCCGCAGCCCGAAGGGCCGAGAAAGCTGAAGAATTCGCCCGAGCCTATCGCAAGCGACGTCTTCTCGATGGCGGTGAAATCGCCGAAGCGCATCACCACCTCGTCCAGTCTGACGCTACCGTCCATCAACACCTCGTATAAAAGATCGCCGCTACGCGGCTAAAAGAGCGAAGCTGGAAGAGCGGCTCTTTATGCCGATAGGTAGCGATCCTGATACTCGTTGCGCAGCGCCACGTACCACGGTTCCTGGATCGGCCACCACCAAAGGTTGGCGAGGTCCTGCTCGGTGTAGGAGTCGGTGAAGAACTGGCGCGTCTCGTCGGGCAGCAGCTCGGTGGCGCCCTTGGACGTGGAGTTGTAGCCGGTCGCCTTGACGAACAAGGCGCCCGCCTCCGGCGTGTAGTACCAGTTGATCAGCTCGTAGACGGCGTCGGGGTTCTGGGCGTTCTTGGGAATCACGAAGCCCTCCATCCACGCCAGCGCCCCTTCCTTCGGTGCGCCGTAGGCGATGTCCTCCCCTTCCTGCTGCAAGCGGAAAGCCGTGGAATCCCAGGTCTGTCCGATGACCGCACCGTTGGTACGGAAAGCCGCTTGGGCGTCGTTTTCGGTGTCCCAGAACTGCACCAGCATCTGCTTGTGCTTGACCGCTTCTTCGAGAATGACGTCGAAGTTGGCGCGCATGGCCTCCTCGCTCTTGTAGGAGTCGAGCAGCGGATGCGGCAGCCGACCCTCGCGCTCCAGCCACAGGCCGATGCCCACCAGCGCCGAGTGGCCGCGCACCGTCACGCCCTGGCCGTGCTCAGGATTCCACAGGTCGGCATAGCTGAGGTTGGCGCGGTCGATGCTAGCGTCGCGGCGGTGCCAGGAGATCGCCTCGGTGCCCCAGTCGCTGGGGGCGAAGTAGCGCTTGCCGTTGACCACGCCGCCCACCTCGGAGCCCTCGATGGCGCTGTCCAGCGCGCCGGCCCAGTTGATGCGGGACACGTCCAGCGGTTGCACCAGATCGTAATCGAGATAGCCCGGCACGCGGTCCACGGTGGGCATGATCACGTCGAAGCCGGAGCCGTCGGTGGCGCGCAGGGAATTCATCAGCTCGTCATTGGTACCGTACGGCGTGAAAGTCGCCCGTATCCCCGTCTTTTCGGTGAAGTCGGCCAGCATTTCGTCGGTAAAGTAGCCCGCCCAGGCGTAGATACGCAGGGTCTGCTCTTGGGCCAGTACCTTGTTGATATAGAACGACGGCACGGTGGCGACCGCTCCGGCGGCCAGGGTGCCCTGCAGGAAGCGGCGACGTGTAAACGACATGACGAGTTCTCCATGATGGTCATACACAAGGGGACAGGGGTCAGGCTGGTGCAAGCCCCCGACCCTTATCGCGCGACTACATGACGGCGGGATGACCATTGAATGACCGTTCAGCGCCGTGTAACAAAGAGTAGCATCCCGTTGAGAAAGGGCCGCCCCCGGTTTCAACGCTGCTCGGTCGCTGTCCGCCCCGCTCACACGGGGCTTGCCCGGGGCGTCGCCATCAAGCGGCGGCATGCTCCCGTTGGGAATGCATGTCGCGCATGGCTAGCTGCACGATCCGCTTGCTGGTAGCCTGCCTGCAAAAATCGAACCCAGAAAAAAAGCGCAGGCAGAACCAGGCAAGGCAATGGGCATCGAGTGCCCTCGCTCCTCGTCGTCCTGACGCGTATGAGGTCTGACGAGCCCCCATGACGGCTATTGCGCAGGGTAACCCGAGCGTGCTGAGGCGTTTCGGTCTTCGCTTCTGCGACTCGCAGCTGGAACTCGCCTACCGGCACGACACCTTTCCCCGCACTCTCATACATGGGCGTACGGCGATCCTGGTCGGCATGCTGGTCTATCTGTTGTGCGGCCTGCTGGACATCTGGTTCGTTCCGCCCGAGGCCAGCTCGGGTGTGTGGCAGTCGCGTCTCACCGCCCTGCTGGTCCCGATCCTGATACTCGCCGTCAGCTTCACCGAGGCCTTCCAGCGCATGGCGCAGTGGTGGTTGTCCGCCGTTTGCCTCGCAGCCGGCTTCGGAATGATCGCCATCCAGTCGCAGGTGCCTCTCGCAAACGCGTCCTACTATTACCCCGCCATGGTCATGGTGACCTTCTACACCTACAACTTCATCGGGGTCCGCTTTGCTTATGCCCTGGGCATCGATGCGCTGCTCCTGGTGAGCTACAACCTGGCCTTCGGGCTACTGCTGGAGTACCCCGGCCATATTCTCTTTAGCCATAACGTCTTCATCGTCTCGGCCAATCTGATCGCCGGCACCACGGGCTATCTCGTGGAGCGCCAGGCGCGACAGCTCTATCTGCGCGAACGCCAGCTAGAGAAGGAGCGGCACTATCATCGGGAACGTTCGTTGCACGATTCGTTGACAGGCCTGCCCAATCGGGAACTGCTGCACGACCGTATCCGGCAGGCATTGGCGGCCAGCCAGCGGCATCGGCTGCTGCAGGGCGGCCTGTTCATCGACCTGGACGGGTTCAAGCGCATCAACGATCGTCTGGGTCATCGCATGGGAGACCAACTGCTCGTGCGAGTGGCCGAACGCCTGACGAACAGCGTGCGCAAGACGGACACGGTGGCACGGATCGGCGGGGATGAATTCTTCGTGCTCGCTCGCGACCTCGCCTCCGAGCGGGACGTTCACCGACTGGCGGACAAGCTGCTGGCCAGCCTCAGGTCGCCGCTGTCCGACGTTCCCGAGCCCCTCGCCCTGCGAGCCAGCATCGGCGTGTGCCTGTTTCCCTACCCCGGCATGAACGTCGCCGACATGATTCAGCGCGCCGATATGGCCATGTACCGAGTGAAGATGGCCGGCAAGGACGGATACTGCGTAGCCGAACTCGAGCCATGACGCCGCGGGGCGGCCGACCATCCGCCCCTATCCACGATTCTTGCAGCGATCCAGAGGCTCAGCCCGCCTGGATCGCCACCTTGAGTACCCCGTCGCGTTGATGCGAGAAGAGGTCGTACGCATCGACGATATCCTCCAGCCGGTAGCGATGGGTGACCAGGCCACTGAGGTCGAGCCGGCCAGTCTCGATCACCTGCATCAGCCGGCGCATGCGCTCCTTGCCGCCAGGACAGAGCGAGGTGACGATGCGATGGTCGCCCAGGCCGGCATGGAAGGCGCCGAGCGGAAGGACCAGATCCTCGGAGTAGACCCCCAGGCTCGAGAGGGTGCCGCCAGGCTTGATGACGCGCAACGCGGCCTCGAAAGTGGACTGCAGCCCCAGCGCCTCGATGGAGGCGTCGACGCCGCGCCCACCGGTCAGACGCAATATCTCCGAGACGACATCGACCTTGCGGAAATCGAGGGTGATATCGGCCCCCAGGCTCCTGGCCATCGCGAGCCGCTCATCGACACCGTCCACGGCGATGATCAAACCGGCTCCGCGCAGGCGGGCCCCGGCGGTAGCGCACAGTCCGATCGGCCCCTGGGCGAAGATCGCCACGCTGTCGCCAATCTTGATGCCCGCCGACTCGGCACCGGCAAGGCCGGTCGACATGATGTCGGGGCACATCAGCACCTGCTCGTCGCTAAGGCCATCCGGCACCGGAGCGAGGTTGGCCTGGGCGTCGGGCACCAGCAGATATTCCGCCTGGGCGCCGTCGATGGTGTTACCGAAGCGCCAACCGCCCATGGGCTTGTAGCCATGTGCATGATGGCCGCCATCCTGGGCGCTGCAGCCATCCTGGCAAGCGTAGGAGGTAAAACTGGGGCAGATGGCGCCGGCGATCACTCGCTGCCCCTCGCGATAGCCCTTCACATTGGCGCCGAGTTTCTCAATCACACCGACCGGCTCGTGGCCAATGGTGAGCCCCTTCTCGACCGGATATTCGCCCTTGAGAATATGAACGTCGGTACCACAGATGGTCGTGGTGGTGATCCGAATCAGGGCGTCGTTCGGGCCGATGTCGGGGATCGGCTTATCCTCGATCTCGATGCGTCCCGGCTCGGCAAAAATCGCCGCTTTCATCATGGCAGGCATGGTTGGTTCCTCTTGTCTCGATGCCGCCGACCGGCGGACTTTCGATCAGATTCGACCAACTTGGGCGGAGTCGCCTTGATCTGCATCAACTCCGCCGCACGCCATGCTGCCAAGCAGGCGCAGGATTACATCACGGGAACGCCGGTCACCCAGACGTGAAGGTGGAAGGCGAACAAATAGTAGGCAAGCAGGCCAATAACCAGCGCGACCAGCGTGCCGGAGGCGCGCGGCGTCACGGCCGGTGCGGGCTCGCGGCGCCGGGAAGAGCGGAAATCGAGCACGGCCCAGAGCAGGAAGGCACCGAAGAAGACGATATCGCCGAGCCGGCCATTGGCCAGCAGGTGGGCAAAGGCCCAGACCTTGACGGACAACACCATGGGATGCCCCAGCTTGGCCTTGATGTGATTATGCGGCACGTAGGCGGCCACCAGAAGAATGAAGGCGGGGATCATCAGCAGCGCCACGAGATGACGCAGGCCGACCGGCGGTGCCCATATCCAGATAGGATCGAGGCGCATACGCCCGTACCCCCAAATGGCCAGCGCCAGGCCGATGATGGAGACGATAGTAAAGAGCACCTTCCAGCGACCCTCTCCCAGACGTTGAATCTGTGCGGTCCGCCAGTCATCGGCGAAGATACGGACGGAATGGGCGCCGAGAAAGATCAGCAGTCCCAGGATCATGACGAGCATGGAGCCTTTCCTTTTGCAGGGGCAGATTGGAATGTAGCCAAGCGCACGGCGCAGCGAAGCGGCTGCCCGACCCGGACAGCTTACCCAGCGCGGAGCACGACACCAAGCGCCGTCGGGATAACCGCACGCATCGTTGCGCGCTTGAAGCGAGCGGTGGCTGGCCTAACCTGAGAGCCAGGCCTTTTCGGAGCATGGATGCAATGAAGCGCTCTTCGCCTAACGAGGCACCCAGCGAAATCCCGACCGACCGCGATGCCAGGCGCTCACTCGGCTATGCCGCGCTACTAGGCATCGGCGTGATGGCGGCCATCGACGAGATCGTCTTCCATCAGTTGCTGCAGTGGCATCACTTCTTCGATCGCGCCACGCCGACGATCGGCATCGTCTCGGATGGTCTGCTGCACGCCGGCGAGCTGCTGGCCTTGGTCATCGGCACTTTCCTGCTGCTGGATCTGGCGCGCCAGCGTCGGTTGGCAATGCGGCTGGCCTGGACCGGCGTCCTCTTCGGCATGGGCGGTTTCCAGCTCTTCGACGGGATCGTCAGCCACAAGCTGTTGCGCATTCATCAGATCCGCTACGACGTGGACCTGCTGGCCTACGACCTGGCCTGGAACCTGTCGGCCATCGCACTGCTGCTGCTGGGCGCCTGGCTCCTTCGCCGTACGCGGCAGTTGAGACGACACTAGGCCATGCCAGGGTCGCACGGCCTCGGTGTCGACGCCTCGTCGCTCGCCCTGCTACCGCTTGTCGCGATCGCGGCGCTCACGCTGGCGTATCTCGTCTCCGCCCGACACCAGCGGCACGTCGGCAGCGGCTGGAGTGGCTGGCGCTGCGCCTTCTTCGTCGGCGGCAGCCTGCTGCTTGCCGCAGCCCTCGCCCCACCGACCCTGACCTGGGCTCATCACGACCTGCGCGGTCACATGGCCCAGCACCTTGCCATCGGCATGCTGGCACCCCTGGCCTGGGTACTGGCCGCACCCGTCACCCTGGCGCTCAAGACGCTGCCGACCGGGGCGGCACGGCACCTGGTCGCCGTGCTGCAAAGCCCCCCGCTGCGCGCGGTCTCCCACCCGATCACGGCGCTGCTGCTCAACGTGGGCGGCATGTACCTGCTCTATCTCACGCCGCTCTTCGCCGCCACTCAGCAGGGGTCGACTCTTCACGCCTGGATGCACCTGCATTTCCTGCTCGCCGGCTACCTGTTCTGCTGGGCCATTCTGGCCGGCCCCGACAGCGCCCCGCATGGGCACGGCCTGCGTCTGCGCCTGGGCGTGCTGTTCGTGTCGATGGCCGCTCACGCCATTCTGGGCAAGCTGATGTACGGCTATCTCTGGCCGCGGGGAACCGGACACGATGTGGAGGAGATTCAGGCCGCCGCCATGCTGATGTACTACGGCGGCGACCTGGCCGAAGCGCTACTGGCCATCGCGCTGATGGTGATGTGGTGGCGCCTGCCGCGCCAGCGGCGGGAAGCGCTGCCACTCCTGCCTTAATCCGCAGCGTGCGGCCGGGACAAAGGATGGTATGCCGGCCCCTCGATCACTTCCCCGTCGGTATCGAAGCGGCTGCCGTGACAGGGGCAGTCCCAGGTCGATTCCGCAGCGTTCCAGTGCACCACGCACTTCATGTGTGGGCAGATGGCGGAGAGCACCTTGCGTTCGCCGGCCGGCGTGCGGTGGATCGCCAGCTTCTCGCCGTCCACGGTGGCGACACGGGCCTGGCCCGCACCGATGCTGTCGAGATCCTCGAGCTTTTCGGTACCCAGGTAGTCCTTGACCATGTGTTTGGTGACCGTGGCGTTCTCCTTGGCGTACTGCATTGCCGACTTGCCCGGGGTGATACGCCGGGCGCCGAAGCGCGCCTGCCAGGGATTGTCGCGATCGAGGATCCGATCGGCGATGATGCGCCCGGCCAGCGTGCCCCATACCAGGCCGTCGGCGGCGAAGCCGGTGGCCATGTAGAGGTTGTCGTGACCGTGCACCCTGCCGATGTAGGGCAGCCCGTCCGGTGAGCTGTACTGCTGGGCCGACCAGTGATGGGTGAAGCTCTCGATATCGAAGTGGGTCTCGAGGTATTCGCGCAGTCGCTGGTAATGGTCGCCGCGATGCTCGCCGGTCTTGTGCTTCTCGCCGATCACCATCAGGTAGCGTTGATCGCCGTGGCGATAGCTGCGCAGCGAATGGAAAGGATCGAGCACCCAGATGATGCCTTCGGGATAGTCGCCGCTGCGTAGCCGGGCGCTGACGGCATACTCCCGCGACACCAACATGCCTGCCTGCAGCATGTTGATCCCCTTCGGGGTATGCGTGGCAAAAACGATATGGCTCGCCAGGATGCGGGCCGCATCGGTGCGCACCCAACCTTCCTTGGCATTCACTTCTCGTACCGGGCTGTGCTGATGGATCACCACGCCTTCATCGATCAAGTGGGAAGCCAAGCCCTGGACGTAGTGCAGCGGATTGAACTGGGCCTGATCCGCGACACGTATGCCCCAGCAGTCGAAGGGCAGCCCAGGGCCGTCGGCTTCCGTGGCATCGAGCCCCGCGCTGACCATGGCATCGAGCTCACCGTTCAGGTCGTGCTCCGCATGCTGCCGGTCGTCGGTGACCAGCCGATACGCCGGCTGTCGCTGGAACTGGCAGTCGATGGCGAAGCGCTCAACCAGCCTCTCGACATGATCCACCGCCTCGGCCCGCGCCCGCACCACGTCGGCCGCCACCGCATCGCCCCATTTGCTTCGCAGCGGCGCCAGCCCGGAGGCGAGCGTGCTGTACAGGTTCCCGGTGGAGCCGCCGGTGACACCGGCACCGACGCTGGAGGCTTCCAGGATCATTACGCGCTGGCCCGCTTCGGCCAGCACCTGCGCCGTGGTGAGGCCGGTGATACCGGCGCCGATCACGACCACGTCGGTCTCGGTGTTCTCGTTCAGCGGCGCGTAATCCGCCACGTTGCGGCTGCCAAGCGTCCAGATCGCGTCCATAACGACTCCTTCCGTCGAAATTGTCTGTCCTGCCCCAGTTATAGAAGCTGACGGAGAGCGGCGCTAACGCCGCGTCATGCAAGACGTGCCTCGCGCCCGTGCCTGGCAGTTGCCCCGACCGGAACCACGACGGCTAAAGAGGTGCCGAAATCTGCCGATAGGTTGAATGAGAGGACGCATAAGGACGTTCCTTTCTCTTCCCCCTGATGACCCGCCGATGCCAGCGGCGGGAAGCGCGAAACCGGCACCGTCTTCACGGCGGCTGTCTATTCGCACCCAATTACCGTTGCCGTATGGGGGCCAGCATGATCGACGCAAGCAAGGGCATGGACGTTCCTCTCCCCAGCGTGTTGCTGGTCGACGATGAACCCAACATTCTTGGCGCTCTCAACCGTACGCTGCGCCGGGAAGGGTATCGCTTGCTGACCGCAAGCGACGGGAATCAAGCGCTGGCCCTCATGCAGAACGAGCCCATCGACCTGGTCGTCTCGGATGAGCGCATGCCCGGCATGGACGGTGCGGAGCTGTTTGGACATATCCAGCAGCACTGGCCAGACTGCCGTCGCTTGATGTTGACCGGTCACGCCGACCTGAGCTCGACTATCCGCGCCATCAACGAAGGTCATGTCTATCGCTATATCGCGAAACCCTGGAACGATGACGAACTGCGCCTGACGATTCGCCAAGCGCTGGACCATCAGCAGGCGGAGCGCGAGCGTCGCCGACTCGAGGCATTGACCCAGGAACAGAACCGCGAACTGACCTCGCTCAACGCTTACCTGGAGGAGCGCGTCCGTGCGCGTACCGGTGAGTTGCAGCAGTTGGCGGATATGCTGGAGCTGGCTCAGAGCGAGTTGAAGCACAGCTACGTCACCGCCACCCAGGTCTTTTCGACGCTGATCAACCAGCGGCTGCCAAGCCAGCTGCAGACCAATACCCAGGTTCGGGACTTAATCAAGGCCTTTGCCCAAACCCACCAGTGCGACGACGAACTCACTCATAGCCTGTTGATGGCCGCCTCGCTCTACAACCTGGGCAAAATGACCTGGAGCGACCGGCTCCTGGCGACCCCCTCCGATGCTCTCACGAACGTCGATCGCGAGACCTACCGGTGCTACCCGGTAACGGGCGAAGGGCTGCTGATGTCGCTCGATCATCTCGAGGAAACCGCCCGTATCATCCGTCACCACCACGAACGCTGGAACGGCAGTGGCTATCCCGATCGTCTCAAGGGCGAGCAGATCCCCTACGGAGCCCGCCTGCTCGGTCTGGCCGTCGATTTCATCGAGCTGCAGCGTGGCATGGTGCTGCAACGCCGTCTGCCGCGAGACGATGCCCTGAAGCTACTGCGCAAGCTGGGCGGGCGAATCTACGATCCCGAGCTATGCGAGGCCTTCGTCACCCTGTGCATCGAACAGGCGCCCGATCTCGGCGTCGACGGCAAGGTGGTGAAGTCGCTCGATACTCGCCATCTCGAGCCAGGCATGGTGCTGGTGCGCGACCTTCACTCAGAAAGCGGCATGCTGTTGCTCCACGAGGGCAAGCAGCTGACACGGGATCTGATCGAGCGTCTGATACGCTTCGAGGAAACCGAAGACACACACTATGTCCTGTGGGTGAAGCTGCCGGACGATGACGCTGAATGACATCGCTTCCGGCGACGCTGCTTGCCAACAGCGGCTTGATCTTCGGCTTCCTGCTGATCATCGGCCTGGGCCTGCTTGGCCTGACTGAATATCGACGCCACAGACGAGTTCATAGCCATGAAATGGCCCAGTCTGCCCTGCGCTACAACGCCACCCACGATCCCTTGACCGGGTTGCCCAATCGCACCTCGATCGAGCAGGCCATTCTCGGAGGCTGTCGGCACACTAACCAGGCACAGCGCCAACTGGCCGTGCTGATCGTCGACCTGGATGCCTTCAAGCCGATCAACAATACCCTGGGGCATGAAATGGGAGACAGGGTATTGATCGAGGTAGCGCGACGCCTGGAGCGGTACGTGCGCCCCGGTGACAGCGTGGGACGCTTCGGCGGAGACGAGTTCGTGATGATCCTGCCGGGGCTGAAAGGCATGGACGAGAGCAGAGCGATCATCGAACCGCTGCTCGCCGAGATCGCCCGGCCCTACCGTATCGACGACAACGAACTCTATCTCACGGGTAGCATCGGCGTGGCGCTCTGCGAATGCAACGAAACGCCCGCGCAGACGCTGCTTCAGCAGGCTGATTTGGCGATGTACAAGGCCAAGCGTCTCGGACGCAACAATTACCAGTTCTTCACGCCCGACCTCAGCGACAAGGTCCGCCACCATCTGTCACTGCGCAACGAACTCCAGCGTGCCATCGAGGAGCAGCAGTTCGAGCTTCACTATCAGCCGCAGATTCACGGGCCCAGCGGCCGGATTCTCGGTTTCGAGGCCCTGCTGCGCTGGAATCACCCCCAGCGTGGCCAGGTTTCTCCCGCCGATTTCATCGAGGTTGCCGAGAATACCGGCCAGATCGTGCCCATTAGCGATTGGGTGCTGGCCACCGCTTGTCGCGACAACCGACGCCTCAACGACTTGGGACTTGGACACTATGTCATGTCGGTCAATGTCTCGCCGCTGCAGTTCCAGCGCAGCGGTTTCATGACCGATGTGCTGGAAGTGCTGGAAAGGATCGGACTCGCGCCCTCGCTGCTCGAGCTCGAACTGACCGAGAACATTCTGCTGGGCCATGCGGAGAGCGCGATCGAGGCCCTGCGGGAGATACGCTCCCACGGTATCGGCATCGCCATCGATGACTTCGGTACCGGCTTTTCCAGCCTGAGCTATCTCAAGCACCTACCGCTCGACAAGATCAAGATCGACCGCTCCTTCATCAAGGAGATCATCAGCGATCATCGCGATGCGGCCATCGCCCAGGGCATCGTAGCGATCGCCACCCAACTGCAGCTGCAGGTGGTCGCCGAAGGCGTCGAGACCCAGGCCCAGTACGCCTATCTGAGCAAGCACCTGTGCGAGAACTTCCAGGGGTTCTATTTCGCGCGCCCCATGCCGCTGGACGAGCTGCTTCGCTTCCTCGACGAGCACCACCGGGCCCAAGCCCTCGACCGTCAGCGGCGCGAAGGCCACCAGGGCGGCCAGACCCTGCTGCTGCTCGATGACGAGGCCAACATCCTGAGTGCGCTCAAGCGCTTGCTGCGCCGTGACGGCTACCGGATCCTCACCACGACCAGCGCCCAGGAAGCCTTCGAGCTGCTGGCCACCAATGACGTTCAGGTCATCATCAGCGACCAGCGCATGCCCGAGATTAGCGGCATCGAATTCCTGCGACGTACCAAGGAGCTCTACCCCGGCACGATCCAGATCGTGCTGTCGGGCTATACCGACCTCAAGACCGTAACCGAGGCGATCAATGAAAGCGCCATCGACAAGTTCCTGACCAAGCCATGGGACGACGACGAGCTGCGCCTGGTGGTGCAACAGGCCTTCCGCCAATACGCCAGGCAGCAGGTGCAGCGACGAAGCCAGGACGCCTGAGACACCAGGCGCAACGCGACATCTCGAAGCGGCATCGACCCCCTTCTCGAAAGCGCGATTACCTTTTCTTACACAAGGGCAACGTAAGCGAACCCCTTCGCCATTCCACCGTCAGCGCGCTCACCTATGCTGATGACATTCACTGGTACTATCGCATTAGAACGTATCAGATGATTCGACCCAGAGAGACGCAAGAAAACCAGAGCGAACAACGGGATCCGTACGACAAGAACAGGGACGATGCACCATGACACAAGGACGCGACGCCTACGCCCTCTCTCGCCGCTATGGTGGGATACTGCTATTCGCCCTGGCAGGGTGCGGCAGCAGTGGTGGGACCTCTCCTCCCGGTGATGCCACCGATACGCCTTCACCGCCTCCGCACGAGCTGGATCCCGGACCGGATCCGAACCCCGACTTTTCGTCACCCGATACGGACCATGCCGTACTGATCGGGGTAGCGGACTCCGGATTCCGCCTCAGCCACGAGAGCCTCGAACCGAGAATCGCCTCCGCCCAGAATCTGGCCGACCCGGATGACCCCGACGTCACGACTTCGAGCCGACACGGTACCGCGGTCGCCTCGGTTACCACCCTGGCGACGGACGTGCATGGCCTGAACCTCGCCAAGGTCAATCTCGGCGAAGAGAAGAACTCATACGCCCATATCATGGATTACAGCGTGGGCTACCTTGCCGATCGCGGCTCGCGTGTGGTCAACCATAGTTATAGCGGCCGGCTGGAGGCCCCCGGCGCGACATCGAGCTACCTGGGTCGTCGCTCCATCGACTCGTTGCACCGTGTCGTCACGGCCAACGAAGGCCGGGGGGCGGTATACGCGGTGGCAGCCGGTAACCAGGGCGTGGCCCTGCAGGCCGACAACCCCATCCACCAGCATGCGGATATCTTCGAGCGGATGCTGATCGTCGGCGGGTCGGTCCGCAACGGCTCGGACGAGATCGAGAAAGCCGCGCTCAGCAATTACCCGGGGGAAGACTTGAGCTGGCAGGCACGCTTCCTCACCGCGCCCTGGCGTACCCTCGTGGCCCTGGACGACGCCGACGATAGCTACGGCTGGGGCCTGGGCACCTCGTTCGCCGTTCCCCAGGTGTCGGCTTACGCCGCCGCCATCATCGAGACATGGCCTCACCTGGATGCGACGCAGGTCACCCAGTTGCTGCTGGATACGGCCGACCGGACGTCGCCGCTGTATGACGACGACAGCTGCGGTGCGAGCGGAGACGTGAACTGCGGCTATTTCTATCTCGGCCAGGGCGAGGCCAGCCTGGCGGATGCGCTGGCGCCCCAAGGCGAGCTGACCCTGCCCAGCGGCGACAGCGTGGCGCAGGGTGGACACGCTCTCGAGGCGAGCGCGGCTCAGCTCTCCGGCGCCTACGGGGACGCCCTGGCAACCTCCGGCGCGCTGGCGGATATCGCCGTTTTCGATGAGCTCGGTCGCGATTACCGCACCGATCTCTCCGATCATGTCTCGCAGCGGACCGGGCGGGATCGTGCGATGCGTCGGCACATGGAGCAAATGGCGACGGCCTCACAGGCGCACCGCGCCGAAACGCGCAGTGAATTCGGTGACATGCGCTTCATGGCCCGCCACAACGCCTATGGCGAAGCCACGGCGGCCCGCCTGGATGGTCGCTTCGGCCAGCATGCCTGGTCGATTTTCCAGTTCGCCGGCGACGAACCCAACCCCATGAGCCCCTCCTTCGAGACGGGTTTCATGCCGATGCTCACTTTCCAGGGCGGCTCCGACTTCACCCATGACCTGGAGCGGGTTACCGGAATCCGCCATCGCATGGGGCTGGGCGAACGCTTCTCGCTCATTGCCGAGTACTGGGCGGGCGACGCTGCCGATGACGCGGCCGGCCTGACGAGCGCCTATCGAGCCGACCGCTCGGAGATGGCGCTGGCCGTCGAACTGACCGAACGGCTATCGCTGACCGCGGGAGCCGGGGTTATGAAAGAAACGCACGGCCTGCTCGGCGCCCAGGGCGCCGGGGCGCTAGCGTTCGGCGAGGATAACCGCCTGCACACGCAGCGCATCCAGCTCGACTACCGGTTGGCCGATACGCTCAACGCCTTCGCCGTGCATGAAACGGGACGCGGCGGCATGGCCGGTAGCGGACTGATACAAGCCATCGATGACCTGCGGACACGGGAGACCTCGTTCGGCCTGCAGTGGCAAGGCGAGCGTCAACAGGCCGCGCTGGCCTTACGCCAACCGATGCATGTCTCGACGGCCAACGCGACGCTGAGCGTACCCACCGGGCGCACACTTGACGGTGACGTCGTACGCGAGGAGCGCGAGGTGTCGCTGAGCCCGTCCGGCCGGCAACGCGACATCGAATTCGGCTACGCCCTGCTGCCCTCCGAGCGCACCCGGTTGCAGCTCAACCTGCTCTACTCCATCGAACCCGGGCATGAGCGGGACGCCGCCGACGAGATCGCCGTCATGGTCAACTACACGCGCCGCTTCTGAAGCGACCTGACCAACTAGCAGGAGCTTCCAACGTCTCCGACGAAGTACTCCATGCCCCGTCTCGCTTCGCTTGCCAGCCGGGGCCGAGCGTTTACCTTGAAGACAACGCTCTTCAAGGAGGATCTCTCATGACGCGCACCATTCCGATCGCCGCGCTCGGCTTCGCTACCGTTGCCCTATCCCTGTCATCCCTCGCCTCGGCGCAGCCGAAGGAGTCCGTTCAGACCGCGGCCGGTTCCTTGAGCATCGAAACCGTCGTAGATGGGCTCGTGCATCCGTGGGGAATGGCGTTTCTCCCCGATGGCCGAATGCTGATCACCGAGCGCGAGGGTCGACTGCGGCTACTCTCGGAGGACGAAACGCTTTCCGACCCGCTCGAGGGCGTGCCCGACGTGTTCAACCAGGGCCAGGGCGGACTGCTGGATGTCGCCCTGCATCCCGATTTCGAATCCAACCGGCAGGTCTATCTCTCCTTTTCCGAACCCGGTGATGAGGGCGCCACCACCGCCCTGGGTCGCGGCCGTCTGGAAGACGACCGGCTCGAGGACTTCGAGGTGATCTTCCGCATGGAGCCGCGAGTCAAGGACGAGAACCACTTCGGTGGCCGCATCGTCTTTGCCGGAGACGAGACGCTCTTCCTCACCCTGGCCGAGCGCTTTCAGTTCGAACCGGCCCAGGATCCCTCAAACCACTTGGGCACTATCGTGCGGCTCAAGCACGACGGCACGGCCGCGGATGACAACCCGTTACTCGATGACGAAGAGGCCCGCGACGAAATCTGGTCCTACGGCCATCGAAATATCGAGAGCGCAGCCATCCATCCCGAGACGGGCGAATTATGGGTGGCCGAAATGGGCCCGATGGGCGGCGACGAACTCAACCGGCCCGAGGCGGGACGCAACTACGGCTGGCCCGAGGTGAGCTGGGGGCAACACTACGACGGCGAGGACATCCCCGACCCCAGCGACAATGACGACTACGCCGGTTCGGTGAAGCAGTGGACGCCGGTCATCTCCCCTTCCGGCATGATCTTCTATACCGGTGACACCCTGCCGGAGTGGCAAGGCAGCATGCTGATCGGCGGGCTCTCGGAGCATGGCCTGGTGCGCATCACGCTGGAGGGGGATGAGGTCGCCAACGACGAGCGCATCCCGCTTGGCGCCCGTATTCGCGACGTCGAGCAAGGGCCCGATGGGCTGGTCTACGTTCTCACTGACGAGGAGGACGGCAAGCTGATACGCCTCGAGCCGCTCGAGGAGAACGGGAACTGAGCGAGGAACCACATGCGGTCGCAGCACAAGGTCACATAAAGCAACCGATGATAACCCACGCATCGCCATCAGCATTGCTACGTTGTAGAAGCTGGACAAAGGAATGACTTGCCAAGCGAAAAGGAGGACACATGAAGATCGAAAGCCCCAAAGACCTATTTATCCGTCTGCTATCCGAGGCCAACAGTGCCGAGAAGCAGATGACCCGCTCGCTGCCCAAGATGGCGCGCGCGGCCCACGACGAGAAGCTGGTCGAGGCCTTCAAGGAGCACCTTGAGGAGACGCGTGCCCAGGTCGAGCGGATCGAACAGGTGGTCGACTCGGATGACAGTATCCGCCTCCGGCGCATCAAGAACTACGGAATGGAGAGCCTGATCGACGAGGCACAGGAGTTGATCGACAACAGCGAAAAGGGTCCGGTTCGTGACGCCGGCCTGATCGGCGCCGCCCAGAAGGTCGAGCACCTCGAGATCGCCGCGTATGGCACCCTGGCCACCCTGGCCGACCAGTTGGGCTTCACCAAGGCCAAGCAGTTGCTCGCCGAAACGCTGCAGGAAGAGAAATCCACCGACGAAAAACTCACCAAACTGGCCAAGAACGACGTGAACCGCAAGGCCAGCAGCTAAGCGAACACACGATTGGCAGGCCAGTTGACTGGCCTGCCTTCTTTACGCCTGTCCAACGTTTCACCCGGCTCGCATCACGACTGCTCTTGGCTCGCTTGCCTCGCCCTCTTGCATACGTGCTATCGACCCAAGTTGGCAATCGAAGCGTTCAAGTCACGCCATGTGCGAACCAGTCACCCACTAATCCTTCACACCGAAGACGTGTTTGAGATAGCGCACGTAGCCCTCGTCACGCGACACGGTCTTGCCCGGCGAATCCGAGATTTTGGCGACGGGCTGGCCATTACACGACACCATTTTGATGACGATGTTCATGGGCTTCACCCCCGGTACGTCGCAGGTCAGGTTGGTGCCGATGCCGAAGCTGGTTCTGATCCGCCCCTCCAATGCCGTCTTGATCCGCATGGCCTTGTCGAAGGTCAGACTGTCGCTGAAAATCAGCGTCTTGGTCATCGGATCGATGCCCAGGGACTCGTAGTGGCGAATGCATTTTTCGGCGAACCACAGCGGGTCGCCGCTGTCGTGGCGCAGCCCATCGAAGAGCTTGGCAAAGTAGAGATCGAAGTCGCGCAGGAAGGCATCGAGGGTAACCGTATCGGTCAGCGCGATGCCCAGGTAACCGCGATACTCCTGCACCCAGGCTTCCAGCGCGGCCCGCTGGCTGTCCACCAGGCGACTGCCCAATTGCTGGTGGGCCATGATCCATTCATGCGCCATGGTCCCCATCGGACTGATGCCGTGGCGATGCGCGATATCGACATTGCTGGTGCCGACGAAGTTACCCGGAAACTCCGCCTCCATGACCTGGACGATCGCCTCCTGCACGGGCTGGGAGAGGCGCCGCCGCGTGCCGAAGTCGGCGAGATTCAGGCCCGCCAGTTGCTCCGGCGTATAGGCCTCGCGCAGGGCGTCGAGCTTGCGCCGCAGCTGCGCCACGGCCTGGTCGATCTGGACATCGGGATACAGGGTGCGATTGCGTACCTCGCTGATGATGGCCAGGATCACGATCTCGAACAGGATGCTATGCGACCACGGCCCGTCGATGACGATGCATAGCTCGCTTCCCTGCATGCCGACCTGGACATACTCCGGCCGGAAGCGGAACAGCTCCAGGAAGCGAATGAAGTCGGGCGACATGTAGGGAAAGCTCGCCAGGTAGTCCGACTCCTCGCGGGAAAGCTGCAGCGTGGCCAGCCGGTCGATCTGCTCGCGAATCTCGGGAATGTAACGCTCCAGATCCTCGGCGTCCCGACAGCGAAACTCCCAGGTGACGCTGGCATTGGGGTACTGATGATGGACCCCCTGCATCATGGTCAGCTTGTACCAGTCGGTATCCAGCAGTGACCGGATGATCGGTCCCTTGCGGTAGGTCTCGTCCATGTCGCCTTCCGTTTGCGTGATCGGTGAGCGTGCGTATCCTGTCAGGCTAGCGCTCGGTACGCCCCGCGACCACCCGCGGCGGCCGCTCCAGGCTCTGGGAGACGACGGACAGAAACGAGTCCGCCGCGGCATGAGGCGGCCGGCTCGCCAGACTCCCGCCGACGAAGCTCACGCTCGCGACGACGATGCCCCACACGCCCGCCGGCAGCCCCAGGAAGCGATTGCCGATGGCATAGACGAACAGCACGAAGGCGCTGGTGACGAGGACACTGACCAGCACGCCGAGCGCGGTGCCACGCCGCCAGAAGAAAGTGCCCACGATAGCCGGCACCACGGCGACGAGCCCAGCCGATGCGGCCACCGACAGCACCGCGATCATGCTCAGCTGCAGTTCGGCGAAGCCCAGCGCCAGCAGCGCGATGACCGGTATGACCCACTTGCCGACCGCGAGCTGGCGCGTCTCGCTGCTGCCCGGCTTCAGGTTGCCGTAGACATCGCGGGCGACCATCGAGGAGAGCGTGAGCATGATCGAATCGATGGTAGAAACGGCCGCCGCCAGGATGCCGATCATCACGATTACCCCCAGCAGGGGCGGCACGTGGCCGGAGGTCAACAGCGAAGGCGTGGCCAGGTCGGCGTTGTCGAGTCCTGGAAAGGCGACGACGGCGGATAGCCCCCACAGCACCGACACCAGGGTGTAGATGAAGCCGAACACCAGGAAACCGAGCAGCATCTGGCGCATCGCCGAGAGCGACGCCGGCATGAACAGGCGCTGGCTGACCTGGGGATTGGAGAGACTGAAGAAGAACCAGGGAACGGTCAGCCCCAGGAAGGTGATGAAAGTGAACATCCCCTCCCCTGGCACCACCAGCATCTCGGGGCGCTCCGTGGCCAGCGTGTCGAACAGCGCCTTGAACCCGCCAAGCCCCTGGATGACCAGGTAGGTGACCAGGGTAGAGGCGACGATCATCATGATCGCCTGCAGCGAGTCGGTCCACATCACCGACCGAATTCCGGCGATGTAGGAGAAGAACAGTGCGAGTGCCGTGGCGAGCAGCACGCCGGCGGTGAACGGCACCGCGCCCTGGGTGGTGCCCTGGAGCAGGTAGCCGATCCCGGCGAGCTGCACCGCCGCGTAGGGAATCAGGAACAGGCAGTTGGAGAGCGCCACCACGATCGCCACCGCCCGGCTATCGTAGCGTCGTCCCAGCATCTCGCTCGGCGTGACGAAGCCGAACGCCTTGCCCACGGCCCAGAAGCGCGGCCCGAACACCGCCACCAGCGAGACTCCGGCGAAATAGACGATCTCGAACCCCAGGGCGCCGACGCCGCCGGCGTAGGTCAGCCCCGCCAGCCCCACCATCATGAAGGCGCTGTAGGTGGTCGCGCTGTAGCTGAGCGCGGAGACGAAGCCGTTCATCTGGCGGTTGCCGAGGAAATAGCCCGACATATCCTGCGACTTGCCCTGGCGCGACAGCACGGCGATGACGCTGGCAATCACCAGGTAGCCCGCGATGGCCCACCACACGAGAGACTCGGTCATGGTCAACGATCCTTGAAATCGCGGGTGATGAAGGTGTTCAACACGATCACGGCCAACCCCGCCAGCGTCCAGAACAGGAAGCTGCCGTACCAGCGCGCCACGTCAGTGAGCAGTACGTAGGGCACCGCGTAGCACAGCGCGACCACGCCCCATACCAGCCAGATTCCTTTGCTCCTGAATCCCTTGTGCCTTTGCATACGCCTCCCTTTCGTATCGAATCGGCAGCCACGCCTTCAGCCTAGATGATGGCGAGCGGTACGTTGGGTTTGCCCCTGTGGCTTCGTCCTACACTGTTGCGTAATCCCTTTTTCATTCCCCGACCAAGGGCGCACACAGAGCCAGCCGTCATGCAAATCGTCAGCGAGTACCCGCATGCCGTCGAGCGGCACGATCTTGTCTGGATTCCCATGCGCGATGGGGTCCACCTCTGCGCGCGCCTGTGGCTGCCGAGCGAGGCGCATGGAACGCCGGTGCCGGCCATTCTCGAGTACATCCCCTACCGCCTGCGCGACGGCACCGTACTGCGAGATGCCATGCACCACCACTACTTCGCTGGGCACGGCTATGCATCGCTGCGCGTGGATCTGCGCGGCAGCGGCGAGTCGGAAGGCGTGCTGCGCGACGAATACCTGGAGCAGGAACTGGCCGATGGCGAGGATATCCTGGCCTGGATGGCCGACCAGCCGTGGTGCGATGGCAACGTCGGCATGATCGGCATCTCCTGGGGCGGCTTCAACGGCCTGCAGCTTGCGGAGCGACGCCCCAAGCCGCTCAAGGCCGTGGTCAGCGTCTGTTCCACCGACGATCGTTATGCCGACGATGTGCACTACATGGGAGGCTGCCTGCTGGGCGACAATCTCTCCTGGGCCTCGACCATGTTCGCCCTCAACTCGCTGCCGCCGGACCCCGCGGTAGTCGGCGAACGCTGGCGCGAGATGTGGCGCGAGCGCCTGGAGGGCTGCGGCCTGTGGCTGTCGACCTGGCTCGAGCACCCCCATCGCGACGCCTATTGGCAGCACGGCTCGATCTGCGAGAACTTCGCCGGCGTACAGGCCCCGGTGCTCGCGGTGAGCGGTTGGGCCGACGGCTACTCCAACGCGGTGCCGCGCCTGGTGGAAAAGTTACCGGGAACCTGCAAGGGGTTGATAGGCCCTTGGAGCCATAAGTACCCCCACCTGGGTCAACCCGGCCCGGCCATCGGTTTTCTCCAGGAGTGTCTGCGCTGGTGGAACCACTGGCTCAAGGGGGAAGCCTGCGGCGTCGAGCGGGACCCGGCGCTGCGCGTATGGATGCAGGACAGCATGCCGCCAGCGGCCCGCTTCGAACAGCGCCCCGGACGATGGGTCGCCGAGCCGACCTGGCCCTCGGCGCATATTACGCCTTGGCGGCTGCCGCTGGCGCCGGGGCGGCTGTGCTTGGATGACCACTCCCCGAGCGAGCAGAGCGCCCTGACGGTGCAGTCGCCCCTCTCCTGCGGCCTGTACGCAGGCAAGTGGTGCTCCTACGCGGCCGGCCCCGACCTGCCCCTCGACCAACGCGAGGAGGACGGCGGCTCGCTGGTCTTCGATTCGCCGCCTCTCGACGAGACGCTGGAGATCCTGGGTCAGCCCCGGGTTGAGCTGGCACTGTCGGCCGACCGGCCCGTGGCCCAGGTTGCCGTGCGCCTGTGCGACGTGGCGCCTGACGGCAGGTCGACGCGAATCACTTACGGACTTTTCAATCTGACCCATCGGGACAGCCATGCTGCCCCATCGCCGCTGGAACCTGGCCAGACCTACCGGGTCAGCGTGACGATGAACGACGTCGCCCAGGCCTTTCCTGCCGGCCACCGGATCCGGCTATCCCTCTCCAGCTCGTACTGGCCCCTGGCCTGGCCGGCTCCCGAGCCGGTACAACTGACGATCCAGGTCCGGAACAGCGCGCTGGTCTTGCCGGTGCGTCCGCTGCGCCCGGAGGACGCCGAGCTGAGGCCCTTCGACGAGCCACAGGGGGCACCGCCTCCCATCAGTACACCGCTCGAGCCGGCAACGCACCGCTGGGACATTCGGCGCGAGCTTGAGAGCGACACCGCGACGCTGGAAGTGATCGATGATTCGGGTTCCCTGCAGTTGGACGAGACCGGCATGACGACCCGCACCCGAGCAGAAGAGCGCTACAGCTCACGCGGCCAGGATTTCGAGTCCATCCGCGGCGAAACGCATTGGGAGTGCAAGCGTCGCCGCGGCGATTGGCAGATCCGCACCGTGACTCGCACGGTGCTCACCGCCAATGCACGACGCTTTCTCCTCCGTGCCAGCCTGGAAGCCTTCGAGGGAGAGCGTCAGGTCTACTACCGGACTTGGGACTGCACCATTCCGCGCCAGCTGGTCTAGTTGCGCAACGGCCTTCTCAACCGGGCCGGAAGGACCGGCCTGTGCCGTCCGCTCTGGAGCCGGTGTCATGCCCCTCTGGGGTATTCACGGGAAAATGACAGCGAAAGGTATGCCCCTCCTCTGCCGTGGTGACTTCCGGGTCCACCTGGCTGCAGTATTCCCGCGCCTTGGGGCAGCGGGTGTGGAACTCACACGCCTGGGGGCGCTGCATCAGGCTGGGGACGTCGCCCCGCGCTTCGATGCGTTCCAGTCTGGCATCGGGATCGGGCTCCGGATTGGCCGAGAGCAGCACCTCGGTATAGGGGTGGCGCGGGCGGTGAAACACCTCTTCCGTCGGCCCTTTCTCGACGAAGCGCCCCAAGTACATGACCGCCATCTCGTCCGATATATGGCGTACCACATTGAGGTTGTGGGTAATGACCAACATGCCAATGCCAAGCTCTTCCTGTAAGCGAGCCAGCAGATTGATGACTTCGCCCTGCACCGAGACATCGAGCCCCGCTGTCGGCTCATCGGCGATGATCAGCCGTGGATCGAGGGCAAGTGCCCTCGCCACCCCTACGCGGCGCGCCTGGCCACCGGAGAGCTGATGCGGGAAGCGCTGGGCGAAATCCTCGCTGAGGCCCACCATCTCCAAAAGCCGCTTGGCCTCGGCATCCACGTTTCGGTCGCGTATGCCGTGCACCTGGAAGGGCTCGGTGATCAGTGAACGCACGGTCAGCCGAGGGGAAAGCGACCCGACCGGATCCTGAAACATCATGGCCATATCGCGGCGATAGGGCTTGTAAGCCCGCTGCGAGAGGCCGCTCAGTTCCTGTCCGTCGAATCGGATCGATCCGGAGTGAGCCGGATTGAGACCCATGAGGGTACGCGCAATGGTCGACTTGCCCGAGCCGCTCTCTCCCACCAGCCCCAGCGTTTCGCCAGGTCGCACCTGGAAGGAGACGTCACACACTGCATCGATGTAGGGATCGGACGTACGTGTCGCCAGGGCGCGCAGCATCCCCATGCTGCGAAAGCGAACCTTGAGGTTTTCGACTTCCAGCAGGGCACTCATGAACGGCTTTCCTCCTCGTTGCCACCCTTCATAAGGTGTCCTTCTTCTATGTCGCGACTCTCTTCAGCCGGGTCACGCAGGTGGCAACGCGCGGTATGCGCGGCCTCGGTATCGATACGCCCGGTAGCAACATCGTACTGGGGAGGATGCTCCTCATGGCAGCGGTCAAAGACATAGGGGCAGCGTGTCTTGAAGATGCACCCCTTGGGCACCCGGTTGAGCAAGTTGGGGACGTTGCCCGGGATCGTCGGCAGGCGGCGCGTCTTCTCGCGAATACGCCCCGGGTCGCACTGCAGCAGTGCCTGGGTATAGGGGTGGCCGGGTTTGTGGAAAATGTCTCGCACACTGCCGCGCTCGACCACTTCGCCGGCGTACATGACGACGACGTCATCGCACAGTTCCGCCACGGTTCCCAGGTGGTGGGAGACGAAGAGAATGGAGCACCCAAGCTCATTCTGCAGCCGCTGCAACAGATCGATGATCTGTACTTCCATCGTCGCATCCAGCGCCGTGGTCGGCTCATCGGCCAACAAGAGCGCGGGTTCGACCAGCATCGCCATGGCAATGCAGATCCGCTGGCGCATGCCTCCCGAAAACTGATGAGGATAGTTCCGGATCCGGCTCTCCGGATCGGGAATGCCCACCCGGCCCAGCGCTTCGATCGCCCGACGGCGCTTCTCTTCCTTGGGGGCGCTGTCGCGATACTGGATGTCGATCATGTGATCGCCCACCGTCAGCACTCGGTTCAGCGATGTCATCGGGTCCTGGAAGATCATCGACATGCGCTGCCCGCGGATGTCACGCATCTGGCGCGGCGTCAGCCTGAGCAGATCCTGGCCATCGAGAAAGATTTCTCCTTGGGTGATGAGGGCATTCTCGGCCAGCAGCCGAATGATGGCGTAAGCCAGCGTCGACTTGCCGCTGCCGCTCTCCCCGACCACGCCGACGATTCGCCCCTTGGGCACTGTCAGGGAAATATCGCGCAGCGCATGGATTCTTCCCTTGGGGCTGCCGAAATCCAGTGACAGGTTGCGGACCTCAAGTAGCGTGTCCGCATCTTGATTCGGTGTCATCGCCCGAGAGGCCTGAGTCATAGATCCTTCCTCAGCTTGGGATCGAAGATATCCCGCAGCGCCTCGCCCAGGAAGGTGAAGCCCAGCGTCGTCAGGATGATGGGGATACCGCCGGCGATAACCGGCCACGGTGAATTCTGGATGTAGTTGTAGCCATTGTTGAGGATCGTGCCCCAGGAGGGCGTCGGCGGCCTGACCCCCATGCCCAGGAAGCTGAGCCCCGCCTCCAGGGCGATGACCAACGGCACATCCATGCTGGCCAGGATCAGCAGCGGCCCGATGACGTTGGGGAGGATATGCACACCGAGAATGCGCCCGGTTCCCGCCCCCATGGCGCGTTCGGCGAGGACGTACTCATGATCCCGTAGGGCTTGCGTCTGCGTACGCACCACCCGGGCATAGACGGGTATGGAAGTTATCGCCACGACGAAGACTACCGTGAACAGGCTCGGCCCCAGCAGGGTCACGACGGCCAGAGCAAAGATGATCACCGGAAAGGCCCGCACCGAGTCGAGCACCAACAGCAGACCGTTATCCAGCCAGCGAGGGCCAAAGCCGGCAATCAGCCCGAGCAATAACCCCAACGATAGCGCCGCGGTAAGCGAGGCCAGCGCCACGATCAGGGCCACTTGCCCGCCCATGATCACTCGCGAGAAGGTATCCCGGCCCAACTGGTCCGTGCCCATCAAGTTCTGCCACGACGGCGGCCCAAGGCGCGGCCCAACCATGACCTGGGTCGGATCATAGGGAACGATGAAATCCGCCAGCAGTGCACTGCCTACCATCAGAACAACGAGAAAGAGTCCCAGCAGGCCCAGAGGGTTCTTGCACAGTTGGCGCCAGTGTTGGACCCAGGCGCTGGGTTCGCTGGCCTGACGCGCTTCGCTGCGAGTCGTATCGGTGGCTGACATCACAGACTCTCCCGTACCCGCGGATCCAGCGCCGCATTGATCAGATCGGAAAGCGTGGTGGAAATCACGAACAGTGCGGTGGTGACCAAGACCGTACCCATGACCACGGGATAGTTGCGTGTCCCGACCGCGTTGACGATCAGTGCCCCCAGGCCCGGCCTGGCAAAGACTACTTCCGCGAAGACCGCTGCCGACAACAGATGGGCCATCCCCACCCCGAGTACCGTAACGGTGGGCAGAATGGCCAGTCTCAGCGCGTAGCGCAGAATGATGCGACGCTCCGGCAGCCCGAAGGCACGGGCCATCCGCACATGACTTTCACCGAGCACCTCCAGCATCGAGGCCCTGACGATGCGCGAAATGTACCCGACCCAGCCTACGCCGACGGCAAAAGCGGGAAGAATCAAGTGCCTGACGCCATCCCAGAAGCCCTCTCCCGCGCCAATTGCCGGCAACCAGCCAAGCAGCACGGCAAAGATGAGCAAGGCATATACCGCCATGACGAAGGAGGGAATCGCGATCGTTCCCACCGAGAACACACCGATGAACTTGTCGATGAGCGAATTGCGCCGGATCGCCGAATAGCAGCCCAGCGGAATGCCGACCAACGCGGCCCAGGTAATCGACGTCAGAATCAGCACGATCGTGTACGGCATCTCACCGAAGACGATCTGGCTGACAGGCCGCTGGGTAAAGACATCCGTGCCCATGTCGCCCCGCACCACATCGGCGAAGAAACCGACGATCTGCACGGGAAGCGGCCTGTCGAGCCCCATGGTTTCGTGCAGCAGGGCTCGTTGCTCTGGTGTCGCCCTTGGCCCCAGCATGATGGAGGCCGGGTCGCCAGGCACGGCATGGATCATGACGAACAGCAAGGTGACGGCAAGCACCACGATGGCGACGGCCAGCACCAGCCGCCTGATGAGATACAGCAGCATGAGCGAACCCTTCGGAGGCCGGCAATAAAGGGCGCCATCAAGGCGCCCAGTGGATCAGACGGGATCGAAGAACCGGAACAGCGGGCGTCCGTCGGGCCTCGTTGCCGGCGTCATGACCGACTCACGGTAAACAAAAGGTGATCCTTCATGCGTCAGGAAGCGATAGGCGCCGGACTCTTCCAGCAAGTCCTGCATTTCCCGGTACATCTCCGCACGCTCCTCCTCGTCCTGCACCGTGACGGCTTCGGCGTTGAGTTCGTCGAAGCGTTCGTTGCAGAAACGCTCCCAGTTCCAGTTGCCCACCTGCTCGCAGGTAAAGAACGTAGTGGCGTAGTAAGGGTCCGGCACCATCGAGAAGCGCTGGAGGATAAGCTCCATGTCCTGCCAGCGGTCACCTTCGGACTCCATGCCTATCGACCAGAACGACCCGGGATCCTGGACATCGATCTCCAGGGTGATGCCTATCTGGCCTAACTGGGCCTGAAGCATCTCGGCCATGGCGGTAAACTTGGATTCGTTGAGCACGTCGATACGCAGCGAAATGCCTTCGGCGCCCGCCTCGCGCAAATATTCCCGCGCTTTTTCCAGGTCCCCCTCCGGAGGGATGAGCGCCTGCTCCCGATGCCCTACCAGGCCCGGTGCTACCATGCCGGTCGCCACCTCCGCCTGGCCGAAGTAGCCCACTTCCAGCAACTGCGGTACGTTGATCGCCCATTGCACCGCGCGACGGACGTTGATGTCCTGCAGCTTAGGGTTCTCCGTGTTCATCCCGACATAGACGTAGTACAGCGAGGGACGCTCTTCGATGACGGTATCCTGCGGAGGGTTGCTCTTGAACTCATCCAGCGTGGACAGACTGATGTGCGTAAAATCGAGATCGCCGGAACGGTAGGCGGTTTCCGCCGTTCTGGGATCGCCGATGGGCAAAATACGAATTTCATCGAAGCCGGGTTTCGGCCCTGTCCACTCCGGATTCCGCTTGAGGATCACCACCTGGTTGGGCCGCCATTCATCGAGAATATATGGACCGGAGAAACTCGGCGGCTCCATGCCAAAATCGCCGCCATCCTCCGTTGCTTCCAGCACCGCTTTCTTCGAGACGATATGGCCCACACCATAAGGTAGCGTCACATTCCATAAGGGTTCAAAAGGTGATTTAAGTACGATCACTCCTGTGTAATCGTCTTCCACTTCGACATGATCCAACGGCCCCCAGTCATCCTTGACGGGGGAGTTATGTTCTATCACCCTCTCGAAAGAGAACTTGACGTCCTCTGCGGTCATCTCTCCGTAGCCGCCGGTAAACATGATGCCTTCACGCAGCTTGAACCGAATATGCGTCGGATCGACCTGCTCTATCCACTCCGCAGCTTGTAGTTCCGTCTCCCATTCCGAACCAGGCTTATAATGTATCAGCTTGGAATAAATGCAATTCATTACATCCACGTTATAAGCATTCTGATAAAATCCGGGATCCAGCTTGTTTATATCCGCATAGGAACGAACCCGAAGAATCCCACCTTTCGAACTTTCCTGTGCCCATATGGCCTGTGACAAAGACATGCCAGAAGCCATGATCCCGGCGGTTGTCATGGCAGAAACTTGAAGAAATTCGCGGCGATTGAGAGAATAACCTTTTCTGCTTTTCATGAGATCGTCCTTGCGTATTAATTATTTAACGTCACGCATGACTCACAATGAGCAATCTGTTTAACAGAATAATATGGCTATTAAGCTTTAGCACACGACCTTGATGTGCGCAATTCATCCAGCAACTGACGAAGAACTTTGGCTGCCAACACGAGCAGGAGCAAGTTTTATCTTATATTGCTACATCAGACTATTCGCAACCAAAAGAAACCCTGGGCTCTTAAGAAGCATTGATTTTTAAAGAAACTTCTAATGCCAATAGAGCAATACAGGCAGGTTTCGACACTCCCTGAACTCAACCCCTTGGCAGCACCGCGTCAACGCCCTTGCGCACCTCGGCGAAGCCAATCATGCACGAAGGCAAGTTTCTCGAGCGCGGCATCCGACAGCACGAAGGGGTAGAGGTCCGAAAGCCCCATGGAGCGATTGACGTGATTGACGCCGACGGTGATGGACGCCGCGACATGAATCAGGCGCATGGCATCCGGTTCCGAATAGGGGTCCCAGCCCGAGCTCGGCAGCTCCGGTGAGGACAGATCCGCCGCTACGAAGCTGTCGGCGATATCGGTTAGATGCAGCAGGTGCGCCGCGGTCTCGGCCCAGTCCTCGTGCGGATGCGCGGAGGCGTAGGTCGTCAGGAAGCGCTGTCTCCAGTCGGGCGGCGGACCATCCTGATAATGCCGCTGGAGCGCGGTGGGATAATCCTCGCGTTCATCGCCGAACATGGCACGGAAGGCGTCGAGGAAATCATCGCGAAGGCTGAGCCGCCACCAGAGCATATGCGAGATTTCGTGGCGCATGTGACCGATCATGGTGCGGTAGGGCTCGTCCAGTGCCTGGCGCCGGGTTGTGCTCAGCACCGGGTCCGCCTCGGCCACGCTGATAGTAACCACACCGGCCACATGTCCCATGAGCACGGGCGTCGGGCCCTCGGCGAGCAGGTGGAAAACGGGGCGCGCGCCGGGATCCTCCGGCCGGAACCAATGCCAGCGGCCGAGATTGTCGATCGCCCAGCGCTTGGCGGCCTCGGTTTGCGCCCAGTTGGGTATGGCGCCGGGTATGGAGGGATCCGGGGCCAGCGCCGTCATGGCACAGGACCGACAGAAAGCCCCCTGTTCAGGAGCGATCCAGTTGCAGCCGATGACCTCCCGGTTGGCGCAGAAGGGAGGCATGGGCAGGAAAGCCCGCGCCTGCGGGTCATAGGCAACGGGGGTGCCGTCGGCGGTGGCTAGGTTGTCGAACCACAGCGAACCGGAACCAACAGGATTAGAAAAGACGCGCATATTAAAGATCTCCGTAACAGGTACCACTAGGACAAAGGATAGAATAAATGTCCGATTCTTTAAGGCGAGCGCCAAATTTTCTATCTTTCCGCTGCTAAACAACTGAAAATAAAGAAGAGCCCGGTCTCAAAAACACTTGGACCGGGCTCTCTAGCGCTGCGTATCCTTACTTTCCATCACGAGCATCCTACTCGTGCATCCTTGGCTTCTTAGAGCAGTCCGTGCTCATTCTTCCTTACGAAAAGCGTCCTTGCTCTACGTTACTCATAGTGACACGTATGCCTCAACTTAGATATGTTTTATTCACATTTATTTTTACGTATTTCTGCGAACAATGAGAGCGACAGTAGTTGTTATTTATTAATTCTGTAATCTCAACTTACGCTCAGAAAAAAAAGACGGAAAAACTTTAAAAAGAGAAGCTTTTTCTCATAGCGATAACCCCACACTTATGGACATACCTGCTTCATCGTCGTGGGTTGGGTATTTGGCAGAGCCAATGCCAGATGGTGCCAGGCGCCATCAAGCGGTACACGGACTTTCCTGGAGGATAACCGCTGATATAGCCTGGATCCCGCGCCAGCTGATCGAAGGGCGGCCAGAACAGCAAGACCCAGCCGGGATCGCGACGGATCAGCTCGCTCTTCAGCGAACGTATGGCGAGTGTGGTCCGAGCGGTTTGGCCGCACCGGACAATACCGCCCAGAATTGCGCAATCGAATCGATACGACATACTTCGCCCTCCCCCGGGTGCCGAGCCAGCTACCATCGTCGTAGGTCGCCCGCCGGTACCACTGGCCGTCCCAGGCATGCCGTTCAAGTGATTCGCGCAGCGAGACTGCGTGGGCTCGCCAGCGGTCGGTACGGGCCACAAGCACTATCCTGGTCGATGCGCGTTACCCGCTGGGGCAAGCGATCTTTCAACCAGGATCATGAGGAAAATTTCCGAATTTGTCGGTTCGCTAGCGCACACTCCCTTGCTAAATCGGGACGGAAAAAGGCGCTTAAGCGCGCTAGCGCACCGAACTTCCGGATAGGTTGGAGCAATATTGTTGAGTCGCCGTCATGCATTTCGCGGATGACGTCACCGAGGCCATCCCCATGAAAAATCCAATTTATCAGCGCGTTACCACCAGTACCCCAAGGGATTCACGCCCCCTCATCTCGCGTCGTCTCGACCGCGAGCCGATCGCTTTCAGTACGTTCAAGTACCTCCATATTGCCCCCTGCGCTGGCCAGAGCATGTCATTGCAAGCGGCTCGCGGGGACGATGAGCTCATGAGCATGGATCCCAACCTAACCCAAGCTTGAAGGACCTGGCGGGTCTATGCCCGCCATTTCCGCAGGAAACGTTGCTTGGGTCAGGGCGTGACCTTGCTATACGGCATCAGGCGATCACTCTCCTTCTTGACCACGGCGTAACACTCGCAGCTGAGCTGCTCCAATCGGGCCCTGTCGAGCACCGTAATGTGCCCGCGTCGATATTCGATCACACCCAGCTTGTGCAGTTTGCCGGCCGCCTCGGTGACCCCCTCGCGACGCACCCCCAGCATGTTGGCAATCAGTTCCTGGGTCATGTCCAGCTGATTGCCTGGCAGCCGGTCCATGGATAGCAGCAGCCAGCGACACAGCTGTTGATCGATCGAGTGGTGACGGTTGCATACCGCCGTTTGTGCCATTTGCGTGATCAGTGCCTGGGTATAGCACAACAGCAGGTGAAGCATTTCCCCATGACGATTGAACTCCTCCTTGAGCTGACTCACCGGCAGCCGCAGTGCATGGCCGGCGCCCTGTACGATCGCCCGGCTGGTGGTGCTTTCTCCGCCCATGAAGACGGCGATACCCACCAGGCCTTCGTTACCTACTACAGCAATTTCCGCGGATGCTCCGCTCTCGGTCACGTAGAGCAGCGATACGATGGAGTCGATGGGAAAATAGACATGGCTCAGCGCGCCGCCCGCCTCGTGCAGTACCTGGCCCAAGGATAAGTGCACCGGCTCAAGGAGCGAGGCTAGCCGTTCCTTGACCTCTCCTGGTAGAGCAGCCAGCAAATGATTTTGCTCATGAGAAAGATTCTCCACGCACTTCCCCTTCAACAGTGGCTCCATACGGTACCACCTCCAAGCCTCCTCGATTCGCTTATCCAAGCTCTGGCCGTTTGATTCGCCGTCAGTGCCATTACCCCGAAGCCCAAGGCTATCTGCCAAGCCATCAAGACCATCCGTCAGCTGCGGGGAACCCACGGCCCCATTGAGAATAGCCCACCGACAGCAGGCGTCGAGCGATCCGGCATACTGGTGAATACGTAACCAATTCTAATACCAAAGTATATTTCATTTCTTTTCAGTCGCTTGACGTGAGAAAGCCAGCGCATCACCGTCAGCTTGTTTGCATACGTATGCAGGCTCCTCTACAAAGGTTTGTGCATGCATTGCAAGACCTCGGCAAACGGCCCACGGCATTTCTTCAATGGCACGAGTCGATGAATAAGGACAAGACGGTCAACGATCCGTTGGCGACGAACTCAGGAGTTAACATGAAAGAGTCTCAGCTCAAGAAATTCGCGCTTACCACCATTGCCACGTCAGTTGCATTAGCTGTATCCACAGGAGCCTTGGCACAAGCTGAGCAAGTCATTGATGTGAGTCTTCCCCTTGGCCCTGAATCCCAGCAAGGTATCGGAGTGCTCAAGTTCGGCGAGGAGCTCGAGCGACTTTCAGATGGCCGCCTGACTATCGAACCCCACTATGACAATGCCCTTGGTGCGGAGCGCGAGGTCATAGAAGGCATGGGCTTCGGGATCATCGATGCCGGCATCGCCTCTACTGGCCCCATGGGTGGCTTTGTCGACCAGTTCCTGCTTTTCGACCTGCCCTATGTCTTCGAAAACCACGAACACGCCTATGCCTTTCTGGACAGCGAGCACGGCGAACAGCTGGCCCAGCTGGCCGAAGAGCAGATGAACGTGAAATTCCTGGCGTGGATGGAGAACGGCTTTCGCCACAATACCAACTCGGTACGCCCGCTCGAGCATCCCGACGACCTGGAAGGCATCAACCACCGTACCCAGGAGAGCCGGGTCCAGGTCGACACGTGGGAAGCATTGGGGGCCAACGCCACGCCCATGGCCTGGACCGAGGTCTATACCGCCCTCCAGCAAGGCGTGATGGATAGCCAGGAGAACCCCTTGGCCACCATCTACGACGTCAACTTCTACGAGGTTCAGGACTACCTGAACATGACCCAGCACGTCTACTCGCCGGCGCCGCTGATGATGAGCCTGGATCTCTTCAACTCCTTCAGCGAAGAAGACCAGGCCATCATCATGGAGGCGGCCCAAATCGCCCTGCCCGTCCAGCGAGAAGCCAGCCAAGAGCTCGAGCAACGCTACCTCGTGGAACTCGAAGAGCTGGGCATGACAGTGACCCACCCCGACCTGGAACCTTTCCGCGAAGCGGTACGTCCCGTCATCGACGAATGGGGTCCCACCGTCGGCGAGGACCTTGTCGACGCTGCCCTCAACTTCGAGTACTGAGCTTCCACGTCACCCGCAGGCGGCGATGCCCCTGCGGGTGCGACGCTGACGCACGAGGCAGTCATGAAGACATACCTATTGCTGGCCAACAGGGCCATCGATCAGTTCAACCGACTGATCGGCTGGGGACTTGCCGCACTCCTGCTGGTGATGACCGTGCTGATCTTCTGGCAAGTCTTCGCCCGATTCGTAATCGGCAAACCGCTGTATTTCTCCGACGAGATCGCCCGCTTCGCCATGCTCTGGCTCACCTTCGTCGGGGCCGGCTACGCCTACCGCAAGGGAACGCTGATCTCGGTGGATATCGTGCTGGAGTATGCCGGCAGCAAGTTCGCCTGCCTGCTGCGCATCGCCATTATCCTCTGCTCGGCTCTCTTCGCCTTCATCATGGTCAAGTACGGCCTCGACCTGGTGGAGCGCGTCTCTCGCCAGACCGCACCCAGCACTCGAATCTCGATGATGTGGCCTTACCTGGCGGTACCCGCTGGCGGCATCGTCATCCTGGTCAATAGCCTGGGGCTGCTGCTCGATGAAGCGCTCGGCAAGCCGCCCGTCCTGAAACAGGAGGCGAGCTGATCATGGCCCTGCTTCTGTTCCTGCTGCTGATCTCGCTGTTCATCATTGGCGTTCCTATCGCCTTCTCGCTCGGCCTGGCCTCCGCTGTCACCGTCTGGCATGGCGACTTGATGCCGATGCTGGTCATCGCCCAGCAACTCATCGCCTCGGTGAATTCTTTCCCGCTCATGGCGATTCCCTTCTTCATCCTGGCGGGCTACCTGATGCAAGGAGGCGGCATCTCCCAGCGTCTGGTCGATTTCTCCAACACCCTGGTCGGCAGCATGACGGGTGGCCTGGCAATGGTGGCCATCGTCACTTCGCTATTCTTCGCGGCCATTTCGGGCTCGGGCGCCGCCACCACCGCGGCGATCGGTTCCATCCTGATTCCCGCCATGCTGGCCAAGGGGTACCCCGGCGGCTACACGGCTGCCAACCAGGCCGCCTCCGGCGCCCTCGGCGTGATCATTCCGCCCAGTATCCCGCTGATCCTGTATGGCATCGCGGCCAACGTCTCCGTGGGCGACATGTTCATCGCCGGCATCCTGCCCGGCATTCTCGTCACCTTGACCTTGCTGGTCTTCGCCTATTTCTTCGCCAAGGCCAATGGCCTGGGCGGCAACGAAAAGAGCACATGGAAAGAGGTCTTCCAGGCAGGGCGCAAGGCCATACTCGCCATTCTTATGCCGGTCATCATTCTCGGTGGCATCTATGGCGGCATCTTCACCCCGACCGAAGCCGCGGTAATCGCAGTCGCCTACTCCTTCCTGGTCGGCTTCGTGATCTATCGGGAAATCAGGCTGGTCAGCCTGGTCGACATCTTGAAGCAGGCCGCGGTCACCACGGCCGTGGTGCTCAGCATCATCGGCGCTGCGGGGCTCTACGGCCGTATTCTGCAGAAGCTGAGGGTGCCGGACATGATCTCCCAGTTCGTGATTTCGGCGATCGACAGTCCACTGCTGTTCATCATCCTGGCGAACCTTCTGCTGCTGTTTGCCGGCATGTTCATCGAAGCCGCCGCCGCCATCCTGATCTTCGTGCCGATCCTGCTGCCCATCGCCATCAGCTTCGGCTTCGACCCCGTTCACTTCGGCATCATCATGGTGGTGAACCTGGCCATGGGCATGTTCACCCCACCGGTCGGCCTCAATCTCTTCGTGGCCTCACAGATCACCAACATCGGCATCGCGCGCCTCACTTGGGCCGTCATGCCCTTCGTTGGCATCGTCCTGATCAACCTGCTGATCATCAGCCTGCTGCCCTTCCTGTCCACCTGGCTGCCTTCGCTGTAAGCCCTTTCAAGGAGAGAACCCATGAACGTTGTCGAAAGCCTGTCGCCACGCCAAGGACTCCGAGTGCTGGTCACCGCCGGGGCCAACGGCATCGGCCTGGCCATCGCCCAGGCCTTCCGGGATGCGGGCGCTCGCGTGCACGTCTGCGATATCGATACCCAGGCCCTGGCCGCCCTGCCCGAGGGCATCACCCAGACCAGGGCCGACGTCAGCCAGGAGGCGGACCTCGATCGGCTATTCCAGGATGCCGCCCACCTGGGCGGGCTGGACGTGGTGGTGAACAACGCCGGCATCGCCGGCCCCACTGCCGGCATCGATGAGATCGATCACGAGAGCTGGACCCGTACCATCGACATCAACCTCAACGGTCAGTACCGGGTCGCCCACCGCGCCGCGCCGCTGCTGCGCGAGAGCCAGGGGCTGCTGATCAACCTGGCCTCGGTGGCCGGCCGCCTGGGCTTCGCCTACCGCACCCCCTACGCCGCCAGCAAGTGGGGCGTGGTGGGCCTGACCAAGAGCCTCGCCTGCGAGCTCGGCCCCGAAGGGGTGCGCGTCAATGCCATCCTGCCCGGCATCGTGCGGGGGCCTCGCATCGAGAAGGTCATCGAGGATCGCGCCGCCAAACGCGGGATCAGCTACGCCGAAATGGAGCAGGAAAACCTCGCCAAGATCTCCATGCGACGCATGGTCGAGCCTACCGACATCGCGGCCATGGCGCTGTTCCTGTCCGCCCCGGGCGGCGCCAACATCTCGGGGCAGGCGCTGAGCGTATGCGCCAATGTCGAGTCCCTGTGACCGGAATAGGAGTTCTCCATGTCAACCAAGATAGGTATCGTCGGCGCCGGCCTGATCGGCCGCGCTTGGGCCATCGTCTTCGCCCGGGCCGGCATGCGCGTTTCCCTCTACGACGTGGATGCCGACGTCCTGCCCAAGGCTCGGGAGGCCATCCGCCAGTCACTCGACGACCTGAAGCAGGCCAACCTAATCGAGGATGTGGAAGGCCCCTTGTCGCTTATCCGGACGGAGAGCAACCTGGCCCGCGCCATGGCAGGCGCAGAGTACATCCAGGAGTGCGGCCCCGAGAGCGTCGAGGCCAAGCGTCGCATATATTCCGACCTGGAAACGGTGGTCGCCGAGGATAGCGTGCTGGCCAGTTCCACCTCGGGCATCGCCGCCTCACGCTTCACCGATCACCTACGCCAGCCCGAGCGCTGCCTGGTCGCCCATCCGGTCAACCCACCCTATTTGATCCCGCTGGTCGAGATCGCCCCCACGCCTGCCACCTCGGAGGCGGCCGTGAGCCGCACCATGCATATCATGCAGCAGGCCCAGCAGGTACCGATCCTGGTCCGCAAGGAGATTCAGGGCTTCATCCTCAACCGCCTGCAGGGCGCCCTGCTCAACGAGGCGCTGCGCCTGTTTCGCGATGGCTACGTCTCCGCCGAAGACCTGGACAAAACCGTCAGGCACGGGCTCGGGCTGCGCTGGTCCTTCATGGGACCCTTCGAGACCATTGACCTCAATGCGCCATCGGGCGTGGTCGACTACGGCCAACGCTACGGCCCCCTGTACCGCGACGTAGACCGTCAACGCGGCGGCGACGACCCCTGGGATGAGGCGACGCTGACCGCCCTGGATCGGGAGCGCCGCGAGCGGCTCCCCTCCACCGATCTCGCCGAGCGCCAAGCCTGGCGCGACCGCCGGCTCATGGCGCTGATGGCCCATCAGCGCACTTTCTCCCCTTCCTGATCAGATCATCAAGAGAGACATCCCCATGGCTACCCAACGCAAGGTCATCATCACCTGCGCCGTGACCGGCGCCATCCATACCCCCTCCATGTCGCCACACTTGCCGGTCACCCCGGAGGAGATCGCCGAGGCCGGCATCGCCGCCGCCGAGGCGGGCGCCGCCATCCTGCATCTCCATGCCCGCGATCCGAACAACGGCAAGCCCACCCAGGATCCCGCCGTCTTCGAGCGTTTCCTCCCTCGCATCAAGACCTCTACCGACGCGGTCATCAACCTGACGACCGGGGGAAGCCCGCACATGACCGTGGAGGAGCGCATGCGGCCAGCCATGGAGTTCAAGCCGGAGCTCGCCTCGATGAACATGGGATCGATGAACTTCGGCCTGTTCCCCATGCTCAACCGCTACGACAGCTTCCAGCACGAGTGGGAGCGTGCCCACCTCGAGAACAGCCGCGACCTGGTGTTCAAGAACACGTTCGCCGACATCGAAACGGCCATGACCCTCGGGGCGGAGAACGGTACCCGCTTCGAATGCGAATGCTACGACATCGGCCATCTCTACAACCTTCGCAACCTGATGGATCGCGGCATCGTGGGTGGGCGCGTGTTCGTGCAGAGCGTGTTCGGCATCCTCGGCGGCATCGGCCCCCATCCGGAGGACGTGATGCACATGCGCCGCACCGCCGACCGGCTGTTCGGCGACGCTTACGAGTGGTCGGTGCTCGGCGCCGGCAGCAGCCAGATGCGTATCGCCGCGCAGTCCGCGGCCATGGGAGGCCATGTCCGCGTGGGTCTCGAGGATTCCCTGTGGCTCGCACCGGGCAAACTGGCCGAAAGCAATGCCAGCCAGGTGACCAAGGTGCGTGAAATTCTCGAAGGCCTCTCCTTCGAGGTAGCGACTCCCGACGAGGCACGCGAAATGTTGCAGCTGAAAGGCGCCGACAAGGTCGGCTTCTAATAAAGATCCATCTGGATCGTGAGGTCACCGTTTGGCCGGTTGCGGTGCTGCGCGGCGACAATGATCCGATCACAGTGGGGCGGAGGCAGCACTTCAGCATGGCTGTGTCGTGGATGCCCTCGCCCAGATCAGGAGAACCGACGAGGAAGTCCAGTCGGCGCTGGACAACTGCCGCATCCATGTGCAGAAGATCGCCCAGCGCCGCTCGCTGGAGCACATCGAGCCGACTTCACAGGCGGCCCCAGCCAACTCGACACTACGTGAATCGATGAAAAGAAAATCCGTTACCTCACGCGATGTCGCCAAGCTGGCCGGCGTCTCGCAATCCGCTGTCAGCCGCACCTTCTCTCCCAACGCCAAGGTTTCGGAGAGGACGCGCAAGAAGGTAATGGAAGCCTCACGCGAGCTGGGCTATCGACCGAATACGATAGCCCGCTCGCTCATTACCCGCTCGAGCCGCACCATCGCCGTGGTGACGTATAGCCTGCAGAACCCCTTCTACAGCTTCATGCTGGAGCAGGCCTCACGCTTCTTTCAGCAACAGGGCTACCACCTGCTGCTGTTCTTCGCCCCATCGAGTGGCGACTTCGATGCGGTACTCGACGACATCATCAGAAGCCAGGTGGAGGGCGTGCTCATGCTAGCCCTCACCATGAACGAACAGCAGGCACGCTTGGTGGCCGACTTCGGCATTCCCATGGTCATCATCAATCGCACCGTCAACGACTCGGGTATCAGCCAGGTCAGCAGCGACAACTTCCAGGGCGGATACTGGGCCGGCAGGTACCTGGCTTCGCTGGGGCACCGACGCATCGCCTATCTGGCAGGGCTGCCCGACTCCTCGACCGAGAAACAGCGTCGTTCCGGTTTTCTCGAAGGGTTGGCCTCGATGGAAGCCTCATGTCATGCAGTCGACGTCGGCAATTATCGCTACGAGGATGCTTGCCAGGCCACCCGTCGGCTATTCTCCGATTCGCATCCCCCCGACGCCCTCTTCGCGGCTAACGACCTCATGGCCATCGCCGCCATGGAGATCCTCCGCCACGAATACTGCATGAAGATTCCGAAGGACGTTTCGATCATCGGGTTTGACGACGTACCCATGGCCTCCTGGCCGAGCCATTCCCTAACCACCCTTCAACAGCCCGTGGACACCATGGTCATGCGTGCCACCGAGTTGCTGCTGGAACAGATCGCCCAGCCGGACACGCCGCCGGAGCACATCACGCTGCCAGTCACGCCGATGCTACGTAACAGCACGAGGCGTCAGAGCGATCCCCAACGATGAAAGGGCCAGAGCGCGGCCTGGCTCGCCAGGCCGCCGGCGTGCTGCTATGGGTTACGGTGACGACTTCAGGGAGGACAATGCGATGACCCAGCATGAAAGAACCGTGATGGCCTTCGACGACCAAGGCCGCGAGTACATGATCGACATCTTCGCTAACCCCCGCGAGCTGAGCGAAATGCAGCATGAAGGCGCCGTTCAAGGCACGCCCACCTTCCGTACCCATGACGGCCACGACGTGACCTACCTGGGCAACGGCGAATTCATGGTCATGGTGCCCGGCGAGGAAGGCGGGGTGACCGTCCGGACCGACGACTCCGAGTTCGTTTGACCCGGCATCTACTCGGTCAACCGAATGACTAAGGGTTCTTCAGCGGCGGGAACCGCGCAACACATCAGCACCTCGCCTTCAGCGGTCGCCGCCAGCGGCGGCACCGGGTAGTGCACCTCACCTGATACCAGGCGAAGCGCACAGCTCCCACAGCGCCCTACCCGGCAGCTGGACAGTGGCGCGAGTCCTGCCCGCTCGGCCAGGTCCAGCAAGGTGCCTTGCGCTGGCGTCCACTCGACGACGGCCTGCGCCTCGCGCGATTCATTCTGCCTCGTGGAGGCCGAGACGAACGTGACCCTGGCATGGGAAGGCAGCGCTTGTGGCGCAGCCGCTCCCGGCTCGGGCGCCTCGGATTCAAGCGAGCCGTGCCCAAAGAACTCAAAGTGCAAATGCTCAGGGGGCATACCGAGCGCCAGCAGTGCCGCGTACTGAGTTCGCATGAACCCCTCCGACCCACAGAGGTAGACGTGACTGCGGGTGATGTCCGGCAACCAGGCCGTGAGCGATGCCAGCGTCAGCCGTCCACGCGAGTGATGCGTCTTGCCCAGTGCATCCTCTGGCGTGGGGCGGGTGTAGGCGATATGCAGGTGCAACCAGGGGTGCCTGTCAGCCCACGCGTTCAGCATCTCCGCAAAGGCCTGTTCCCGCCCATTGCGCGCGCTGTGGATAAAGAATACCTCGCCAGGCGGCGCCTCTCCGGCATCGGCACGCTGCACCATGGCCTCCAGCATGGCGAGCATCGGGGTGATGCCCACGCCGGACGACACCAGCACGATGGCGTTCGAACGCTCGCGCAGCACGAAGTCTCCTGCCGGCGGTAGCGCCTCGAGCACGTCCCCCACCGCATACTCGTCATGCAGGAGGCGTGAAACCGTTCCGTGCGCTTCGCGCTTGACCGAAATCCGATAATGAGACGCCCGCTCATGCCATGCCCCGGATAGGCTGTAACTGCGCGTCAGCGTGGCCTGCTCGCCATGCCCGGCCCTGGCAAGACGCACGGTGAGAAACTGTCCGGCCGTATAGAGCGCCAGCGGGAGGTCATCCGTGGCCAGCGGTTCGAGATAGAAGGAAGTGATGACGTCGCTCTCCCTGACCTTGTCGGCAATCCGCAGGCGGCGATAGGCGTTTCCGGCAGCCTCCTTGGGCCAGCCCCCTGTCTGCGCCAGCGAGGGGGAACGTTCAATCAGCCGCCCGTGTGGAGGCAGGGCGTTTTCGACATGCCAGACCTGCTCCGGCACGACGTCCACGATGCGCTCGGCCCCCTCGACCAAAGACGCACGCCGAGGGTCCCAGTCGACCCGCCCACATCCTTTCAGCACCAGGGCTTGCCCGGTCACGAAATCGGGAATGAAAAGGCTGACCCGCGGGTCCTGTTCGATGTTGCCGAGGGTATTGAAGAAACGATTCCCCGCGAAATCCGGGAACGACAGGCTGCCATCCGCATTGAGGTGCAAGAAACCCGGCTTGCCTCCGCGATGAGAGATATCCACGCCATGGTGAGAATCGCCCAGTTCGCCTGCCCGGGTGGCGATGAAGAACGTATCGGCCTGGGCCAGCATGGCCCTGCTGGCGCGAGAGCCGATCGAAACCTGTCGGGCAACGGGAGGCGCTTGCTGCCCCGCCTGCCAGTCCACCTCGCGTTGCTGTATGTACTGAGGGCAGTTGCCGAAGCTCTGATCGACCGAGACCCGAATGCCCTCGGCATCATGGGAACGCACTGTGCCGTTCAACCGATTGCGTCGACGGCTGGTCATCTCGAGCCCCAGCAGCCCCAGCCTTGCCCCGGGCTCCAGTGTGAGATCCAGAGCCTCCGCCAGCGGTGGCACCTTGCGAATCAGCAGCTCGCTCGACGTCGCCGTACATAGCTGCCCCGAGGCGCCATAGGTCACCACCGCCCACGGCCACCCCTGCCGGTCCAGCGCCCCCATGAACAGCACCGGCTGATTGCCAAAGAACTCAACATGCTGGTCGGGCATCGCGTCGCGCACATAGGCGGACACTCGATGCACATAGGTGTCGGGCACGCCGGCACGCTGCTGCACCCTGCGCTCGCCCTCATGGAACACCTGCCGGTTCGCTGCCATGGGATTCGCCTCCTGTCGCCGCCGTTCGATTACGCCAGTGCCGGGCTGCGCACCATGCCGACGAAACCGGGCTGCGCCTCGATGCGCTCGAGCCAGTCGAGAATGGCCGGATACTCCTTCAGGCTTACCCCACCCTCCGGGGCGTGGGCGATATAGCTGTAGCCCGCCACGTCCGCCAAGGTAATCGCGCTACCCGCCAGATACTCTTGTCGGCCGAGGTGCGTCTCCATCACCGAGAAGAGTGAATGCGCGCGAGCAATCGCCTGCTCATGATCCAGTGGCGCGTTGAAGAGCGTCACCAGCCGCGCGGCACAGGGCCCCGCGGCAATCTCCCCGGCAGCAACGGACAGCCAGCGCTGTACTTGCGCGGCAGCGATCGGCTCCGTGGGCAGCCAACGATCCTGCGCGTCATACCGTCGGGCCAGGTAGACCAGAATGGCATTGGAATCGCTGAGGAACTCGCCGTTGTCTTCGATCGCGGGCACCTGGCCGAACGGGCTGATCTTGAGAAACTCGGCCGACTTGTGCGCTCCGTTGGCCATATCGACATCGACCGTCTCATAGGGCAGTTCAAGCAGTGCGAGCATCAGCTCGATACGATGACAGTGGCCTGACTTGGGGTTACGAAACAGGCGGATCGGTGCGGCATCACGCGGAAAGCGCGGATTCAAGGGGGTGGGTGTCGGCATAGCAAAGACTCCTGCTGGTAGGTACATGACACGCCGTGAAGGGTCACGACGGCGAAACGTCACCAGACTAATCTTTGCGCCATACCACTAGAATCCTCACGATTTACAATTCATTATTCCAGGAAATGATGCCAATCAGCGCCCGATCGGAGCCAGCTCATGGATCGTCTCCAGACTTTGGAAGTCTTCGTCGCGGTGGCCGATGCCGGCAGCTTTGCCGCCGGAGGGCGTGCCATCGGCATGAGTGCCCCCTCGGTGACGCGAGGCATCAATACGCTGGAAGCACGTCTCGGGGTACACCTCTTCACGCGTACCACGCGACGTGTTCGCCTGACGGAGATCGGAACGCGCTACCTGGAAGACGCGCGGCGCATTCTCCAGGAACTGCAAGCGGCCGACGATGCCGTCAGCGGTGCGGCGGCACGACCCACCGGGCTGCTGCGTATCAACTGCCCCAATGAGTTCGGCCGCATCCACGTCATGCCGACCCTGCTGGAATACCTCGACACCTATCCGGAAATGCGCGCGGAAATCGTGATGGTGGATCGCGTGGTCAACATCATTGAAGAGGGCTTCGATATCGCGGTGCGTATCGGCTCGCTGCCCTCCTCCGGCCTTTCCGCCATCAGGGTGGGGAACGTGCGCCGGGTGGTCTGCGCAGCGCCCGACTATCTCGCCCGGCATGGTACTCCCATCACCCTGGAGGACCTGACGACACACCGCATCCTCGCCACTACGACACTGAGCGCCAACAAGGAGTGGCGCTTTGGTAGCGACTACAATCAAGTGGTACGTATCCACCCGCGCGTGACGGTCAGCAGTATCGCGGCCTGTATCGAGGCCGTACGCAACGGCTGGGGAATCACCCGGGTTCTTTCCTATCAGGTGGGGTCGGATCTCGAGGCAGGACGGCTAAAGGCCGTGCTGAAAGCCTACGAACCCCCGCCGTTACCCATCCACTTAGTGCACAGCGAAGGCCGTGGCGCCGTCGCCAAGATACGCACCTTTCTCGACCTGGCAGCGGAGCGTTTGAGAGGCTCGGTGACTCTCAATCCTAGCTGAGCACGGCAACGGGCTGAGGGAAGGCTTACAAAGACCGGCAGTGCCCTTGGATATAGAACAGGCGACGCCAGAAGCAAGGCGGGAGATGGCGGCGAGAATTCGAATATGGTGGCCCAGCATCACTCGAGCGCATCACATACAGCGGGCTGAGAGAATCCTGCGCGCTTCAGCGTTACAACCTATCTAGGCGCTGGGTTAGCCATTCCCAGAGAGGCGGTGACTCCTCGCCGATGAAGACCAGTTGGCTCTCGCCTTTCGACCAGTTCTCAAGCTCTCGGCTGGTCAATCGCCCGGCCGCACGCTGCAGCGCCAGCACGCGACCGTCCTCCAGGCGAACGACTCCCTTGAAGCGCAGGATTTGCTTGGGCATTTCATGCAGTAGAACACTTAGCTCAATCATGTCGACGGCACCCTCGCGCTTCCAACTGAGCGTCTTGAGCCCCAAGGCTTGAATGCTCGTCGCCGGGGAAGGAGCAGACCGCACGCGACGAAACATTGGCGCCTCGCTCGATGTCGGCCAGAAGACGAAATCCGGCGGCAGCGCTGCCTGGCTGGCCCTCACATGACGGGAGCCGGGCAGCAGGATGGCCTGCTCGAGCCGGGTGACGATTTGCTCGTCCACCAGGTCGGTCTTGTTGATCACCACCAGGTCGGCATTATCAACCTGGGAAGACACAAGATGCCGCAGCGCCGGACTCAGGCTTGTGTAATCGAGCGCGGCATCGACCAGGGTGATGACGGCCTCCAGCCGGGCTCGGGCGCGAATGCGGGGATAGTGCAGCACGTTCACCACCCGCTCCGGGTCCGAAACGCCGCTGCATTCGATCAGCAGATGATCGAGCTGCCCTCCCCGACGCTTGATCATCGACTCGATGGAAGAGGAAAGCTCACCTTGCAGGCTGCAGCATACACAGCCGTTGCTCAGAGTGATCAGATCGTCGCGACGCTCATCGACCAGCGCTTCGTCGATGTTGAGCGCCCCGAAATCGTTGACCATGACCCCAAGCCGACGACCGTCGGCATGCTGCAACAAGTGATTCACCAGCGTCGTCTTTCCGGCTCCCAGGAAGCCGGCCACCACGGTAACGCCGAGTTCGGCTGTCACGCCCCGCATGGAATCCCCATCAATCACGATGCAGGACGCCCGGCAGCACGCACAACATTTCGTACAGCAACGTGGCTCCCATCAGCGCGGTATTACCGCTGGGATCATAGGGCGGGGACACTTCGACCAGATCCCCACCGACGATGTTGAGCCCCATCGCACCGCGCACGATCTCGAGGCCCTGGGTAGAGGTCAGACCTCCCATTTCCACGGTACCCGTGCCGGGCGCCACGGACGGATCGAGGCCGTCGATATCGAAGGTAATGTAGACGGGGGTGTCGCCCATTTGCGCACGCACCTCCTCCATCAGCGGTGCCAGCGAGCGATACCAGCACTCTTCGGCCGGCACCACATGAAAGCCCTGCTGACGGCACCAGTCGAAGTCCTCGGCCGCATAACCGGTCCCGCGCAGGCCGATCTGCACCACCTTGCCGTGGGCCAGCACCCCCTCCTCCTGAGCACGTCGGAATGGCGTACCGTGAGCCAGCGGCTCACCGAACATGTGCTCGTTCACGTCGGCGTGGGCATCGATGTGGATCAAGCCTACCGGGCCGTGCTTCTTCGCCATCGCGCGCAGGATAGGTAACGTGATGAGGTGATCGCCCCCCAGGGTCAACGGGATGCACGCGTGCTGGAGCACCTCGTCGTAATGCTTCTCGATGATCTCGACCGATTTGGGCAGATGAAAGGTGTTGATCGGCACATCGCCGATGTCACCCACCTGCAGGCTGTCGAACGGTGCGGCACGCGTGGCCATGTTGTAGGGCCGCAGCATGCGCGATTCGTCGCGAATCTGGCGCGGCCCCAGCCGGGTGCCCGGGCGGTTGGAAGTAGCGATATCCATCGGTACCCCGATGAACGCGACATCGAGCCCCTCGGCACCGTCATGGGCAGGCAGGCGCATCATTGTTGCAGGCCCGCCGAACCTGGGCATCTCGTTGCCACCCTGCGGCTGGTTGAAAGTCGCCATGTTATTTGTCCTCCTGGGTCGCCTTGAGCTCGATCTCGACGAAGGCAAAGTGCCCCTCGCCCGCGTTGATGACGTTATGCTCGACGCCGGCCAGGCGGCGGTAGGAAACGCCTGCTTTGACCTCGCTTTCGTGGTATCCCTCAGCAGTGTGCAGACGCATCACGCCATCCACGAGCGGAACGACGACATAGTCATGGAGGTGACGATGCCAGCCAGTCTCCGCGCCAGGCGAGAAATCCCAGCGCGTTACGATGACCTTGTCATCCTCGAGTTGCCGTGTCGGTTCGGCCGGTAATGGTTGATGGCTCATGAAACCTCCTAATCGAAGATGAGCTCGGGCAGCCACAAGGCAATCTGCGGAAACAGCACCAGCAGCACGATGCCGAGTATCTGCATGGCCAGGAACGGGATCACCGAGCGATAGAGATCGCCGGTCGTCACCTCTGGAGGCGCCACCGAACGCATGTAGAACAGGTTGTAGCCAAAGGGCGGGGTCAGATATGCGCTCTGCATCGCCAACACGAACAGCGTGGCAAACCAGATCGGATCGAAACCCAGCGCCTTTATGATCGGCACATAGAGCGGCACGGTGATGAACAGGATGGCCGAGTCGTCCAGGAACATGCCCAGTACCAGATAGCTGAGCAGAATCACGCTCAGGACGAGGTAAGGACTTAGGTCGGCGGCCATTATCTGGCCCACGATCGCCTGGCCAGCCCCCAGGGCGATATAGATCTTCGAGAAGATCACCGCACCGATCATTATCCACATCAGCATGCCCATGATGCGCGCCGTGCTGAACAGCGCACTGTTGAGCATGGTGAGGTTGAGCTTGCCGTGGGCCAGGGCGCAGAGCATGGCACCAAAGGCGCCCAGCGCCGAAGCCTCGGTGGGCGAGGCCACGCCGATCGCCATGGTTCCCAGTACCACGGCGATCAGGGCGCCGGGCAGTATCACCGCCTTCAGCGCGACAACTTTCTCCCAGAAACCGATCCGCTCGGAGACTTCGATGGGTGGCCCCAGCGTCGGGTTGCGGTGACAGCGAATGCCGATGTAGAGCATGTAAATAGCGGCCAGCATCAGGCCGGGCATGACCCCCGCGGCGAACAACTTGCCCACCGACTCGCGGGTCAGGAAGGCGTAGAGGATCATGACCAGGGAGGGCGGAATCAAGAAGCCCAGCGCGCCCCCCGCCATGATGGCACCTGCCGAGAGCTGCTTGCTGTAGCCGCGCTTGAGCATGGCGGGCAGCGCGATCAGCCCCAGGCTTACGGTCGCGGCACCGGTAATGCCCACCATGGCGGCAATCAAGGCACAGATCACCACAGTCCCCATGCCCAGACCGCCGCGTACGCCCCCCATGATCTTGTAGATCATCTCGAAGAGATCGTCGGCGATGCCGGATCGCTCCAGGATCATTCCCATCAGGATGAACAGCGGCAGTGCGACCAGAATGAACTCGTTCATCAGGCCGAAGACCGAAGGCAGCATGATGCCGAGACTGTCCGGCCCCCAGATCCAGTAGCCGAAGCCGACGCCCACACCCATCAGGGTCCAGGCCAGCGGCACTCCGAAGAACATCAGAGTCAACATGGCCCCGAACATCAACAGCGTCAGCAGTATCGGATCAATGCTTACCATGGGAGTCCCCCCGAGTGTCGGTAGCTTGACCGGACGAAGGACCGGTTTCGAGGGGATGGCCCAGTAGGGTGCAGAGGTGCCGCAGGGTGTTGGCCAGCATTTGCAGCATGATCAGCAGCACGGCCAACGGAATCATCACTTTCACCGGCCAGATGATCGGTGCCCAGGTGCTACGGAAGGAACGCTCCTGCATGGCCACCGATTGCATGGCGAAGTCGTAGGCGCTCTCGAGCAGCAACGCCAGCAGGATCAGCGTGAGCACGCCGATGATGAAGGAAACCAGCGCTTTCCCTTTCGTCGAGAGCCGCTGGTAGAAGATATCGATCCGGACATGACCTTGCCATTTCTCGGTGTAGGCCCCGGCCAGGATGGCATAGACGCCGTAGGTCAGCGTCGAGGCCTCATGCGCCCAGTTGGTGGGCGAGCGCAGCAATTGCCGCGCCGCCACCTCATACACCAATACGCAAACCAGGGCGAAACCGAGCCAGGCGACCAACCGTCCGAGCCACTCGCTCAGGCGGTCCTGCCAGCGGATCCAGGCGTGAAGCAGGTGCATCGCTTGGCTCCCAGTCACTCGAGGCGGCCCTTGTCACGGGCCATGTTGCGAATCATCTCGATGGCCTCGGCAGCTTGCGGCGACTTTTCGGCTTCGGCATCCCAGACTTCCTGAGCCGCCTCGGTCATCGCCAGTACATCGTTCTCTGGGAGGGTGGTGATTTCGAACAGGTGAGCAGCCTCCTCGTTCCATTCCACGAACTTCTGGTGGCGATAGTCGGCCCACTCGGCGGTGACCTCCATGAAGGTCTCCTGGAGATCTTCCGGCATGCGGTTCCAGACGTTCTGGTTGACCAGCACGTTGTCGACGAAGCCCGGATAGAGCATGTTCATTTCGGTGTAGCTGGTGGCCACCTCGTTAAGCTTGAGTACCGAATAGTCATAGGGACCGCCATAGATCAGACCGTCGATGGCGTTGGTGCTCAGGGCGATGTAGAACTCCTGCGGCGGGATATAGACCGTGGGAATGTCGAAGTGGTTGAGAACCGCCGACACGGACGGAGTCGCACGGATCTTCAGCTCACTCAGATCGGCCAAGGAGTCGACCGGCTCCTTGGTGAGCAGGTCGAACTTGCCACCGAAAACCGGCACGGTGTAGTGAACGCCCTGCTGGGCGTAGTTCTCGGTCAGCAGTTCCCCCAGGCCGCGCTCGTTCCAGAGCTCCTGAGCTTCCTCGAGGCTGGTCCAGGCCATGGGAATGCCGGACTCGAGCACGGCCGTATCCATCTGCCCACCCCAGTAACCGCCGTAGCCATAAATGGCCTGCAGGGTGCCGCTGCGCAGTGCGGCGAACATCTGGTCATTGGGCACCAGCTCGCCCCCACGAAAGATATTCAGCTTGATTCGGCCATCGCTGGCTTCATGCAGCATGTCTTGAAGACGCTCGAAGATCGCATCTTCTTCGGTGCCGGTGTAACGCTGCATGCGAATCTCAATAACCTCACCGTCTTGGGCCAGCACGGATACCGGAAAGGCTAGAGCACTACCCGCCAGGGCCAAGCAAGCCAGACCAGCCTTGATGGAGGTGGCAACGGGTCGAATGGTGAACTTGTTGTTATCCATGATCTTCTCCTGCTGAAGTGGGAAGCATTAAGCCTACCGGGGTGCCTGGGAGCACTCGTTGGGTGCCGGAATCACCCAGTCGTTCTCACCACGCGGGGTGGTGACGTATTCAGGCCAGCGGAAATGAATCGGCGGTTCGTAATCGCACAGCGGGGCCAGCCACTGGTCGCCGCCGACACCGCCACCGGTACGCTGTTCGAACTCAGCCTTCGCCGCGTTCAGTGCGTCCGGCTCCTGGAACAAGTCGAGCAGCGTCAGCCCAACCGTTTTCGCCGCCGTCTCGATCATGGGATCGATACACGGAGCCAAGCCACCCAGGGCATTCATGACCCAATCGGGGTATGCGCCGCCATCGTCACGGGGCGCCAGCGCCGGGCGTCCGATGTACAGGCGCACGGTCGGTGCATGCCAGCTGTATTCGGTGTAGTCGTCGGAGGTGAAATGGGTCTGGTTGGGCGGCAGTATCTGGCGCAGTTCACGCTCAGCATCCTGCGGCTTGCGCAGGGTTTCGATATCGGCCAGGAAGGGCTTCTCCATTGGTGCCATGCCCAGGTTGGCCTGGATCCGGCGGGCAAGCTCAATGGCCTCGTCGCCCAACCGCGGCGCTCCAATCCGCTCGAGGTTGGCATAGGTCAGTTCAGCCAGGGCATGGTTCGGCAGGCCGGGGCGCGACTTGGCGACCCAGTGACGCTCGACCCGGCAGTGGGTCAGCTTGGCAACGGATTCGGCGATATGGTCGAGCCCCCTGACCACATGTTCCGCCTGCTCCACTGACGAGACGCGAATGAAGTACTGGATCTGGGACATCTGCGCCGCCAAGTTGTCCGCGGTCGCCTGGCCGGCGTTCAGGATCGCCTCGTTCATCGACCAGTTCAGGCCGCTGGCCAGCACATGCTCGCGCAAGGCCTTGGCGTTGAGGTACATCTGGGTGACGGCGTCGTTGGCCCCCGGGGCACGAGCGCTGGCATGGGAGGCCGCGATGGGAGAATGGCTCCCGCGGGTCATCCAGGTCTCGGGGCTATCGCACAGAAAGGTGTAGATCACACCATAAGCGGCGCCGCAATGGGTGTCCCAGCGCGTGGTGTTGCACAGGGGCAGCATATAAAAAGGATGGAAGCTGATCGCCGCATCCAGGTCATCGTAATAGCCGCGTGCCGCATGGATCGGCTTCGAACCGCGCACCTTCTCGGCCGGCTCGCCGAAAAACTTCAGCGTGCCGCCGATACCCTGCTCCTTCATCAGCGCCTGCATGGCCAGGAAGCCACCCAGGGAGCCCATTCCCAACGCGGAATGCGGGTCGGTATGGCCGCCGGCCCAAGGGCTCAGGTTGTCGCGGGGACGTTTCACCACGTCAGCCGCCTGACAATTGCCGGGCACCGCATCGTACTCCGCATAGCCGCCAAGGGTAGGACCCTCACCGTTGCTCCAGGTGGCGCAGAAGGCCGTGGGCATGCCACCCGAGCCCTCCTCCACCTCGAAGCCGTGTTCGCGCAGCAAGTCGACATAGAAACGCGCCGAGCGGTATTCCCGCCACGCGGTTTCGGCGTAGTGCCAGATGGTCTGGTTCCAATCGGAAAGCTTGGGCATCAGCGCATCGACGCGCTGGGTGAGAGCATCACGTTGAGTTTGCGTGGTCATTCAGGCTCCTCTTGGGAGTGTTATTGCTTTGAAAACCACTATAGAGCAAACTCAACTCATCAAAAGTCAAAAATAATCATCTGATTGGTCAAAATGGCTCAACAAAAAGCGAACCATCTTCCCTCGCTACAGGCCCTGCGCGCTTTCGAGGCCCTGGCAAGGCTTGGCAGCCTGACCGACGCCGCCGATTACCTCAGCCTTACCCGTAGCGCCATCAGCCATCAGCTGCGGCTGCTGGAAAGCCAGCTCAACATACGCCTGTACGAGCGTCGGGGACGCGGCGTAATCCTGACCCCGGCGGGTCAGCTCTATGCCGGTGAAGTCCGTGAGGTACTCCAGAGCCTGGAGCGGATCCACGCCAATCTGCCGGACCAGGAGTACAACGGGCATTTGCACGTCTGCATGCCGCCTGGCTTCGCCGCAAGCGTCATCAGTCGCCATATCAACGATTTCTACTGCGCCTACCCCACCATACGCCTGCACCTGAGCACCAATCGCGAAGACGAGACGATCAATCAGCCCAACTTCGATCTCTTCGTGGTGTTCAGTGATGGCGTGCATACCGATCAGCATGTAGAGCTGTTGGCGCAGCCGATGTACCACCCCGTGTGCAGCCCGACCCTGCTCAACGAACTCAACATCACCCATCCCCGCGACCTGGATCGTGCCACCCTACTGCACTTGCACGACGTACATGACTGGCAGCTCTGGCTGGCAGGCTGTGCGGGAAAGAATCAAGTCAAGTTCGAGTCCGGTATATACTTCTCAAATGTCCTGCTGGTGCTGCAGGCGGCACTGTCCGGCCAGGGCGTCGCCATCGGCGACGACGTGGTGTGTGGAGATAGCCTGCGTCACGGCCAACTTGTTCGCCCTTTCGGCGAGAAGATTCCCAGCGATCGGGCCTACTACCTGGTCACCCCTCACAGCAAACTAGAAGATCCCAACGTCCAAGCTTTCAGTGATTGGATCAAGAAGCTGCTGGAGGGATTGCTCGGCGCTCCAGCCTTGTCCAGTTGAGCTGTTGAAGCGACAGGAAAGCTCACCTCAGACGCAAGAAATTAACACCTCAGACCCTTTTTTACTGGTTTAAGGTGAATCTTGCACAACAATAGAGGTGAAACCATGTTCGATCCCTGGCGTTCCAGCCATGCGCCCGCCCCACGCCATGCCGATATCGTGTTGCAAGGGGGAAAGATCTTTACGCTCGATCCTGCTCGCCCCTGGGCCGAGGCGCTGGCCATGGCCGGCGGGCGTCTGTGCGCGCTGGGAGACGACAGTTCAATGCACGAATGGATCGGACCCGATACGCGAGTGATCCCGTTGGGCGGCCGCTTTGTCATGCCCGGCCTGCACGACATGCACACCCACCCGGACCTGGGGTTGGCAGCCAAGTATGACGATTCGCTCAAGATCGGCATCGAAGATCCCACCCCCGAGCAGGTCAAGCAGGCTATCCTCGATTATGCCGCGAGTCACCCCGGAGACGGTTGGATCCATGGCGCCTATTTCGTGCGTTACACCTTCCGTCAGACTGGGCTGACCCCAGGTCGTGAATGGCTGGATAGCTTCATGCCCGACCGCCCAGTGGCCATCCTCGACCGGATGTGGGGAACGATGATGGTCAATAGCAAGGCAATGGCCCTGGCCGGTATCGACCGTCACACTTCAGACCCGCGCAATGGCTACATGGAACGCGACCCGCTGACCGGCGAGCCCACTGGTCTGATGATCGACGGTGCCTATGCCATGATCCACGCCGCCATGCCTCCCACACCTGTGGAGGTACTACGCAAGGCCTATCAAGAAGGTTTGCACTTTCAGACCAGCCGCGGCGTTACGGCGACCAAGTACGTGCACGTATGCGAACAGCGACTGGCCGCCCTCAAGCAGCTCGATGATGCAGGCAAGTTAAGTCTACGCGTAGAAGCGGCTATCAGCTGGCAAGACGACATCTTTCCGGTCAAACGACGCTGGGAGCTGCTCTGCGGCGAGCGCCACTACTATGCCAGCAGTCGCCTGAGCGCCAATGCCGTCAAGTTCCATTTCGACGGAACCGTGGAGCCTCGCTCCTCCTTCCTGCTCACGCCCTGGGAGAACGGCGACGACTGGCGCGGCAAGATCAACCTCACCCCCGAACACCTGCGCGACATGCTGGTCGACATGGATCGCCGCGGCATACGGGTCATTGCCCACTGCACCGGCGACGGCGCCTCCGACCTGTTCCTGGATGCAGTGGCAGCCACCCGGCGCATCAACGGACCCAGCGGCGTACGCCACCAGTGCGCCCACAGCACCATCCTGCACGACGCCAACCTCGCCCGCTTCGCCGAGTTGGACGTCATCGCCGAGTTCTCTCCGGCGGCCTGGTATCCCTCGCGCTTCACCTCGGGTGCACGGGCCGGCTATGGGAAGGAGCGACTGTCGCGCGCCTACAACCTGCGCGGTGTGCTGAATGCGGGAGGCGTGGCGGTCTTCGGAACCGACTTCCCGGTAGCCTCCATCGACCCCTGGCTCGCCCTGGAGACCCTCGTGACACGCCAGAACCCCTGGGAGCCAGGTGAGGAGCGCTTCGGCACACCGATCAGTCTTGAGGAAGCGCTACGCGTCGCCACGCTGAACGGCGCCTATGCCATGGGGCTGGAGCACGAAACCGGCTCGCTCGAAGTGGGCAAGTCTGCCGACCTCATCGTGCTGGACCACGATCCTTTCTCTCGTGTGGTGCGTGGCAATCTGCATCGCACCCAGGTAGAGCTGAGCTTCCTCCAGGGCCAGCCGGTCTACGACCGCGACCGTGCATTGATCAACTTCGGTCTGGAAGCCACCTGGCAAGACCAGCCGCCAGCACTAGCCTCGTGAGCCGCCAAAATCATGCACGCTTTACGGAGTCCTGACATGACCTGTGCTGAACTACTCATTCGTCTCCTGCGCGACCGCTACGGCGTCGATACGCTCTTCGGTATTCCCGGGGTGCATACCGTGGAGCTGTACCGTGGCCTCGAGGAGAGCGGTGTGCGCCACGTCACGCCGCGCCACGAGCAGGGCGCTGGCTTCATGGCCGATGGCTACGCCCGTGCGACGGGCAGGCCCGGCGTCTGCTTGATCATCACCGGGCCCGGTATGACCAATATCGCCACCGCCATGGGTCAGGCACTGGCCGATTCGGTGCCCATGCTGGTGATTTCCAGCGTTAATCGCCGGGACACCCTGGGCCGCGGTCAGGGTCGACTGCATGAGCTTGAGAGCCAGCAAGGTCTGGTGGCAGGCGTGTCACGTTTCAGCCACACCCTGCTTGATCCCAACGGCCTGCCCGAAGTGCTGGCTCGGGCCTTCGCTGTCTTCAAGGGTCAGCAGCCGGGGCCGGTACATATCGAGATTCCCATCGATCTCTTCGACACCGCGGTAGAGCCTCCCGCGGAGTGGGCGGCACCGGTTATCTATCCACCTGCCCCCGACCCCAACGGGCTGGCCCAGGCGGCCCAGTGGCTGCGTGACGCTCAGCGCCCGCTGGTGCTGCTCGGTGGCGGCTGCGTCAACGCACCCGATGCGGCCAGAGAATTGGTTGCTCGCCTGGACGCGCCGACAGCAACCACCATCAATGCCAAGGGCCTTCTGGGCGATGCGCATGCGCTGGACCTAGGAGCCAACACAGGGCTGCCGGCCGTGCGCAAGCTGGCGCGCGAAGCCGATGTCATCCTGGCCATCGGCACCGAGCTTGGCGAGACCGACTATGACGTGGTCTTTGATGACGGTTTCGCCCTCACTGGCCGGCTGATTCGCATTGATCTGGATGCCCAGCAGTTGGTGCGCAACCAGTCCTTATCGTTAGGCCTGGTTGGAGATGCGGCGCAGGCTATGGCAGGACTGCTCGCGCATTTCCCGGTCCCCTTGGACAAGCAGGGCTACGCCCGCGCCAGCATGACTCGTGAAGCGTTGAACCTTGCCCAGGATCCTGCTCTCTCCCCCTTCGTACCGCTGTGCCAAACCCTGCGACAGGCACTGCCTAACGCCATCTGGGTGGGCGACTCCACGGCCCCGGTCTACGCTGCCAACCATCTGCTGTCGCTGCCGGCCCCTCGACACTTCTTCAATGCCTCCACCGGCTACGGCACGCTGGGATACGGCCTGCCGGCGGCGCTGGGGGCCCAGCTTGGCCAGCCGGAACTGCCCGTCATCGCATTGGTCGGGGATGGGGGCGTTATGTTCACCCTCTCGGAGCTGGCCACTGCCGTCGAATACCGGCTGCCCGTGGTGATCCTGCTATGGCATAACCAGGGGTACGAGGAGATTCGTCGCTATATGGACAATCACGGCGTCGAGCGTCTAGGCGTAGACATTCAGGCGCCCGACTTCATCACGGTAGCCCATGGGTTTGGCTGCCTGGCCACACGGGTTGATTCTCCCCCCGAACTGGCCACGGCGCTCGACAGCCGCCCGGCCGACGGGCCGTTTCTCGTCGAGGTCGACGCCCATGCCTGGATGGCCTGGTGTCAGGACAACGTACCCGCTGCCAAGGAGCCTGTATGACACCCCTGGGGCACCAATTCATCGACAACCAATGGGTCGTCTCGGCAAGCGAGCGGCGACTGCCCGTGACCAACCCCTACACGGAAGAGCTAATCACCGAGGTGACGACCGGCCATCCACGCGACGTGGATGCCGCCGTGGGCGCTGCCCAGCGAGCCCTCCTCGCCTGGCAGGGGCTTACCGGCGCCGAGCGCGGCAGGTACCTCGAGAGTTTCGCCGATGTACTATCGCACCGGCGAGACGAGCTGGCACGGTTGTCGTCGACCAATAATGGAAAAGTGTTGACGGAAGCGAACATCGACCTGGACGACGCCATCGCCTGCTATCGCTACTACGCCCAACAGGCACGAAGCCTGGACGAGCGCCAGGGAGAGCGGATTCGGCTCGACATGGAAGGGGTCGAAGCGCGGTGCTATCACGATCCCGTCGGTGTCGTCGGGCTCATCACCCCGTGGAACTTCCCGCTGGTGACGAGTGCCTGGAAAGTCGCTCCGGCACTGGCCGCGGGCTGCACTGTCGTGCTCAAGCCCTCGGAAGTGACGCCGTTGCCGGAGCGGGTCATCGCTGAGATCGCCCTTGAGGTGGAACTGCCGGCGGGGGTGCTCAACCTGCTTTTTGGCGACGGCAACGGCATCGGTGCCCCACTCAGCGCACATCCCGGTATCGACAAGGTTTCTTTCACCGGTAGCAACCGGGTGGGCGAAGCCGTGATGCATGCCGCGGCCGAACGCACCGTTGGCGTATCACTCGAACTAGGCGGTAAATCGCCCATTCTGGTGATGGAGGATGCCGACCCCGAGCAGGCCGCCGACTGGGTGATGGCGGGCATCTATTACAATGCGGGGCAAATCTGCTCAGCGACTTCCCGGCTGCTGGTTCACCAGGACGTAGCAGAACCGCTCTACGCGGCCTTGGCACACCGCATCGATGCACTCGAGCTGGGCGATCCACTGGCCGAGGGTACCGACATGGGCCCCTTGACCAGCTCCTGTCAGCGCGACGCTGTCCGAGGCTACCTAGCCGTGGCCGATCAAGAAGGTCTCGTGGCGGTACGCGACGCACGCCACCGCACCCTACCCGAACGCGGATACTTCCTGGCACCGACGCTGTATCGCGATGTTCCCACGACCAGCCGCCTGTGGCGGGAGGAGATATTTGGCCCGGTACTCTGCGCCCGCAGCGTAGCCGACGAAGCGGAGGCAGTCGCACTCGCTAGCGACACTGAATTTGGCCTGGCAGCTACCGTGATCAGCGGGGATCCACAGCGAGCTAGGAGGATCGGCCGCCAGCTCAAGGCCGGCAGCATCTGGTACAACAGCGAACAGTTGGTGCTACCCCAGACTGGCTGGGGCGGCTTCAAACGTAGCGGGATCGGACGAGAACTGGGTCCGTGGGGCCTGGCAGCCTTTTTAGAGGTTAAGCATTTGATAGGGCCCTGCTAGAGTCCAAATGAAAGAGTTGAGGTGTGGTAGGCAAATTTGCTACCACACCTAAATGCAACATAATCATAGTTATGATGCATTTTTCCTTTCCCACCTAAAAAACCGAAGCCTATGGGTATGGCAAGTCCCTTCAGCCACTCATTCTGTACTTAAGAAAATTCTTGAAACACCTCAAGCCCCTGCCACCTCTGCGCTTTTCCAGATAATTCCAACCATCTAGGCTCTTTCTCACCCACACCCCAACATCCTCAATATCACTTCCTTTCGAAGCCGACCTGATATCTGGTATCGCACCTTCTACAACTAGAAGCTTCCACTCCTCTCTGTCACAAGAGTCAAATGGTGCTCATTTCGGATTGCTGACTTCAGCGCAGCATTAAAACTTGGCTCCAGACTCCTGCGGCCAAAAAGCGGTTAGCACCTTCGCGAATTTTTATACTCACTCACTATCGCGAGGCTTGGCGTTGCGAACGGCGGTGGCGGTCAGTTTGTTCGTCTGGCGTTGGCTCATGGGGCACCAAATGGGCAACATGTGGCTGTGCCGCCATTCATGCCCCCTTTGTCGGGGGGCATGTCAAGAATCCTCCTGACATGTCATGAAACGCTGACAAACCCACAAGGCCGATGGCAGCAAGGCTTCTGGCATGTACTGAGATGAAAAGGGATGGGAAGTTGGTAGGCCCAGCTGAACTCGAACCAACGACCAAGGGATTATGCGTGCAACCTAACAGCAGCCAAGACCCAGGTGGTTGGCGCGACCGACCTGGGTAATGAGGGCGGGTCGAGAAGCGGAAACGACCCCGCGCAGACTGCTCCCTTCAGTTCGCCAGGGCAAAGGACACTACAAAACCCACGGCGGTGGCGAAGGAGTTCAATGGACGGCCCCGCTCGAACGCCTCAGGCATAAGCGTATCGGCCAGCGAGGCCAGTACCGCCCCACCAGCGAAAGACAATGCGAATGCCAGAGCCCCGGCCTCCAGGCCTGTGGCAAGACTTCCGAATAGCACGGTCAAAGTCAGGATCACGGCGGCTCCGGACCAGATCAGAATGACGCGAAGTGGTCTTTGGCCGCCTTTGCGCATGGCCATGGCGCCAACCAAAGACTCCGGCAGGTTGGAGGCAAAGATAGCCATCAGCAGGGTAAGACTGGCCTCCTGTTGCAGACTGGCACCAAGCGCCAGGTTCTCCGGTACGCCGTCCAGCGTCACAGAAGCCAGCAAGGCGAAGCCCATGCCCCGAGAAGCCCCTTCCTTGAGCACCTGGATCTCTTCGGCCTTGCCAGCACCGGCCTCTGTGTCGGCAGCGAGCGGGGCGGCCCTCTTGTCCAGCCAGGTGTTGATGATAACGAAGACGCCAGCACCGGCGATTAATCCGGTTGTTGAACGGGTGAGCCCCCCCGCCTCCACAGCCAAGGGAAAGAGATCGAAAGCCAGAGCCGAGATCAAAGTGCCACTAGCGAAAGCCAGCAACACGCCGGTGATACGGCGGCTCGGCGACCAGTACGACCCGGCAACCCCGCCGATAATCAATGCGATCGATGCAATTGCGCCAAAGCCCAAAGCCATTTCCATAGCCAATGCTCCCTTTATGATGACTGGTGTCAAAACAGCCCTGTCAAAACCCCATAGTTAGAGGCGCCTCTGAACGGAGGTCAGGTCAGCCAGGTCGTCTATGGGACAGGACTGAAAAGGAAGATAGCGGATATTTTTATCTTCTAAAAACAAGATGTTTCGAAGAAATAAGTTTTCAGGAGATTATCCACTACGGCCGGCGTCAGCGCAGCAAGGCGTTAGCCGTGCGGAGGGAGCCATCAACCGGCCCATGGCCATCGCTCACATAGCAAAAAGCCGCCGATCATGGATCGGCGGCCTGAATCTTGCGTCGGCGCGGCCCGCAGGCCTAAGGCTTACTTGGCCTTGGAAGTAGTTTCCTTGACCGCCTTGGGCGCGGACTTGCTTCCAGTCTCGCTCTCGGCGGCCGACTGAAGGTCTTGCTGGGCCTGCTTGACGCTATTCTCGGTCAGCTTCTGGCTTTGCTGCACGAAGTCCTGCTGCAGGGCTACGACCTTGCCGGCATCGCCCTTCAGGCGCTCGGTCAAGTCTTTGGCAACGGCCTGCTGGCCTTCCAGATAGCTCTTCAGGCCCTCGGCATCCTTGACCTCGGACAGGCTACGCAGCTGCGCCAGGGTGGTGTCGCTATATGCCTTGGTAGCCTCGAGCTGGGCATTGACCAGCTTCTCGGTGTAGTCGATGGACAAAGCAGCGAAAGCGCGAGCCGGGGCGAAGAAAGCGGACTCAAGCTGGGCGGTATCAAACTGCTTGGCATCGAATGCGAATGCGTTGCTCATGATGGGAACCTCCGGGGTTCTGAATGCCTTGGAGCGGGAGATTCCCGCTCTGCTGCATACCACACACGGTAGCAGGGAATTTTGTGCACTGCAACATAGCTCGGAGCATGGGTACGCGCCTACCACCTGACAGCCACACAGCAGCCGATCGAAGCGACCGGCTGGCGGGGTTGGGCACGGCGAAGGCGAAGCTCGGTGTCAGCGCAGCAGGATGTGAATCGTGCGGGGTCGGGTCGGCCTGGCGGGTCAGCGTGCGGGTGTCATGGATTGGGTGATGGTGGTAGGGGTGGATGGGCTCGGTGGTGGTTCAGTGACGTTGACGCTGGGGCACGGCACGTTTCTGCAAAGACGCACGCAGGTTGTCGAAGTCGCTGCGCGGCACGCGCTCGACCTCGCCATACTTGCCGACGAACCACGTGGAGTGGCTAACTGACAAGATGGAAGAAGAGACACGCCGAGTCATCGATGAAATCGATGAATATGGCGGCGTGGAGAAGGCGATCGAGGATGGCTACCTGCAGGCGCGAATCGCCGAGCGTGCGCATGAACGCAAACAGAAGGTCGACAAAGGGGAAAGCGTCATCGTGGGCCAGAACTACTTTCGCCGCGACGATCAGAGTGACGACTTCGGTGAGGTATTCAAGGTTGACCCGAAGGCTGCCCAGCGGGTGCAGGAGAAGTATCAGCGCGTCATGGCCGAGCGTGACTCGGCCAAGGTGGAGCAGCCGCATATCAGAGATGCTTCAACTTTCCATGCAGTGCCACTGCGCTGTAGCAACTCGAGAGTCATCGCTGATCAGTTTCCTTTACTCTCCTCCACTCGGGGTTGCCAATGACAGCAAACCCTTGATCAAAATAAACATACCCAGTGCGATCAAGGCCAGCATGGCCAGCCTACGCATTTTCTCGGCAGAGCACACGGGAGGGTACCGACGGCCAAGCCAGGTCGCGGCCCCCACGACAGGTATCGCCCATATGGCAAGTTCCCAAACATCTGCTGTCAGTCCTCCCTGGGTTGCGACGAACAAGGTGCGCATCCCCGAGGTGATAGCAAAGCAAAGGATCAACAAGAGCCGTATCGTTTCCAGCGGCAGCGGCTGGCGATAACAGTGATAAATGGCCGGCGGACCAGGAACGCCGAATAGTCCACCACAAAGCCCCGTCAACACACCACTGACGGCATAACTCCAAGGTGGGGACTCCTGCAGTCGTGGACGCGGGCGCAGCCCGACGCTCACCCCCCCATAAAGCACAAGGACGCCCAGCAGAAGTGTAAGCAGCGCCCTGGATGAGGCGCTCAACCAAGCCAACAGCCAAACGCCAAGCATGATGGATGGCACGATGCCCATTGCCAGGGCAATGACGCGATGTTTCCCCAGGCCGCGCCACCCTCCCGGCAGGGCTATGGCACTATTCGCTAACGTCAGCAAACTTACCACCGCCGCCAGCACCGGTAGCGACGCTACTCCAAGCCCGCCAGCCGCTCCCATTACGATCATTCCGAGGCCGAATCCCGCTACTGTATGTAGGTAACCGGCCACCGCCATGACGGCCAGTGTCCCTAGCAGCGCCCCTGACTCCATCGTCAAGGTAGTCGGGATCATATTAGACTTCCTTGAAAGACCATCAGTTGTCGGGAGCGCCCGAGAGCCTTTGTGCTTGCACTGAGGTTACAGCTATCACGTTGTAGATATCTCCAACGCTACAGCCGCGCGACAGGTCGTTGGCCGGCTTGGCTAGTCCCTGAAGCAGCGGTCCAATGGCTTCGGCACCGCCGATTCGCTCGGCTAGCTTATAACCGATATTGCCAGCCTCCAGATCAGGGAAAATCAATACATTGGCGTTCCCTCTGACTTTAGAGTACGGCAGCTTGCGCTCAGAAATCTCTGCGACGATGGCGGCATCTAGTTGAACATCCTCATCTATGGCGAGCTCAGGCCGTTGGGCCTTAACATTACGGGCTGCTTGGACTACCTTGTCCACATTCCCGTGCGCAGCACTGCCACCAGTAGAGAACGACAGCATGGCCACCCGTGCCTCTTCATTTAATAGCGCCTCGGCACTGTCTGCTGCCGACATGGCGATTTCGGCCAACTGATACGCATTCGGTTCAATTACCAGACCACAGTCAGAAAAGATCATACCGCCTTTCATTTTGTGAAAGGGCTTGCACAGCATCATTAGAAAGAAACTGGATACTATGCGAAATTCTGGTGCTATGCCTATGATCTGGATAGCTGTACGAACCACGTCGGCTGTAGTGTATACCGCCCCCGCCACAGAACCATCCGCATATCCCTCCCGCACAAGCAGGTTGGCAAAACAAAGAGGAACGTAAACGGCAGTCTCGGCTTCTTCACGGGTCATGCCTTTCTCCCCGCGCAGCATATACAAGGCCTTCTGCAGATCGCCTGTCAAGGGTGAGTCGGCCGGATCAATTACCTCAACGAGCTGCAGATTGAGCTCATGCTGAATGGATAGTGACTTTATCTTATCTCGCTCTCCGACCAGTATAATGTGAGCAATGCCATCCTCAGCCGCTTTGATGGCGGCGTGAATAACCCTCACATCTTCTCCTTCACAGAGCACTATGCGCTTAGGAGTTTGGCGAGCACGCTCGAGAATCCGATATAGCGCCTTCATTGCATGAACCTCCTGCCTTGGGCTAAGAAAACTACCCCAAGAAAAAAAGCTTCGATAGAAAAAGCCCCCGGACGAGCCGGGGGAAGACCACATCCACTGAACAAGCAGGGCCTTAAACGTAGTCCTGGTACTTCTCCAGCAGTCGCACCGGCTTCTTCAGTGCGTCGCGGCGGAAGGGATCACCCAGCTCGCGCGTGCACATGATCTCGATAACGCAGGTCTTGCCTTCGTTCATCTGCAGGTCCAC
>NZ_PJRN01000017.1 GCF_002930105.1 Billgrantia saliphila | reverse complement strand
TCGCCGGCAGCGGATGCGTACTTTACGGTTTTCCTCGCGCCCCTGCAAGGGCCGCTTGTCAAAAAGTTTCAGGACGGTGACGGGGCGATGACGGCGAAGCTATCCACAGGCCCTCGCCGCGCCGGGCCTGTGGATGAAACGGGCGCGACCGCCACCGTCGAAAACGCCCGCACGAGGCGGGCGCTGGACAAAACCAACTTGTCATCAGGAGACAGCGAGGCAATCAGCCAAGCTTCACCCGGGCATAACGCTTCTTGCCGGCCTGAATCACATAGCTCTTGCCGGTATCGAGCATGTGGTCCTTCGCTACCACTTCGCCGTCGACCTTGACCCGGCCATTGCCGAGCATGTCCTTGGCCTGGGCGCTGTTGGTAGCAAGTCCCGAACGATTGAGTACCGCGGCGATGGGCGCCTGCGCACTGCCCTCGAAGTCGACTTCCACTTCGGGTAGATCTTCGGGCAACTCGCCTTCGGCCAGCCGGTTGCCCGCTGACTTGTGGGCGTTGGCCGCGGCCTCCTCGTCGTGATAGCGGCCAATCAGCTCGCGGGCGAGGATCATCTTGATGTCGCGCGGATTGGCGCCGGCCTCGACGTCACGCTTGAGCGCCTCGATCTCCTCGTTGGGCTTGAGTGAGAGCAGTTCGAAATAGCGCCACATCAGGCTGTCAGGCATGGAGACGAGCTTGTTGAACATGGCGCCGGGGGCCTCGTCGACCCCCACGTAGTTGCCCAACGACTTGGACATCTTCTGCACGCCATCGAGCCCCTCGAGCAAGGGCATGGTGATCACCACTTGCGGCTCCATGCCGAAGTGCTTCTGTATCTCGCGCCCCATCAGCAAGTTGAACTTTTGGTCGGTCCCACCCAGCTCGACGTCGGCCTCGAGGGCCACCGAATCGTAGCCCTGCACCAACGGATAGAGAAATTCATGGATGGAGATCGACTGCCCCGACTTGTAGCGCTTCTCGAAGTCGTCGCGCTCGAGCATGCGCGCCACCGTACTCTGTCCTGCCAACTCGATCATGTCCGCGGCGCTCATGGCGGAGAACCACTCGGCATTGAAGCGGACCTCGGTCTTGGCGGGATCGAGGATCTTGAACACCTGCTCCTTGTAGGTCTGGGCGTTGGCCTTGACCTCGTCCTCGGTGAGCGGCTTGCGGGTGACGTTCTTGCCGGTGGGGTCGCCGATGCGCCCGGTGAAGTCGCCGATCAGGAAGATCACTTCGTGGCCGAGCTCCTGAAACTGGCGCATCTTGGTCAGCAGCACGCTGTGACCCAGGTGCAGATCGGGAGCCGTCGGGTCGAAGCCCGCCTTGATGCGCAGCTTGCGACCGGACTCGAGCTTCTTGATCAGCTCCTCTTCCAGCAGGACTTCCTGGGTGCCTCGTTTCAGCAGCGCCAGCGCGCTTGCGACATCGGTCATCGTCTCCCACTCCACGACATGCGTTGATCCACCCTGCGGGCAGGGCCCATCGAATGGGGCAGGATGGTAGCATGTCTTGACGCCTCGCGGGGCCAGAGCGATTCAGGAGAGAGACATGTCACTGTTCGTGGGATTGATGTCCGGCACCAGCCTCGACGGCATTGATGCCGCGCTGGTCGAAATCGATGCCGAGAGCCAGCCACGTCTGCTTGCCACACGGGCCACCTCCATGCCGGAGGCGCTGCGCGAAGACTTGCTGCGCCTGTGTCAGGCCGAGCGCGTCCACTTCGCCGAACTGGCCGCCGCAGAGGATGCCTTCAGCCGCCTGCAGGCCGACGCTGTGGCGCAGCTACTGGCCGACAACGGCACCGTCCCGGAGCGGATCACCGCCATCGGCAGCCATGGCCAGACCATCGAGCACGCGCCATGGGGCCATGACGGAGGTCCCGCCTATACTCTGCAACTCGACAACCCGAGCCTGCTCGCCGAGCTGACCGGCTGCTGCGTGGTGGCCGATTTTCGCCGACGCGATCTGGCCGCCGGCGGCCAGGCCGCGCCCCTCGCGCCGGCTTTCCACGAAGCGCTTTTTCGTCGCCCGAATCAGTGGCAACTGGTGCTCAACCTGGGGGGCTTCGCCAACCTGACCCTGCTGCCGCCGGAGGAGGTCGAGTCCGACGTGATCGGCTTCGATACCGGCCCCGCCAACGTACTGCTCGATGCCTGGCATGCCCGACATCGCAGCGGCCGCTTCGATGTCGACGGTGCCTGGGCCGCCTCGGGACGGGTGAATGAAGCGCTGCTGGAGCGACTGCTGAGCGAGCCCTTCTTTCATCGGCCACCACCGCGCAGTACCGGCCGTGAGGTGTTCCATCTCGATTGGCTTGGGAGGCATCTGACAGGACAGGAGAATTCCGAGGACGTACAGGCGACGCTGGCGGAGCTGACCGCCATGAGCGTCGCCCTGGGCGTGGAGATGGCACGCGAACGTGTAGACGCCCCACCAGCCACGGCGCTAATCCCCTGCGGTGGCGGCGCCCACAACCGCGACCTGCTGGCCCGCCTGGCAAGGCATCTGCCCGAGACCTCGCTGGTACCCAGCAGCGACTGGGGCTGGCCGGCCGACTGGCTCGAGGCCGGCGCCTTCGCCTGGCTCGCCTGGCGCCGCCTGGAGGGGCTTCCCGGCAACCTGCCCAGCGTCACCGGCGCCGCCGGCTTGCGGGTGCTTGGCGGTGTCTATGCCCCCTAAAAATCGTCCTCGTCGCGCAGGGACAGCCGCTGCGCGCTGTCCTGGGCCTTCGCCAGCACGTCGCTTCCTTCGTCGCCGTACTTGATCATCATGCGCAGCTCGTTGGCCGAATCGGCATGCACCATGGCCACTTCCTCGGTGATCTTGCCGGCCTTGTAGAGCTCGTAGAGCGCCTGGTCGAAGGTCTGCATGCCGAGGTCGCGTGAGCGACCCATGACCTGCTTGATCTCGCCGACGTCGCCCTTGCGGATCAGGTCGGCGATGAGCGGTGTGCGCAGCAGAACCTCTATGGCCGGAGCGCGCCCGCCATCTCGGGTCGGCAGCAGTTGCTGGGCGACGATGGCATGGAGGTTGAGTGACAGGTCGAGCCAGATCTGCTCGTGACGCTCGTGAGGGAAGAAGTGGATGATGCGGTCGAGCGCCTGGTTGGCGTTGTTGGCGTGCAGGGTCGCGAGGCAGAGGTGCCCCGTCTCGGCGAAGGTGAGCGCGTGCTCCATGGTTTCGCGGGTGCGCACCTCGCCGATGAGGACCACGTCCGGCGCCTGGCGCAGAGTATTCTTCAGCGCCACCTCGAAGGACTCGGTATCGATACCCACCTCGCGCTGATTGATGATCGCCTTGCGGTGCGGGTGAACGTACTCGATCGGGTCCTCGACGCTGATGATATGCCCGCCGACGGTTTCGTTGCGGCGTTGGATCATCGACGCCAGGGTGGTCGACTTGCCGGTGCCGGTGCCACCCACCACGAACACCAGCCCGCGCTTGAGATTGGCCAGCTCGCCCAGCGCCTCTGGCAATGCGAGCTCCTCGAGCTGGGGGATCTCGTAGGCGATGCGGCGGATCACCATGGCGGGCTGGTTGCGTTGCTGGAAGGCGCTGACCCGGAAGCGACCGCGACCGGAGAGGCTGATAGCGAAGTTCGCCTCACGCTCCTGCTGGAAGCGCTCCCTGAGCCCCTCCGGCACGGCGGTGTTGACCAGTTCGCGCACCTGCTCCACCGAGAGGCGCTGATCGCCCAGTGCGGTGAGCTTGCCGGCCATCTTGATGGTAGGCGGCGCCTGCACCGAGATCAGCAGATCCGAGGCTTCCTTCTGGGCCATGATGCCCAGCAGCTGCTCAAGCCACTCTTGTGCTTTCATTTCCCGCTCCCCTTGCTCTGTGCGGCGGCGTCAGGAGGCAAGCGCGCTCTTGGCGCGCGCCTGGGCTTCGTCGCGATTCACCACGTTCTCGGCCACCAACCTGGCCAGGCAGGCATCCAGGGTCTGCATGCCCAGATTGCCCCCGGTCTGGATCGCCGAGTAAATCTGCGCCACCTTGTCTTCACGAATCAGGTTGCGCACCGCCGATGTGGCGATCAGGATCTCGTGTGCCGCCACCCGGCCCCCGCTGCGCCGCTTGAGCAGCGTCTGGGAAATAACGCCCTGCAGCGATTCCGAGAGCATCGAACGCACCATGGCCTTCTCCTCGCCGGGGAAGACGTCGATGATGCGGTCGATGGTCTTGGCCGCAGAAGTGGTGTGCAACGTGCCGAACACCAGGTGCCCGGTCTCGGCCGCGGTCAGCGCCAGGCGGATGGTCTCCAGGTCGCGCAGTTCGCCGACCAGGATGACGTCGGGGTCCTCGCGCAGGGCGCTGCGCAGTGCCTGGGCAAAGCCGTGAGTGTCGCGATGCACCTCGCGCTGGTTGATCAGGCAGCGTTTGCTACGGTGGACGAACTCCACCGGATCCTCGATGGTGAGAATATGGTCGTAACGGTGATCGTTGATGTAATCGATCATGGCCGCAAGGGTGGTGCTCTTGCCCGAGCCGGTGGGGCCAGTGACCAGGACGAGGCCGCGAGGCAGTGACGCCAGGCGACGGAAGACGTCGCCCAGTTCGAGATCGTCCATGGTCAGCACTTCACTGGGGATGGTGCGGAACACCGCACCGGCGCCACGGGCCTGGTTGAAGGCATTGACACGGAAGCGCGCCACCCCGGGTACCTCGAAGGAGAAGTCGGTTTCGAAGAACTCCTCGTAGTCGCGCCGCTGGCGGTCGCCCATGATGTCGTAGATCAGCTTGCGAACCTCACGGTCCTCCATGGGCGGCACGTTGAGGCGACGAATGTCGCCATCGACCCGAATCATCGGCGGAAGCCCGGCCGACAGATGCAGGTCGGAGGCGTTCTGCTTTGCCGAGAACGCCAGCAATTCGGTAATATCCATGCGGTTCCACTGCTCCCGGTGAAGGTTCACTTCAGTATGCCAGACCTTGCGGACATGACGGATTTCATGTGACTGAGATGACGGATACCATGCTTTCCGAGTCACTGACCAGCGCCCGTAGGCGATTGGACGCGGCCCTGGCCAACGCTGGGCGGCCGGCCGACGCAGCACGATTGCTGGCAGTGAGCAAGACCAAGCCGGCCGCCATGATCCGCAAGGCCTGGGGCCTGGGTCAGCGCGAGTTCGGCGAGAACTACGTCCAGGAGGCGCTGGACAAGCAGGCGGAGCTGGCCGACCTGGAGGGCATCGTCTGGCATTTCATCGGCCCGCTGCAGGCCAACAAGACGCGGGCCGTGGCCGAGCATTTCGACTGGGTGCACAGTATCGACCGCGAGAAGGTCGCCCGACGCCTGAACGATCAGCGCCCCGAGGCGCTGGGCCCGCTCGAGGTATGCCTGCAGGTGAACGTCAGCGGCGAAGCCAGCAAGTCGGGTATCGCCTTAGATGAGCTGGAAAGCCTGGCGGCGGCGGTGCTCTCGCTGCCGCGGCTTCGGCTGCGCGGACTGATGGCAATCCCCGCCCCCGCTGAAAGCCTGGATCGACAGCGCGAACCCTTGGCACGGCTGCGCGAGGCGCTGGAGGCGCTTCGTCGCCGCTTCCCCGAGGCGCCGCTGGATACCCTGTCGATGGGCATGAGCGACGATCTCGAGGCCGCCGTGCTCGAAGGCGCCACCCTGGTGAGACTGGGCACCGCCATCTTCGGCGCCAGAGACACCTCGCGTCGCTAGCGACGCGCCCGCGTCCGGCACAGACCGGTCGCTTCATGACAAAAGAAGGACAGCTCGCAATGGCCAGCAGAATCACCTTCATCGGCGCCGGTAACATGGCCGGTGCCATAATCGGCGGTATCGTCGACAACGGCTATCCGGCCAGCGCCATCACCGCCACCGCGCCGAGCGACGAATACCTGGCGCCGATGCGTGAACGCTTCGGCATCCATACCAGCACCGACAATGCCGAGGCGGTGCGGGATGCCGATATCGTCGTACTGGCCGTCAAGCCGCAGATCATGCGCGACGTCTGCGAAGGACTACGCGACGTCCTGCAGGCGCGCCGCCCGCTGGTCATCTCCGTTGCTGCCGGGCTCACCGCCGACACGCTGCAGGCATGGATGGGCGGCAACCTGGCGCTGGTGCGCTGCATGCCCAATACTCCGTCGCTGGTCGGCGCCGGCGCCGCGGGGCTGTTCGCCACTGCCGAGGTCAGCGTCGAGCAGCGCGATCAGGCCAGCGAACTGCTCGAAGCCGTGGGCCTGGTCGAATGGGTCGAGGAGGAAGGTCTTCTGGACGCGGTGACCGCCGTCTCCGGTAGTGCTCCGGCCTATTTCTTCCTGATGTTCGAAGCCATGGAGGAAGCCGGCGTCAAGCTTGGCCTGCCTGCCGAGACCGCACGCCGCCTGGCGATCCAGACCGCGCTGGGTGCCGCCCGCATGGCGCAGAACAGTGAGTTCACCCCGGATCGCCTCAAGCGCAACGTGATGTCGCCTGGTGGCACCACCGAGCGGGCCATCGAGCATCTCGAGCAAGCCGGCCTGCGCCAAGCCCTGGCCGATGCCATGGATGCCTGCGCCACCCGCGCCCGCGAAATGGCCGACGAACTCGGCCAGCGATAGCCTTCCGGGCCGCCGCGAACCGGCGGCCACCTATACGATATGGAGGAGCCCACATGGGCAGCCAAATGGGAAATGCCGGCCTGCTGCTGATCAACAGCCTGATCAATATCTACCTATTCCTGATGATGCTGCGTTTTCTGCTGCAGGCATCGCAGGCCGACTATTACAACCCCATCAGCCAGTCGGTGGTGAAAGTCACCCAGCCAGTGGTGCGCCCCTTCCAGACTTTCCTCGGCCCGGTAATGGGCCGCTTCGATCTAGCCACCCTGGCCGCCGCCTTCGTGCTCAAGGCGGTGAGTATCGTGATCATCCTGCAGGTCGCCGGAATCGGCATGCCACCCGTCACCCAGGTGGCGATCGGCGCGTTAGCCGCCATCGCCAATGCGATCCTCAAGATCTACTTCTTCGCCCTGATCGTGATGATCATCCTGAGCTGGGTGGCGCCCAATGCCAGCCACCCCGGTGCGCTGCTGGTAATGCAGCTGGTCGAGCCGATCATGGCGCCGGTGCGTCGGGTCATCCCGCCGCTGGGCATGATCGACCTGTCGCCGATCGTCGTATTCATCGCCATCAGCCTAATCGATGGTATCGTGGTCGGCTCGCTGACGCGTGCCGCCGGCATCGCCGGCGCCCTGGTCGGCCTTTGAGCCTTCGCGCGGACGAACCTCAACGACTGGACACCGAACGACACATGCCCGAGTTTCCTGACGACTCGGTCGGCCTGGTGACGCCACAAACGGCGCACTTCGACGACCCGCTACCCCTGGCCTGCGGCAGGACGCTGCCGGCCTACGACCTGATCTACGAGACCTACGGCACGCTCAACGCCGAGCGCTCCAATGCGGTCCTGATCTGTCACGCCCTGTCGGGTCATCACCACGCCGCCGGTTACCACGGCCACGACGAGCGCAAGCCGGGCTGGTGGGATGCCCATATCGGGCCGGGCAAATCGATCGACACCAACCGCTTCTTCGTGATTTCGCTCAACAACCTGGGCGGCTGCCACGGCAGCACCGGCCCTACCAGCGCCAACCCCGCCAGCGGGCGTATGTGGGGGCCCGATTTTCCCATGGTCACGGTAAGCGACTGGGTGCATAGTCAGGCGCGCCTGGCCGATCGGCTGGGCATCGAGCGCTTTGCCGCGGTGATCGGCGGCAGCCTGGGCGGCATGCAAGTGCTGCAGTGGACCCTGACCTATCCCGAGCGGGTCGCCAATGCCGTGGTCATAGCCGCCACGCCCAAGCTCTCGGCGCAGAACATCGCGTTCAATGAAGTGGCGCGCCAAGCGATCCGCTCCGACCCCGACTTCCACGAAGGTTGGTACGTCGAGCATGGCACGGCGCCGCGCCGCGGCCTCAAGCTGGCACGCATGGTGGGTCATATCACCTACCTCTCGGAAGATGCCATGGGCAGCAAGTTTGGCCGCGATCTGCGCAGCGCGGACCTCAACTTCGGTTATGACGTCGAGTTTCAGGTGGAGTCCTACCTGCGCTATCAAGGCGACACCTTCTCCAGCGCCTTCGACGCCAATACCTATCTGCTGATGACCAAGGCGCTGGACTATTTCGATCCGGCGGCGGACCACGGCGGCGTGCTGGCCGAGGCCGTCACCCCCTGCCAGTGTCCCTTCCTGGTGGTGAGCTTCACCAGCGACTGGCGCTTCCCGCCGTCGCGCTCGCGCGAGCTGGCCAACGCCCTGATTCGTGCCGGCAAGCCGGTCAGCTACGTCAACATCGACTCGCCCCACGGCCACGACGCCTTTCTGCTGCCCGAGCCGCGTTACCAGGCGGTGTTCTCGGCGTTCATGTCACGCGCCGCCAGTGAGCTGGGCCTGGAGGTGCAAGCATGATGCGCGCCGACCTGGAGCTGATTCATCGCTGGGTGCCCGAGGGTGCCCACATCCTCGACCTGGCCTGCGGCGACGGTACCCTGCTCGCGGCGCTGGCGCGCGACAAAGGTGTCACCGGCTATGGGCTCGAGATCGACCCCGAGGGGATCACCGCCTGCCTGGCCCGCGGCGTGAGCGTGATCGAGCAGAACCTCGACGAGGGGCTGGTCAACTTCGAGGACGACACCTACGATCTGGTGATCATGACCCAGGCGCTGCAGGCGCTGCGTCGCCCCGACCGCATGCTGGACGAGATGCTGCGGGTCGCCGACGAGTGCATCATCACCTTCCCCAACTTCGCCTACTGGCGTCACCGCGTGCACCTCGGTATCCGCGGCTACATGCCGGTCTCCAAGTCGCTGCCCTACGCCTGGTACGATACGCCCAACATTCACCTGTCGACGTTCAACGACTTCGAGCACCTGTGCCGGCAGAAAGGCCTGGAGATCATCGATCGCGCCGTGGGGATCGGCGAGCAGGAGGGCCACTGGGCCACGCGGCTATGGCCCAACCTATTCGGCGAGATCGCCATTTTCCGGGTCGCGCGCCAGCGCCGTTGAGAGGGAAGCCACCATGTGCCAGCGAATTGCCTCGACTCTCCTTGCGATCGCTCTGCTGCTGGCGGTTGCGCTGCCGCTGAAGGCCCAGCAGTACGAAAAGGTGGGCGACTACCAGGTCCACTACAGCGCCGTGAGCACCCAGCACATTCCACAGGCCGTGGCCGAGACCCACGGCATCCAGCGTAGCCCGGCCCTGGCGCTGCTCAACGTGAGCGTGCTCGAGGAGCTCGACGATGGCGAGACGCGACCGATCAATGCCGGAGTCGAGGGAACCGTCGGCATGCTTCAAGCCGGCGAGCGTACCCCGCTCGCCTTCCGTACCCTGCGCAGCGGCGACTCCCCGTCGCAGGTCGCGGTGTTCCGCATTCGCGATGACGCTCCGATGCACTTCGAGCTGGAGGTGCGTTACGACCGCAACCGCGAGCCGGCAGCGGTGAATTTCATCCAGCGTTTTCATATCGAGCGCTGAGCCCGTGCCCCAGGTTATTGCCCGTCTCCGTGATTTCGCCACCGCCCTCTCCCGGGGCGTGACGCTGCCCGATGGAAGAAGCGCATTCCTGGTGTGCGTACACGGCCGGATCACTGCTTTCGTCAACCGCTGCCCGCATCAGCGGGTGCCGCTGAACGTGCCGGAGGGAGAGTTTCTCGATGCAGGAGGCGAGCTGATCCAGTGCGGCATGCATGGCGCGCTGTTCCTGCCGGAAACCGGCGAGTGTGTCTTCGGCCCCTGCCTGGGCCGTTATCTGGAACCACTGGCGATCTCAATCGACGCTGAGGGCAACGTGATACTCGCGGTCGAGTGAGACGGGGAGGGCCCTGCCCAGGGCAATCGACACGGGCCGCTCGTCGCGCCAGCCAATCTCGCAGCCGTACGCCAGCACCTCCACCCCGCGCATGACCGCCTCCTTGAGCGTGGCAGCATAGGCCGGGTCGAGATGAGCGGCTGCCGCCACGTCGCGGATGCCGGTATGCGCCACGCAGAACAGCAATACCGCCCGCCGTCCCTGTTCGGCCAGCGCCGCCAGCGACAGCAGATGCTTGCGTCCACGCGCACTCACCGCGTCAGGGAAATAGCCATGGCCGTCGGGCTCCCGGAGGGTGACCTGCTTGACCTCGACGAAAGCGATGCCGCGCCCAGGATCGTCGAGGCGAAAATCGAGCCGTCCATCCTCGACCTTCGCCTCGCACTTCAGACTGGCGTAGCCGGACAGTGCCGGCACCCGCCCCGCCCGCAGGGCCTCCTCGACGATACGATTGGCACGCCCGGTATGCACCGAGGCCAGCGCGGTCTCGCCTCCGGGCTGCGGCAATTCGATCAGCTCCCAGGTCCACGCCAGCTTGCGCGCCGGATTGTCGCTCGCCGCCAGCCACACGCGGCAGCCCGGCACGTTCACCGCCCGCATAGAGCCGGTATTGGGGCAGTGCGCTACCACCTCGCGGCCGTCATCGAGGCGTATGTCGGCAAGGAAGCGCTTGTAGCGGCGCAGCAGGGTGCCGCGGACGAGTCGAGGGTATTCCATCTCGCACCGCCCTACTGTCGCGCCAGGAAGCGCTCGAGCCGGCTCACCGCCTCCTCGAGGCGAGCGATGCCGGTGGTAAAGGCGATGCGCACATGGTGCTCGCCACCGTGGATGGCGAAGTCGATGCCCGGCGTGATGGCAACGTTCTCCTCCTCCAGCAGGCGCTGGCAGAAGGCCTGGCTGTCGCGGCTGTAGCGCGAGATATCCAACCACAGATAGAAAGCGCCCTGGGGCGGCAGTGACGGCGCCAGGCCCAGCCGGGCCAGGCCTGTCAGCAGCGCGTCGCGTCGCCGGCCGAGCTCGGCACGGCGGGTCTCGAGGATGTCGCGACACGCGGGGGTGAAGGCCGCCAGAGCCGCATGCTGGGAGGGTGTGGAAGCAGCCAGGAAAACGTTCTGTGCCAGCCGCGTCAACGGCTCGACGGCTTCCTCCGGAGCCAGCAGCCAGCCCAGGCGCCAGCCGGTCATGCCGAAGTATTTCGAGAAGCTGTTGACGACGAAGGCCTCGGGGCTGATCGAAGCCACCGAGAGCGGCTCGAGATCGTAGCAGAGCCCCTGGTAGATCTCGTCAACCAGTAGCTGCCCGCCGCGCGCCGACACGGTATCGGCCACCGCGCGGAGCTGTGCGGCATCGAGCATGTGGCCGGTCGGGTTGGAGGGCGTGGCCAGCATCGCCAGCCGAGTGTCCTCGCGCCAGTGGCGCGCCACCATTTCGGCATCGAGCTGCCAGCCGCTCGCATCGCCTACCGGCACGGTATCGATCTCGGCGCCCGACAACGCCATGAAGTGGCGGTTGCACGGGTAGTTGGGGTCGGCCATCAGCACTCTGTCGCCGACCCCGACCAGCAGTTGGCTGGCCAGCAATAGTGCTCCCGAGGCCCCCGGCGTGACCAGAATGCGCGCCGGGTCGACCACTGCCCCGAAGTGCTCGGCATAGTGGCCGGCGATCGCCTCGCGCAGTGCCGGCAGCCCCGCCGCTGGGGTATAGCGCGTGTGTCCCGCCGTCAGGGCGGCGCGCCCGGCTTCGGTCACCGGCTCCGGGGTGGGGAAGTCGGGCTCGCCCACTTCCAAGTGAATGACGTCGTGTCCCGCCGCCTCGCGCGCCTGGGCGATCTCCAGCAAGTTCATCACACGGAACGGGGCAACGCGATCGAGACGCGAGTTCCACGCCATGTCGGACTCCTGGAAAGTTGAAAGAAAAGTGACATTCGCAGGGGCGTTTTGGCGCCCCGAGCGGTCAATATCTCATGGTATCGATTTTCTCTCGAGCATGTGTCGATCGTTTCTGGCAGGTATTGCAAAGCCCGCCGTTTTCCGATAAACAAGCATGCCTTTGGCGTGAGATACCTTGACCCCGTGCGACAGGTATTGATCAGCAGTCACTCAAGTAATGAGGCAGTCCCATGCCAGTAGCAGACAAGAAGACGGAAGCGCCCAAAAAATTCACCCCGTACGAAGCGGCACCGGGTGAAGAGTACATGAACGAACAGCAGCTTGAGCACTTCCGCCAGATCCTGCTGGGCTGGAAACAGGAGCTCATGGAGGAGGTGGATCGCACCGTACGCCATTTGCAGGAAGAGGCGAACAATTACGCCGACCCGGCGGACCGCGCCACCCAGGAAGAAGGCTTCAGCCTGGAGCTGCGGACACGCGACCGCGAACGCAAGCTGCTCAAGAAGATCAACGAGACGCTCGAGAAGATCGATGAGGAAGACTACGGCTTCTGCGAAGCCTGTGGCGTCGAGATCGGCATCCGCCGTCTGGAAGCCCGTCCCACCGCCACGCTCTGCGTCGACTGCAAGACCCTGGCCGAGCTCAAGGAAAAGCAGCTCGGCGGCTGACGGCCAGGTGAACCTCGCTTGTCTCCGCAACGGGCACCTATGGGTGCCCGTTTGCGTGTCGGTCGCCAGGGGGGAGCCGTGACGAGCTATCGCGGCCGCTTCGCTCCCACCCCTTCGGGTGCGCTGCACTTCGGCTCGCTGATCGCTGCCCTGGCCAGCTTTCTCGATGCCCGCCGGGCGGGTGGCGAATGGCTGCTGCGCATCGAGGATATCGACCCGCCGCGCTGCCCGCCCGGCGCGGCCGATACTATCCTGCACCAGCTTACGGCCTTCGGCTTGCACTGGGACGGGCCGGTCCACTGGCAGCATGGCCGCGACGGGGCCTACTCCGCCGCTCTGGAGCGTCTCGCCGCCCTCGGTCTGGCGTACCCTTGCAGCTGTTCGCGCAAGCAGTGGCGAGCCCACCCGATCTATCCTGGCTGGTGCCGCGAGGGAGTATGCGAGCCGGATAAGCCGGTGGCCTGGCGGCTGCGCAGCGACCTTGGCCTGCGCCCCGTGGTCTGGGAGGATCGGCTGTTCGGCGAGCAGCGCTTCGATCCCGCCGAACTCGGCGACGTGGTGCTGAAGCGCAAGGATGGCCTGTGGGCTTACCAACTCGCCGTGGTGGTCGATGACGCCGAACAGGGCATCAGCGACGTGGTGCGCGGTCATGACCTGCTCGACAACACACCCTGGCAGCGCCAGCTTCAGCATGCGCTGGGGCTGCCCGAGCCGCGTTATCTCCACTTGCCCCTGATCGTCAATCGCGAGGGTCAGAAGCTGTCCAAGCAGAACCTGGCACCGGCGCTGCCGCTCGAGGATACCGAGGTCAGGCCGCTGCTGCATCGCGCGCTGGCCGCGCTCGATCAGGCACCGCCCGAGGCGCTGGCCGGCGCCCCGGTGAGCGAGCAGCTGGCCTGGGCCATCCACCACTGGGATCCGCGCCGTATCCACCCTGCCGTCAACCGCTCCGAGTGACAGGAGGCGCCATGTACGTCTACCGCATCATGCTGTTCCTGGTCTTCGGCGGCTATCTGCTGTCGCCGCTGCTGATGAGCGGCTGGTCGAGCCCCGGCGTGGCCTGGTATCGGCCCTTCGTCATCTGGGGCATATTGATCGCTCTGACGCTGTGGCTAGAGCAGAAGAGGAAGCTAGATGAACGCTAGTCTGGCCAGCGTGTTCAGCCTGGGCATGGGCTACCTGCTGCTCATGTTTCTCTGCGCATGGGCGGTGGAACGCGGCTGGCTCAGCCCCCGGGTCACGCGACATCCGGCGGTCTACACCCTGGCGCTGGGCGTCTATGCCAGCGCCTGGGCCATCTACGGCAGCCTGGAGCTCGCCGCCGACTCCGGTTACGGCTACCTCGCCTACTACCTGGGCGTGGCGGGCGCCTTCCTGCTCGCCCCGGTGCTGCTGGTCCCCATCCAGCGCATGACGCGAACCCATCAGCTCACCTCGCTGGCCGACCTGTTCGCCTTTCGCTTTCGCTCGCGCTGGGTGGGCACCCTGATCACCGTGATCAGCCTGCTGGCGGTACTGCCGCTACTGGCGCTGCAGGTCCAGACGCTGGGCGACGCCATCTTCCTGATGACCGGCGCCGCCTCACCGGCCCTGTTGGCGCTGGTCTTCAGCGCCCTGATCGCACTGTTCGCCATGATCTTCGGCACTCGCCACGGACGTGAACATGCCCGCCACGACACGCTGCTGGCGGTCATCGCGTTCACCTCGGTGATCAAGCTCGTCGCCATGCTGGCGCTGGGCGGCATCGCCCTGTTCATGGTGTTCGAGGGGCCCGCCGACCTTCAGGCCTGGCTCGACGGTCCCGGCCAACTGCATCAGGTCAGCGTACTGCAGCCGGATCCGGCCCACTGGCGCACGCTGTTGCTGCTGTTCTTCGCCGCCGCCTTGCTGATGCCGCATATCTTCCATATAACCTTCGCCGAGACGCTGTCACGGCACACCCTGCTACAGGCGAGCTGGTCGCTGCCGCTGTTCCTGCTGCTGATGGCCCTGCCGGTGCCCCTGATCCTCTGGGCTGGCCAGCGCCTGGGCAGCAGCGAGGCGATCGGTGCTGCCTACCTCGCCTTTGGCCTGTCCGAGTCGTTCTGGGTCCAGGCCCTGGCCTTTCTCGCCGGCCTGGCGGCCACCAGCGGTACCCTGGTGATCATCGCCATGTCGCTCTCGGGCATGATCCTCAATCACATGCTGCTGGTCGCCCACCCCCCCGAGGCACAGCCCAACCTCTACCGCTGGCTGCGCTGGCTGCGCCGCGCGCTGATGGCCGCCGTGATTCTCAGCGGCTGGCTGTTCTATCGCACCGTCGGGGTCAACCATGACCTCACCACACTGGGGCTGGCCGCCTTTGTCGGCATGGCCCAGTGCCTGCCGGGGCTGCTGGCACTGCTCTACTGGCCCGGCGCCAATCGCAAGGGCATGGTCTCGGGTCTGGTCGTGGGAGTCTCGATCTGGCTCGCCGGTCTGTGGCTGCCGCTGCTCACCGGCTTGCCATCCGTGATCCTGATTCCGCCGGGCCTGGAAATGCTGGCCGGCGAACCGAGTTGGTACGTGGTGACGCTGGTCTCGTTGGCGGCCAATGCCCTAGTCTTTATCGTCGTCTCGCTGGTCACGCGCACCTCGGACGGCGAACGCGCCGCCGCCGAGGCCTGCTCGGTGGATGCGGTGATACGACCCAAGCGGCTGCCGCTGTACGCCACCACCGGCGAGGAGTTCAAGCAGCCGCTCGCCCAGGCGCTGGGCGAGGACGTCGCCCGGCGCGAGGTCGAGCGAGCGCTCACCGACCTCGGCATGTCCCCGCTCGATGGTCGCCCCTACGCCCTGCGTCGCCTGCGCGATCGCATCCAGGCCAACCTCTCGGGGCTCATGGGCCCTTCGGTGGCCCAGGACATCGTCGACCGCTACCTGCCCTATCGCCGCGGCGGCCTGGAGCCCACCGACGATATCCATTTCGTCGAAAGCCGGCTCGAGGCATATCGTTCGCGGCTCACCGGCCTGGCGCGCGAACTCGACGGCCTGCGCCGCTACCATCGGCGCATCCTCACACGGCTACCGGTGGGGCTGTGCGCCTTCGGTGTCGACGATGAGCTGCTGATGTGGAACGACGCCCTGGCGGCGCTCTCCGGCATCGACGGCGCCAGCGTGGTGGGCGCGCGCCGCGACGGGCTGCCGGCGCCTTGGGGCGAATTGCTCGGCCGAGCCCTGACCGCGCCCCACGACCATCTCTACAAGCAGGAGGTCGAGCTCAAGGGCGCCATCCGCTTCCTGTCGCTGCATCGCGCCGAGCTGCAGGCCGACGACGACGTGCGCGGCGGCAGCGTGATCCTGATCGAGGACCACAGCGAAATGAAGTGGCTCGAGGACGAACTGGTACATGCGGCACGGCTCGCCTCCATCGGTCAGCTGGCCGCCGGCGTGGCCCACGAAATCGGCAATCCCGTCACCGGCATCTCATCGCTGGCACAGAACCTGCGCTACGATACCGATGACCCCGAGGTACTGGAGACCGCGCAGCAGATCCAGCAGTTGACCGATCGCATCTCGCGCATCGTCAGCTCGCTGGTCGGCTTCGCCCATGGCGGACGCCACGTCAAGGGCACCGCCCTGGCACCGGTCTCGATGGCCACGGTCACCGACGAGGCCCTGCACTTGATCCGGCTGGCGCGCTCGGGCGAGGATGTCCGTTATCACAATCGCTGCCCTGCCGAGCTGACGGTGCTCGGCGATGCCCAGCGCCTGCAGCAGGTCATGATCAACCTGCTGAACAACGCCCGCGACGCCAGCGATCCCGGCGGCCAGATCGTGGTCGACGCCGAGCCGGAAGGCGAGCTGCTCAAGGTCACCGTCACCGATGAAGGGCACGGACTCGATGCGCGCGTGCGCGACCATCTCTTCGAGCCCTTCACCACGACCAAGCCGCCCGGCGAAGGTACCGGTCTCGGTTTGCCGCTGGTCTACAGCATCATTGCCGAGCATCATGGCAGGATCGAGATCGAGTCTCCGCCCCCCGGGGAGGAGCGAGGCACCCGCATCTGTCTGTGGCTGCCCACCCAACGAGAGGATGATGAAGACACCGATGAGCCGGATTCTGATCGTTGAAGACGAAGCCATTATTCGCACCGCCCTGCGGCGGCTGCTGGAGCGCCACGCCTTTCAGGTCAGCGAGGCCGGCTCGGTCGACGAGGCGCTGGCCCTGGAGCCGCGCGGCTTCGATCTGGTCATCAGCGACCTGCGGCTGCCCGGTGAGCCCGGAACCGACCTGATCGAGCATGCCGCCCCGGTGCCGGTGCTGATCATGACCAGCTATGCCAGCATGCGCTCGGCGGTGGAGTCCCTCAAATTGGGCGCAGTGGACTACGTGGCCAAACCCTTCGACCACGACGAACTGCTCGAGACCGTGTCCCGCGTGCTGCAACAGCAGGCCTCTCCTCGCTCGACGCCGCCCGACATCACCGATGCCGGCGGCTCGCGCCAGCCGATGATCGGCGAATGCGCGGCCATGCAGTCTGTCTACACCCGTATCCGCAAGACGGCACCGGCCGATGTCACCGTGCTGATACAAGGCGAGTCGGGCACCGGCAAGGAGCTGGTGGCCCGCGCCATTCATCAGCAGAGCCAGCGAGCCGGAGCACCGCTGATTTGCGTCAACTGCGCGGCCATTCCCGAGACGCTGATCGAGTCGGAGCTCTTCGGTCACGAGAAGGGCGCCTTCACTGGCGCCAGCGCCGCCCGGACCGGTTTGGTGGAAGCCGCCGACGGGGGCACCCTGTTCCTCGACGAGATCGGCGAGCTGCCGCTGGATGCTCAGGCGCGCCTGCTGCGCGTGCTGCAGGAGGGCGAAATACGTCGCATCGGCTCGGTGGAAACCCGCCATGTCGACGTGCGCCTGATCGCCGCGACACACCGCGACCTGCGCGCGCTGTCGAAGACAGGCGAATTCCGTCTCGACCTCTACTACCGGCTCAACGTGATGCAGATCGACTTGCCGCCCCTACGCGAGCGGGACGACGATATCCTGTTGATTGCCGATGTGCTGCTCGACAAGGCCTGTCAGCGCCATCAGCGCGATGGGCTGCGCCTGTCACGCGCCGCACGCCGCGAAATTCGCGACTATCCCTGGCCAGGCAATGTCCGCGAGCTGGAAAACGCCCTGGAGCGCGGCGTCATCCTCGCCGAGGGCCACCTGATCCACCCCGACGACCTGGGGCTCAGGCCGAGCCAGCCGTCCCGACCGCCACCCGAAGCCCAGCCGCCCGTCGAGGAGCACTTCGAGGGCGACCCGGGTGGCGAGGGCGAGGATCTCTCGCTGGAGGACTATTTTCAGCACTTCGTGCTCGAACATCAGGATCACATGAGCGAGACCGAGCTTGCGCAGAAGCTCGGCATCAGTCGCAAGTGCCTGTGGGAACGCCGCCAGCGCCTGGGTATTCCGCGCAAGAAGCAGGCACGACGCAGCAGTGCCTGACCTCGCCCCTCCCGTCTACGACTAACGTTCAAGCGCCCGCAGCGACACCTGCCGGCGCTCTTTTTGCGCCTAAACGGCCCTCCACGCACCAGGTGTTACCTTCCCACCCAGAAACTGCCCCGAGTTGGGGCAGTGGAGGTAACACATCGCTCCCGCCTGACCGACCCGGCTCGAAGGGGAACTTATAAACCTCTGTTCCGAAAGCCTAAAAAGCAGCATTGGCACATGCCGTGCAACATTCAAGGCAAGAAAAACAATCCGGCTGTCACCCACGCCAATAACAACAGCAAGGCGGTTCGGCGAGACAGGACCCGCGCCAATAACAATAAATGCGGGTTGTGAAGCGGATGCGGCTCGGGCCAATAACAACAAGAGGCCCAGAGAGAGTCGCCCTTCGACTCGAAGCAACAACAACAAGACACGAGCGAAGCACCGGATCCATCAGGACGCGACGCGCCAACCCCGGCCCAGCACAAGAACAACGGCCGCAAGAGCGCACCTTCGGCAACAACATCAACAAGCCGAAGGCAGGCATACTTCCATGCCGTCGTGGTTGGATTATTGTTTTGAATACGAGGCGGTCGCAGCCAGGAACGTCGACAATCACAACAACATTGTTGCCTGTGACGCTTGGTGACTGTGGTGCGTATTCAAGGCGATGCGCCATCACGAAGAAGAAACAGCCGCAAGGACGCAGCAAAAATTTCGCTTGTCAGAGGAGGCCCAACGGCCTCCTCTTTTGCTATGTCTTTCCCGCGTGCCCTTGCGCTGAAACCACCCGCCGCTTTGCAAGGTGTCGGCGGTCGGCTACACTTGACACTTTCGCACACTGCGAGTCGATATCGCCGCATGTTCAAAGGATTTACCCGCTTTCTGCAAAGCCCTGGTGCCCACCTAAAGACGCTGTTCGGCCCACAGGAAACCTCCGGGGGCCAGACCGGCCCACGTGTGATCCCGCGTGACCAGCATCCCGTCTCGCGCCAGCAGTTCAGCGAGCCGGCGCTCAAGGTACTTTATCGCTTGCACAATGCGGGCTTTGAGGCCTACCTGGTCGGCGGCTGCATTCGCGACTCGCTGCTCGGCCAGCGACCCAAGGATTTCGACGTCGCCACCGATGCCACACCGGAGCAGGTGCGCGAGCTGTTCCGCAATTCGCGCATTATCGGTCGGCGCTTTCGCATCGTGCACGTTCGCTTCGGGCGCGAGGTGATCGAGGTCACCACCTTCCGCGGCAAGCACAGCGACGACCACGGCGATCATATCGCCCAGCAGTCCGAGCACGGCCTGCTGCTGCGCGACAATGTCTGGGGCGATATCCACGAGGACGCCATCCGTCGCGACTTCACCGTCAATGCCCTGTACTACAACATCGCCGACTTCTCGATTCATGACTTCGCCGACGGCGTACGGGATATCGAGTCACGCACACTGCGCCTGATCGGCGACCCGATGACCCGCTACCGCGAGGATCCAGTACGCATGCTGCGTGCGGTGCGCTTCGCGGTGAAGCTGGACTTCCATATCTCCCCGGAGTCGGAAGCGCCGATCGCCGAGCTCGCCCCGCTGCTGCTGCAGATTCCTCCGGCCCGGCTGTTCGATGAAATCCTCAAGTTGTTCATGGCCGGCCATGGCGTCGAGACCTTCCGCATGCTGCGCCATTACGGTCTGTTCGCCATGCTCTTCCCCGAGGCCGAGGAGGCGATGGCCGAGCAGAGCTGGATCGAGGCGCTTATCGAACAGGCGCTCGCCAGTACCGATCTACGCATTCAAGAAGAGCGCCCGGTCACACCGGCCTTCCTCTTCGCCGCCCTGCTGTGGGGACCAGTGCAGCGCCGCCAGGCCGAGCTGGAAGCCGAGGGCATGCCGTCGATCCCGGCACTGCAGCTCGCCTCGCAACAGGCACTGTCGCGTCAGCTCAAGCACATTTCGATTCCCAAGCGTTTCAGCCTGCCGATGCGTGACATCTGGGATCTGCAGCTGCGCCTGCCCCAGCGGCGCGGTAAGCGCGCCCTCCAGACACGCGAGCATCCACGCTTCCGTGCCGCCTACGACTTCCTGCTGCTGCGCGAAGCGGCCGGCGAGATCGAACCGGGGCTCGGTGACTGGTGGACTGCCTACCAGGAGGGAGACGAGCATGAGCAGCGGCGTCTGCTGGAGAAGGCCGGCGGTGACGCGGGGCCCGGTGGCAACTCCCGCCGTCGGCGTCCACGCAAGCGTCGGCGGAGAAGCTCCTCCGGCCCGGCATGATCCCTCAGGTCGACGCCTTCATCGGACTCGGCAGCAACCTCGACGATCCGCTCGATCAGGTTCGTCGAGCCCTCGGTGAGCTTGCCGCCCTACCCCTGACCACTCGCGTCGGTGCCTCGCGGCTCTATGCCAGCCGCCCGGTCGGCCCGGCAGATCAACCGGACTTCATCAATGCCGTGGCGCATCTGCGCACACGGCTCTCGCCACTGGCCCTGCTCGACCAACTGCAGGCGCTGGAGCAGCGCCATCGTCGTATCCGTCAGCGCCGCTGGGGGCCCCGCACGCTCGATCTCGACCTGCTACTGTACGGAGAAGAGAGGGTGGAGCTGCCGCGCCTGCGCGTGCCGCACCCCGAGATGGCGAAACGTGCCTTCGTCCTGCTGCCACTGGCGGAGCTGGCCCCGGAGTGGCGGCTGCCCGACGGCAGATCGGTGACGGAACTGGCAGCCGGCATGAACGCGACCGGCGCGATCGAGGTGTTACCCGATACCTCAAATTGATGGGCAACGTGTTACTTGTCGACACCACTGCCGCATTCTGGTAACAATCACGCGCAGCACAGGCGATAACGGGCCATGCCTGCCGCCCCCGACACAATGAGAGCACGCCATGAAAACCGTCACTTTGAGCACGCTTCAGGCCTTCAAGCGCGCAGGTGAAACCTTCAGTTGCCTGACCGCCTACGACGCCTCCTTCGCCCGCACCGCCGCCGAAGCCGGGATCGAAGTGCTGCTGGTCGGCGACTCGCTGGGCATGGTGTTGCAGGGGCATGCCAGCACCCTGCCGGTGACCCTCAACGATATCGTTTACCACACCCGCTGCGTGGCGCGCGCCAAGGGAACGAGCCTGCTGATGGTCGATCTGCCCTTCATGAGCAACGCCACTACCGAGCGCATGCTCCACGATGCCGGCGAGCTGATGCGGGCCGGCGCCGAGCTGGTCAAAGTCGAGGGCGAGGCGTGGATGGCCGACGGCATTCGCGAGCTGACACGCCGCGGCGTGCCGGTTTGCGCCCACCTGGGCCTGACACCGCAGACCGTCTACCAGCTTGGCGGTTACAAGGTGCAGGGTCGCGATGCCGAACGCGCCGCGCAAATCCTCGAGGATGCTCGTACCTTGGTGGAAGCCGGCGCATCCGTCATCCTGCTGGAGTGCGTACCGGCCAACCTGGGCAAGGCGATCACCGAGGCGCTCGACGTGCCGGTGATCGGCATCGGCGCCGGCCCCGACACCGACGGGCAGATCCTCGTCATGCACGACGTGCTCGGCGTCACCCATGGCCGCACGCCGCGCTTCGTCAAAAATTTCATGACCGAGGCCGACGACATCCCCAGCGCCTTCCGCCGTTACCACGAGGACGTCAAGGCACGTCGCTTCCCGGCCGAGGAGCATAGCTTCTAGTTCCGTCTAGATATCTGGAGCCCGCTGATGCGTACTCTGCGAGAGATCCCTGCGCTGCGTGACACCCTCGGCGAGTGCCGTCGCCGAGGCCAGCGCATCGGCCTGGTGCCGACCATGGGCAATCTGCATGCAGGTCATCTTTCCCTGGTGGAAACCGCCCGCCACCATGCCGACGTGGTGGTAGCGACCATCTTCGTCAATCCACTTCAGTTCGGCGCGGGGGAGGATCTAGACGCCTATCCGCGCACCCTGGCCGAGGACCAGGCCAAGCTGGAGGCCGCCGGCTGCGATGTGCTGTTCGCTCCTGCAACACGCGAACTTTATCCGCGCGGCCTCGAGCGGCAGACTCGTGTCTGCGTACCGGAAGTCAGCGAAGGGCTGTGCGGCGGCTCGCGCCCCGGGCACTTCGACGGTGTCTCCACAGTGGTCAGCATTCTGTTCAATCTGGTCCAGCCGGATGTGGCCTGCTTCGGCGAGAAGGACTACCAGCAACTGGCGGTGATTCGCAAGCTGGTCGACGACCTGCACTTTCCCATCCGGATCGTCGGGGTGCCCATCGTGCGCGCTGACGACGGCCTGGCCCTCTCGTCGCGCAACGGCTATCTCGATGCCGACGAACGCGCGACGGCACCCGAACTGCAGCGCATCCTGACCGAGCTGCGCGCGGCCCTGCAGGCCGGCGCACCGATCGAGGCGACGCTTGCCTCGGGGCTGACGCGGCTGAGTGAAGCCGGCTTCATACCCGACTACCTGGAGCTGCGCGCCGCCGACCTGGGCCCGGTCACGGCGTCCACCCGCGAAGCGGTACTCTTGACCGCCGCCCGCCTGGGCACGACCCGGCTGATCGACAACCTGACCCTGACCCTGCCGCGCTGAGGCGGCGACGTACCCCGGAGGAACGAGTCCGCATGTTCACCATCATGCTTAAGGCCAAGCTGCACATGGCCCGCGTCACCCACGCCGTACTCAACTACGAGGGCTCCTGCGCCATCGACGGCGAGCTGCTCGACATGTCCGGCATACGCGAGAACGAGCAGATCCAGATCTACAACGTCGAGAACGGCCAGCGCTTCACCACCTACGCCATTCGCGCCGAGGAAGGCTCGCGTATCGTCTCGATCAACGGCGCCGCCGCTCATCTGGCCGGTCCCGACGACCGCGTCATCATTTGCAGCTATGCTCACTACAGTGAGGCCGAGCTGGAGAACCACCAGCCGGCCCTGGTCTACCTGCAGGAAGGAAACGCCGTCAGCCATACCAGCAACGCCATTCCCGTGCAGTTCGCCTGACGGCTGGCACGAGACCGAGAGGCCTTCCCTCCGCGGGTTCCCCCTATGGGGCATTGCCGCAGTGCACAACAGTCGCCTATGCTGGTGCCGTATGCGTCTGTGACCGACTTCAGGAGAATTCCAATGCAAGACGTGGTGATCGTTGCCGCACGCCGTACCGCCATCGGCGCCTTCGGCGGCTCGCTTTCCGGTATCGCCGCCAGCGACCTGGGTGCGCTGGTGATCAAGGATATCCTGGCTTCCACCGGAGTCGCCCCCGAGCAAGTCGACGAGGTGCTGCTGGGCCAGGTGCTGACCGCAGGGGTGGGTCAGAACCCGGCACGTCAGGCCGCCATCAAGGCAGGCCTGCCGCATGCCGTGCCCGCCATGACCATTAACAAGGTCTGCGGCTCCGGTCTTAAGGCGCTGCATCTGGCGACCCAGGCGATCCGCTGCGGCGACGCCGAGCTGATCCTCGCCGGCGGCCAGGAAAACATGTCGGCCTCCCCTCATGTACTGCCCAATTCACGTAACGGGCAGCGCATGGGCGACTGGAAGGCGATCGACAGCATGGTCCACGACGGCTTGTGGGACGCGTTCAACAATTTCCACATGGGCATCACCGCGGAGAACCTTGCCGAGAAGTACGGCATCACCCGCGAGCAGATGGACGAATTCGCCGCCGCCTCGCAGCAGAAGGCCGCCGCCGCGATCCGGGAAGGTCGCTTCAAGAGTCAGATCGTGCCGGTCGAGATTCCCCAGCGCAAGGGCGATCCGCTGGTGTTCGATACCGACGAGAACCCCCGCGAAGTGACCGCCGACAAGCTCGGCGGGATGAAACCCGCGTTCAAGAAGGATGGCACCGTCACTGCCGGCAACGCCTCTTCGATCAATGACGGCGCGGCGGTAACGATGATCTGCTCCGCCGACAAGGCGCGCGAACTCGGCCTCGAGCCGCTGGCGCGCATCGCCGCCTACAGCAATGCCGGCGTCGACCCGGCGATCATGGGTATCGGCCCCGCCCCGGCGACTCGCCGCTGCCTGGAGAAAGCCGGCTGGACGCTGGACGATCTCGACCTGGTCGAGGCCAACGAGGCCTTCGCCGCCCAGGCGCTCTCGGTCAACAAGGAACTCGGCTGGGATACTTCCAAGGTCAACGTCAACGGCGGCGCCATTGCCCTTGGCCACCCCATCGGTGCCTCCGGCTGCCGCGTACTGGTCTCGCTGTTGCACGAGATGATCGCTCGCGATGCCAAGAAGGGCCTGGCGACCTTGTGCATCGGCGGCGGGCAGGGTGTCGCCTTGGCTATTGAACGCTAAACGCGCTGCGCGTGAGCCCAAAGCCCAAAGCCCAAAGCAGAGCCTAAAAAGAACCGCCCCCTCAGCCTGGCTGCGGGGGCGGTTTACTTTCAACTTCTAGCTTTCGGCTTAAGGCTTACAGCGCGGTCTCGACCTGCTCGGCTTCGAAGGCCGCCTTCTCTTCCGGCGTGATCTCCTTGATGGTGAGCTTCACGCGGTTGCGGTTGTCGATGTCGAGCACCTTGACCACCACCTCGTCACCCTCGTTGAGGAAATCGCGCACGTCGTTGACCCGCTCGGGCACGATCTGCGAGATGTGCACCAGGCCATCGGTACCCGGCATGATGTTGACGAAGGCGCCGAAGTCGGCGATCCGCACCACCTTGCCACGGTAGAGCTTGCCGATCTCGGCCTCGGCGGTAATGGCGAGCACGGTGTCGATGGCCTTCTTGGCCGCCGCCTTGTCCTCGGCGTAGATGCGCACGGTACCGTCATCGTCGAGATCGATGGAGGCACCGGTGTCCTCGCAGATCTTGCGGATGGTGGCGCCGCCCTTGCCGATGACGTCGCGGATCTTCTCCGGGTCGATCTTGATGGTGGCCATCGAGGGCGCGTTCTCGGAGACTTCGGCACGGCTTTGGCTGATCACCGTGTTCATCTGCTCGAGGATGTGCAGACGGGCATCATGGGCCTGCTGCAGGGCGATCTCCATGATCTCCTCGTTGATGCCCTCGATCTTGATGTCCATCTGCAGGGCGGTGACGCCGGCGGCCGAACCGGCCACCTTGAAGTCCATGTCGCCCAGATGGTCCTCGTCGCCGAGGATATCGGTGAGCACGGCGAAGCCGTTCTCGTCCTTCACCAGACCCATGGCGATACCCGCCACCGGCGCCTTCATCGGCACGCCGGCGTCCATCAGGGCTAGCGAGGCACCGCACACAGAGGCCATGGAGCTCGAACCGTTGGATTCGGTGATCTCCGATACCACACGAATGGTATAGGGAAAGTCCGCCTCGTCGGGCAGCATCGCCTGCACGCCGCGGCGCGCCAGACGGCCGTGACCGATCTCACGGCGCTTGGGACCGCCCATGAAGCCGGCCTCGCCCACGCTATAGGGCGGGAAGTTGTAGTGCAGCAGGAAGCGATCCTTGCGCTCGCCTTCCAGTGACTCGATCAGCTGGGCGTCGCGCAGAGTACCCAGGGTGGCGATGACGATCGCCTGGGTCTCGCCACGGGTGAAAATGGCCGAGCCGTGGGTCTTGGGCAGGCTGCCCACTTCGATGGCCAGCGGCCGCACGGTCTTCTGGTCACGGCCATCGATACGCGGCTCACCCTTGATGACGCGACTGCGCACTACGCGCTTCTCGAGGCTGGCGAAGGCACCCTTGACCTCCTCGGCGGCGTACTGACCTTCCTCCTCACCGGCGAACTGCTCTACCGCCTGCTCCTTGAGCGCAGCGAGGGCGTCCTGACGCGCCATCTTGTCGATGATGCGGTAGGCTTCGCCGACCTTGGCCTCGAAGGCTGTGGCGACGGCCTGCTTGAGCGCGGTGTTCTCGGCAACGGGTTGCCAATCCCACTTCGGCTTGCCGGCTTCGGCGACGAGTTCGTTGATCGCGCGGATGGCCACCTGCATTTCCTGGTGACCGTAGAGCACGGCGCCGAGCATCTCGTCCTCGAGCAGCTCCTCGGCTTCGGACTCCACCATCAGCACGGCCTTCTCGGTGCCGGCGACCACCATGTCCAGCTCGGAGCCGGTAAGCTCTTCCACGGTGGGGTTGAGGAAGTAGCCCTTGTCCTCGTTGAAGCCGACGCGGGCCGCACCGATGGGGCCATTGAACGGCACGCCGGAAATGGCCAGCGCGGCGGAAGTGCCGAGCATTGCCGCGATGTCCGGGTCATGGTTGCGGTCGGTGGAGAGCACCGTACAGATGACCTGCACCTCGTTCATGAAGCCCTTGGGGAATAGCGGGCGAATCGGGCGGTCGATCAGCCGCGAGGTGAGGGTTTCCTTCTCGGTGGGACGCCCCTCGCGCTTGAAGAAGCCACCAGGGATCTTACCCACTGCGTAGGTCTTCTCCTGGTAATGCACGGAGAGCGGGAAGAACGGCTGACTGGGGTTGGCTTCCTTCCTGGCCACTACGGTGCACAGCACCACGGTCTCGTCCATGGTGACCAGAACGGCACCGGTGGCCTGGCGAGCGATGCGCCCGGTTTCCAAGGTGACGGTGCTGCGACCGTACTGAAACGTTTTCTTTACCGGATTCACGGCGACTTCCTTCAACTTGTCTCTACTTCATGTATGGGTCGTTTTTGACTCGGCGACCATTTTAGGGGTTGACGCGCGCGAGAGCCACCTATACCGCCGCTTTCACCCCCACAAACGCAAAACGGGCAGCCCCATGGGGCTGCCCGTTTCTTTCCAGCTCAGCGCGTCGATTAACGACGCAGGCCGAGGCGCTGAATCAGTGCCTGATAGCGCGAGAGATCCTTGCGCTTCAGGTAGTCCAGCAGCTTGCGGCGCTGGTTGACCATGCGGATCAGACCACGACGCGAGTGGTGATCCTGCTTGTTGGTCTTGAAGTGATCCTGCAGGCCGTCGATGTTGGCGGTCAGCAGGGCCACCTGAACCTCGGGGGAACCGGTATCGTTGTCGCCACGGCCGTATTCCTTAACGATCTCGGCCTTCTGTTCAGCGGTCAGTGCCATCTGTCTCTCCAGTAAGCAATATGCCTGAGTGATGAATGTGTGAGACCACGCATATTTGCAGTCTCGGGCGTTTCTCCTTAGAAAGCGCGGACAGCGTCTCGCGCCTCCTCAACCGGCCGCCGTGTTCAGCAACCGCTTCGGTGCCACCTCCTGTGGCCCCGTTACCACACCGAGCCCGATGAAGGCTTCGCCGTAGTAGAGTCTCGTCGTCTCGCCGACCTTCATGCCGGCTTCGTCGACGCTGGCCGCCTGGCCGTGCATCAGCCGCCGCCTGGCCATATCGTCCACGTCGAGGCGCGGCAGATGCGCCACCAGCACGTCAACGGGCAGCAGCGCCGCTTCGCGCTCGTCCTGGCCAGGCAATGCCTCCAGCGCCTCCAGCGGCAGCATTCCTTCGCTGTCGAAAGGACCGGTGGCGAGACGTCGCAGGGCGGTGATATGTGCCCCGCAGCCTAGCGCATGGCCGATGTCCTCGGCGAGCGTGCGGATGTAGGTGCCCTTGCTCACCCGCGCCTCGAACTCGAAGGCATCGCCCTCGAAGGCGAGCAGCCGGGCATCATACACTGTCACGCGACGCACTGCACGCTCGACGGTCTTGCCCTCGCGAGCCAGCTCGTAGAGCTTACGCCCGTGGTGCTTGAGCGCCGAATGCATCGGCGGGACCTGCTTGATCTCGCCGCGAAAGCGCTCAAGCACGCGCTCGACGTCCGCAGCCGACAACGCCGGTACCTCGCAGCGCTCGATCACCTCGCCGTCGGCGTCGGCGGTATCGGTCACTGCGCCCAACAGCACGCGGGTACGATAGACCTTGTCGGCCTCGAGCAGGTGAGCCGAGAACTTCGTCGCCTCACCGAGGCAGACCGGCAACAACCCAGTCGCCATGGGATCCAGCGTGCCGGTATGCCCCGCTTTCTGCGCCTGCAGCAGACGCCGGGCGCGCTGCAGGGCGTGATTGCTCGAAGCCCCCTTGGGCTTGTCGAGCAGCAGTACACCGTTGACCGGCAGGCCGCGGCGACGGCGCGCCATCAGTCGCGCTCTCCTTCGCCGCCATCGTCCGCCTCGTCCTCATGGCGAGCACGGTCGCTTTCGACCGCCTCGTCGATCAGCGAGGAGAGCCGCTGCCCGCGCACCACGCTCTCGTCGTAGTGGAAACGCAGCTCCGGTACGTGGCGCAGCTTGATACGCCTCGCGATCTGGCTGCGCAGAAAGCCGGAGGCCTGGCGGAGCACCTTCAGGTTCTCCTTGATGCGCTCGGGATCGTCCTCGCCCAGCAGGGTCACGTGGACGTCCGCATAGCCGAGGTCACGGCTGACCGTGACCCCGCTGACGGTGACCATGCCCAGGCGCGGATCCTTGACCTCGCGCTGGATCAACACGGCCAGCTCCTTCTGCAGCTGGTCACCGACCCGGTCGGTACGCTTGAACTCGCGCATGTTCCACTCCCGCTGCGATTACAGCGTCCGCTCGACCCGGACCTGATCGAAGACCTCGATCTTGTCGCCGACTTGGACGTCGTTGTAGTTCTTGACGCCGATGCCGCACTCCATGCCGTTGCGCACTTCCTGCACGTCGTCCTTGAAGCGGCGCAGCGACTCGAGCTCGCCCTCGTAGATGACCACGTTGTCGCGCAGCACGCGGATCTTCTTGTTACGGAAGACGGTGCCCTCGACCACCATGCAGCCGGCCACGGCGCCGATCTTGGGTGCGCGGAAGACGTCGCGAACCTCGGCCACGCCGACGATCTCTTCCTTCCACTCCGGCGCCAGCATGCCGCTCATGGCCTGCTTGACCTCGTCGATGAGCTGGTAGATGACGCTGTAGTAGCGCAGATCCAGCCCTTCACGCTCGATGATCTCGCGGGCGGCGGCGTCGGCACGCACGTTGAAGCCGACCACAATGGCCTCGGAGGCCAGCGCCAGGTTGGCGTCGGTGCCGGTGATGCCGCCCACGCCGGAGGAGACCACCGCCACCTGCACCTCGTCGGTGGAGAGCTCTTCCAAGGCGCCGCGAATGGCTTCCAGCGAGCCCTGCACGTCGGCCTTGAGCACGATGTTGACCTTGGCCACCTCGTCCTGCCCCATCTGGCTGAACATGTTCTCCAGTTTGGCCTTCTGCTGACGTGCCAGGCGAACCTCGCGATACTTGCCCTGACGGAAGTTGGCGACCTCACGGGCCTTCTTCTCGTCGGCCACGACCATGAAGTCGTCACCCGCCTCGGGCGTGCCGTCGAGACCCTGGATCTCCACCGGCATGGCGGGGCCAGCCGAGTCGACCTGCTGACCCAGCTCGTTGATCAGGGCACGCACGCGGCCGTAGTGCAGGCCGGCGAGCACGATGTCGCCCCTCTTCAGGGTGCCGTTCTGAACCAACACGGTGGCCACCGGGCCACGCCCCTTGTCGAGACGCGACTCGACCACCACGCCCTTGCCGGGCGCTTCCGGCACGGCCTTGAGCTCGAGCACCTCGGAGACCAGCAATACGGACTCCAGCAGCGCGTCGATGCCTTCGCCGGTCTTGGCCGAGACGTGCACGAACTGGGTGTCGCCGCCCCATTCCTCTGAGATGACGCCGTGCTGCGACAGCTCGTTCTTGACCCGGTCAGGGTCCGCCGAAGGCTTGTCGATCTTGTTGACCGCCACGACCATCGGCACGCCTGCCGCCTTGGAGTGCTCGACCGCCTCGATGGTCTGCGGCATGACGCCGTCATCGGCAGCCACCACCAGGATGACCACGTCGGTCGCCTTGGCACCGCGGGCACGCATGGCGGTGAACGCCGCGTGGCCGGGGGTGTCGAGGAACGTCACGCCACCATGCTCGCCTTCCACGTGGTAGGCGCCGATGTGCTGGGTAATGCCGCCTGCCTCGCCAGTGGCGACCTTGGCTTGGCGAATGTAGTCGAGCAGCGAGGTCTTGCCGTGGTCGACGTGACCCATGACCGTGACCACCGGCGAACGGGTGATCTCCTCGCCTTCGTAGGAGATGCCCTCGAGCATTTCGGTCTCGAGCGCGTCGTCCTTGATCAGCTTGGGCTTGTGGCCCATCTCCTCGACCACAATGGCCGCGGTATCCTGATCGATGGTCTGGTTGATGGTCACCGCCGCACCCATGGTGAACATGGTCTTGATGACCTCGTTGGCCTTGATCGACATCTTGTCGGCCAGCTCGGCAACGCTGATCGACTCGGGGATCGAGACCTCGCGCACGATCGGCTGCGTCGGCTTCTGGAAACCGTGCTTGCCGCCGCCCTGGCTGGCACCGCGGCGCCCGCCGCGGCGCTCGGCGCGCTTGACCTTCTTGCCGCCGCCACGACGGCGCTCCTCGCGATCGCCGCGATCGTCCTCGTCGCGATCGTGGCGCCCCTTCTTGGCCGAAGCCTTCTTGGGCGGCGCGGTACGACGGTCGGTGCGACCCTCTTTCGGCGGGGCGGGCGGCTCGGGTTCGCCGGCCGGTTCCGCGGTGGCTTCCAGCTCGGGCACCGAAATCTCGGGCTCGGCGGCGGCCTTCGGCGCCTCGGCCTTGGTGGCCTCCTCGCGAGCGGCCACTTCACGGGCGGTTTGCTCATCGGCGCGAGCCTGGGCCTGCTCCGCCTCGCGTGCCGCCTCGGCCTGGGCCATGTCGCCTACCAGCTGGCGCGGGCCGGATTCTTCCGCCGGCTCGGGCTGAGAGGTTTCCTCTTCCTCGGCGCGCTTGACGTAGGTACGCTTCTTGCGCACCTGCACTTCGATGGTCTTGCCGCGCTCGCCGGTCTTGATCCGGCTGCGCGTCTTGCGCGTCAGGGTAATGCGATTGCGCGCCCCGGCACCCGTACCACCGTGGCTCTTGGTCAGGTAATCGAGCAGCTTGCGCTTGTCCTCCTCGGACACGGCATCGCTCTCGGACTTGTGCTCAAGCCCGGCTTCCTTCATCTGTTCCAGCAGGCGGGGCACATCGCGCCCCACCTTCGCTGCGAAATCTTTAACGGTCATTTCCGACATCTCGACCCTCCTCAGCCCGTGACCCGTTTACTGTTCGTTCTCGAACCAGGGCGCACGGGCAGTCATGATCAGTGCTGCAGCGCGCTCCTCGTCCATGCCCTCGATATCCATCAGATCGTCGACGGACTGCTCGGCGAGGTCCTCCATGGTGACGATGCCCCGGCTCGCCAGGATGAAGGCCAAGTGCCGCTCCATGCCATCCATTTCAAGCAGGTCATCGGCGGGTTGCGCACCGTCCAGCTCCTCCTCGGAGGCGATGGCCAAGGTCAGCAGTTCGTCCTTGGCACGGGCGCGCAGCTCTTCCACCAGGTCCTCGTCCAGCTCCTCGATTTCAAGCATCTCCTCGAGGGGCACGTAGGCGATCTCCTCCAGCGTGGTGAAGCCTTCTTCCACCAGCAGCCGGGCGAGGTCGTCCTCGATTTCCAGATGCTGGATGAAGTGCTCGACCAGGCTATCGATCTCCTGTTCGCGCTTGTCTTCGGCTTCGCCCTCCGTCATGACGTTGATTCGCCAACCGGTGAGTTCGGAAGCCAGGCGGACATTCTGACCGCTGCGGCCGATGGCCTGGGCCAGGTTGTCCTCGGCCACGGCGACGTCCATGGCATGGGCGTCCTCGTCGACCAGGATCGAGGCGACATCCGCCGGCGCCATGGCATTGATCACCAGCTGGGCGGGGTTGTCGTCCCACAGAATGATGTCGACCCGCTCGTTCTGCAGCTCGCTCGACACCGCCTGCACGCGCGAGCCGCGCATGCCGACGCAGGCCCCGACCGGATCGATCCGCCGGTCGTTGGTCTTGACCGCGATCTTGGCCCGGGAACCGGGATCGCGCGCCGCACCCTTGATCTCGATGAGCTGCTCGGCGATTTCCGGTACCTCGATCTTGAACAGCTCGATGATCAGTTCGGGGCAGGTACGCGACAGAATCAGCTGGGCACCGCGCGCCTCGGCGTCGACCTTGACCAGCAGCGCGCGCACCCGGTCGTTCATGCGATAGCGCTCGCCCGGAATCATCTCGCTGCGCGGCAGGAACGCCTCGGCGTTGTCGCCCAGGTCGATGATCAGGCCGTCGCGGGTGGTCTTCTTGACGATGCCGGCGACCAGCTCGCCCTCACGCTCGGCGTATTGGCGGACCACCTCGGCGCGCTCGGCCTCGCGCACCTTTTGCACGATGACCTGCTTGGCGGTCTGGGCGGCGATGCGCCCAAAGGCGGCGTTCTCGATCTGCTCCTCGACCACGTCGCCCAACGTGAGCGGCGGATCGCGGCGCTCGGCGAACGACTGCTTGATCTCGGCATCGGGGTTCTCGAACTCGTCGTCCTCCACCACTTCCCAGCGGCGGAAGGTCTCGTAGTCCCCGGTGCTGCGGTCGATATGCACCCGCACGCTGACCTCGCGGCCCTCGAAGCGCTTGCGTGACGCGCTGGCCAATGCCGCTTCGACGGCCTCGAAGATCACGTCACGGGGCACGCCTTTCTCGTTGGAGATCGCGTCGACGACCGTCAGAATTTCTTTACTCATGCCTTTGCCTCGCCAGAAAACCTGTTCTTATGCACCGACCTCGGTGACCTCAGTCCTCGAACCGGGGGACCACCCGCGCCTGATCGATGCTTTCGATAGGAAAGCAGTACTCTTCTTCATCGAGCCGCAGCAGCACCTCGTCCTTCTCGATGCCGGCCAGCAGCCCCTGGAACTTACGCCGCCCATCGAAGGGAACGCGCAGCTTCAACGCCACCTCGTGCCCCGCGAAGCGGGCGAACTGGTCGAGGGTGAAGAGCGGACGGTCCATGCCCGGTGACGAGACCTCCAGGCGATACTCGCCCGGAATGGGATCCTCCACGTCGAGCACGGCGCTGACCTGGCGACTGACGTCAGCGCAATGATCCACGCTCACACCGTCGGCATGATCAATGTAGATCACCAGCCGGGAGTGCTTGCCCTGGGGGCGATAGTCGATGCCCCAGAGCTCGAATCCCATGGCGGTGACCACCGGTTCGATCAGCGCATACAGCGCAGCGTCCTTGAGTGCCACAGAAAAGCTCCTACAGCCGTTGCATCAGGCACCTGGCCGGGAGTGAACAGGAAAGCTAGGTGGCTGATTGGCGTTGCCCGGATAAGCGCTACCGGCAAGACCGGCAGTATGCTGCTAACAAAAAGCCCCTTCGCAGGAAGGGGCCTTTCACAAGAAACCTGTGTTACCACTTCGGCCCGCTGTCGCCCCTTCGGGACGCTCGGCCGGAGATGGTAGCGGGGACCGGATTTGAACCGATGACCTTCGGGTTATGAGCCCGACGAGCTACCAGACTGCTCCACCCCGCAACATTCCAGGTCGGCGATTGTAGACGCCCGCCTCCCTCGGGTCAAGACCTAAGGCGTGGCCACGTTTACAATTTCCTGGTGCCAATCCTGCTTCTGACGCCTCACGCCCTCAACGAGAACGCAGCGTTTCAGATGGTGCCGAAGGCGGGACTTGAACCCGCACGACCATAAGGTCACTACCCCCTCAAGATAGCGTGTCTACCAATTCCACCACTTCGGCTTGCTTGACTGCCGGAGGCGACTAACCGTCGCTTTCCTCCAGCACTGGCGCGGTATTATCCACATCACGGGCTTCGTCGTCAAGCGTGGGCAGCCCGCTCTGCTGTTCGATCAGACGCGCGTCGGGTATTCCCGCCTCCGGAGCCTCGCTGGCCTGGCTGGCGAAATAAGCCAGGGTCAGCGAGGTGGCGAAGAAGGCCGCCGCCAGCACCGCGGTAGTCCGGGACAGGAAACTGCCGCTGCCGCGCGAGCCGAATACGGTCTGCGAGGCGCCGCCGCCGAAGGCGGCACCGGCCTCGGCGCCCTTGCCCTGCTGCAGCAGGATCAGAACGACCAGGGCAATGGCGATCGCCACATGGATCATGAGAATGGCAACTTGCATGGATTCAACCTGCTGACTGACAAATGGCTAGGAAGTCGTCGACCTTGAGCGAAGCACCGCCCACCAGGCCGCCGTCGATATCGGGCTGAGCCAGCAGCTCGGCCGCGTTGCCGGCATTCATGCTGCCGCCATAGAGCAGGCGCATGCTCGCCGCCAGGTCGCGGTCGAAGCTGGCCTGGTATTCGCGAATCCCGGCCATGACCTCCTGTGCCTGATCGGGAGTCGCCGTGCGCCCCGTGCCGATGGCCCACACCGGCTCGTAGGCGATGACAATTCGCGTGCGCTGTTCCGGCTCCAGGCGTGCCATCACGTAGCCCACCTGGCGCAGGACCACTTCCTTGGTCTTGCCGGCGTCGCGCTCCTCCAGCGTCTCGCCGACACACAGGATCGGCGTAATGTCGGCGCTCAGCGCTGCCAGCAGCCGATCGTGGACGGCCGCATCGTCCTCACGGTAGAGCTGGCGGCGCTCGGAGTGCCCCACCAGGGCGAACTCGACACCGAACTCCTTGAGCATGCGTCCGCTCACCTCACCGGTGCGGGCACCGGAGTGCAGCGGGTTCAGCGTTTGCGCACCCAGGCGCAGGCGCGTGCCGTCGAAGGCGCGCCGCGCCGCGTCCAGGTAGGGAAAGGGCGGCAGTATGACCACGTCCAGCGACGCCGGGAGCGTCTTCTCGGTAAAGGCACGACCGAAATCCTCGACCAGAGAGGCCGAGCCGTTCATCTTCCAGTTCCCGGCGATCAGCGGCGTTCGCATGCGGCGTCCTCTTTCAAAGTGGAGCGAAATGGTATAGGAGGCGCCAGGTCAAGACAACCTTCGCGGTGTCAGACCAACACCCCTTCCACCTCGTCGGCCAACTGTCGAGCCAACGCCTCGACATCGAGGTGCGCCCGGCCTTCAACCATGACACGTATCAGCGGCTCGGTACCCGAAGGACGCAGCAGCACCCGCCCCTCGTCGCCCAACTGCTCCTCCAGCGCGGCCACGGCATCCTTCACCGCGGGGGCATCGATCAGCGCCTTGGCGTCGCTGCCCGGCGTCAGGCGCACGTTGACCAGCGCCTGAGGCACTTTCTCCAGCCCCGAGAGCAGCGACTGCAGCGGCTTGCCCTCGCTGACCATGATCGCCAGCACCTGCAGCGCCGAGACGATCCCATCGCCGGTGCTCTGCACGTCGGCGCAGACGATATGGCCCGATGACTCGCCGCCGAGCTGCCAGTTGTTTTCCAGCAGACGCTCGACCACGTAGCGGTCGCCGACCTTGACCCGCTCGAAGGGAATATCCATGCGCTCCAGCGCCATGGCCAGCCCGAAGTTGGTCATCAAGGTACCTACGACGCCCCCCTGGAGCTGCCCGCGCTCATGCCGATCGCGCGCGATCAGGTAGAGAATGTCGTCACCGTCGATCTCGCGGCCGTCGGCATCGACCATCAGCACCCGGTCGCCGTCACCGTCGAAGGCGATACCCAGGTCGGCGCCCTGCTGGATCACTGCGGCGCGCAGGCTGGCCGGTGAGGTGGAACCCACTTCGCGGTTGATATTGAGACCGTCGGGGCTGGCACCGACCAGACTGATCTCGGCGCCCAGCTCGCGGAAGACATTGGGGGCGATGTGGTAGGTAGCCCCGTGGGCGCAGTCGAGGACCATGCGCAATCCGTGCAGACTGACACGATTGGGGATGGTCGACTTGCAGAACTCGATGTAGCGACCGGCGGCATCGTCGATGCGCACGGCCTTGCCCAGCTTGCCTGCCGCTACCGTAGTCAGCGGCTCGTCGAGCACAGCCTCGATGCGCTCCTCGATCGCATCAGCGAGCTTGGTGCCCGCTGTGGAAAAGAATTTGATGCCGTTGTCGGCGAAAGGGTTGTGTGAGGCCGAGATGACGATGCCGGCATCGGCGCGGAAGGTGCGCGTCAGGTACGCGATGCCCGGCGTGGGCATGGGGCCGAGCAGCGCCACGTCGACGCCGGCGGCAGAGAGTCCAGCTTCTAGGGCAGACTCGAACATGTAGCCTGAGATACGCGTATCCTTGCCGATCAATACCCGCGCGCGGCCGGAATCGCGAGCCAGCACCCGGCCCATGGCCCAGCCCAGCTTGAGCATAAAATCGGGCGTGATGGGGTACTCACCAACCGTTCCGCGAATGCCATCCGTACCGAAGTATTTTCTAGTCATGCTCGCAGCCTTCCCTTAGCACGGCCCATGTCATGTTCACCGCATCCAGGACAGGGCCGACATCATGGACGCGAAGGATCCTGGCGCCGCGCTCGACCGCAAGCGATGCCAGTGCCAGGCCACCCGGAAGACGCTCCTCCACCGGTCGCCCCAGCACCTTGCCGATCATGCTCTTGCGCGACATGCCCACGAGCAGCGGCAGGTTCAGGCGAGTCACCCGATCCATGCGATTGAGCAGGCGCAGGTTGTGCTCGACCGTCTTACCGAATCCGAAGCCGGGATCGAGCAGCAGGCGCTCGCGGCGCAGCCCCACCGCCTCACAGGCCGTTACGCGCGCCTCGAGAAAATCGATCACTGCCTCCTCGATGGGAGCATCATAGCGAGGCGACTGCTGCATGTCCTGCGGCTCGCCCTGGATGTGCATCAGGCATACCGGCAGCCCCGTGCCCAGTGCCGCCTCGATGGCTCCCTCACGCTGCAGGGCACGCACGTCGTTGATCATACCCGCGCCCAGCGCCGCGGTCTCGCGCATAACCGTCGGACAGCTGGTATCCACCGAGACCAGCGCGTCGAACTCGCAGATGAGGCGCTCGACCACCGGCGCCACCCGGTCGAGCTCCTGCTGGGTGGAAACCGGTTGCGCGCCGGGGCGGGTCGATTCGCCGCCCACATCGATGATCGCCGCCCCCTCAGCCAACATGCGCTCGGCGTGGCGCATGGCATCGTCGAGAAGGATATGGCAGCCACCATCGGAAAAGGAGTCGGGCGTTACGTTGAGGATCCCCATGACACGGGGGAAGGAAAGATCGAGGCGATGCCGGCCACACGGCAGCCAGGTCGGCGAAGCGGTTTCGGTCATGTCATGGATTCCGTGGAGCAGGACGGAACGAAAGGGAGTGTGGCGCCCGCACGGCAAAGGCGCCCCGGAGGGGCGCCTGCGTGGAGGGCCGGATCACGACCCGGCGGGGCCGCCCAGCGGATCGGAGGGACGGCGACGGGTATCTTCGTCCTCGTCCTCGTCACCCTGATCCCCGCCATCACTGCTGTTGCCGCTGTCGGTCGGCTCGGCTGCCGGCGCCTCGTCGCGCTTGGGCTCGGCTTCGCCGACAATCGGCGAGCCGCTGCCGGAGTCGCCGTCTTCCCAGTCCTTCGGCGGGCGGGGCTTGCGGCCTTCCATGATGTCGCGTAGCTGGTCGGCGTCAATGGTCTCGTATAGCATCAGCGCCTCGGCCATGGCATCGAGCTTGTCGCGGTTCTCCTCGAGAATGCGCTTCGCCTCGGCGTAACACTCGTCGATGATCTTGCGCACTTCCTTGTCGAGCCGGGTGGTGGTTTCACCGGACTTAAGCTTGCCGCCGCCCTGGCCCGGGCCGCCGAGGAACTGGTGGGACTCGTCCTCGTCGTACATGATCGGGCCCATTTCCTCGGACAAACCCCACTTGGCGACCATATTGTGGGCCAGCTCGGTGGCACGCTTGATGTCGTTGGACGCCCCGGTGGTGACGCCATTCGGCCCCAGGGTCATCTCCTCAGCGATGCGACCGCCGAACAGCGAGCAGATCTGGCTGATCAACTGTTGGCGCGACAGACTGTAGCGATCCTGCTCGGGCAGGAACATGGTCACGCCCAGCGCTCGCCCACGCGGAATGATGGTCACCTTGTAGACCGGGTCGTGCTCCGGCATCACCAGACCGATGATGGCGTGCCCCGACTCGTGATAGGCGGTGTTGAGCTTCTCCTTGTCGGTCATGACCATGGAGCGGCGCTCGGCGCCCATCATGATCTTGTCCTTGGCCAGCTCCAACTCTTCCATGCTCACCAGTCGCTTGTTGCGACGAGCGGCGAACAATGCCGCCTCGTTGACCAGGTTGGCCAGATCGGCGCCGGAGAAACCCGGGGTACCGCGGGCAATCAGCGACGGCTTGACGTCGTCGCCCAGCGGCACCTTGCGCAGGTGTACGTTGAGAATATGCTCGCGACCGCGGATGTCGGGCAGAGGCACTACCACCTGACGGTCAAAGCGCCCCGGACGCAGCAGCGCGGGGTCGAGTACGTCAGGGCGGTTAGTGGCCGCAATGACGATGATGCCCTCGTTAGCCTCGAAGCCGTCCATCTCCACCAGCAGCTGGTTGAGGGTCTGCTCGCGCTCGTCGTTGCCGCCACCCATGCCGGCGCCGCGCGAACGGCCCACGGCGTCTATCTCGTCGATGAAGATGATGCAAGGGGCCTGCTTCTTGGCCTGCTCGAACATGTCACGCACGCGGGAAGCGCCCACGCCGACGAACATCTCGACGAAGTCGGAGCCAGAGATCGAGAAGAACGGCACCTTGGCCTCGCCGGCGATGGATTTCGCCAGCAGCGTCTTGCCCGTTCCCGGCGGGCCCACCATCAGCACGCCGCGCGGGATGGTGCCGCCCAAACGCTGGAACTTGGAGGGATCGCGCAGAAAGTCGACCAGTTCCTCGACTTCCTCCTTGGCCTCGTCGCAGCCGGCGACGTCGGCGAAGGTGGTCTTGATCTGGTCCTGAGACAGCAACTTGGCCTTGGACTTGCCGAAACTCATCGGTCCGCCCTTGCCGGCACCACCACCCTGCATCTGGCGCATGAAGAACATGAAGATGGCCAGTATCAGCAGGATCGGGAAGCTTGCAATCAGCAAGCGGGTCCACAGACTCTGCTGCTGCGGCTCCTTGCCCACCACGGTGACATTGTTGGAGAGCAAATCATCCATCAGCTTGGGGTCTTCCGCCGCCGGTCGGATGGTCTGAAACTGCGAGCCGTCAACGCGCTCACCGCTGATGGTGTAGCCGTCGATGGTCACGCTGCGGACCTGCTGATTCTGCACCTGCTGGACGAACTGGGAGTAGTTCATCGTTTGCGGGGTGCTATCGACGCTGAAGTTGTTGAACACCGTTAGCAGCACTGCCGCGATGACCAACCACAGAATCAAGTTCTTCGCCATATCGTTCAAGGGACTACCCTCATTGCAAGCATCTCTCGGCCGTAACGCCTGGCTCTATGACCACGGACGGCAGGGCATGTTCCACCCGGCCAGACAACCATCCTATACCCCACACTGTGACACAGTTGGGCGGTGCTGTCCGGCCATGGCGTCATTAGTCTGTCACTATCTAACAGGTCGCTGTCGCGGCCGGCCGGATCGGCCGCGAACGAGACCGAGTCGTGCAGAGACGACTCAGCCATGAAATCCTTCCGCCAGCAGGTAGACTTCCCGCGAACGGGTGCGCGAAGCCTCCGGCTTGCGGGTCACCACTCGATCGAAACTGGCACGCAGCTCCTTGAGATAGGCGTCGAAGCCTTCGCCCTGGAATACCTTGGCCAGGAAGCAGCCGCCCGGCGCCAGCGTCTGTCGAGCCAGGTCCAGCGCCAGTTCCACCAGGTACATGGCTTGCGGCTGGTCGATGGCGCTCATGCCGCTCATGTTGGGCGCCATATCGGACATCACGAGATCGACTGGGCGATCGCCCAGCACGGCGAGGATCGCTTCGAGCACGGCCTCCTCGGTGAAGTCGCCCTGGATGAACTCGACGCCGGCCAGGGCATCCATTTCGAGGATGTCGGAGGCGATCACCATACCGTGGTCGCCGACCTTGTCCGCAGCCACCTGGCTCCAGCCGCCGGGTGCCGCGCCCAGGTCGATCACTGTCATGCCCGGTTTGAGCAGGCGATCCTTCTCGTCGAGCGCGAGCAGCTTGTAGCTGGCACGACTGCGATAACCGTCCTGCCAGCTCTGCTGCACGAAACGGTCGTCGAAGTGCTCCTTGAGCCAGGAGGCCGAGGTCTTGCTGACGGTGCGCTTGCCGCGCTGCTGACGCGAGGCTTCAGGCCCGCCGCCGCGAGACGAGGAAGAGGATCGAGCCACACGATCACCTTGATTGATATTTCGGACCACGAGCAGGCCAGTCGGCCTGGGTCGGTGTGACGCGAAGCTGAACAGAACCCGACATGGGACTGTCATGCTTTCGCCGACGCGCATTTCACCGTACCATGACAGGTTACGCGCAACCGGGAAGACGCAAGATACCATGAGCTTGTCACAGGCACAAAAGAAAGCATTCCGCAGCATCGGCCACCACCTGAACCCCGTGGTCACGGTCTCGGAGAACGGCGTTTCCGAGGGCGTGCTGGCCGAGCTCGACCGGGCGCTGTCGGATCACGAGCTGATCAAGGTGAAGCTGGCCCTGCCGGAGCGCGACGACCGTGCTGCGATGCTCGATGAACTGCTGGAGGCGAGCGGCGCCGAGCGCGTGCAGACCATCGGCAAGATGGCGCTGCTCTACCGCAAGAATCCCCAGGCCAATCCGAAGCTGTCCAACGTGAAGCGCTTCGAGAATCACCACGGCCGGCACTGACGCGCTTCGCGCGCTGGAAGCCAGCATGATGTAGCACCTCCAGATACCAAACACCCCGCGGCCATGGTCGCGGGGTGTTGTTTCTTCATGCTTCCAGCTCAAGGCTTCAAGCTTGGGTCAGAGATGTCGGACGCCTGAAATCTCGTACTCCACCTCGCCGCCCGGCGTGTTGACCACCACCACGTCACCCTCCTCCTTGCCGATCAGGGCACGCGCGATGGGCGAGGTGACGGAAATCTTGCCCGCCTTGATGTCGGCCTCGTCCTCGCCGACGATCTGGTAGCTGACCTCCTCGTCGTTGTTGAGGTTGATCAGCTCGACGGTGACGCCGAAGATCACCTTGCCGGTCTGCGGCAGCTTCTGCACGTCGATCACCTGGGCGCTGGAGAGCTTGCTCTCGATCTCCTTGATTCGTCCCTCGATGAAGCCCTGCTGCTCGCGCGCCGCATGGTATTCGGCGTTCTCCTTCAGATCGCCGTGCTCGCGAGCCTCGGCGATGGCATCGATCACCCGAGGACGCTCGACACCCTTGAGCTGTTCCAGCTCCTCACGCAGGCGCGCCTCGCCTGCGACGGTCATCGGGACCTTGTTCATTGTGTGGCTCCTGCATGCAGTTCCTGTAGCCGACGTACCGTGATCGCATTGCCGTATTCAAGCGCCATGCAAACGGCGCTGGCCCCGGCCAGGGTGGTGGCGTAGGGCACCTTTCGGGCAAGCGCGGTACGACGGATCACCGAGGAGTCGTTGATGGCCTGACGCCCCTCGGTGGTATTGACGATGTAGTCGATCTCGTCGTTCTTGAGCAGATCGACGATATGCGGACGGCCTTCGTAAACCTTGTTCACGACCTCCACCTCGAGCCCGGCGGCGGTGAGGGCGGCAGCGGTGCCGCGGGTCGCGCACAACGTGAACCCCAATCCTAGCAGAGAACGCGCTATCTCGATAACACCGGCCTTGTCCGGTTCGCGCACCGAGAGGAATGCCTTGCGCTCGCCGGTCAGCGCGGGAATCGCCTCGCCAGCCCCCAGCTGCGCCTTGTAGAAGGCCTCGGCGAAAGTGTCACCGGAGCCCATCACCTCACCGGTGGACTTCATTTCCGGCGACAGGATGGGATCGACGCCGGGGAACTTGTTGAACGGGAAGACCGCCTCCTTGACGCTGTAGAAGTGCGGCACGATCTCGCGGGTGAAGCCCTGCTCGGCCAGGGTCTTGCCGGCCATGCAGCGGGCGGCGATCTGGGCCAGCGAGGTGCCGATGCACTTGGAGACGAAGGGCGCGGTGCGAGAGGCGCGCGGATTGACCTCGATGACGTAGATCTCGCCGTCCTGCCAGGCAAGCTGCACGTTCATCAGACCCACAACGCCGAGCTCGACGGCCATGCGCTTGACCTGGTCGCGCATCTCGTCCTGCACCTCAGCGGGCAGCGAGTAGGGCGGCAGCGCGCAGGCGGAGTCGCCGGAGTGTACGCCGGCCTGTTCGATATGCTGCATGATGCCGCCGATCACCACCTCGTGGCCGTCGGAGACGGCGTCGATGTCTATCTCGATGGCGGCATTGAGGAAATGATCGAGCAGTACCGGCGAGTCGTTGGAGACCTTGACCGCGTGAGTCATGTAGTTCTCCAGCTCGTCGGCGGAATATACGATCTCCATGGCACGACCGCCGAGCACGTAGCTCGGGCGGACCACCAGCGGATAGCCGATCGCCTCGGCCTTGACGAAGGCCTCGTCGAAGCTGCGCGCGGTGGCGTTGGGCGGCTGCTTGAGGCCCAGCTTGTCGATCATCTGCTGGAAGCGCTCGCGGTCCTCGGCGCGGTCGATGGCGTCCGGCGTGGTGCCGATGATCGGCACGCCGGCAGCCTCGAGCTCACGGGCGAGCTTGAGCGGGGTCTGCCCGCCGAACTGCACGATCACGCCGACCGGCTGCTCCTTGTCCGCGATTTCCAGCACGTCCTCCAGAGTGACCGGCTCGAAATAGAGGCGGTCGGAGGTGTCGTAGTCGGTAGAGACGGTTTCCGGGTTGCAGTTGACCATAATGGTCTCATAGCCGTCGTCACGCATGGCGAAGGCGGCGTGGACGCAGCAATAGTCGAACTCGATGCCCTGGCCGATGCGGTTGGGCCCACCGCCCAACACCATAATCTTCTTACGCTCGGAGACTTCGGCCTCGCACTCCTCCTCATAGGTGGAGTACATGTAAGCGGTGTCCGAGGCGAACTCGGCGGCGCAGGTGTCGACGCGCTTGTAGACCGGGCGAATGCCAGCCTTTTGTCGCGTGCGACGAAACTCTTTCTCGGAGACGCCGAGCAGCTTGGCCAGGCGTGCATCGGAAAAGCCCTTGCGCTTGAGACCGAACAGCTCGCGCGGCGAGAGCTCGGAGAGCGAGCGCTTGGCCACGTCCTGCTCGATGCGTACCAGATCCTCGAGCTGGACCAGGAACCAGGGATCGATCCTGGTCAGGAAGAAGATGTCATCGACGCTCATGCCGGCGCGCATGGCATCGGCGATGAAGAAGATGCGGTCGGCCCCGGCGGCCTGCAGCTCGCCCTTGATATGGGCCATGGCGTCGTCGCTGAACTCGGCGACCTTGGGGTCGAGGCCGTCGTTGCCGGTTTCGAGCCCACGCAGCGCCTTCTGCAGCGACTCCTGGAAAGTGCGACCGATGGCCATCACCTCGCCCACCGACTTCATCTGGGTAGTCAAGCGGTCGTTGGCCTGGGGGAACTTCTCGAAGGTGAAGCGCGGGATCTTGGTGACCACGTAGTCGATCGACGGCTCGAACGACGCCGGGGTGCGCCCGCCGGTGATGTCGTTGGAGAGCTCGTCCAGGGTATAACCCACCGCCAGCTTGGCGGCGATCTTGGCGATCGGGAAACCGGTGGCCTTGGAGGCCAGCGCCGAGGAGCGCGACACCCGCGGGTTCATCTCGATCACGACCATGCGCCCGGTATCCGGGTCGACGCCGAACTGCACGTTTGAACCGCCGGTCTCGACGCCGATCTCGCGCAGCACCGCAAGCGATGCATCGCGCATGATCTGGTATTCCTTGTCGGTCAGCGTCTGCGCCGGGGCCACGGTGATGGAGTCGCCAGTGTGCACGCCCATCGGGTCGAAGTTCTCGATCGCACAGACGATGATGCAGTTGTCGTTCTTGTCGCGAACGACTTCCATCTCGTATTCCTTCCAACCCAGCAGCGACTCGTCGATCAGCAGCTCATGGTTGTTCGAGAGCTCGAAGCCGCGGGTACAGATTTCCTCGAACTCTTCCTTGTTGTACGCCACGCCGCCGCCGGAGCCGCCCATGGTGTAGGAAGGACGAATGATTACCGGGAAGCCCAGCGACTCCTGGATGCGCCAGGCCTCTTCCATGCTGTGCGCCACCTCGGCCTTGGGGCATTCCAGGCCGATGCGCTTCATGGCCTGGTCGAAGAGGTCGCGATCCTCGGCCTTGTTGATGGCGTCGGCGTTGGCACCGATCATCTCCACGCCGTACTTCTCGAGCACGCCGTGCTTGTCGAGGTTGAGCGCGCAGTTGAGCGCGGTCTGGCCGCCCATGGTGGGCAGGATGGCATCGGGGCGCTCGGCCTCGATGATCTTCTCCACCGCCTGCCAGGTAATCGGCTCGATGTAGGTGGCATCGGCCATCGCCGGGTCGGTCATGATGGTGGCCGGATTGGAGTTGACCAGGATGACCCGGAAGCCCTCTTCGCGCAGCGCCTTGCAGGCCTGGGCGCCGGAGTAGTCGAATTCGCACGCCTGGCCGATGACGATGGGGCCGGCGCCAATGATCAGGATACTGTTGATGTCGGTACGCTTGGGCATGGTGCTCCCCGCTAAATAAGGTGACGAGTGGTGACGTTTCGGGGCTCGGCCTAGCGGCGGGCCTTCATCATTTCGACGAAGCGATCGAACAGCGGCGACACGTCGCGCGGCCCCGGGCTCGCCTCCGGGTGTCCCTGGAAGCTGAAAGCCGGACGGTCGGTCAGCTCGATGCCCTGCAGCGTGCCGTCGAACAGCGAGCGATGAATGGCGCGCACATTGCTCGGCAGGCTCGACTCGTCGACGGCGAAGCCGTGGTTCTGGCTGGTGATCATCACGCGGCCGCTGTCGAGGTCCTGCACCGGGTGGTTGGCACCGTGATGGCCATGATTCATCTTCACCGTCTTGGCGCCGGCGGCCAGCGCCAGCAGCTGGTGGCCCAGACAGATACCGAACACCGGAATGTCGGTCTCGAGCAGCTCCTGGATCGCCTTGATGGCATAGTCGCAGGGCGCGGGGTCGCCGGGGCCGTTGGCCAGCAGGATGCCGTCGGGGTGCTTGGCCAGCACCTCGGCGGCCGGGGTCTGTGCCGGCACCACGGTAAGGCGACAGCCGCGCGAGGCGAGCATGCGCAGGATGTTGTACTTAACGCCGTAGTCGTAGACCACCACGTGAAAAGGGCGCTCGCTGCCGGTGGCATCGAGATTGCCCTGGCCCAGCGCCCACTCGGCCTCGTGCCACTCATAGGCCTGCTTGCACGAGACCTCCTTGGCCAGGTCCATGCCCTTGAGGCCGGGGAAGTCGCGCGCCGCGACCAACGCCCGCTCGACGGCACCGTCGCCTTCGGCCTCGGCGCCGGCGAGGATCGCCCCGTTCTGGGCTCCCTTGTCGCGCAGGATGCGGGTCAGGCGGCGGGTGTCGATATCGGCGATGCCGAGCACGTTTCGACTCTTCAGGTAATCCGAAAGCGACTGCTCGGAGCGGAAGTTGCTGGCGACGAGCGGCAGGTCGCGGATCACCAGGCCAGCAGCGGCGATGCCGTCGGACTCGACGTCCTCGGCGTTGACCCCGGTATTGCCGATGTGCGGGTAGGTCAGGGTCACGATCTGTCGGGTATAGGAGAGGTCGGTCAGGATCTCCTGATAGCCGGTCATGGCCGTATTGAACACCACCTCACCGCTGGTTTGCCCATCGGCGCCGATGGCCGTGCCGTGAAACACGCTGCCGTCTTCCAGGGCCAGGATCGCGGGTCTGTTCAACGTAACTTCCTCCCATGCTGATGCGAGCCCGAGGGGTGCGGACTCTGCGGCCGATGCCGCAACGACAGATTCGGCTCGTAAAAAAGCGGGACGAAGCCGATAGGAAAAACCGGTTTCATCCCGCTTGTTGTCGGTATTGCTCGGGGCCTGGCCACGCAACAAGCGCGCAGTGGGTCTGCTGTTTTCAGGCGCCCGGCCAAAATTTTGGGGATATTACAGGATTCTCCTCGCTTCGACCACCCCTTTAGTCCAGGCCGAGCACATCCTGCATGCCGTAGCGTCCATTGCCCTGCTCGGCCACCCAGCGCGCCGCACGCACCGCCCCCTTGGCGAAGGTCATGCGGCTACTCGCCTTGTGGGTGATCTCGATGCGCTCGCCCTCGGTGGCAAACATTACCGTGTGCTCGCCGACGATATCGCCGGCGCGCACCGTGGCGAAGCCGATCTCCTTGTCCATACGCGGGCCGCACTGGCCGACGCGCTCGAACACGCCGTGCTCCTTGAGCGTGCGCCCCAGCGCCTCGGCCACCACCTCGCCCATCTTCAGCGCGGTGCCGGAGGGCGAATCGACCTTATGGCGATGGTGAGCCTCGATCACCTCGATGTCGTACCCCTCATCGCCCAGTGCCCGGGCGGCGGTCTCGAGCAGCTTCAGGGTCAGGTTTACGCCCACGCTCATGTTGGGGGCGAATACCATCGGCAGCTTGTCGCGATAGCCGTCGAGTTCGGCCAGCTCATCGTCAGAGAGGCCGGTGGTGCCGATCACCATGCGCTTGCCGTTGGCGGCGCAGAAAGCCAGGTTGGCCAGCGTCACCCGGGGGGCGGTGAAGTCGATCAGCACGTCGAAGTCGTCGACAATGGCCTCGAGAGAGTCCACCGCGGTCACGTCCAGCTTGCCCAGTCCCGCCAGTTCACCGATATCGGCACCGGCAAGCGAACTGCCCGGCTCGACGATACCGCCGGCCAGGGTGGCTCCGGCCTCCTGCTGCACGGCGTTGACCAGGATGCGGCCCATGCGGCCGGCGACACCGACGATGGCAATACGGGTCATGCGGACTCCTACGAAAAATGAAGGCTCGGGAACGAGGAGCAGTATACCAGAGCCGCGTCCGCCCAGGCCGCTCGCTTGGGCAAGTCAGAGGCTATCGCCCACACTGTGGCTAGGACACGCAGAGCAAGGAGCGCCATGCCGATCCCGATGCCCCCGCACTCTCCCGACGACACCGTCCTGCTCGAACTGCTGCGCCGCCATCCGCGCGTGCTGCTGACCGGCCCGCCCGGCAGCGGCAAGACCACGCTCGCCCGCCGCGTGGCGGCCCGGCTGGCCGAGCTCGGCGACGCCTGTCGCTGCCTGGCCGCTGACCCCGGCCTGCCCGGCTTCGGCCCGCCCGGCGCCGTGTGCCTGGGCCGCTGGGACCCGATGCGGGGGGAGGGCGGCGAATGGCGACTCGAGGCCATCGAGGCACTAGCCACGCTGGACGGCTCGCGCTTCCGCCTGCCGCTGGGGGAAGCGGTGCGTCGTCTTGCCGAACGGGTCGAGGCCGGGCCGCTGCTCGTCGACGCCCCAGGCGTGGAACGCGGCATCGGCGGCGCCGAGCTGCTGCCGGCACTTGCCAGCGCCGGCAACGTCGGTGCCGTCGTACGCCAGTCGCCCGAAGGCGAACCCGACCCCTACTCTCAGGAAAGGGTCTCGCTGGGTTTGGAGACACTGAGCCTGCCGGCCGCGCCGGAAGCACGTCATCCAGGCAAGCAGCGGCGCACTCTCTGGCGCACCGAAGCCTGGGACGCCTACCTCAGCGACGCCACGACCCATGAGCTCGATCTCGCCGGCCTGGCCATCCTCGGCACACCGCCACCGCGGGATGCCGTGGCCGCCTGGCAGGGACGTCAAGTCGGCCTGCTCGATGTCGATGGTCGCACCCTGGCCATGGGCGAGGTGCTCGCCCTGGAAGACGAGCGGCTGCGGCTGCGGGCTCCCGTGCCGGTAGCGACTCCCCGCGCCCTGGTGGTTCGCGACGCCGTTCGCCATCGCGAAGGGCAGCTCGGCACGGCCCGCCCCTTGCACACTCCACACGCCACGGCACCGGACGAAGAGCCGTCGCTCAGCCTACCCCAGGAGTCGCAGGACGGCCCACGCCCCACGCTGCGCCTCGACGGCCTGCGCGCCACACTGGTCAACGGCGTGTTCGGTGACCCGCTTCTGCATCTTCGCTTGCGTCATCGCAAGCGCAGCCTGCTGTTCGACCTGGGCGACCCCGGCCGGCTGCCGGCGCGACTGGCCCACCAGGTCAGCGACGTTTTCATCAGCCATGCCCACTTCGACCATATCGGCGGCTTCCTGTGGCTGTTGCGCTCGCGCATCGGCGACTACACGCCGTGCCGGGTCTACGGCCCGCCCGGGCTCGCCGGCCACCTGGACGGCTTGATGCGCGGCATTCTGTGGGACCGCGTCGAGGAGAAGGCGCCCCGCTTCGAGGTCTTTGAGCTGCACGGTGAACGCCTGGCGCCCTACCGCCTCGTCGCCGGCCAGCCGATGAAGGCGCTGTCCCCACGAGAGGTGGATGACGGCGTGCTGCACCTAGAGCCCAGTTTTCGCGTGCGCGCCGTCACGTTGGATCACGGCACGCCGGTGCTGGCTTTCGCCTACGAGTCGGACGTTCAGGTCAAGGTGCGCAAGGAGCGGCTGGAAGCGCACGGCTGGAAACCCGGCCCGTGGCTCGGCGAGCTCAAGCAGCGTGTGCTGGCCGGCATGGACGAGGCGCTCATCGACCTGCCCGACGGCAGCCGGCGGGCAGTCGCCGAGCTGGCGGAGCGCCTGCTGCTGTCGCAGCCCGGTAAACGCCTGGTCTACGCCACCGACTTCGGCGATACCCCCGCGAATCGCGAGCGCCTGCTCACGCTCGCCCGCGGCGCCGAGGCGCTGTTCTGCGAAGCCTCGTTTCGCGAGGACCAGGCCGAGCAGGCCCGACGCACCGGCCATCTGACGGCCCGCGCCTGTGGCGAGATCGCCGCCGCGGCCGAGGTCGGCCAACTGGTGCCGTTCCACTTCTCACGCCGCCACGTGGATGACGTGCGCGAACTCTACGCCGAGATTCGCCGGCATTTCCCGCGCTTGGCCGCCACTCCCGGCAGCGAGCCCGCCCCCTGGGACGAAGACGAGGAAGATAGCGACTAGCCAGTTTCGTGCCGACCATTCTGGCGCAGCAACAGACCGATGGCGACGAGCACCAGCACGCTGCCCGGCAGCCACTGCCAGCCGATCTGCTCGGGCACGGTGACGAACAACAGCAGCATGGAGACGAACGGCACCATGTAGCCGTAGGCGGTAACGGCGCCGGGGGTGAGCACGGAGGTGGCACGCTGCATCAGCCAAAAGGTGAGTGCACTGGAAAAGAGGCCGAGATAGACCACCAGGGCAAGGTCCTGCCAGCGCATGCTGGCGAGACGGGCAGCAGGCTCGATGGCGAGCCCCAGCAGGCCGATGGCGAGCCCGCCCAGCCCCAGGCTCCAGAAGGTACGCACCGCGGCCGACTCGGGCAGCCAGCCGCGGGCCAGGCCCCACTTGCTGAGTACCGGATAGAGTGCCGACGACACGCAGCCGAGGAAGAATACCGTCTCACCGATGCCCAGTTGCAGGCCTTCACCGTGGCTGAGAGCCTCGGCGAAGGCGAGCGCCAGTGCCCCGCAGGCGCCCAGCGCCAGGATCGCCGGCAGCTGCCAGTTCAACCGCTCGACGCGAAACCCGAGCCCCAGCAGGTAGGCCAGCAGCGGCACGGTGACATAGAGCGTGGCCATGGAAAGCGCAGTGGCGTGGTGTGCGGCCCAGAACATGGCGCCGAAGAACCCGGCCAGGCACAGTCCCATCAGTGCATAGAGCGGCAGCACCCGCCAGGGCGGCAGGAAATCCGCCGAGCGCCGCGCCAGCCACCACAACCCGGCGCAGGCGATGGCGAAGCGCAGGGCGGTGAGCGACAGCGGTGGCAGCTTGCCCATCAGCTCCACGGCGGGGAACGACAGCCCCACCAGCAGCGCCCACAGCAGCATGCCGAGATGGGCGAGGCGGGGTGATATCGGCGCGCTCAATTTTCCCAGACGATAGCCAGCTCCTCGTCACCCGCCATGCGCTGCAGGTGGGAATCCACCACTCCCTCCAAGCGATCGAGCGTCTCTTCGTCCAGCGCCTCGATGGCCACCACCAGCTTGCCCGGCTCAACGCGCATCACGCAGGAGCCGTCCTCGAACACCACGCGGCTCTCCTCCTCGCCCTGCTCCACCTCCAGCTTGTGGGCCCAGTGCTTGCACAGCCGGTTCATCAGCCTCGCCCCGGATTCGGTGACGACTTCGGCACGCGACATCGGCATAACACGATCTCCATTCGTATCGGAATTACCAGCCTAAGACGCGCAGCGGGATCGGCGCCAGCCCTGAAACGCGCGCTGCGCAGAACGGCATGTTCGACCCGGTGCACCACGATGAAAGGGCCGGCAATGAAAAGCCCCCGATGCCCAGGGCATCGGGGGCTTGCGATGGCGAGGCCGGGCCTTACGGCTTCATGTCCTCGAAGAACTTCTTCACGCCGTCGAAGAAACTGGTCTTCTTCGGCGAGTGGCTGCGGCTGTTGCTGCCGTCGAGGCTCTCCTGCAGCAGGCGCAGGAGCTCCTTCTGCTCCTCGTTGAGGTTGACCGGGGTTTCCACCACCACCTTGCACAGCAGGTCGCCGGGAGGACCGCCGCGCACCGGCTTGACGCCCTTGCCACGCAGTCGGAAGAGCTTGCCGGTCTGAGTCTCGGGCGGAATCTTGAGCTTGACCCGTCCGTCCAGCGTGGGCACCTCGAGCTCGCCGCCGAGCGCGGCGTCAACGAAGTTGATCGGCACCTCGCACTGCAGGTGCTTGCCGTCGCGCTGGAAAATGTGGTGTGGCTTGATCGCCACCTGGACGTAGAGATCGCCGGGCGGGCCACCGTTGATGCCGGACTCGCCCTCGCCGTTGAGGCGGATGCGATCGCCGGTATCCACCCCGGCGGGAATCTTCACCGACAGGGTGCGAGTCTCGCGTACCCGGCCCTCGCCATGGCACTTGTGGCACGGTACCTTGATATGCACGCCGCTGCCGTGACAGGTCGGACAGGTCTGCTGCACGGCGAAGAAGCCCTGCTGCATGCGCACCTGACCGTGCCCGTTACACGTGGGGCAGGTCTCCTTGGTGGAACCCGGCTCGGCGCCCTGCCCGTCGCAGCGATCGCATTCGATATGCCGCGGCACGCGAATGTCGACGGTGGTGCCGGCCACTGCGCTCTCGAGGTCGAGCTCCAGGTTGTAGCGCAGGTCGCTGCCGCGCTGCGGCGCATGGGGGCTGCGCCGGCCGCCGCCACCGCCGAAGATATCGCCGAACACATCGCCGAAGATGTCGCTGAAGCCGCCAGCCCCGGCTCCGCCGAAACCGCCGCCGCCAAATCCGCCGGCCTGACCGTCGACGCCGGCATGGCCGAACTGATCGTAGGCGGCGCGCTTCTCGCTGTCGCTCAGAATCTCGTAGGCCTCGGACACCTCGCGGAAGCGTTCGGCCGCGGTGTCGTCGTCCGGGTTACGATCCGGGTGGTATTTTTGCGCCAGCCGTCGGTAGGCCTTCTTGATGTCTTTCGTGTCGGCCCCGCGCTCTACGCCGAGCACCTCATAATAATCGCGTTTGGACATGGGTCCATGCGCCTCCTGGTCTAGGCAGTTCTGCCCGATCCGCGGAAACGGCAACGCGGGAGTCGTCCCCCCGCGCTACCGTTGTCCGTGGCATCGCCTTGGCGATTACTGCTTCTTCTGGTCGTCGTTGACTTCTTCGTATTCAGCGTCGACCACGTCCTCTTCCGGCTTGCCACCGGCATCGGCCTGCTCACCGCCTGCCTGCTGAGCCGCCTCGGCCTGAGCGGCGTACATCTTCTGCGCCAGGTTGCCGGAGGCCTCGGTCAGCTTGTCCAGCTTGGCCTGGATGTCGTCCTTGTCGTCACCCTTGAGCGCTTCCTCCAGCTCGGAGGCGGCCGTCTCGATGGCCTGCCTCTCCTCGTCGGTGGCATGCTCGCCAGCCTCTTGCACGGTCTTGCGGGCAGCGTGAACCATGCCGTCGGCCTGGTTGCGCAGGGCCACCAGCTCCTCGAACTTCTTGTCCTCGTCGGCATGCGCCTCGGCGTCGCGAACCATCTGCTCGATCTCTTCCTCGGAGAGACCGCTGGAGGCCTTGATGACGATCGACTGTTCCTTGCCGGTGGCCTTGTCCTTGGCGGACACGTTGAGGATGCCGTTGGCGTCGAGGTCGAAGGCCACCTCGATCTGCGGCACGCCGCGCGGCGCCGGCGGAATGTCGGCCAGGTCGAAGCGGCCCAGCGACTTGTTTTGCGACGCCTGCTTGCGCTCACCCTGAAGCACGTGAATGGTCACGGCCGTCTGGTTGTCATCCGCGGTCGAGAAGGTCTGGGTCTTCTTGGTCGGGATGGTGGTGTTCTTCTCGATCAGCGGCGTCATCACGCCACCCAAGGTCTCGATGCCCAGCGTCAGCGGGGTGACGTCGAGCAGCAGCACGTCCTTGACGTCACCGCCCAACACGCCGCCCTGGATCGCCGCGCCCACGGCCACGGCCTCGTCCGGGTTGACGTCCTTGCGCGCTTCCTTGCCGAAGAAGTCGGCGACCTTCTTCTGCACCAGCGGCATGCGGGTTTGACCGCCAACCAGGATCACGTCGTCGATCTCGGAGGCGGACAGTCCGGCGTCGGCCAGCGCGGTCTTGCACGGCCCCATGGAGCGCTCGACCAGTTCCTCGACCAGCGACTCCAGCTTGGCCCGGGTCACCTTCACGTTGAGGTGCTTCGGACCGGTGTTGTCGGCGGTGATGTAAGGCAGATTGACGTCGGTCTGCTGGGCGCTGGATAACTCGATCTTGGCCTTCTCGGCGGCTTCCTTGAGGCGCTGCATGGCCAGGTTGTCGCCGGAGAGGTCGATGCCGCTGTCGGCCTTGAACTGATCGACCAGATAGTTGATCAGCTTCATGTCGAAGTCTTCGCCGCCCAGGAAGGTGTCGCCGTTGGTGGCCAGCACCTCGAACTGGGTCTCGCCGTCGACGTCGGCCACTTCGATGATCGAGATATCGAAGGTACCGCCGCCCAGGTCGTACACGGCGATGGTCTTGTCGCCGCGCGCCTTGTCCATGCCGTAGGCCAGCGCCGCCGCGGTGGGCTCATTGATGATGCGCTTGACCTCGAGGCCGGCGATGCGTCCGGCGTCCTTGGTCGCCTGGCGCTGGGAGTCGTTGAAGTAGGCCGGCACGGTGATAACCGCCTCGGTGACGGTCTCGCCCAGGTAGTCCTCGGCGGTCTTCTTCATCTTCTTCAATACTTCGGCGCTGACCTGCGGCGGCGCCAGCTTCTTGCCCTTCACCTCGACCCAGGCGTCGCCGTTGTCGGCCTCGACGATGCCGTAGGGCACCATCTTGATGTCCTTCTGCACGACATCGTCCTTGAAGCGACGACCGATCAGACGCTTGATGGCGTACAGGGTGTTCTGCGGGTTGGTGACCGCCTGGCGCTTGGCCGCCTGCCCCACCAAGGTCTCGCCATCATCGGTGTAGGCGATGATAGAGGGCGTGGTGCGGGCGCCTTCGGCGTTCTCGATCACCTTGGCGCTGTCGCCGTCGAGCACGGCCACACAGGAGTTGGTGGTCCCCAGGTCAATACCGATGATGCGTCCCATAGGAAATCCTCGAAATTCGTTTGCCTTGAATCCATCTCAGCGGCATCTGCCGCGGTTGACGTCTATCTGGGGGGCACAAACGAGCTTTTCAAGCCCCGCCCCCGTTTTCATCCGATCGGCCTCAGCCAGCCGCCTGACTGACCACGACCATGGCCGGGCGCACCAGGCGTCCGTTAAGCGTGTAGCCCTTCTGCACCACTTCCATCACGCTGTTGGGCTCGAGCTCGGGGTTGGGCACCATGGCCATGGCCTCGTGGAACTGCGGGTCGAACGGCTCGGCGGTCGGGTCGAGCGTCTCCACGCCGAACTTGGCCAGCACGTCCTGCTGCATCTTCAGCGTCATGGCGACACCCTCGCGATGGGCCTCGGTGGCGTCCTCGCCCATGGCCTCGAGCGCCTTCTCCAGGCTGTCCACCACCGGCAGCAGCTCCTTGACGAAGCGCTCCAGGGCGAACTTGCGTGCCTTCTCGGCCTCCTGCTCGGCGCGACGGCGCACGTTCTGCGCCTCGGCGGCGGCGCGCAGCGCCTGATCCTTGGCCTCGGCCAGGCTCTGCTCCAGCTCCTCGACCTGGGCCGCCAGCATGTCGGCTTCGGGGTTATCGCTCACCGTCGTCGGCTCCTCGGACGCGACGGCCTCGTCATCCCCGACGCCAACCGCGTCGTCCAGTTCGCCTTCCACCGGCTCCGGCTGGGCTTCTTCCTCGCGCCGTTCCAGCTCGTCGTCAAGCGGGGTCTGGGGTTCTTTAGCCATGCGCATCTCCTGAAGCGTGGTTCGGCCATGCGGCCGCAACGGTTTCGATTGGGCGAAAGCCTCGAGTCTGCCGCCTATATGGGGGCCCTGACCGTAATCTCAAGAGAGTCGAGGAACCGACGTAAAATGCGTGCGTTGAGAACCCACCTCGACTACTGTATAAAAACTCAACAACGTGTATGAATATCCAGCTTTGTGCGCCGGTTGCCGGGAGGTCTCATGCTGACTCAGCTTGCCATTCGCGATTACGCCATCGTCGATAGTCTCGACCTGGAGCTTGCCGGCGGTATGACCGCCATTACCGGCGAGACCGGCGCCGGGAAGTCGATCCTGCTCGGCGCCCTGGGGTTGTGCCTGGGCGAGCGCGCCGACGCCGGCAGCGTGCGTCACGGCTGCGAGCGCGCCGATCTCTCGGCGCGCTTCGATATTGCGACGCTTCCCGCCGCTCGCCAGTGGCTCGCGGAGCGCGAACTGCCCGTCGACGACTGTCTGCTGCGCCGCGTGGTGACGACCAACGGGCGCTCCAAGGCATGGATCAATGGCCAGCCGGCCACCGTTGCCGATCTCAAGGCACTGGGCGAGCATTTGGTCGAGATCCACGGTCAGCACGCGCATCAGGCGCTGCTACGTGAGGAGACCCACCTGCGCCTGCTCGACGACTTCGCCGGCCAGCGCACGGCGGTGACCGAGCTCGCCGACACCTACCGCCAGTGGCAATCGGCGAGACGGCGCCTCAAGCGCCTGACCGAGACCGGCGACGAGGTGCAGGCGCGCCGTCAACTACTGCGCTATCAGGTCGAGGAGCTCGACGCGCTGGCGCTGGGCGAGGAGGAGCTCGCCACGCTGGAGCACGAACAGGAGCAGCTCGCCCACGCCGAAGAGACGCTGCGCGAGGCGCAGTTCGCTGCCGAATGCTGCGATAGCGACGAGGGCGGCGCCCTGGCGCTGCTTAACCAGGCGATGCATCGCCTCGACCCGCTGCCCGGCAGCGATCGCGGCAGTCTGGCCGAGGTACTCGCCATGCTTGGTGACGCCCGCATCCAGATCGAGGAGGCCGCCCGCGAATTGCACCGTTTCGCCGACGCCACCGAGCTGGACCCGGAGCGGCTGGCCTGGGTTGAGTCGCGTCTGGGCGAGGTCCACCGCATCGCGCGCAAGCATCACGTGATGCCCGAGGAGCTGACCGCACTTCATCAGCGGCTGCAATCCGAACTGGATAGCCTCGAGGGCGGCGAGCATGACCTCGAAGCGCTACGCGCCGAGGTCGAAGCCCTGCGCGACGCCTGGCGCGAACAGGCGCGTGCGATCGGCGAGGCTCGCCGCCAGGCGGCGAGCCGCTTCGGCAAGGCCGTTCAGGAGCAGCTCGCCTTCCTGGCCATGGGGAAGGCCCGCTTCGAAGTGGATGTGGAGACACGTCAAACCCCACAGCCGGACGGCATGGAAGCAGTGCGCTTCCTGATCAGCGCCAACCCCGGCCAGCCGCCGCGCCCGCTGACCAAGGTCGCCTCGGGCGGGGAACTGTCGCGCATCAGCCTGGCGATCCAGGTGGTCGCCGCGCGCCACTCGACCATCCCCAGCCTGGTGTTCGACGAAGTGGATGTGGGCATCTCCGGCGCCACCGCCGAAATCGTCGGTCAGCTGCTGCGCCGACTGGGCGAGAACGGCCAGGTGATGACCGTGACCCACCTGCCCCAGGTGGCGGCCCAAGCGCATCACCATCTGCATATCGAGAAGCAGGCCAAGCGCAATACCACCCAGACCCGCATGGCGCTGCTCGACGAGGCCGGCCGGGTCAGTGAACTGGCCCGCATGCTCGGCGGCGTCAGCCTCTCCGATCGCACCCTGGCCCATGCCCGCGAGATGCTTGATGCCAGCCAGCAGGGCGCCTCGCATTAGGCCTACGCGCCAGACCGGCCAGACACGACGGCAATGAGCCCACCCAGACGAAAGCGGCCCCGATCATGGATCGGGGCCGCTTCGTATCGGCAACGGCAAGGAGCCTACTTGCGCGGCGAGCCTTCCTGGCGTGTGGTATTCGAGCCTCGCGGGCGCACGTAGAGCACCAAGGCATGATCGACGAGCTCGAAGCCGTGCTCCTCGGCAATCTCTCGCTGGCGACGCTCGATGGTCTCGTCGAAGAATTCGATGATCTCGCCGCTATCGAGGCACACCATGTGGTCGTGGTGCTCCTCCTGGGAGATCTCGAACACGGCATGGCCGCCATCGAAGTTGTGACGAATCACCAGACCGGCAGACTCGAACTGGGTCAGTACGCGATAGACGGTGGCCAGGCCGACGTCCTCACCGGCCTCGAGCAGCGTCTTGTAGACGTCCTCTGCGCTCAGGTGGTGCTGTCCCGTGGCATTCTCGAGAATCTGCAGGATTTTCACACGGGGCAAGGTGACCTTGAGGCCCGCCTTGCGCAATTCATGGTTCTGGTCGGCCATGTTAGCTCTTCGCAGTATCAGGTAGGGTCGGGTATGATCGACCGAATCCACGATAGTGAAGAACGGACACAAATGCAAAAGCTGATCAAAACCGTCCCCCTCCTCGTTGCTCTGACTGTGCTCAGCGGCTGCGTCTACAAGCGTGACCTGCCCCAGGGCAACCTCATCACCGCGGACATGGTCCAACAGCTCCAGCCCGGCATGAGTCGCGCCCAGGTTGCCGACGTGATGGGCCGTCCACTGCTGGAGGCCCCTTTCGACGCCAACCAGTGGGACTATGTGTTCCGGCTCGACGAGGCCTATGGCGGGGTGAAACAGCGCCGCGTGACTCTGACCTTCGCCGGCGACCGCCTGGTCGATATCGCCCAGCAGGGCGACCTTTCCGAGGATCTCGATCTCACGCCGGAAGAAGGCATGGGCCCCGCTTCGGAAGGCGCCAGCCCGATCGGCGTACTGCCCGGCAGCCAACCGGAAGCGGCCCCCGAATCCGCCCCGGATGCCGGCGGCACGCTGCCGCGTGGCGGCGAGCCGGCCACGGATGAGCCGCTGAACCTCTAGCGCGGGTTTCGCCCGGCGCGCTGCAGGCGCGCCGCCTTGGGGTCGATCTGCAATGAGCGGTAGATCTCGACTCGATCCCCATCGCGGAGCCGGTGGCGGGCGGGCTCGCGCAGTCGTCGACCGAAGACGCCCAGCTCTGCCTCGCTGAAGATACTCGCCGGCAGCTCGGGGAAGTGGCGCTCCATCCCGGCCAGGGCCACGGCCTCGCTCGCCGTGGCGCCTTCGCGCACCTCGAGCGTCACGATGCGTTGCCTGTCGGGAAGCGCGAAGGCCACTTCCACTCGGATCGTTCCGTCAGCGGCCATAGATTTCGTCGGCACGCTGGGTAAAGGCATCGACAAGTTGGCCGGCCACCTGCTGAAACAGTTTGCCGAAGGCCATCCCCAGCAGGCGATTGGCGAACTCGAACTCCATCTCCAGACAGACCTTGCAGGCGTCCTCCCCCATCGGCAGGAATAGCCAGCGACCTCGCAGCCGCTTGAAAGGACCGCTGACCAGCGACATCTCGATACGCTCGGGCTCGATCAGGTCATTGCGGGTAGTGAAGCTCTGCTCGATCCCCGCCCGACCCAGGGTCATCTCGCCGATCAGGTGCGAGTCGTCACGCTCGAGCAGCCTGGCCCGGCGACAGCCCGGCAGGAACTCCGGATAGCGCTCGAAGTCGTTGACCAGTTCGAACATCTCCCGAGGGGTATGCCGCACCAAGGCGGACCGATTGACCATTGGCATTGAGCTCTCCGCTGACTTCACAGTGCCCAGGGCGTATCATGAGCGGTTATTTCACGCCTTGAATGGTATCACGCTTCCCCCCATATCGAAGGGAGCGTTGCCAATCGGCAGAACATGACATGAGGTTCCATGGCCAACAAGAAAGGCAAGGGAAAGGGCCCCGGCAGCAGCGTCATCGCCCAGAACAAGAAGGCTCGCTTCGAGTATCATATCGACGAGTCCTTCGAGGCCGGACTGGTGCTGGCCGGCTGGGAGGTGAAGAGCCTGCGCGCCGGCAAGGCCCAGCTCACCGACACCTACATTCTGGTGAAGGATGGCGAGGCCTGGCTGTTGGGTAGCCATATAACGCCGCTCAACACCGCCAGCACCCACGAGATCGCCGATCCTTCCCGTACGCGCAAGCTGCTGCTGCATCGCAAGGAGATCGCCAGGATTTTCTCCCGCTCGCAGGAGAAGGGGCACACCTGCGTGCCGCTCAAGCTCTACTGGAAGGGCAACAAGGTAAAATGCGAGCTGGCGTTGGTGACGGGCAAGAAGCTGCACGACAAGCGCGCCACCGAGAAGGACCGCGACTGGCAGCGGCAGAAAGGTCGCATCATGCGGGAACACACCAAGGCTTGAGGTGTCACAGCATCGACACCGCCGCGGGTGGCTCCTCGAAATCGGCAAAAAACGGGGAATCAGTGGAACCAACCCACCCAACAGGTGTCATAGGCGTACCCATGCTGATAAGATGGGTCTGCTACGGGGGCGACATGGCTTCGACGCCGGTGACAACCTCCTAGGTGCATGCCGAGAGCGTGATGTATCTCGTAAATCCAACATCACGACTAAATAGTCGCAAACGACGACACCTACGCTCAGGGCGCGCTGGCAGCTTAAATAGCTGTTAGCTTCTAGCCCGGCCCCGAAGCGATGTGCCCATTCATCGCGGAGGGGATATGAGCTAAAACTGATGGGATCGCGGTTGGCGACGTCCTCTCGTCAATCGCTAAACCTTAGAGGAATCGCGTTGCTGGATCCTGCCCGTTGGAGCCAGTAGCGTTAAACCAAAAAACGGACCTAAGCATGTAGAGCCGAAGAGCGAGTGCCGGCGGACGCGGGTTCGATCCCCGCCGCCTCCACCAATCAAGCATACGAAAAAAGCACCTAGGGGTGCTTTTTTCGTTACTGTTGACTCCTAATCACACCCACCCGACATCTATGTTTACTACGCATGCCTCAGCTGCGCACGAGACCGGATGACGTGAAGATCCAGGAACGGAGATGGGATCGACTCGTCGAGGTAAGCGTCGCTGAACTCTGCCATGCATGCCAAAGCAGCTGGATCTGGTAATTGTACGCGCTGCCGGTCACGTAGCACCAATCCCTCGTCGCGTAGCATGGTGAAGGTTCGACTAACATGTACGGAGCTGAGCCCCAGCGCATCCCCCATTTGCTCCTGGGACAGCGGAAGTGAGAAAGTGTTGTCTTTCACGGCATCAATCCTGCTAAGGCGTAGGTACAGCTCGTAAAGGAAATGTGCCAATCGTTGCTGAGCTGTGTGGCGCCCCACATAGACTAACCTCTCGGTCAGCATTGCCTGCTGACGTACAGCAATTGCAACGATACCCGAAGCTAGCGTCGCCGAATAATCCACCACCTCGAAGAACTGTTGATGAGAGAAGGGACAAACCACTCCTTCATCAATCATCTCGACCCCAGCCAATCGACGGGAAAAACCGAAATCCCGCATGCCAATAATGTCACCGGGCAGGTAGAGCTTTAGTATCTGCTTGGCGCCGCTGTCCAAAGTGCGAAAGGAATAGGCCCACCCCTGCTTTAGAACGCAGAAAGCATCGACCCTATCATTCTCATGCCATAGTGTTTCGCAGGCATCCACCCGCCTGGGCTTTTCTTCAAGCTCAAGGAGCCGCTTTTCCTCTTCGGCAGACAACGCGCCGGACTTCCTAAGCTGCTGAAAAACCGGATTTTTTAGAAGGGTCACATCGGCAATCTCCAGGAGAAGAGAATACTCACATCTTACACCATTTGCTTATATAAAAATTCATAACATAAGTTATAGAGTTTTTCTCAGCATTCGATAACGTCAAGCCAGCTACAGCTCGTTGACAAAAAAGTGGTTTGCAAACAAAGGCATAAGGACTACCTCAAGGTCACAAAGAATTGTCTCGTTTTGTAATGATGGCGCATGACCTAAAGAGCGCTGTTCTGCTCACCTGTCGATCGCATCGTTTGCCCCGACTTTCGTCTAATCCGGACCACCAAAATCGCTTGATACCGTGGCCAGGGGAAGCCATCATCAGCGCCCAAGCGATGAGCGTGACCGGGGTGGCGTCGGGCCTGGGCATACGAGATGGCCGAAATCCCGATAAGACCCTACCCTTTCATAGTCATTTCCCCGATCTGGATTCGAGAGGCCCATGAGCAAAGTCCTGATTATCGGCGCCGGCGGCGTCGGAGGCGTCGTCACCCACAAGTGTGCCCAGCACCCGGAAGTCTTCAGCGAGATCTGCCTGGCCAGTCGCAACGAAGAGAAGTGCAAGGCTATCGCTGCCCAACTGGACCGTTCCATCCAGACGGCCCAGGTGGACGCCGATAGCGTCGACGACCTGGTCGCGCTGATCGAGTCGTTCAAGCCGGACGTGCTGATCCACGTGGCCCTGCCCTATCAGGACCTGACCATCATGGAGGCGTGCCTGCAAACCGGCGTGCCCTACCTCGATACCGCCAACTACGAGCACCCGGACGAGGCCAAGTTCGAGTACAAGGAGCAGTGGGCGTTTCACGACCGCTACGTCAAGGCGGGCAACATGGCCACCCTGGGCTGCGGCTTCGACCCGGGCATGACCAATATCTACTGCGCCTACGCCCAGAAGAATCTGTTCGACGAGATCCACCGCATCGACATCCTCGATGCCAACGGCGGCGATCACGGCTATCCGTTCGCAACCAACTTCAATCCGGAGATCAACATTCGCGAGATCACCGCGAACGGCCGCTACTGGGAAAACGGTGAATGGAAGGAGACCCCGCCGCTGGCCGAAAAGCGCAAGTTCGACTTCGACGGCATCGGCGAGAAGGACATCTACCTGCTCTACCACGAGGAGCTGGAGTCCCTCAGCAAGAACATCAAGGGGCTGGAGCGCATCCGCTTCTGGATGACCTTCTCCGAGCGCTACATCACCCATCTGAAGGTGCTCGAGAATGTCGGCATGACCAGCATCGAGCCGATCGAGGTGAACGGCTGCGAGATCTCGCCGCTGCAGTTCCTCAAGGCGGTGCTGCCCGACCCGGCCTCGCTCGGGCCGCGTACCAAGGGCAAGACCAATATCGGCATCATTGCCGACGGCATCAAGGACGGCAAGCGGCGCAAGGTGTACATCTACAACATCTGCGATCATGAGGAGAGCTACCGGGAAGTGAAGTCCCAGGCGATCTCCTATACCACCGGCGTGCCAGCCGTCACCGGCGCCATGCTGATGCTGCAGGGCATCTGGAAGGGCGAGGGCGTGTTCAACGTCGAGCAGCTCGATCCCGATCCCTTCATGGAGCGCATCGGCGACATGGGCCTGCCGTGGCAGGTAGTGGAACTCGATCCGGAACACGACCCTCTGGCATGACACGACTCGACTTCGACATACACGCCTGCCCGTCGCCGGCCTATGTGGTCGACGACGCGCTGCTGCGCCGCAACCTGGAGCTGCTGCGGCAGGTTCAGGAGGAGAGCGGCGCGCGCATTCTGCTGGCACTGAAGGGCTTCGCCATGTGGGATACCTTTCCACTGGTGAGCCAGTACCTGGTGGGCACCACCGCCAGCGGGCAGGACGAGGCGCGCCTGGGCGCGGAGACCTTCGGCGGCGAGGTGCACGTCTACTCGCCGGCCTTCACCGAGGAGGAGATGAACGTGGTGCTGCAGTATGCACATCACATCAGCTTCAACTCCCCGGGACAGTGGCGACACTTCCGCGACACCGTCGCGGCGGCGCCGCGCCAGGTTTCCTGCGGGCTGCGGGTCAACCCCGAGCGTTCGACGGGGCAGGTGGCGCTCTACGACCCCTGCTCCCCCGGTTCGCGTCTGGGCACGCGCGCAGTGGACATGGAAGGCGTCGATCTCGCAGGCCTGGAAGGGTTGCATTTCCACACCCTATGCGAGCAGAACAGCGACGCGCTCGAGGTCACGCTGGAAGCCTTCGAGGCCAGGTTCGGTCAGTATCTGGCCGACATGCGCTGGGTCAATTTCGGCGGCGGCCATCACATCACCCGCGCCGACTACGATATCGAACGCCTGGTGCGGCTGGTTCGCGGTTTCCGCGATCGCCATCCACACCTCACCGTCTATCTGGAGCCCGGCGAGGCGATAGCGCTGAACACCGGCTACCTGGTCTGCACGGTGCTGGACATCGTCGAGAACGACGGCCCCAACGCCATTCTCGATACATCGGCCACCGCGCACATGCCCGACGTACTGGAGATGCCCTACCGGCCGCAGATCGTCGGCGCCGGCGAGCCGGGCGAGAAAGCCCATACCTATCGCCTGGGCGGCACGACGTGCCTGGCCGGCGACGTGATCGGCCGCTACTCGTTCGACGAGCCGCTGTCCATCGGCGACCGCCTGGTGTTCACCGATATGGCTCACTACACCATGGTCAAGACCACCACCTTCAATGGCATTCGCCTGCCGTCGATCTGCCGCGTGGACGAAGTCAGCCGCAAGGTGCGCACGGTGAAGACCTTCGGCTATGAGGCCTACAAGGAACGCCTGAGCTAGCTTTACCGAAATCGGTTGCGTCGCCCAAGAAGCCCCTGCGGGGGCTTTTTGCGTTTCTGCACCGCGACTTGCATGTCGAGCCGCCGCCCCCTTTCTCTTCCCGGGGTTATGCACCATGGTATAGGCACGCACGTACAGCCAGGGAGAGCCGGAAATGACGACCGTGTTCAAGTTCGGCGGCGCCTCGATCAAGGATGCCGATGCCATTCGCCACCTGACCCCGCTGATCGAGGATCACAAGGATCGACCGCTGGTCGTGGTGGTGTCGGCCATGGGCAAGACCACCAACAAGCTTGAAACGCTGCTCGCCGCCGCCCGCGACGAGCACCGAAGTGACGATTACCGCAAGTGCTTCGAGGCGCTGCAGGCCGAGCATCGCGAGGCGATCGAGTCGCTGTTCGACGACGCGCAGGATTCGCCTGCCGAGCGCGTCGACGCCCTGTTCGACGAGCTCGACGCGCAGCACCAAAAGCATCGTGGCGCCGCCTATGCCAAGCACTACGACCAGACCGTCTGCTACGGCGAGCTGATCTCCACCACCATCGTCGCCGCCTGGCTGAACCATCAAGGCACCGCCACCGACTGGCACGATGCCCGCGAGCTGGTGCGCACCGATGCCTGCCATCAGGCCGCCAACCTCGACTGGCCGGCCACCGCCGAGGCCATTGGCGAGCGCCTGGCGGGAAGCGATCGCGTGATTCTCACTCAAGGTTTCATCGGCGGTACGGCGCAGGGCGCCGCCACCACACTGGGCCGCGAGGGCTCGGATTTCAGCGCAGCGATCTTCGCTCACTGCCTCGATGCCCGAGAGGTGGTGATCTGGAAGGACGTCACCGGGCTCTACAATGCCGACCCGCGGCGATTCGACAACGCCGTGCAGCTCGAACGGATCTCCTACGGCGAGGCGACCGAACTGGCCTGGCACGGCGCCAAGGTGATCCACCCCAAGACCCTGGGGCCGCTGCAGGAGAAGGCGATTCCGCTGACGGTGCGTTCCTTCGAGACACCCGACGCCGCGCCCACCGTCATCGACGCCGAGCGCCGCTTCGACGCCGACGTGCCCTGCTGCATCCTGCGTGAGAATCAGGTCTGGCTCGAGGTTCGACCGCGGGACTTCGCGTTCATGGACGAACCGCGCCAGCACGACATCCTGGGGCATCTGGTCGAGGCCGGCCTGCATGCCAACCTGGTCGACAGCGGCGCCATGCGCTTCGCCATATGTCTCGACGACAAGCCCGAGCGGCTGGCGCCGATGATCGAGTCGCTCGAGGGGGATTACGCTGTCAGACACGAGGACTCACTGACGCTGCTCACGGTGCGTCATCCCCGCCAAGGAATGATGGACGCGCTCGGTGCGGACCGCGAAACGCTGGTGGAACGGCGCAACGACACCACCGCTCAGCGCCTGTTCCGCAGCCGGGACTGCCCCGAGACCTGGCACATCCCCGACTGAGCGAAAGTCACAACCCTCGCCTCACGCGGCGGGAAGCTCCACATGCAAAGCCGCACAGGCCATGGCCTGTGCGGCTCGGGGTTGCCTGGGCGCCGCCGGTAAGCGGCAGCGGTCAATCGTCGAGGTCGATATCGTCCTCATCGGTAGCGGCCCCGGTCGCGGCGCCGGCACCGGCACCGATGGCAGCGCCGGTCACCGGATCACCGCCCGTAACCGCACCTGCCGCCGCCCCGGTGGCAGCCCCGACGCCGGCACCGCTGGCGGCGCGCTCACCGGTGCTGGTGCCACACCCGGCCAGCGCCAGCATCAGCGATGCGGCAAAGATCACCACGGCGTTACGCATGCTTGTTCCATAACGTGTCATGCTTACCTCCCAGTCCATGGATATACGCTGTTTAACGTAGACAAGGTAAGGGGCGAAGGGCAAAGGCACGACGATGCGCAGGCTATCTGAGCGTCATGCCGCAACGCGAACCCACCCTCCTTCGTTATGCGACCTTTCGATGGCCTCGATCATGCAGTTGATCCGCCATGCCTCGCGAAAGTCGGGATAGAGAGACCGGCCCGCCACGATACCCTCCACTAGGTCGCGAATCTCGATGATCTTCTGGTCGTTGTAGCCCAGCCCATGACCGGCAGCCGGGCTGAAGGCGGCATAGTCGGGATGCTCGGGCCCCATCAGCAACGTGCTGAAACCGCGACGCCCCTTGGATCCCTCGCTCTTGTAAAGCTGCAGTTCGCTCATGCGCTCCTGATCGAAGAGGATCGCTCCCCTGGTGCCGGTAATGGTATAGGCAAGTCCCATCTTGCGACCGGTAGCGACCCGGGATGTCTCGATATTGCCGATAAGGCCGCCGTCGAAGCGCAGCAGTACTTGGGCCTGATCGTCATTCTCCACCTCACCCGTGCCGCTGCCTTCGGCGAGAGGCCGGCGGGCGATAACCGTCTGCAGCTGACCGAACACGTCGGCGATACGCTGGCCAGTGAGATATTCCGCCATGTTGAGAATATGCGACCCCACGTCTCCCAGTGCTCCGGCCCCTGCCGTCTCGCGCCGGGTTCGCCAGCCGTGGGGCAGCTCAGGGTCGGCCATGTAGTCCTCGTTGTGGCGACCTCGGAAGTGAATCAACTCTCCTATTTCGCCGCTGGCGACGATTTCCCGCGCCAGCTGGGACGCCGGGTTGCGGATATAGTTGAAGCCCACCAACGTCCGAATCCCGGCTCGCTCAGCGGCCTCGACCATCTCTTGCGCATCGTCAGCCGTGAGCGCCAGCGGCTTCTCGGCGTAGACATGCTTGCCGGCGGCGATGGCGGCAAGGGCCATCTCCTTGTGCAGGAAGTTGGGTGAGCAGATGTCTACCACATCGACTTCGGGGTCGCTGATCAACGCCTTCCAGTCGCCAGTGGCCCGGGCGAAGCCCAACTCTCGAGCCTTGCGCGAGGCCAGTTCGTCGTCGATCTCGGCTAGCAGTTCACAGACCGGATTGGCAGATAAAGGGAATACGGTGGGGGCGGCCCTGAGGGCGATTGCGTGGGCCTTGCCCATATAGCCGGTCCCGATAAGACCGAACTTCAGCGTCTGCATCGAGACCGTCCTCTCGACGTGGCTGCGGGACGAAACGAAAACATATGCCGCCTCTTGGGTTGTATGAAGACGGGAAGGTCACTCGTCGATCCGGAACCCCGCCTGCTCGGCCAGGGCGCGCAGATTGCGATAGCCCATGCGAGCATAAGTGAGCGGATGCGCGATTTCGGGATCCTGTTCGGCCTCCACCACCAGCCAGCCTTGGTAGCCGGCTTCGCGCAGGCGGGTCAGGGTGGGAAGGAAGTCGACGTTGCCATCGCCCGGCACGGTGAACAGGCCATCGAGGACAGCGTCGAGAAAGCTCTTGTCGCGATTGCGCTGCTCCTCGCGGATCGGATAGCGCACGTCTTTGCAGTGCACGTGCTTGATGCGCGATGCGTAGCGCTGGGCGACGGCGAGAGGATCACCGTCGGCGCCGCGCAGGTGACCCAGATCGAGCAGCAGGCCCACGGAGTCGCGGGTGTTGTCGAGCATGCGCTCCACGTCCTGTTGGCTCTCCACCACGGTACCCAGGTGATGGTGGTACGCCAGGTGAATGCCCTGCTCGCCGAGGTAGTCGCCCACCACGTTCAGTCCTTCGGTGAGGCGCTGCCAGTCGGCATCGTCCAGATGCGGCCGCTGCGAGAGGGGAACGCCCCGGTTGCCATGGATACAGCGACTCACTTCGCAGAACACCATCACCTCGGCGCCGCACTGCTTGAGCAGGTCGAGATGATCCTGAACGGCCTCGATCTCCTCCTGCGGGCTGCGCTCGAGCAACCGGGCGGAATACCAGCCGGAGACCAGCGCCAGGTCGAAGCGATCCAGCACTTTCGAGAGAGCGTCAGGCGTGCGCGGAAACTTGTTGCCGAGCTCGAAACCGGCGAAGCCGGCCTCGCGCCCCTCATCGAGACACACCTCCAGCGGAGTGTCGGCGCCGAGACTCGGCAGGTCGTCATTGGTCCAGGTGAGGGGATTGATCCCCAAGCGTACACGGCTCATCGGCATGCTCCTTGGCGAAGCGGTCGAGGCCGCTTGCCATGTCCTTTATCGAATGGAATCAACGCTGCTGACGCTGTTTGGCCTCGCAGTACCCCGCATACGCCTGGCTGACTTGCTCGCGCTCGGAGACCTCGGGCACCGCCACGTCCCACCAGGCGCCCCCCTCGACGGTGCTTGGCAGAGGATCGGTGTCGAGAGCGATGACATAGGTACCGTTGGCCTGGCGAGCACGCGCCAGCGCCTGCTCCAGTTCGGCGATGCCGCGCACGCTCTCGGCCAGGCAACCCAGAGCACGGGCATGGGCGGCGAAATCGGTCTTGGGCGCACCTTCCGGCACTGAGCGACAATCCGCGAGCAGGTTGTTGAAACCGGCACCGCCGGTCGCCTGCTGCAGGCGGTTGATGCAGCCGAAGCCGCGATTGTCGAGCACCACCACAACCAGCTTGTGACCCAGCATCACCGAGGTGGCGAGTTCCGAGTTGTGCATCAGGTAGCTGCCGTCGCCCACCATGACGAACACCTCGCGCTCGGGCCGGGCCATCTTGACCCCCAGGCCACCGGCGATCTCGTATCCCATGCAGGAGTAGCCGTACTCCACGTGATAGCAGCCGGGTCCCGCGCACTGCCACAGCTTGTGGAGCTCGCCGGGAAGCCCGCCGGCGGCGCACACCACCGTGCCATCCTCACCGGCCTGTCGGTTGACCGCGCCGATCACCTGAGCGTCGGTGGGCAGTTCGCGGCCGTCGGCGGCGGTGACCCGCACCACCACCTCGGCCCATTGGCGCTTGAGGCTGCCTGCCCGCTCGCGCCAGGCCTCGCTGGCGCGCCATTCGGCGAGCCCCGCATCGAGCGCCGTCAGACCATCGCGAGCATCGCCGATCAGCGGCAGGGCACGGTGCTTCTGGCTATCGAAGCGGCCCACATTCAGCGCCACCAGGGTCAGGCCGTCGCGCTCGAACAGCGCTCGCGATCCCGTCGTGAAATCCTGCAGGCGGGTGCCCACGGCAAGGACCACGTCGGCCTGCTCGGCAAGCCGATTGGCGGCCTCGCTGCCGGTGACGCCGATGGCGCCCACCGCGCAGGGGTGGCCGTCGGGCAGCGCCCCCTTGCCTGCCTGGGTCTCGGCCACCGGCACGCCGCGAGCTCGGGCGAAGTCGGCGAGCCGCGCGCAGGCGTCGGCATAATGCACGCCGCCTCCGGCGATAATCAGCGGACGCTCGGCGTCGGCCAGAGCAGCGATGGCCGCTTCCAGTTCCCGGGGATCCGGTTGGGGACGTCGAATGCGATGAGCCCTCGGTACGAAGAATGTCTCGGGATAGTCGTAGGCGAAGGTCTGCACGTCCTGGGGCAGCGCCAGGGTTGCCGGGCCGCAGTGCTCAGGGTCGAGCAGCGTGGCGATCGCCTGGGGCAGGCTGGTCAGCAGTTGCTCGGGCCGGGTGATGCGGTCGAAGTAGCGCGAGACCGGACGAAAGCAGTCGTTGACCGTTGTCGTCGGGTCGCCGAAATGCTCCACCTGTTGCAGCACCGGGTCAGGCTCGCGCGTGGCGAAGGTATCGCCGGGCAGCAGCAACACCGGCAGTCGGTTGGCGTGGGCCAGCGCCGCGGCAGTGACCATGTTGGTCGCCCCCGGCCCGATGGAACTGGTCGCGGCCATCATTTGCCGTCGCCCATGCGCCTTGGTGAAAGCAATGGCGGCATGAGCCATGGTCTGTTCGTTATGGGCGCGAAGCGTCGGCAGCGTATCCTGAACGTGATAGAGCGCTTCGCCGAGACCGGCCACGTTGCCGTGACCGAAGATGGCAAAGACGCCCGCGAACAGCGGGACCTCCCTCCCCTCATGCTCGATGCGCTGGGCCGCCAGGTAGCGAACCAGAGCCTGGGCCATGGTCAGACGAACGGTACTCATGTCAGCGTCTCCTCCCGCTGGGGAGCGGCATGGCGCCAGCGCCGCCACTCCTGAATCAGTTCGGCATAGTTGGCCGCCACCCGCTCGATCAGTTGAGCGTCGTCGATGTCCCCCGACAGCCATTCGCGGCTGGCGGCGGCAAATAGCGTCCGGCCCACGGTGAATCCCTTGCACTGCCAGTGACGAGCCGCGGAAACGAAGCCGCGCTTCATCGCCTCCATGGGCGCATCCAATCCCAGCAGCACCACGCCCCGGCAATGCGGGTCCTGTGCGTCGATGACTCGACCGACCGCCTGCCAGGCAGCGTCCGAGAGAGCCGGCAACTTCCACCAATCGGGGCGTATCCCCAGGTTGTATAAGCGTTGCAGGCTGCGCGGCAGCGTCGCATCGTCCGCTGGCATGTCAGCCGGCGGAATCACTTCCAACAGCAGTTCCAGGCCGTTCTCGCAGGCGGCCCGGTAGAGCTGGCGCAGGCGGGCTTCCTGGTCCAGGCGCAGCGCCAGCGGGTCGTCCGGGTGATAGAACACCAGGCACTTGATGATGTGTTCGCGCGGCCAGCAGCGCAGTCGGCTGCCCAGGTCGTCGCCATGCTGAAAGCGCAGCGGACGCGAGCCGGGCAGCTCTACCGGGCGTCCCAGCCACCAGCCGCGGCCGGTCGCATCATTGAGGGCATCCTGCCCGTAGACGTCGTCGACCAGGATAGCCGGCTGAGGTATCCCGGCCTGGCGGGCCCCGCTCTCCGCGGCACGCACCAGCAGCCGCTTGAGCTCCGGAATGCGCTGTGGGTCGGCCCGTACTTCGCGAGCCATATCGGTGAGCTGACGGCGATGATCGAAGGCCAGGCCGCACACTTCCGACCACTCGGCGGGCCAGCGGGTGGTGGCGCGATGCAGATGATTGAGGCGCTCGTCCTTGTCGGGGTGCGTCACGGAGGCGCGGCGCCCCAGGTAGTCGAACAGCTCCTCCTCGGTGGGCATGGCCGGCGCGCAGCCATGTCTTGACACCACCAAAGCGCCACAGGCGTTGGCATAGGTGGCGCTGGTTACCCAGTCCTCGTCGTACAGCCAGCCCCGCAGCAAGCCACTCATGAAGGCGTCGCCGGCCCCCAGCACGTTGAGCACCTCAACCTTGACGCCCTCGACCAGGATGCCATGCTCGATGCGATCGGGAATCTCGCCCTCGAAGACCACGCAACCCAGGGCCCCCAGCTTGCACACCAGGGTGGCGTCGCTGATCTCGCGCACCGCATGCAGAGAGGCCAGGGTGTCGGTGCAGCCCCCGGCGATGTGGAACTCCTCCTCGGTGCCAACAATCAGGTCAAAGTCGGGCAGCCAGCGCTGCAGATCGGCGGTAACTCTCCCATCGGCGATGTAACGGGTCTCACCGTCCCCGGGAGTGGTCAGCCCCCACAGTACCGGTCGATAGTCGATATCCAGTACCCGCTTGACACCGTGGTCGACGGCCGCGTCCAGCGCCTTGCGACAGGCGCGCCGAGTCAACTCGGTGGAGAGGTGGGTGCCGGTGATGGCCAACGCCCGAGCGCGACCGATGAAGGCCGGATCGATCTCCTCGCTGTCGATGGCCATGTCGGCGCAGTCGCGACGATAGAAGAGCAGGGGAAACGTTTCGCGATCCTTCAGCGCCAGCAGCACCAGGCCGGTATGACGCTCCGGGTCGGTCTGCAGCGCCGTGGTGTCGACCCCCACGCGCTCGAGCTCCTCGCGCACGAAGTTGCCCATCTGCTCGTTGCCCACCCGCGAGAGCATGGCCGACCTCAACCCCAGTCGGGCGGTGCCGTAGGCCACGTTGCCGGAGCTGCCACCCAGGTACTTGGCGAAACTGGCGACGTCCTCCAGGCGGCTGCCGAGCTGCTGTGCATAGAGATCGACGGCGACGCGGCCGAGGCAGATCAGGTCCAGCGGCCTGTCGTCGTGTTGGGAATCATGCATGTCGTCTCTCCACGTCGCATGTCGTACGCTCGCCTCGGGGCGAGCCCGAGGCGAGGGAATCAAAGGGTGAAGGCATCCGCGAAACGGCGCAGGGCGAGCTCGTCGTCGCCCGACGCCCAGCCTTCGAAACCGACACAGCCTCGATAGCCGATATCGCCTAGCGCCCGAGCGATCGCGGGGTAATGGATCTCGCCGGTACCGGGCTCGCAGCGCCCGGGCACGTCAGCAACCTGCACTTCGCCGAGGTAGGGCGCGCAGCGGCGTACCAGCTCGATCAGGTTGCCCTCGCCGATCTGCGCGTGGTACAGATCCAGCATCATGCGTACCTCCGGCCGATCGACGCTGGCCACCAGCGCCAGCACGTCGCTCGCCCTGGCGAAAGGCACGCCCGGGTGATCCACGGTGGTATTCAGGTTCTCCAGCACGAAAGTGACGCCGTGGGCCTGGCCCAGGTCCGCCAGACGGTTCAAGGTGTCGTGGGCCTTGAGCCACATGGCCCCGGTGGTCTCGCAGACCGGCTCGACCGGCATGCCACGCCCGTCGAGACCGGTGCCGTGCAGGTTCAGCCGCGGAATGCCCAGCGTCCTGGCGACCTCGAGGGACTCCCGTGCCGTGCGCACCATCTCATCGGCCCCCTCCTCGTCGGCCAGCGTGCCGCGCACATAGCCTGTCATGGAGGAGAAGGTGGCACCGGTGCGGGCGAGCGCGTCGACGTCATGGCGTGTCCAGTCCCAGATCTCCACCTCGAAGCCGAGCGCATCGATTCGCCGTACCCTCTGCTCCATCGGCAGCTCACGGAACACCATCTCGGCGCAGACCGCCAATACGAAGGGCGACGCTCTCCCCGGCACATCCGTCTTCATCGCGCACTCCTTGACGCTCATTGGTCACCCGCGGCGTAAGCCTGCTGGGGGCCGCCCGGGAGGGAAGCCGTGTTGCCGTTTTGCCTGGCCTTGCTCTCCTGATCGCTGCGCTGGAATTCGGCGAGTTCCGCATCGAGGCTCTCCATCTCGGCGCCACCCGCCATCATGTTGAGCACCTCTTCGCGGCTTATCTCGTCCTTGCGGAAGGTGCCCAGGCTGGTGCCGCGCTTGAGCAGGGTGAAGGCATCGGCCACGGGGTAGGCGTGATGCACGTTGTGGGTAATGAAGATCACCGCCAGGCCGTCGGCCCGGGCCTTGGCGATGTAGCGCAGCACGACCGACGCCTGCTTGACCCCCAGCGCCGAAGTCGGCTCGTCGAGGATCAGCACCTTTGCGCCGAAGTAGACCGCACGGGCGATGGCCACGCATTGACGCTCGCCGCCCGAAAGCGTACCCACCGGCTGACCGGGATCGCGCACGTCGATGCCTATCTTGGCCATCTCCTGCTTGGCGACTCGGTCGGCGTGCTTCCAGGCAATCCGCTTGAACGGCCCCCAGCCCACGGTGGGCTCGCGCCCCATGAAGAAGTTGCGCGTGATCGACATCAGCGGAATCATCGCCAGGTCCTGATAGACGGTGGCGATGCCGGCGTCCAGGGCGTAGGCCGGAGACTTGAAGCGAGTGGGCTTGCCCTCGAGGAGCAGCTCTCCTTCGGTGGGCCGGTAGACGCCTGAGAGTGTCTTGATCAGCGTCGACTTGCCCGCGCCGTTGTCGCCGAGCAGACACATGACTTCGCCGGAATCCACTTTCATCGAGATATCGCTCAAGGCGATGACGCTGCCGAAGTGCTTGCTGACATTGCGCATCTCGATCGTGGGCGTATGTTCGCTCATTTCACTTGGCCTCCATCGCCTTCTTGCGCATGAAATTGTTGAACAGCACGGCTACCAGCAACATCGCGCCAAGGAAGACCTGGAACCAGTCGGTGTTCACTCCCGTATAGAAGATCCCCATCTGCACCAGGCCGAAAATGAGCGCCCCCAGGGCCGCGCCGATCGCGGAACCATAGCCGCCGGTAAGCAGGGCCCCGCCGATGACGACGGCGATAATCGCCTCGAGCTCCTTCAGCAGCCCACGGATGGTGTCGGCCGAGCCGGTATCCATCACCTGGAGGCAGGCGAAGACGGTGGCCGAGAAGGCCGTGAAGACAAACAGCGAGATCTTGACCCGATGCACCGGGACACCGGAGTTCCGAGCGGCATTCGCATCACCGCCGCTGGCGAAGATCCAGTTGCCGTAGGGGGTGCAAAGCAGGACCCAGGTCGCCACGGCGGTCAGGCCCAGCCACCAGACGATGGAGATCGGGATGCCGGTGACCACCGGGTTGCCGGCGAAGTTGGTGGCGATCCAGCCCTGCGCCGCCATCCAGCCGAACAGCCCGGTGGCGACCTCGCCCGAGAACAGGGCGGCCAGCCAATCGCCGGGCAAGTGCTGGTGAATACCGCCGATTTGGGTGCGACCCGTCAGCAGGCGGCTGATGCCGATGGCCAGACCGCGCAGGATGAACAGAAAGCCCAGCGTGACGATGAAGGACGGCAACCCGGTCCGGTTGACCAGATAACCGTTGGTAGCGCCCACCAGCGCCGCACAGGAGAAGGCCAGCAGGATCGCCGCCCACAGCGGCCAGCCGTACTGCACGACGGGGATGGCGATCAGGATGCCGGCCAGCCCGATCATCGAACCGATGGAGAGGTCGAATTCACCGCCGATCATCAATAGAGCGGCGGCGGTGGCGATGATGCCCAACTGTGCCGCCACCTCGAGGAAATTGAGGATGCCGGACGGCGTGAACATGCCGGTACCCCTGGCGACGACGAGGAAGAAAGTCAGAACCAGGATGGTGCCGGCCAGTGCGCCAAGCTCGGGGCGGCCCAGCGCCTTCTTCCAGAACGGGATTCTCTGCAGGCGCTCATCCTGCGGTGCCATCGCCGCGTCGGCGGGTTGAGGGGATGCGTTGGACTTCATGGTCGACTCCCACGGCCCGGCCGTTGCCGGGCCATTGCGGTTACGTTGGGATCAGCGAATTCCCTGCTTGCTCAGTTCGATCACCTGGCTGGCATTCTCCTGGGTCACGAATCCCGGACCCGTCGGGACGTCCCCGGCCGGCAGCATGCCGTTCCTGACGAACTGATCGAGAAAAATCACCGGCAGATAGCCCTGCAGGTACTGCTGCTGGTCGATGGCGAAATCCAGCTCACCCTGCTCGAGCGCCTCGAGCGTGCTGGGAGAGAGATCGAACGTGCCCAGTGTGAACATGTCCGTGGCCCCGTGCTCGCGCATGGCGCGGACCAGCGGCTCGGCGGCCAACGTCCCCAGAGTCAGAATGGCGTCGATATCGTCGTGCTGATTGAGGTAGGCCACGATGGCGTTGCGGATCTCGACCGGATCATGCGAGGTGGCCAACTGCTCGGCGTTGCCGTCGAAGCCTTCGTTGAACCCGTCACAGCGACGATCGAGCCCCTGATTGCCCTGCTCATGGTTGACGCACAGCCCCTTTTCCGCGCCCATCTCCCGCATGCGCTCGGCGGCCTGCTTGCCCGCCTCGTACTCGCTCTGCCCGATATGCAGGCGGGTGCCATACTGGCTCGCCACGTCCCCGCCGGAATTGATGGTGATCACTGGAATATTGTTATCGGCGGCCTTCTGGACGACACCGCCCAGGGCATCCTCATCGGTGAAGGAGACGATCAGGCCATCCGGGCCCGATGCGATGGCGGCCTCTATAAGCTGCTGCATCCGGGCCATATCGAAGGTGGAGGGCGCCCGGTACTCCAGCGTTGCGCCGACCCGTTCGGCGGCATCTTCGGCGCCATTCTTGACCACGGACCAGAACGGGTCGGAGGGAACGCCGTGGGTCACCATGATGAAGCGGGGATCGTCCTGAGCCTGAGCCTGGACCGCCCCCGCCATGAGGACCGCTGCCACGGTCGAGGCGAGCGGCCAGTGAGTGAGACGTGCCATGGGTGATTTCCTCTTGTCGTTGTCATGTACCTATCGCTAGCGATGCGGCGTAGTGAAATATAGATTCCATGACTGAATTTTAACAAACCATTTATTCTATACTTTGGTATAGATGGAATGTTCATTCCAAGACACTAGACTGCGATCAACGACTCGATACAGAGCTGCAATGCGACCGGGCGAGGCAGGCCACCACATGAATCAGACACCGCAGGATTTCAATGAACTGGAGACGCGCGTCACGGAGGAGTACGCCACCCTGAGCCGCCGTCTGCAGCAGACGGCTCGCTTCCTGCTCGACCATCCCCAGGAAGTGGCCTTCGCCACGGTCGCCAAGCTGGCCGAGCAGGCGGGAGTCACCCCATCCACACTGATCCGTTTCGCCAATTCCTTCGGTTTCAAAGGCTTTTCGGAGATGCAGCAGCTGTTCCGCTCACGCCTGGTGGATGAACTGCCCAACTACACCGAGCGCATCCGCGCCGTACGCAGCGCCACGGGAGAGACCCCCGACAGCACCCAGCTATTGTGGGAATTCGCCGAGGCGAACCGTGATGTGCTCGATCAGCTGCCGGCACGCACCGACCCGCAGAATCTGGAACGCGCCCTCGACTTGCTCGAGCAGGCCGAGATCGTGCATGTGCTTGGCACCCGTCGCAGCTTCGTGGTGGCGAGCTATGCTGCCTATGCGTTTCACCATATCGAGAAGCGGGCCTTTCTGATCAACGGTCTCGGTGGCATGCAGGGTGAGCAGGTAAAAGCCATCGGCGCGCGTGATGCCCTGTTGGTCGTGAGCTTCTCGCCCTATGCCGATGAGAGCCGGCAGGCAGCCGACGAAGCTCGGCAGCGCGGCATTCCCCTGGTGGTGATCACCGATTCGAGCCTGAGTCCACTGGCGCGAATCGCCGATGTCGCCCTGATCGTTCACGAAGCCGAGGTGAAGAGCTTTCGCGGGTTGGCGGCCTCACTGTGCCTGACGCAAACCTTGGCGATCTCCCTCGGGGTTCGCCAGGAAAAGGGCCGTGATCGCGCCGCGGGCGACAGCGACATCGGCCGCGCCTGAGCGGCCCTGGACCCTAGCCGAACAAGCAAAGAGGAGCATTCATGAAGCTCGCCCTGATCGGTGCCGGACGTATCGGCAAGGTGCACGCTCAAGCCATCGACCGGCATCCCGCTGTAACGCTCGTCGCCATAGCCGATTCCCACAGCGAGGCCGCCGAGGCGTTGGCCTCGGCCTACGGCTGCCGTGCGCTGAGTGCGGATGAAGTGTTCGAGGCCCCGGATATCGATGCCGTGCTGATCGCCTCCAGCACGCCGACTCACGCCCGGTATCTGGAGCGCGCGGCTCGTGCTGGCAAGGCGATACTCTGCGAAAAGCCCATCGCTCTCGATCTGGCGCGCACCCGGGAGGCGCTCCAAGTGCTGCAGAGGCATCCGGTGACCTGTGCCTTGGGGTTCAACCGCCGACACGATCCTCAATTCACCGCCCTGAAGCGGGCGGTAAGCGAGGGCCGGATCGGCAGTCTCGAAACGCTGACCATTGTCAGCCGCGATCCCGCGCCGCCTCCCGTCGACTACATCGGTGCCTCGGGCGGGCTGTTCCGCGACATGATGATCCACGACTTCGACATGGCCCGCTGGCTGCTCGACGAGCCGATCGCCCACGTTCACGCCGAAGGCAGCTGCCTGATCGATCCGTCCATCGGCGAGGCCGGCGACATCGACACCGCCATGGTCACTCTCACCACCGCCAACGGACGCCTCTGCCATATCGGCAACTCGCGCCGCGCCTGCTACGGCTACGACCAGCGCATCGAGGCTTTCGGCAGTGCCGGCATGCTGCAGGCCCAGAACGAAAGCGAGACCCGCCTACGCTTTACCGGTGAACCCGGCCAGGTGGAAGAGAAGCCCAAGTGGTTCTTCCTGGAGCGCTATGCCGAGGCCTACCGGCGTGAAATCGACGACTTCGTGGATGCTTGGCGGCAGCGACGCGCCCCGCTGGCCGGCGCCCAGGATGGCTTTGAAGCACTGCGCCTGGCCGAAGCCGCCGAGCGCTCGCTGCGCGAAGGGCGTCGTATCGCGCTGGACTCAATCCACTGATATCGACAGGAGGGATCATGTCAGAGCTACTGGTACGCCCACAGCCACCCGATGCCCAGGGCACCGTACTGGACGTCACTCCCGAATCCGCCGGCTGGGAACACGTCGGCTTCCGCGTACATCGACTGACCGGTGGACAGCGGATCGAAGCCAGCACCGGGGAGCGCGAGCACTGCCTGGTGCTGCTCTCTGGTCGCGCCACCGTCACCAGCGGCGAACACTGCTGGGAGGCGATCGGCGAACGCATGTCGATCTTTGACAAGACGCCGCCCTATGCCGTTTATCTGCCTGATGGGGTGAGCTACAGGGTCGAGGCCGTTACCGACCTCGAGTTGGCGGTTTGCAGCGCACCAGGGCACGGCACTCATGCCCCGCGGCTGATTGCGCCCGAACGGATCGGGCGCAGCACTCGCGGCAGCGGTACCAACACACGTCACATTCAGGACATCCTGCCGGAAACCGAACCGGCGGACAGCCTGCTGGTGGTGGAAGTCTTCACCCCGGCCGGCAACTGGTCGAGCTACCCGCCGCATAAGCACGACCGGGACAACCTGCCGGAGGAGTCCTTGCTCGAGGAGACCTACTATCACCGTATCGACCCGCCTCAGGGCTTCGCCTTCCAGCGCGTCTATACCGACGATCGAAGCCTGGACGAAACCATGGCGGTGGAGGATGGCTGCTGCGTGCTGGTTCCGCGAGGCTATCATCCGGTGGGCGCCCCTCACGGCTACGAACTCTACTATCTCAACGTAATGGCCGGCCCCAAGCGCAAATGGAAATACCATAACGACCCGGCCCACGCCTGGATCGCCGAACAGTGACACTCCGATCAGTATCGTACGATGCTGCTTTGCCCCGCTTCGGCGGGGTATTTTTTCGCTCTGGCATCACGCGGGCCACGCAAAACGCCGGAGCGGTTTCCGCTCCGGCGTTCGATCATGCCGCCTGGGAGTTTGCCTCACCGCATCAAGCGGCATCCCGCTTGGCGTCGCTGGCGGCCTGCATGGCCAGCGCGGTGTCGAGCATGCGGTTGGAGAAGCCCCACTCGTTGTCGTACCAGGCCATCACCTTGACCAGGCGACCGTTGACCCGGGTGTGATTGCTGTCGAAGGTCGAGGAGTTGGGGTCGTGATTGAAATCGATCGACACCAGTGGCTGGGCGTTGACGGCAAGCACCGGCGAGGCTTCGGCGGCCTTGGCCAGGATCGAGTTGACCTCTTCCTTGGTGGTGTCGCGGCCGGCGGTGAAGACCAGGTCGACCAGCGAGACGTTGATCACCGGCACGCGCACCGCCAAGCCGTCGAACTTGCCGGCCAGTTCCGGCAGCACCAGACCCACCGCAGCGGCGGCGCCGGTCTTGGTCGGGATCATCGAATGCGTGGCACTGCGCGCCCGATAGGGGTCCGAGTGGTAAACATCCGACAGATTCTGATCGTTGGTGTAGGCGTGCACCGTGGTCATCAGTCCGTTCTCGATGCCCACCGTGTCGTTGAGCGCTTTGGCCACCGGCGCCAGGCAATTGGTGGTGCAGGAGGCATTGGAAACCACCTTGTGCTCGGGTTTCAGCACGTCTTCGTTGACGCCGTAGACCACGGTGGCGTCGGCGTCGGGGCTCGGAGCGGAGATCAGTACCCGCGCCGCGCCGGCCTCGAGGTGCTTGGCGGCAGCATCGCGCTTGGTAAACAGCCCGGTGCACTCCATGACCAGATCGACGCCCAGCGACTGCCACGGCAGCGCCGCGGGGTCGCGCTGGGAGAAGATGGCGATGCGGTCGCCGTCCACGCTGAGGCTCTCCTCGTCGTGCTCCACGCGGAAGGGAAAATGGCCGTGAACGGTGTCGTGGCGCAGCAGATGCGCGTTGAGCGCGGGATCGCCCAGATCGTTGATGGCCACGATCTGTACGCGGTTACGGTAGCCGTTCTCGTAGAGCGCGCGGAGCACGTTGCGGCCGATGCGGCCGAATCCGTTGATGGCGATCTTGAGCGTCATGATGGGTCTCCTCCGTGGAAGCTTGTCGATATTGGCTGAGCCGGTTGGCGGAGGTCGGTCATGTCGAGATGCGCCCAGGCTCATGGCGATAGCACAAAGTTGGCGATAGTGAAAATGTGACGCACAACAGCGACAGACACAAGAGTTTTTTAGTAACTTTACAACATAATCGTAAAACTTCTTATGGCCTCCCTGACTCACGCCCCGGCCCGCTTTCGTTTCTTTCCAAGCGAAAATGTCCGCCGCAACGCCTCGTTCGCGACACGAGATTGAGGCTGTTGTCACTTGCATTGCGTAGTAATATTACCTTACAAGACACTATTCGCGGACACCCACACCTCGCAGGAGGATTTTCCATGTCGCCCCGCCAGCTCTCCCCCATTCGCCGCACCAAGATCGTCGCCACCCTGGGCCCGGCCAGCGACCGCGAGGGCGTGCTGGAGGCCATGATCCGCACCGGCGTCGACGTGGTGCGCCTCAAC
>NZ_PJRN01000016.1 GCF_002930105.1 Billgrantia saliphila | reverse complement strand
ACGACGCCTGATCTTCCTGCTGGTGCACTGCTGCTATCGGTTCCGGCTGCGCGGACTTCAGCATATCCCCGCCAAAGGGGCGGCCATTGTGGTCTGCAATCACGTTAGTTTCATGGATGCGTTGGTCATCGGCGGTGCCAGCCCGCGACCACTGCGCTTCCTGATGGACCGACCGATCTACGAGTCGCCCTGGCTCAACTGGCTGTTCCGTCTGGTGGGCGCGATACCGGTGGAATCCGACCGGCGCGATCCCGGTAGTGTGCGGCGAGCGCTGCAGGAGGTCAGCCGGGCGCTTCGCAGCGGCGAGGTGGTCATGCTGTTTCCCGAGGGGCGGTTGACGCCGGACGGTGACGTGCAGACGTTTCGTCGCGGGCTGGAGACGATCCTGGCGCGGGATCCCGTGCCGGTGGTTCCCGCGGGGCTGGCAGGGCTGTGGGGATCCTGGACCTCCCATCATGGCGGACGTGCACTGACCAAGCCGCCGCGACGCTTTCGTGCCCGGGTGGCGCTTTGTTTCGGTGAGCCGATTCCGCCGCGTCTAGCGCGACGCGATCGGATGGAAGCGAGAGTGCGCGCGCTCAAGGCCGAAGCCGATCGCTGGGTGTGTCCGCTCGAGGTCGCATCGTCCCGGCGCGATCACGACTGACGCTGGCGCCCGGTACGCGTGGCCGGCCAGCAGCGAGCCGAGGTGATCAGATTGTCGCGCACGTCGAGGATTTCCATGCGCACCGCGCCGATCTGCAGGCAGGTCGGCCCTTCGGGGAAGGCTTCGAGGTGTTCGAGGATGAGACCGTTGAGGGTCTTGGGTCCATCCGTGGGCAACTGCCAGCCCAGCGAGCGGTTGATGTCGCGAATGTTGGCCGTGCCGTCTATCACGTGACTGCCGTCGTCCAGGCGATGAATATCCTGATCCTGACCGGCAACGTCGGTGGTGAACTCGCCGACGATCTCCTCGAGAATGTCCTCCAGGGTAACCAGGCCCTCCACGTCTCCGTATTCGTCGACCACAATGCCGATCCGCCGCTTCTGCTTCTGGAAGTTGAGCAGTTGGGTATGCAGCGGCGTCGATTCGGGAATGAAGTAGGGCTCTCGGGCTTCCTGCACGATCGCCGCCTTGGTTACTTCGCTGCGGGACAGGAAGCGAGCCGCGTTGCGTAGATGCAACATGCCGATGATGTTGTTGATGTCGCCCTTGAAGACCGGCAGGCGCGTGTGCTGGCTGGTGCGGATCTGCGTCAGGATGGCTTCCAGCTCGTCATCTAGGTCGATCCCTACCACCTCGTGACGCGGCACCATGATGTCGTTGACCGTGACGTTCTCCAGGTCGAGGATCGACAGCAGCATCGCCTGGTGACGATGAGGAATCAGCGTGCCGGCCTCGTGCACGATGGTGCGTAGCTCGTCGCGGGTCAGGTTATCAGTGCCTCCTTCGATCTCCTTCACGCCGAGCAGTCGCAGCAGGCCGTTGGAGATCACGTTGACCAACCATACCAGCGGATAGAGGAGTTTGAGCAGCGGTTCCAGGGCGCGCGAAGTGGGATAGGCGATGCGCTCCGGCTTGATCGCGGCATAGGTCTTGGGAGTGACCTCGGCGAAGATCAGGATGATGACGGTCAACAACGTGGTGGCCACTGCGGGGCCGGTCACTTCACCGAAGAAGTGAATGGCGATGATGGTAGCGATGGACGCGGCCAGATTGTTGACGAAATTGTTGCCGATCAGAATCACCCCGATCAGCCGATCGGGACGCGCCAGCAGGCGCAGGACCCGGCTAGCCCGGCGGTCACCGCTGTTGGCCTCGTGATTCAGCCGATAGCGGTTGATCGACATCATGCCGGTCTCTGAGCTCGAGAAGAAAGCGGAAAGACAGACGAGTAGGAAAAGCAGGCTGAACAGCAATCCCAAAGGGAAGTCGTCGCTCAAGTCGATGGATCCTCGCTGGCGTGTCAGCCCCGTTTGTAGGGATTCGGCCTTGCAGTGTCAAGGCGACTTCCGGCTCAGAGAGAGCCTGAAAATGACCTTTCTAGGCCATTTTGTGTTGGGATCAGGCTCAAAGACGCTCATTCACGGCTCGTAAAACTGCGTTTTCTCGCCTTGCCGGGTCTTCGTCCGTTACGTTTGACAACACTCGTTCAGGCTCGGTCGAGGATGACCTCGAGCACGAACTTGCTGCCGAAATAGGCCAGCAGCAGCACGGCGCAGCCGCCCAGCGTCCAGCGCACGGCACGCATGCCGCGCCAGCCGAGCACGTGGTGGCTGATTAGCAGGATGGCAAAGATGAGCCAGGCGGCCAGCGACAGGATGGTCTTGTGCGCCAGATGCTGGGCAAACATGCTATCGAGGAACAGGAAACCGCTGATAATCGACAGGGTGAGCAGCGCCATGCCGGCCCAGATCAACTCGAACAGTACCCGCTCCATGGTGGTCAGTGGGGGCAATACCTGAACCATGCCGCGAATGTGATGGTGGCGCAGAGCCTGGTTCTGCAGCCCCAGCAGCACCGCCTGACAGGCGGCGATGAATAGCACGCCGAACGCGAATGCCGAACTCATGGCATGCAGGGCGATGCCTGGCGTCATGCCGCCGGTGCGCTCGGGGCTGGGCAGACCGACCGCCAGCAACAGGGCCAGGCCTGAGATCGGGAATAGTGCCACCGCTACGTTGAGTACCGGCTTGGCCAGGCTCACGCCCAGCAATAGTACGATCATGATGGCGGTCAGCACTGCGGCACTCGTCGACAGGCCGGGCATTAGCCCCGGGCTCTGGTCGATCAGCTGTAGCGCCGCGGGAAGATGGAACAGCAGGCCCAGCACGCCTAGGGCGCGCACCAGCACCGGGCGCTGCGGAACGCGCCGCAGCAGCGTGAGCCCCTGCCAGGAGGCGGCGCCCAGATAGAGAAGGAAGGCCATGATGGCCAGAGGAAGCGCCTGCATCGATTGCCGTCCGTACGCCGTTGCCGGCGTCTGTGCATCCCTGGGTTGAAGAAGTCTGCCGACGCCACTATACCCAATCCTCGCTGCGCCGCACAGCCGTGGTAAGCGGCCGCATGCATGGAGACTGGCCGCCACAAAGCGTATAATTCGCGCCAAATGCTTCAACCCGAGCTGTTATACGTAGGCGAGCAGGGAAAGCGGCCGCCGAGCGTGCCGGTCGCCTGTCAGCTCAACGCCGGAGTGGCTTATGTTCCAGAATCTCAGTGAGCGGCTGTCCGAGACGCTCAAGTCCATCAAAGGTCAGGCGCGCCTGACCGAGGACAACATTAAGGACACCCTGCGCGAGGTGCGCCGGGCGTTGCTCGAGGCCGATGTGGCCCTGCCGGTGGTCAAGGCTTTCATCGAGCGTGTGCGTGAGCGCGCCGTCGGGCAGGAGGTGTCGAAGAGCCTGTCGCCGGGCCAGCAGTTCGTCAAGATCGTCCAGCAGGAACTCGAGGCGATCATGGGCGAGGCCAACGAGGGACTCTCGCTCAAGGGATCGCCGGCCGTGGTGCTGATGGCGGGTCTGCAGGGGGCGGGCAAGACCACTTCCGTGGCCAAGCTGGCACGCTATCTGCGTGAGCGCGAGAAGAAGAAGGTGCTGGTGGTCTCCGCCGACGTCTATCGCCCGGCAGCCATCGACCAGCTCGAGACCCTGGCCGGCGAGGTGGGCGTCGACTTCTTCCCGTCACGCTCCGATCAGAAGCCGGTGGCCATCGCCGAGGCGGCGATCAAGCACGCCAGGATCCAGTTCCACGACGTGTTGATCGTCGATACCGCCGGTCGCCTGGCGATCGACGATGCCATGATGGATGAGATCGCCGAGCTGCATCGCGCCTGCCAGCCGCAGGAAACCCTGTTCGTGGTCGATGCCATGACCGGCCAGGACGCCGCCAACACGGCCAAGGCGTTCCATGAGGCACTGCCGCTGACCGGTGTGATACTGACCAAGGCCGACGGCGACGCTCGTGGCGGTGCCGCCCTGTCGGTGCGTCACATCACCGGCAAGCCGATCAAGTTCATGGGCGTGGGCGAGAAGGTCGACGCACTCGAGCCTTTCCATCCCGACCGCGTGGCCTCGCGTATCCTCGGCATGGGCGACGTGCTGTCGCTGATCGAGGAAGCCGAGCGCACCGTCGACAAGAAAAAGGCCGAGCAGCTGGCCAAGAAGGTCAAGAAAGGCGAGGGCTTCGATCTCGAGGATTTTCGCGACCAGCTACAGCAGCTCAAGAAGATGGGCGGCATGAGCGGTCTGCTCGGCAAGCTGCCGGGCATGGGCCAGATGGCCGAAATGGCACAGGGCCCGGGTCCCGAGAAGGAGCTGGGCAAGCTCGAGGCGCTGATCAACTCCATGACGCCCCAGGAGCGGCGCAAGCCCGAGATCATCAACGGCTCGCGCAAGCGCCGCATCGCCGCCGGTGCCGGTCTGCAGGTGCCCGACCTCAACCGCCTTCTCAAGCAGCACAAGCAGATGCAGAAGATGATGAAGAAGGCGGGCAAGAAGGGCGGTATGCAGAAGATGATGCGCGGCATGTCCGGCATGATGGGTGGCGGCGGTCCCGGTGGCCCCGGCGGTATGGGGGGCATGGGCGGACCCGGCGGCTTCCCCTGGCGATAAGCCGTGGAACGGCTGCGGGGCGTATCGCTGTGCTCCGCGCGCCCGGCGCTCCATCCCGCTCGTGCATTCTGTTGGCGACGTTGCGAGACTCGACAAAAGGGTTTCAAAGCGGGGCTGATTTCCGTAGAATGCTGCGTCTTCATGGCAGGACCGTGGCTATGCCCGGCTGCACGTTTGTAAAGAAAGTGACCGAATGACGCGAAGGCGGGTCCACGGACCCGCTTTCCTGGCAAATGCCGAGAAACCCGGCCAATAGCCGGCTCGGTGCATATCGGTAGTAAACGTAACCTCAACCGAAGGACAGTTAACGCCATGGTTACCATTCGTCTGGCACGTGGTGGCGCCAAGAAGCGTCCCTTCTACCACCTGACCGTGACCGACTCACGCAACTCGCGCGACGGCCGCTTCATCGAACGCCTCGGCTTCTTCAATCCGATCGCTCGCGGTCAGGAAGAGCGTCTGCGCGTCGATCTGGATCGCATCGCCCACTGGCAGGACCAGGGCGCCCAGATGTCCGATCGCGTGGCCGAGCTGGTCAAGGAAGCCCGCAAGCAGGCCTGAGCCTGCGACCCGGTGATGTCATGAGCGAGGCCGAACGCATCGAGCGCGACGACCATGTGGTGCTGGGCAAGTTGACCAGCCCCTATGGCATCAAGGGATGGCTCAAGGTCTATTCCCACACCAGCCCGATGGACGGCATTCTCGACTATGCCGAGTGGGTGCTGCGTCAGGGCGATAGCCTGTCGCGTCGTCGCCTGCTCCAGGGCCGACAACACGGCAAGGGCCTGGTGGCCCTGCTGGAAGGCATCGATTCGCGCGAGGCGGCTGAACGCGTCGCCGGCGCCGAGATCCTGCTGCCCAAGTCGGAACTGCCCGAACTCGCCGATGACGAATTCTACTGGCACCAGCTGGAAGGATTGACGGTCGTTACCCGTGACGGCGTTGTGCTGGGGCGGGTGGGGTATCTGTTCGAGACCGGTGCCAACGACGTGATGGTGGTGCGGGGCGATCCGCAGGGAGAGCCGCCTGCCCTCGACGATCGCGAGCGCCTGCTGCCGTTTCTTCCCGACGAGGTGATCGTCGAGGTGGACCTGGCGGGCGGTATCATGACCGTCGATTGGGATCCCTCGTTTTGACCGCTAGCGCGCCGGGCATGTGGATCGGTGTCGTTTCACTGTTTCCCGAGATGTTCGAGGCCGTCACTCGGCACGGTGTCACGGGGCGAGCAGTGAGCCAGGGGCGCATTGCGCTGGAGTTCTGGAACCCGCGAGATTACGCTCGCGACCGGCATCGCACGGTGGATGATCGTCCCTATGGCGGCGGTCCCGGCATGCTGATGAAGGTCGACACCCTGCGCGCGGCCATTCATGATGCACGCGCGCGTGCCGAGGCGATTACCGGTGTGCGTCCGCGGGTGATCTATCTCTCACCCCAGGGGCGGCGGCTCGATCAGCAGGGCGTGCGTGAACTGGCTGCCGGCCCGCCGCTGGTTGTGGTGGCGGGGCGCTACGAAGGCATCGATGAGCGCGTGGTGGAGAGCGACATCGATGAGGAATGGTCGATCGGTGACTATGTGCTCAGCGGCGGTGAGCTGCCGGCCATGGTCCTGATCGATGCAGCGGCGAGACTGGTGCCCGGCGTGCTGGGCCATCAGGATTCCGCTGTCGAGGACTCCTTCAACGAGGGGTTGCTGGATTGCCCGCACTACACCCGTCCCGAAGTGGTCGACGGGCGGCGGGTGCCGGATATCCTGCTCAGCGGACATCACGGCGAGATCCGGCGCTGGCGACTCAAGCAGTCGCTGGGGCGGACCTGGCTGCGGCGCCCCGATCTGCTGGAAGGCAGAGCGTTGAGTGCCGAACAGCAGATGCTGCTCGAGGAGTTCATCGAGGAATACGCCCACGGGGCGGAGGTGCAGGACACGGAGACCCAGTGAGCCGTGGACCTGCGTCACCCATCATCTCCCGCGCTCTCGAGCTTGGCTCGGGCGCCGGGATCACGCGCCGCCGGAAGGGTGGCGCCGAATATCGAGGAGTTATGTCATGAGCAGCAAGAACAAGGTGATCCAGGCGCTTGAAGCCGAGCAGATGAGCAAGCAGGTGCCGGATTTCGCGCCGGGTGACACCATCGTCGTGCAGGTCAAGGTCAAGGAAGGCAACCGCGAGCGTCTGCAGGCCTTCGAAGGCGTGGTGATCGGTAAGCGCAACCGCGGTTTGAACTCCGCTTTCACTGTGCGCAAGATCTCTCACGGCGTCGGCGTCGAGCGTACCTTCCAGACCTACAGCCCGCTGGTCGACTCCATCGAGGTCAAGCGTCGCGGCGACGTGCGCCAGGCCAAGCTGTACTACCTCCGCGAGCGTAGCGGCAAGTCTGCCCGTATCAAGGAAAAGCTCTCCTGATCCGGGTTGGCTAACGGCGCCTTGCGCCATGCGAAGCCCCGCCACCGCTCACGCGGGGCGGGGCTTCGTCGTCTGGGCGATGACATGAAACATGACAACCAGCCCCCTGTCCTGATCGATACCTTCCTCGACGCGCTGTGGCTCGAGCGCGGGGCGAGCGATCACACTCTCTCGGCCTACCGTCGCGATCTGGAGGCGTGGGCCGCCCGACTGGCCGAGATGGGGGGCGAGCTGTTGGCCCCCGATGCGGCGCTCCTGCCCGCCTGGCTCGAGGAGCGACGCAAGACCGGCTATCGGCTGCGCAGCAACGCCAGGCTGCTCTCGAGCCTGCGCGGTTTCTATCGCTGGGCGTTGGCCGAAGGGCGCATCGCTCACGACCCGCTGGTCGAGGTGCGCCTGCCACGAGTACGGCCCAGCCTACCGAATACCCTCGAGGAGGATGAGGTGGAACGCCTGTTGGCCGCCCCCGACGTGACCACCGATCTCGGCCTGCGCGACCGTGCCATGCTCGAGGTGCTCTATGGTTGCGGCCTGCGCGTCTCGGAGCTGGTGGGGCTGACCACGGATGCGGTCAACCTGCGCCAGGGCGTGGTGCGGGTACGTGGCAAGGGCGACAAGGATCGACTGGTCCCGCTAGGGGAAGAAGCCGTACACTGGCTGTCGCGCTATCTGCGCACTTCGCGGGGTGCGCTGATGGCCGACGTATCGCGCCCGGCGCTGTTTCCGGGACGCGGCGACAACGGCATGACCCGGCAGACGTTCTGGCATCGGATCAAGGTCCATGCCCGTACCGCGGGGATCTCGCGGCCCTTGTCGCCGCATACCCTGCGGCATGCTTTCGCCACGCACCTGTTGAATCATGGCGCCAATCTGCGTGTCGTACAGCTGTTGCTCGGTCACAGTGATCTGTCGACCACACAGATATACACCCATGTTGCGCAGGCGCGACTCGAAGCCCTGCACGCCGACCATCATCCTCGAGGCTGATTCATGATCGCGTTGACCCACCGACTTGCCGTTTCCCTGCTCGTCCTGACCGCACCGCTCGCGGCCGCTCTTCTGCCTACCACTGTCCTGGCCGATGAAGCCGCCCGGTTGGCCGAGCGTCTCCAGGTCGGCGGCCAGCCGATGCCGGTGAAGAGCGTTCGCGAAACGCCGCTCGAGGGTTTCTTCCAAGTGCATCTGGAAACCGGCGAATCCTTCTATAGCGACGCCGAGGGCAAGCATTTCCTGGTCGGCGATCTTTATCGCAACGATGAGCAGGGACTGACCAACCTGACCGAACAGGCACGCAACGCCGAGCGCATGGAGCGTCTGGCCGAGGTGCCCGAGGATGAGCGAGTGGTTTTCCGTGGGACCGGCGAGAGCAAGGCCGAGATTGTGGTCTTCACCGATACCACATGCCCGTACTGCCGGCAGTTCCATGAAGAAGTGCCAAGTCTTAATGAGATGGGTATCGAAGTGCACTACCTCGCGTTCCCACGCGCGGGGATGGATTCTTCCGGGGCGCGTCTGCTCGAGCAGGTATGGTGCGCGGACAGCCCCAGCACTGCGATGGACGCGGCGAAGCGTGAGGAGTCGCTTTCAGGCAGCGCCGACTGCGACAATCCGATCGAGGAGCAGTATCATCTGGGCATGATGCTGGGTGTGCAGGGGACGCCGGCCATTGTGCTGCCCGACGGACGCCTGGTGCCTGGATACGTGCCCGCCGAACGCCTGGCCGGCATGCTCGGACTGGCAAGCGAATGACGAAGGGTCGACGACGAGCGACCGAAACGAAGAACGCTGGACATTGACACAACCTGGGGAGCAGGACATTGAAACCGGTGAGAGTGGGAATCTGTGGTCTGGGTACCGTCGGAGGCGGCACCTTCAACGTGCTGACACGCAATGCCGACGAGATCGCGCGGCGGGCCGGCCGTCCGATCGTCATCGAGCAGGTGGCGTATCGTAGCCCCAACCCCGAATGCGACCTCACCGGCATCAAGACCACCGGCGACGTGTTCGAAGTGGCGCGCAACCCCGATGTCGACGTGCTGGTCGAGCTGGTAGGCGGCTATGACTTGGCCCGCGAGCTGGTACTCACCGCCATCGCCAACGGCAAGCACGTGGTCACCGCCAACAAGGCGCTGATTGCGGTGCACGGCAACGAGATCTTCAAGGCGGCTCACGAGCAGGGCGTGATCGTCGCCTTCGAAGCCGCAGTGGCCGGCGGTATTCCGGTGATCAAGTCGCTGCGCGAAGGGCTCGGCGCCAACCGCATCGAATGGTTGGCCGGCATCATCAACGGTACCGGCAACTACATTCTCACCCATATGCGCAGCGAGGGCCGCGCCTTCGAGGATGTACTCGCCGAAGCCCAGGCGTTGGGCTACGCCGAGTCCGACCCCACCTTCGACGTCGAAGGCATCGATGCCGCCCACAAGCTGACCATCCTGGCTTCCATCGCCTATGGCGTGCCGCTGCAGTTCGAGAAGGCCTACACCGAGGGCATCTCGCGGGTTACCGCCGAGGATGTCGAACAGGCCGACAACCTGGGCTACGTGATCAAGCATCTGGGTATCTCCAAGCGCACCGATGCCGGCTTCGAACTGCGCGTGCATCCGACGCTGATCCCCAAGGAGCGCCTGCTGGCCAATGTGCACGGGGTCAAGAACGCCATTGCGATCATGGGCGACGCCGTGGGCCCCACCCTTTACTACGGTGCCGGCGCGGGCTCCGAGCCCACCGCCTCGGCGGTGGTGGCGGATCTGCTCGACGTGGCCCGCGACATCACCACCGATCACCATTATCGCGTGCCGTACCTGGCCTTCAGCGGTATCGGCGAGGACGAAGGCAACCTGCCGATCCTGCCCATGGAGGACATCGTCACCGCCTACTACCTGCGCCTACTGGCGGTGGATCGCCCCGGGGTGTTGGCGCGGGTGGCGACGATCCTCTCCGAACAGGGCATCTCCATCGAGGCGCTGGTGCAGAAGGAGGCCACCGAAGGCGAGCTGGTGCCGATCATTCTGCTGACCCACTGCTGTCGTGAGAAGCACATGAACGAGGCGATCCGACATATCGAATCGATGGCCGATATCGCCGGGCCGGTCACGCGCATCCGCGTAGAATCGCTGGACGAGCAGGAGTAAGCCATGCGCTATGTCAGTACACGCGGTCAGGCGCCTACGCTGAGTTTCGAGGAAGTCGTGTTGACCGGCATGGCCAGCGACGGCGGGCTCTACGTGCCGGAATCGATCCCGCCGCTCTCGCGCGAGGAGCTCGAGGCCATGGCCGGATGCTCCTATGCCGAGATCGCCTTCAGGGTGATGAAGCCCTACGTCAACGGCGAGATCGACGACGACACCTTCCGCGGCATCGTGCGCGACGCCTACGCCACTTTCAGCCACGAGGCCGTGGTGCCGCTCAACCAGCTCGACGCCAACCACTTCCTGCTCGAGCTGTTCCACGGCCCCACCCTGGCGTTCAAGGACGTGGCCCTGCAGCTGCTCGGCCGCATCCTTGACCACTTCCTGGCCAAGCGCGGCGAACGCGCGGTGATCATGGGTGCCACCTCCGGCGACACCGGCTCGGCGGCGATCGAGGGCTGCCGGCACTGCGACAATCTCGACATCTTCATCCTGCATCCGCACAACCGGGTTTCGGAGGTGCAGCGCCGCCAGATGACCTCGGTGCTGGCCAACAACGTCTTTAACATCGCCATCGAGGGCAACTTCGACGACGCCCAGGCGATGGTCAAGGCAAGCTTCGCCGACCAGGGCTTCCTCAACGGCACGCGCCTGGTGGCGGTGAACTCGATCAACTGGGCGCGCATCATGGCCCAGATTGTCTATTACGTGGCCGCCGGCGTGGCACTGGGTGCACCGCATCGTCAGGTCAGCTTCTGTGTGCCTTCGGCCAACTTCGGCAACGTTTTTGCCGGCTATATGGCCTACCGCATGGGCCTGCCGGTCAAACAGTTCATCGTGGCCACCAACGCCAACGACATCCTGCACCGTACCATCGCCGACAACGACTTCTCCAAGCAGGCGCTCAAGGCGACCTTGGCACCCTCCATGGATATCGTGGTGTCGTCCAACTTCGAGCGCCTGCTGTTCGAAGCCTACGAGCGCGACGGCCACGCCGTGGCCGCGCTGCTCGAGCGCTTCCAGCAGGAGCCCACGGCATTGGCCGAGGCGCCGCTCGAGAAGCTGCGCGCCCTGTTCGCCAGCCACAGCGTCGACGATACCACCATCCTCGAGGTGATCCGCGAGGCGCACCACCGCACCAAGGAACTGCTCGACCCACACACCGCCACCGGCTATCGTGCCGCCGAGCGCTCCCGGTCCGATGCCGAGACGCCGATGATCACCCTGGCCACGGCCCACCCGGCCAAGTTCGCCGAGGCGGTGGTCAAGGCCGGCTTCCCTGGCGTGCCGCTGCCCCCGCACATGGACGACCTGCTGGAGCGCGAGGAGCGCTACACCGTACTCCCTGCCGAACTCGAGCAGGTGCAGAAGTTCGTGGCGGAAAACCGGCGATAACACTCGTTGACCGTCGCCGGTCGGCTCAGGGCTGATCCGGCGACAGGTCTATGCGGGGACGCTGTGAACCCATTCCTGGGCGCTACCGATTCCATCCCTGGAATCGGACTCCCGCTACGACCTGTCCCCGGCGCCCCTCGCTCGTGTCCGGCGGCAGCCCGAGCGGGTCAATGGCGATTGCCGTACGTTTTCCAACCGATCCATGAGCCGTATTCTTCCGTGCCATACCCGTCATGAAACAGGAGCCACGCGTGGACGTGATTGCGCCGCCCGACCTGCACGCCCGCCTCAAGCCGCGGCTGCTGCTGCGCCCACGTAACGAGGCGCTATATGCGCGCGCCCGCGCCGAAGGATTGACCGAGCTGCAGGCCCGCGTGCTGGCCGGCCGTCTGGCCGGCTACGAAGGGGAACTTACCCCGCTCACCCAGCCCAGCCTGCGCTATCTCGAGCATCCCGAGCGCCTCGCCGACGGTCGCCGTGCCGCCGAGCGCATCGCCCGCGCCGTGGTGGAGGGTGAGCATATCGGTATCCTCACCGACTACGACGTCGACGGAATCACCTCGCATGTGGTGATTCGACGCACGTTGAATGAGCTCTTCGGCGTGCCGGAGTCGCGCCTGCACAGCCTGATCGGGCATCGCATCCATGACGGCTACGGTATCAGCCTGCCGCTAGTGGAGCGCACGCTGGCGCTCACACCACGACCGAGCCTGGTGATCACCGCCGACTGCGGCAGTTCGGACGAGCCGCGCATCGCCCGCCTCAAGGCCGCAGGCATCGACGTGGTGGTGAGCGACCACCACGCCCTGCCGGTGGAGGGGCCGCCGCCCTCGGCGCATGCCGTGGTCAACCCGACGCGAAGCGACTGCCAGTACCCCGACCGCACTATCGCCGGCTGCATGGTGGCGTGGCTGGTGATGTCGCTGGCACGCAGTGTGCTGATCGACTGGGGTGCCCTTCCCGATGCCACTCCCAAGCTCTCCTCCTGGCTCTCCTATGTGGCGCTGGGGACCGTGGCCGACTGCGTGTCGCTGGGTGCGAGTTCGGCCAACCGTGCCGTGGTCAGCCATGGGCTGAGGCTGATCAATCGCATGGAGGCCGCCTGCTGGCGCGCCATGGCGGTCCGCCTGGGAGACGACAGCGTGCCGTTTTCCGCCGAGACGCTGGCCTTTCAGATGGGGCCGCGGATCAATGCCCGCTCGCGCCTGGACGATCCTTATGCGGCGTTGCACTTCATGCTGGCAGCGGATGACGCCACCGCGGTACGTCATCTGCAAACGCTGGATGACGACAACCAGTCGCGAAAGGCGATCGAGGCGGAGATGGTCGAGGAGGCGCGTGCGCTGGCCATGCCCCAGCTCGAGGTCGACAGTCCGGCGCTTATCGTCTTCCTCGACAACGGCCATCCGGGCGTGCAGGGCATCGTCGCTTCGCGCCTGGTGCAGTCTTTCGGGCGCCCCGCGCTGGTGCTGACCCCGGCGGCGGCCCCGGGCATGCTCACTGGCTCGGGGCGCTCCATCGAGGCACTGCACCTGCGCGACGCTCTGCAGCGTACCTACGAGCTTGCCCCCGAGTCACTGCCGCGCTTCGGAGGGCATCGCGGTGCGGCCGGGGTCGGCGTGCCGGTCGACCAACTGGCTACCTTTCGGGTGGCCTTTCTGCAGGCGGTTGGCGAACAGCTGAAGGGGGCCGAGCTCTATCCCCAAGTACTGACCGATGGGGCACTTACCCCGGGTCAGTTTCAACTGGCGACGCTGGACGAGCTGGAGATGCTCGGCCCCTACGGGCGCGAATTCGACGCGCCGCTGTTCGAGGGCGATTTCCTGGTCGAGTCGCTGCGCGCCGTCGGGGCCGACGGTACCCACCTGTCGCTGACGCTATCGGCGGGGGCAGCGAGTCTCAAGGCGATCTGGTTTCGCGCCCTCACGCCCGGCGAGCTACCGGCTTTCGGTATGGGCGACAGGCTGCGCTGCGCCTACCGGCTCAATCGCAATCGCTGGCGGGGGCAGGAGTCGCTGCAGCTGATGGTGGAGTACGCCGAGCCGCTGGACGGCTGACAGGCCGGGCGCGAAGAAGGCTCATGAGCGTGGTCAAAGGTCTTCGCCGCCGCTTCCCGCTAGAATCCGGTCTCGCTCGGCGTTGCCGCCATCTTCCCCAAGGAAACGTGAATGGATCCACAAGATCTCCCCACCGATCCCCATCGCCCCTATGAGGACGTGATGGCGATGTTGGTGGCACGCTGTTCGTCGCCCTCGGCGTCACGTTCTATACCCAGGCGCTACTGCTCACCGGTAGCACCGCCGGGATGGCGTTTCTGCTGCAGTACGCCACTGGCTGGCGTTTCGGCGTGTGGTTCTTCGTGATCAATCTGCCGTTCTACTACCTCGCGGTGAAACGCATGGGATGGTCCTTCACTCTGCGCACCTTCGTCGCCATCGCCCTGGTATCGCTGTTTTCCGAGCTGACCGGCAGTTGGATCGCCTTCGACACCCTTCATCCGCTCTATGCGTCGCTGATGGGCGGCAGTCTAATCGGCATCGGCATGCTGGTGCTGTTCCGCCACCGCACCAGCCTCGGCGGGATCAATATCCTGGCGCTCTATTTGCAAGGGCGCTATGGCTGGCGCGCCGGCTACGTACAGCTCGGCATCGACGGGCTGATCATGCTCGCCGCTTTTCTGGTGCTGCCGCCGGAACGGGTGGGGCTTTCCGTGCTGGGGGCGGTTGCTCTCAATTTGATCATTGCCCTCAACCATAAGCCCGGCCGCTATATGGGCGTGAGTTGACAAGTGGCTGCGCTCGTCGATTTTCAGTGGCGCGTGCATGGCCTTGTCAGTAGTTGGGCCAGACGCCAGGGGTGGCGAGCTCGATCAGGTGTCCATCGGGGTCGCGGAAGTAGAGGCTCTCTCCTCCCTTGGGCCAGTGGGTACGGCCCTCGATCTCCACACCGTGATCGCCGAGCTGGTTTTCCCAGTTGATCCGTTCACGCTCGGTGATGGCGAAGGCCAGGTGCACACGCCCCTTGCCGTCATGGGGCGGGATGGTGCCCATGTCCTTGGGCAACACCACCGTTTCCAGCGTCTCGCCCTGACGGAATAGCAGCAGTACCGAGCCCGCACCGGCATCGTAGGCGGTAAAGCGGTGGTCGGCGTTGAAGGGCACGAGCCCCATCACTCCTTCGAAGAAGGCCCGCGCCCGGTCCATATCCTCGACATAAAGCGCGGTTTCCAGCACACCGTTGAGCTTGGGCATTTCCGTATCTCCCCGCTACCGATCGGTATCTTTCAGCGTAGCAGCTCTCATTTGCTGCCCGGTTCTAGTTGGGTTTCCAGAACCACCACACGATGGCCGCGATCAAGGCCAGGCCCAGCAGATTGACGATCCAGCTCATGACAGGGCCTCCTGTGAGGGGGGAGAGACGGCGCGGCGGCGGGAGGCGTCATCGCCCCGGGTCCTGAGCAGCCGCAGGCGGTTGGCATTGCTCACCACGGTGATCGACGACAGCGACATGGCGGCCCCGGCGATCATCGGCGACAGCAGCATACCGGTGAAGGGATACAGCACACCGGCAGCGATCGGGATACACAGCACGTTGTAGCCGAAGGCACCGACCAGGTTCTGCTTGATGTTGCGCAGGGTCAGGCGGCTGATCTCGATGGCATCGGCGATGCCGTGCAGCGAGCTGCGCATCAGCGTGATACCGGCACTCTCGATCGCCACGTCGGTGCCCTGGCCGATGGCAAAGCCGACGTCGGCCCGTGCCAAGGCCGGGGCGTCATTGATGCCATCGCCCACCATGCCAACCACGGCCCCATCCCGCTGCAGACGCTCGATTTCGGCGTGCTTGTCCTCGGGTAGCAGCCCCGCGCGGAAATCGTCGATGCCGACCTCGCGGGCAATGGCCGCCGCGGTGTGCTCGTTGTCACCGGTGAGCATCACCACCTTGAGACCGTCGGCCTGCAGCCGTTTCACCGCCGCCACGGTGTCGGCGCGCAGCGGGTCGCTGATGCCGAACAGTGCGGCGAGCCGGCCGTCGACCGCGAGGTAGACCACGGTGCGGGCCTGCTTTTCCAGCTCGGCGGCCTGCTCGCCACCGGCAGCGAGATCGATACCGGCCTCGCGCAGCAGGCGAGCGTTGCCCAGCAGCAACGCCTCGCCCCGCGGCCCCGTGGCCTTGACGCCGCCCCCGGTGACGCTGTCGAAATTCGTTACCTCAACGGCCTGGGCGCCGGCCTGCTCGGCATGTGTCAGCAGGGCGGCGGCGAGCGGATGCTCGGAGCCGCGTTCGAGCGATGCCACCAGTTCCAGCAACCTTGCCGGCTCCTCTTCCAGAAAGTGTGCCTCGGTAACGCTCGGCTTGCCCTCGGTCAGGGTGCCGGTCTTGTCGACCACCAGTGTGGTGAGCCGGCTGGCGGTCTGCAGCGCCTCGCCGCTTCTGACCAGAACGCCATGCTCGGCGGCCTTGCCCACCCCGATCATGGTCGAGATCGGGGTGGCCAGCCCCAGGGCGCAGGGGCAGGCGATGATCAGCACCGTGGTGGCGGTGACGAGCATATGGATCAGACGTGGCTCGGCACCGAAATTGAACCAGGCGAGCGCCGTCAGCACGGCAATGATCATTACCGCGGGCACGAAGATGCTCGACACCTTGTCGGCCAGCTCGCCGATGGGCGGACGGGAGTTCTGCGCCAGCGCCACCTGCTCGGTGATCTGTCCCAGGCGGGTATCGGCGCCTACCCGCGTGGCGCGGTAAACCAGGCCGCCGCGGCCGTTCACGGTGCCGGCGCTGACTTCGTCCCCCTGGCTCTTGGCCACCGGCAGCGGTTCGCCGGTGAGCATCGACTCGTCGATATGGCTGGCGCCCTCGGTCACCACGCCATCGACCGGCAGGCGCTCGCCGGGTCGCACGCGGATACGGTCGCCTTCGCGGACCTCGTCGACGGACAGCTCCCGCTCCTCATCGTCGCGGATGACCCGCGCCGTGCGGCTCTGCAGGTCCAGCAGGCGACGCAGGGCTTCGCTGGTGCGGCCTCGGGCGCGCAGCTCCAGGGCGTTGCCCAGCAGGATCAGGCCGATGATCATCGCCGAGGCTTCGAAGTAGATGCCCTGGGCCACGTGGGGCAGCCAGGGGGCGAAGATCACCACCGCCATGGAGTAGAGCCAGGCGGTGCCGGTGCCCATGGCGACCAGCGTATCCATGTTGGCCTGGTGGTGGCGGAAGTTCTTCCAGGCGTTGACGAAGAAGTGCCGTCCCGGGCCGGCCAGCACTGCCAGCGTCAGCAGGCCGATGAGTAACCAGTAGAGCCTGCCGAGGCCCGCGGGGTGGGGATGGTAGAAGAACATGCTGGCCATCAGTGGCACTGCGAGTGCCAGCGACCATGCGCTTCCGCGCAAACGGCGGCGATACTCTTTGGCATCGTGCTCGGCGCGGGCCTGTTCGGCTTGGCGCAAATCGACGATGGGCTCGGCACCGTAACCGACGGCTTCCACCGCCTTCACCAGTACCCGGACATCGACGTGGCCGTGTACCTGGGCGATGCGCGTGCCGAAATTCACGGTGGCCGTCGACACGCCCGGCGTGCGTTCCAGAGCCTGCTGCACACTCTTCACGCAACTGGCGCAGGTCATGCCCGAGATCGACAGACGATGGGTGGTGCCGCTTGCGTTGGAAGACGCCTCGGTAGCGGTGGCCTCCGCAGGCGCGGCCTCGGGTTCCGAGCTGTCGGGCGATGGCTGGTTTGCCTCGGCGGCATCAGGCTTTCGGGGAGGGAAGCCGGCCTCTTCCAGGGCTTGGTCGAGAGTTTCGTCGTCTAGGGTGCTGACGACCTTCAGGCGCTGCTCGACGGGAAAGCCGGTCACCTCGGCTTCGGGATCGCGGACCTGGATCGCCTCGCGCATGCGCTTGACGCAGCCCTGGCAGCTCATGCCCGGCACGTGGCGCTCGTGCTCGCGCCGAACGGGGCTTTGCGCGTCGGTCGAGGGATAGCCGGCCTCCACCAGGGCATGGTCTAGGGTTTCGTCGTCCAGGGCGCTGACGACCACCAGGCGCTGCTCGGCGGGAAAGCCGGTCACCTCGGCCTCGGGATCGCGGGCTTGGATCGCCTCACGCATGCGCTTGACGCAGCCTTGGCAGCTCATGCCTGGCACGTGGCGAGCCAGGGTATGGAACGTAGTCATCGTGGCTCCTTGCCTTCATGGCGGCAGGCGGGGTCGTGCGACGCTTCGGGAAAGCTTTCGATCAACCGGCACAGGCTGTGTCCGTCCGGGGTGCCGTCGGGCATCCCGGCCCAGGTTTCCAAGGCCTGTTCCATGCGGGTTGCCAGCGCTTCCAGCTCGCGGATGCGGGCGCGGATTCGTGGCAGTCGGCTGGCCAGCAGATCACGCACCATGGGGCAGGGGGAATCGCCCTGATCGGCGTGGGCCAGGATGTCGCCGATCTCGGCGACGCTGAAGCCCAGCGTGCGAGCGCGCTGGATGAAGCGCAGTCGCTCCAGATCGTTCTGGCCGTAGAGCTGGTAGCCATTGTCAGGGTCGCGGCGGGGCTGGAGCAGCCCCTCGCGGGTATAGTGGCGCACCGTTTCGGCGGTGACGTCGGCGCGGCGCGCCAGTTCGCTGACCTTCATGCTTTGACCTCACGAAATCCCGTCATGGCAAAAGTCTAAAACCTGTGGGTAACCCAAAGGTCAAGCGATCAGCGAGGGCACGAGGCCCCGTTCTGTATCGGCGGCTGCGGCGAAAGTTCAAAGGCTGATGCTTCGGTTGGACTAAAGTATGATGATTTCTCGTATTAAAACGAACGTTTGGCCTTGATCCGGGCGAATGTTTGGCGAAAACTGATCTCGTAAGGCAGCGCTCCGACGAGGGCGAACAAATAACCAGCTCCAGCTCGCATCTGGAAGAGGACGTCGAGACATGCACAACAAGTTCAACAAGCTCACCTGGGCCGTGGCCGTCGCCGCCGCCGCTCTTGCTAGCCAGGCCAACGCCGGCGGCTACCAGATCAACGAGCAGAGTGTCAGCGGCCAGGGCTATGGCCACGCGGGGCGGAGCTCCAACGTCAACGACGCCACCATCGTCTTCGGCAACCCGGCGGGGATGTCGTTCCTCGATCGGGCTCAGGTCACCGCCGGCGGGACCTATCTGAACGTCAATAGCGAAATCAGTAACGTAGAAGCAAGTAGAACCCTCGATGCCGGTGTTGCCGGTGGCGGAGCCCCCATTGGCATGCAAGTTCCGATAGGTGATGTTCCGGGAGGGAATGACGGTGACATGGTGCCTGGTACATTGATTCCCTTCGCTTTCTACGCCCACCCCGTCAATGAGCGTCTGGCCTTCGGTTTTGGTGTGTACGCACCCTTCGGTTCCAAGACTGAGTACGAAAACGATTTTCAAGGACGTTACTTTGGTGATTACACCGAAGTCCGTGTCATCAGCGCCCAGCCGACCGTGTCCTATCGCTTCAATGATCAATGGTCCATCGGGGCCGGCATTACCTATAACCAGGTCGAAGGTGAGCTGCGTCGGCAATTACCCTCCGAAGCAACCTTCAGCCCCGAGAACGATATCGACTCTCGGGTGGATGGGGATGATGACGGCTGGGGCTATAATCTTGGCGTAATTTACCAGCCGGTACCCGAAACCACGCTAGGGCTGACCTACCGCTCCAAGGTTGAATATACCCTTACCGGTGATTTCCGCGCTTACGATCCGGCGGGTGAAGTGGTCCGGGCCGATAATGCCCAACTGGACCTGACCACTCCGGAAACGGTCAATTTTTCCGTCACTCAACAGATGAGCGACAGGCTCAAGCTGATGCTGGGCGCTTCCTGGACTCGTTGGAGTCGCTTCGACCAGATCCACGTGATCAATAATGAGGGCGACACCATCACCCAAGAAACGCAGGATTACTCCAATGCCTGGGCCTATGGGGTCGGCGGTGAATATCAACTCAATCCGCAACTGGCTCTGCGCGCCGGGGTGACACTGGACTTCACGCCCACCAGTGATGAACACCGCAGCGTCAGGATTCCCTCCGACGACCGGCGGATCTTCTCCATCGGTGCTGGCTGGACCCCGACAGAGAATCTGACTCTGGACTTCGCCTACTCCTATTTGACCGAGCGAGGAACTCAAGTAGAACAGTCTCGTGGCGACCTGCTGGACCCGGATGCAGGCGGTCCTGCCCCTGCGCTGGGCGGCACCAATTATTCTGCCGACTACAAGAACGAAGCCCACGGTTTCGGTGCACAGCTGACCTATCGCTTCTGATCGAATCGAAGCCATCTGCGGTTGGTTCCTTCCGGGCCCGGCATTGCCGGGCCCGGTCGCGTTACGAGGTCGGATCGATCGGTCGAGGAAGGTGGCTCGTATCGAGGTCGCCGCGATATACGATGTGTATCTTGTTCCCGTCTAGATCGCGGAAGTAAGCGCCATAGTAACCAACGCCATAATGCTTGCGCTCACCCGGCTCCCCTTCGTCTTTGGCTCCAGCTGCCAAAGCCGTTTGATAGGCGGCACGTACAGCGCATGGAGAAGAGGCGGCGAAAGCGACCATGCTGCCATTGCCTGCGCGGGCTGGCTTGCCGTCGAACGGTACATAGACGTAAAAGCGGGGTAGCGACTGTCCTGGCATGACCCAGCATGCAGAAGCCGGGCCGCCATCGGGAGATACCGGTCGTCGCTCCAAGCCCAGCAAAGTAAGGATGGCATCATAGAAGTCAGTGGCTTTATCCAGATCGGAACAGCCAACTGTCACATGGCTATACATGTGTACCTCTTGTTCATCGCCTTACATCCGCGGTCCACATAGAGATAGTCAGGATTCATCCGGCTCCCCTGGAAACCGTACGGCCTCCTGCGGCAGAAGGGTGCCTGGAAGCATGCGAGACGTCCAAACAGTTTCTGGTTATCTGTAGCCTCGTCTGACTTGGTAGTCGCAAGCATCGATTGGAGCACCGGTCCACCTCTCCAGCGTGCCGACAACATACATGGATTTCTGTCTCTCGACGGCTTGAAGCACTCCTCGCGAGATTTCCCAATCGGTAAGCCAGCGCACTCTTCTGCCACTGCCGTGCCCGCCGAGAACGATCTGATGATAATGATGCAGGTTGGTTGCCTCGGCAGACATTCGCAAGGAATCCGCTATCTTTAGGGGATTCACCTTAGCACTGCCAATGATATGGAAGAAGTGAGGTATTGGGCTATCTTCCGCAAGCCTCGCCGCGATGCGCAGTGTGAGTGCATCTTCATGCATCCAAGCGACAACAAGATCCGGGCCCCCGGTACGGGCGACATGGTGCTTAATCCCCTCCAGGAACAGGCCCGGCATTGTCCAGTCAAGCGACAGAATATCGTGTGCCCCCGCACCTGCTGGCCAGTCTCGATCGAGGGTGCTGAGGGATCGTCTTGTACGAGCGACGGAAGTGAGACGCCTGGATCGAGTTGCCAGCTCCAGGGAGGCAGACCGCAACATCCCCGTTCCTCCAATGATCATCGTATGGGTATACATTCACCTCCCTCACCGATCGCCTGGTTCAATAGGCCGACAAACTCAAGCGACCGATAACATTAGGTCCACGCGCCGAGTCATTGCTGACGATCTGGCGTGCCTTCTTGTCCCATAGCACGGGCACCGTGATCCGTCCTTCATATTTCGGACGAGTCGGGTGATAGATGTCTGGCCAGCTTCCCGGCAATGCCGGCGACATGTCGCCCCTGGAATCTGGCGCCTTCCAGCTCGATGGTCGAGGGCCGACGACTATCGTCGGATCCCGATATCGTCGCGGCTCCGTAGGGTGAGCCACCGAGAATCTCGTCCATGCTCATCTGCTCCTCGAAACTATATGGCAGGCCGACTACCACCATGCCCAGATGGAATAGGACCGTTTGAAAAGTGAGGATCGTCGACTCCTGACCACCATGTTGCGAACCCGACGAGGTGAAGACCGACCCGGTCTTGCCGATGAACTTCCCCTCGAACCACATATCTCCGGTCTGGTCGAGGAAGTTCTTCATCTGAGCAGTCATGTTCCCATAGCGGGTAGGGGTACCGAAGATAATGGCATTGTAGTCGGCCAGCTCCTCGACCGTTGCCACGGGTGCCGGCTGGTCGAGCTTGTATCCCGCCGCCTGTGCCGCTTCCGTCGGCACCAACTCGGGCACACGCTTCACGGTAGCGTGACTACCAGCTTCCCTGGCCCCCTCGGCAACGGCATGCGCCATTGTCTCGATATGGCCATAGGAGGAGTAATAGAGAACTAGCACACTGGTCATCGTAAGCTCCTGTCTTCCGATTTGGGTGGGTACGGCAACCAGTGTAGTGTTGCTATATTTATCGGAAACAGCCGCTAGTGAATAACGGTGTTGATCAGAGGACAACGCAAATGCCGCCTGAATCGAGCGCCCTCGCTACCTTTGCGCTGGTGGTGGAAACCGGCAATTTCACTCGGGCCGCCGAGCGGCTCGGTGTATCGAAATCGGTTGTCACACGGCGTATCTCGGCACTGGAAGCCAGCCTGAACGTGCGGCTGTTCAACCGTACGACACACCATGTCACCCCGACCGATATCGCCCTCGCCTTTTATGAGCGCACCCGTCGCATCCTCGACGATCTCGATGAGGCCGTCGACGCCGTTGTCTCGGCCTCTGCGGAGCCGCGCGGACTGGTACGCATGGCGGCGCCCCTCGCCTTTACCACCATGCACTTGCTGCCGGCCGTTGCCACGCTACTGGAGCAGTATCCTCAATTCGAGGTTCAGATCGAGCAGGACGACCGCTATCTGGACTTGGTCGCAGAAGGCTTCGACATGGCCATCCGCATCGGAGCGCTCAAGGATTCGACCTTGATCGCTCGCCGATTGGCCCCCATTCGCCGGTTGGTAGTTTGCAGCCCGGCATATGCCAACCGGCACGGCATTCCTGCCACACCACAGGAACTCCATGATCACGACTGTCTCATTTACACGAATGCCACACCGGCAGAACAATGGCGCTTCTTGGTTGACGGCAAGTGGGAATCGATTCGTACCAAGGGACGGTTCAAGGGCAACAACGCCGAGATGCTGCGTGACGCCGCTCTCAGGGGCCTGGGCCTGGCGGCCCTTCCGGCGTTCATCGTGGGCAAGGAGATAGACCGCGGTGACCTGACGGCGGTCCTGCTGGACTATCCGCTGAAGGATTCGACACTCTACGCCGTTTACCCGCCGACACGGCGTCTTGCGAACAAGGTACGCACTGTCGTTGACTTCTTTGCAGAGCGCTTCGCCGGCCAGCCATACTGGGAGCCGCAAGTTCTGCGGAATAGGCATGATTAGCCAGGCGACGCAGCCAGTCGTAGATAGCAACCACCAACAGCCTGAGCATGTGCCTCAGCAGGGCGGAGAGGGGCCAAAGCCTATTGCTTTGCGTCTCTTCTAGGCTGCCTGGTCGAGAAAGGCGGCGCGCATCAGTTCGCGGGTATAGGGCTCCCGCGGTTCGCGGAACAGGGCTTCGGTCTCGCCCTGCTCGACGATCCGGCCTTCCCACATGACCAGCACGGTATCGGCCAGCGCACGTACCACGGCGAGATCATGGCTGATGAACAGGTAGGTCAGCTCATGCCTCTGCTGCAGTGTTCTCAGCAGCTCGATCACCGTCGCCTGGACCGAGCGATCCAGCGCCGAGGTGGGCTCGTCGAGTAGCAGGAATTGGGGTTTCAGCACCAGAGCACGGGCGATGGCGATGCGCTGACGTTGACCTCCGGAAAACTCGTGGGGGTAGCGCTGGCGCATCGTCGGGTCCAGCGAGACCTCCTCCAGCGCTTGGACGACCCGCTCGGTGCGCTGCCGCCGCGTCAGTTCGGGGTAATGCACACGCAGCCCTTCGCCGACGATCTCCCCGACCGTGAGGCGTGGCGACAGCGAGCCGAACGGGTCCTGGAATACCACCTGCATTCGCGCTCGCAGCGGGCGCAGCTGACTGCTGTCCAAATGGGTCAGCTCGGTGTCCTCGAAGCGGATATCGCCAGAACTCTCCAGCAGCCGCAGCAGAGCCCGCCCGAGCGTCGACTTGCCGGAGCCCGACTCGCCGACGATGCCCACCGTCTGCCCCTTGCGTATCGTCAGGTCGATGCCGCGTACCGCCTCGAAGACCTCGTTTGGCCGGAACAGGCGCTTCTTCAGGGCAAAGCGGACGCGCAGGTCCTTGGCATCCAGCATCACGGGGGCGCTCGATGGTACCGGAGGCTTGCTGCCGTGGGGCTCGGCGTCGATCAGCATGCGGGTGTAGTCGTGCCGCGGGCATTCGAAGAGTTCCTGGGTCGGTGCGGACTCGACCACTTCGCCGTGGCGCATCACGCAGACCCGGTCGGCGAAATGGCGCACGATGCCCAAGTCATGAGTGATGAAAAGGATCGCCATGCCATAGCGCTGCTGAAGCTCCTTGAGCAGCGCCAGGATCTGGGCCTGCACGGTGACGTCCAAGGCGGTGGTGGGCTCGTCGGCAATCAGCAGCTTGGGCTCGCAGGCGAGCGCCATGGCGATCATCACGCGCTGACGCTGGCCGCCGGAGAGTTCGTGGGGATAGCTCGTGGCGCGCCGATGCGGATCGGGTATACCGACCTGCTCGAGCAGGTCGATCACCCTGGCGTTGGCCGCCGCGCCGCGCAGCGAGGTGTGCTTGTCGAGGACTTCGCGTATCTGGCGGCCGATGCGCTGCAGCGGGTTCAGTGAGGTCATGGGCTCCTGAAAGATCATCGATATCTCGTTGCCGCGAATGCGCCGCATGCGCTTGTAGGGAACGCTGAGCAGATCCTCCTCGTCCTGATTGCCGTGCCAGCGAATGGTGCCGCTGGGCAAAGCCATCTCCGGAAGCAGGCGCAGTATTGCCGTGGCGGATACCGACTTGCCCGAACCGGACTCGCCGACCAGGGCCAGGGTCTCGCCGGCCTGAAGAGAAAAGCTGACATCTTTGATCGCGGTGACTCGGCCATGGGGGAGCGCGAAGTCGACTCTCAAGCGATTGAGTTCCAGCAAGGGGTGCGGCATGGTGGCCTCCGTTAGCGCGTCCGGGGATCGAGGGCATCGCGCAGCCCGTCGCCGAGAAAATTCAAGCAGAACAGGGTGAGGGCGAGAAAGGTCGAGGGCACCAGCAGCAGCCAGGGCGCGCCCTGCATCATGTCGACGCCCTCGCTGATCAGCACGCCCCAGCTGGTCATCGGCTCCTGCACGCCGAGGCCCAGGAACGACAGGAAACTCTCGAGCAGGATCACCTTGGGCACGGTCAGGGTCACGTAGACGATGACCGGTCCCAGCGTGTTGGGAATCAGGTGTCGAGTAACGATGGTGCGCCCCCGGACGCCCAGGGCTCGGGCGGCCTCGACGAACTCGCGGCGTTTCAGGGCGAGGGTCTGGCCGCGGACGATGCGTGACATGTCGAGCCACTCCACGGCGCCGATGGCGGCGTAGATCAGCAGAATGTGGCGTCCGAACACCACCATCAGCAGGATCACCATGAACATGAAAGGCAGCGAGTACATGATGTCCACGAAGCGCATCATCAGGGTGTCGACCCGCCCGCCCACGTAGCCGGCCACGGCGCCGTAGAGCACGCCGATCACCAGCGAGACGAAGGTCGCCACCACCGCGACCGAGAGCGAGATCTGGCCGCCATATAGCGTGCGCGTGAGCAGGTCGCGTCCGTTGGCGTCGGTGCCGGCGTAGTGCCCGTCGGCGAGGCTCGGGGGCGCGCTGAAGGCGGTCCAGTCCACCTCGTTGAGTCCCCAGGGCGTCAACCACGGTCCGACCAGGCAGGCGACGGCGATCAGGGTCAGCAGCACCAGGCTGGCCATGGCGGCGCGGTTTTGCTTGAGGCGGCGCCAGGCCTCGCGGCCCAGGCTCTCTCCCAGGTGCGGAGAGGCGCCTTGCGCATGCAGCGTAGTGGTTTCAGTCGTCATAGCGGATCTGCGGGTCGAGGACGGAGTAGATGAGGTCGACGATGAGGTTCAGCAGCACGATCAGCATGCCGTAGAACACTACCGTGCCCATCACCAGCGTGTAGTCTCGGTTCAGCGCGGCCTGCACGAAGTAGCGCCCGATGCCGGGAATGCCGAAGATCTGCTCGATCACCACCGAGCCGGTGATGATCCCGGCGATGGCCGGGCCCAGGTAGGAGACCACCGGCAGCAGCGAGGGTCGCAGCGCGTGATGCCAGATCACTTCGCGTTCCGATAGTCCCTTGGCGCGAGCCGTGCGGATGAAGTGGCTGCCCAATACCTCGATCATGCTGGCGCGAGTCATCCGCGCGATGTAGGCGATCTGCTGGATCGACAGCGCCACCACCGGCAGCACCATGTTGCGCCAATGGCCATCGTTCCAGCCGCCGACGGGTAGCCAGGCCAGCATCACGCCGAACACCAGCGCCAGCAGCGGTGCGATGACGAAGTTGGGAATGGCGACGCCGGCCAGCGCCGTGCCCATCACGACATAGTCGAGACCCGTATTGCGTCGCAGGGCCGCCACGATGCCGAGCGGAATCCCGAGCAGCAGGGCCAGGGCGATCGCCCACAGGCCGAGTTCCAGGCTGACGGGAAACCCCTCGGCGATCAGCTCGGTGACGGTGAAATCCTTGTAGCGGAAGGAGGGCCCGAAGTCCCCTTGCAGCAAATTGCCGAGGTAGATCAGGTACTGCTTCCACACCGGCTGGTCGAGGTTGTAGGTCGCCAGCAGGTTGGCCTCGATCTCGGCGGGCAATTGCCGCTCGCCGTCGAACGGCCCCCCTGGTGCCAGATGCATGAGGAAGAACGACAGGGTGATGACGATCAGCAGGGTGGGAATGGCCTGGAACAGGCGCTTGAAGACATAGAGCAGCATGGCGTCCCCCGGCCCCGGTTGCCCGGGGCCTCATCAAACATGGAAGGAGTCAATCCTCGAAGGAAATCCAGCGTGAGCGATGGATGTCCTCGATGTTGTTCTCCCAGCCTTGCAGGGCGGGGTTCACCAGGTTGCGCGAGACGTAATAGTTGATGGGGAGGGTGGCGCTGTCGTCGAGCGCCACTTGCTCGGCGTCGGCCATGATCTCGCCGCGGCGGTCCAGATCCTGGGTCTCGGCGGCTTCCCGCATCAGCGCATCGAATTCCTCGTTGCTGTAGGCACCGTAGTTGTTGGCAACGCCGCTCTCGAGCAGGCTGAGGAAGTTCTGCGCGTCGTTGTAGTCGCCGATCCAGCCGGCGCGGGCGACATCGAAATCGCCCTGGCGCAGGTCGGCGTAGTGCACTGCGACCTCGGAATTGAACAGGTCGACTTCCACGCCGAGCGGCTTCCACATGGCGGCGATGGCGATGGCCACCTTGCGGTGGTCCTCGCTGGTGTTGTAACGCAGCCGCAGTTCGAGCGGGTTGTCGGGTCCGTACCCGGCTTCGGCCATGAGCTCCTGGGCACGCGCCATGCGCTCCTCCTGGCTCATGTCGGCGAATGCGAGCTGTGCCGGATCGTAGTGGCCTACGCCAGGCGGGACGAAACTGTAGGCGGGTTCCTCGCCCGTACCCAGGATCTGTTCACTGATCACCTCGCGGCGAACGGCCAGGCTAAGCGCTTCGCGCACGCTTGGGTCCGCCGTGGGATGGCCGTCGCGCGAATTGAACACGTAGTAGTAGATGCCGAGGAAGGGAGCGGTATGGGTGGCGTCCGGCAGGTTGTCGCGCAGCCAGGCGTACTGTTCGGTGGGAAACTCGCGCGCGACATCGATCTCGCCCGCGCGGAAGCGATTCAGGGCGGTGTTGCGCTCCTCGATGGGGAAATAGACCACCTCGTCCAGCGCGATATCGTCGGCGGCATGGAAGTGCTCGTTGGGGATCACCTCGATGCGGGTCTGCGACTGCCAGCGCTGCAGCTTGAAGGGGCCGTTCGACACCATGTTGCCGGCGCGCGACCAGCGGTCACCGTGCTCTTCCACGACGTGCTTCGGCACCGGATAGGCGGTGTAGTGCGAGAGCTGGTCGAGAAAGTAGGGCGTCGAGCGCTCCAGCGTGATCTGCAGGGTGCGTGCGTCGAGCGCCTCTATACCCAGCGTGTGGGGCTCGGCCGCGCCGGTGTAGATGGCCTCGGCATTGCGTACCGGATAGAGCAGATAGGCATAGTCGGCGGCCGTCGCGGGATCGAGGATGCGGCGGAAGGCGAAGACGAAGTCCTCGGCGGTTACCGGCTCGCCATCCGACCAGCGCGCGTCCTCGCGCAGGTGAAAGGTATAGACGGTGCCATCCTCGGAAATCTCCCAGGACTCGGCGACACCCGGGATGCGCTCGCCGTCCGCGGCTTCGGTGACCAGCCCCTCGAACAGGTCGCCGACCACGTCGTTCTCCCATTTGCCGCTGATCTTGTGCGGGTCGAGGGAGGCCGGCTCGCCCATGATCGCGATGCGTAGGGTGTCGGCATGCGTGGGCAGGGTCGTCAGGGTCGCGGCCAGGGTGATGGCAAGCAGGGTGGGGCGCAAGCGCAGGTGCAAGAACATCAGAGTGTTTCTCCTTGTATCTTGTTTTTAGATGGCAGGATCACTGCCGATAGGCAACAACCTAGTTGATCTTGCTATGAGTCGGCTGTGAGACTTCTGCCTGCTTGTTTGTAGGAGATAACTGACATTGCGCGCGGGCCGGGATGCGCCGTTTCGGCGAATTCGCTACAATGGCGGCCTTTTCCGCGCCGTCCGGCGCGTCGTCGATCGGCGCCGCGAGGCCCGTCGAACATCCACTGCCATCAGGCGAGCGAGCCCATGCTGGAAACCAACCCCATTCACAACCTCATCAAGGACCTGTCGGAACGGACAGACGTCCTGAGGGGGTATCTTTGACTATGCCGAGAAGAAGGATCGGCTAGAGGAAGTCTCCCGCGAGCTGGAGGACCCCGGCGTCTGGAACGACCCCGACTATGCCCAGAAGCTCGGCAAGGAGCGCGCCTCCCTCGAGCTGGTGGTCGAGACCATCGATGAGCTCGACCGGGGCCTGGCGGACAGCCGCGACCTGCTGGAGCTGGCCGAGATGGAGGAGGACGAGGACACCGTCGCCGAGGTGAGGAAGGAGCTCGACGGGCTGAACGCCAGCCTCGAGAAGCTCGAGTTCCGGCGCATGTTCTCCGGCGAGATGGACGCCAACAACGCCTACCTCGACATCCAGGCCGGTTCCGGCGGCACCGAGGCCCAGGACTGGGCCAACATGCTGCTGCGCATGTACCTGCGTTGGTGCGAGCACCACGGCTTCAAGGCCGAGATCGTCGAGGTCTCGGCCGGCGAGGTGGCGGGCATCAAGTCGGCCACCGTGCACGTGCAGGGTGACCATGCCTTTGGCTGGCTGCGCACCGAGACCGGCGTTCACCGCCTGGTACGCAAGAGCCCGTTCGACTCGGGCGGCCGACGCCACACCTCCTTCGCTTCGGTGTTCTTGTCGCCGGAGGTGGACGACGACTTCGAAGTCGAGATCAACCCGGCTGACTTGCGCACCGACACCTACCGTTCCAGCGGTGCCGGCGGTCAGCACGTCAATACCACGGATTCCGCGGTGCGCATCACCCACGAGCCCACCGGCATCGTGGTGGCCTGCCAGAGCCAGCGCAGCCAGCACGCCAACCGCGACTTCGCCATGAAGCAGCTCAAGGCGAAGCTGTGGGAACACGAGATGCAGAAGCGCAACGCCGCCAAGCAGGAAGCGGAGGACGCCAAGGCCGACATCGGCTGGGGCAGCCAGATCCGCTCCTACGTACTCGATGATCAGCGCATCAAGGATCTGCGTACCGGGGTGCAGACGAGCAACTGCGATCGGGTGCTCGACGGCGATCTGGACGCCTTCATCGAAGCCAGCTTGAAGCAAGGATTGTAGCCCCGAGCTGCGAGCCACGGGCCGCGAGCGGTAGCCAGTTCGCCTGCGCTCGTGGCTCGCCGCCCATAGCGAATTCTTTACAGGTAACGACATGGCCAACCAGAGCTCTTCCCCGGATAGCCCCCAGACCGACGAGAACCGCCTCATCGCCGAGCGTCGCGCCAAGCTGGCGGCACGACGTGAGCGTGCCGCCGAGATCGGCGGCAGCGCCTTTCCCAACGACTTTCGCCGTGACAGTCTCGCGGCGGAACTGAACGCCGAACTGGGTGACAAGGACAAGGCCGAGCTGGAGTCGCTGAATCGCCGGGCGGCGGTGGCCGGGCGCATCATGCGCAAGCGCGGCCCCTTCCTGGTGATTCAGGACCCCTCGGGCCTGATCCAGTTCTACGTCGACAAGAAGGGGCTGCCGGAAGAGGTGCTGGAGGACATCAAGGGCTGGGACATCGGTGATATCGTGGCCGGCCGCGGCCCGGTGCACAAGTCGGGCAAGGGCGACCTGTACGTGATGATGGAGGAGGCCAAGCTCCTGACCAAGAGCCTGCGCCCGTTGCCGGACAAGTTCCACGGACTGACCGACATGGAGGCGCGCTATCGCCAGCGCTACGTCGACCTGATCATGAACCCCGATTCGCGCCGGGTGTTCGAGACCCGCGCCGGGGTAATCAGCGCCATGCGCCGCTTCTTCGAGGAGCGTGGCTTCATGGAGGTGGAGACCCCCATGCTGCAGCCGATTCCCGGCGGTGCCACGGCGCGGCCCTTCGTCACTCACCATAATGCGCTGGACATCGACATGTACCTGCGCATCGCGCCGGAGCTCTACCTCAAGCGCCTGGTGGTGGGCGGCTTCGAGAAGGTCTTCGAGATCAACCGCAACTTCCGCAACGAAGGCCTCTCGACGCGCCACAACCCCGAATTCACCATGGTCGAGTTCTATCAGGCCCATGCCAACCATCACGACCTGATGGACCTCACCGAAGAGATGCTGCGCAGCATCGCCCGGCAGGTGCTGGGCACCACCACGGTGGTCAACACCGTACGCAACGCCGAAGGCGAGATCCTCGAGACCTACGAGTACGATTTCGGCAGGCCGCTCAAGCGCATCAGCGTGTTCGACTCGATCCTCGAGTACAACCCGGACATCCACGCCGACGCCCTGGCCGACGAGGCGGCGGCTCGCCAGATCGCCGAGCGGCTGGATATCGACGTCAAGGATGGCTGGGGCTTGGGCAAGATCCAGATCGAGATCTTCGAGAAGACCGTCGAGCACCGCCTGAAGGACCCGACCTTCATTACCGACTACCCCACCGAGGTGAGTCCGTTGGCGCGGCGCAACGACCGCGACCCGTTCGTCACCGAGCGCTTCGAGTTCTTCGTCGGCGGCCGCGAGATCGCCAACGGCTTCTCCGAGCTCAACGACGCCGAGGATCAGGCCGAGCGCTTCCGCGCCCAGGCGGCCGAGAAGGAGGCCGGCGACCTGGAGGCAATGTACTACGACGCTGACTACGTGCGCGCACTGGAGTACGGCCTACCGCCCACCGCGGGTGAGGGCATCGGCATCGACCGCCTCGTCATGCTGTTCACCGACAGCGCTTCGATCCGGGATGTATTGCTGTTCCCGGCCATGCGCCCTGAAGGGGAATGAAGGGCTGCGCTTCGGCCAGGGGTTGTTGCTAAGGGGAAAGGGCGAAACCTGAGCGCCTAGCCTGGCCTTTGCTCGCCTCCTTCCGCTACGTGCGGTGGCTAAGCGAAGGCCTTCCCCCGGATCAGCCCGGGGCTGCGCTGTGCCGATGGGCGGAAGTATTGGTAAGCGGCGGAGGTAGCGCCCATAATGATCACCGTTTCGACGTCGAGGAGACCGCGATGAAACTGCTCAACCGCTCCGCCCTGAGCGTCAGGCCGACCCGACACTTCGTGGATTGGATCAATGCCCTGGAACCCACGGTGGGAGACGATGACCTCACCCTGGACGACGTCGAACGCGAGAGTACCGTCTATCTCATCCCTGAGATGGATACCCCGGAGGCGCTCGAGGCCTTCGTGCGCGAGCGCTACCTCGAGATCCTCGAGACTGAGCTGCGTGCCTGGGAGGAGGACGAGCGTCAGTGGCCCGAAGCCTTGGACTGGGCCCTGTTCCAGCGCTTCCTGCAGGTCGAGCACAGCTACCTGGCGATCGACCTGGACGACGAGACGGCGCTCGAGATTTCCGAAGTCGACGACTCGCTGCTGCTGGAGACGGATCAGGACTGATTCGCTCCTCTCATTGATCTTCGAGAACCGGCTGCGGCCGGTTTTCTCGTTACGAACCTCGCAGTGATGGAATTAGGATGAGTCGACTCTTTTCGACCCGGCCCGGCGATGACGGCCTGCCGGGACCCGAGCGGCGCCTGGCGGTACTGGCGCTGATCCTCGGTACCCTGATGGCCGTGGTGGACACCACCATGATCAATATCGCGCTGCCGTCGATCGCCCGCGATCTCGAAATTTCCGGCGCCCGCGCGGTGTGGGTCACCAATCTTTTTCAGATCGTCTGCGCCGCCTTCCTGCTGGTATGCGCCTCGTTCAGCGAGATGGTCAGCCGACGACGCCTCTACGTGGCGGGCTTGGCGCTGTTCGTGCTGGCGTCGCTGGGTGCCGCTCTGTCTCGAAGCCTGGAGCTGCTGTTGGTTTTCCGCGCGCTACAGGGGCTGGGGGCCGCGGCAACGCTTTCCATCGGCCCGTCGCTCTATCGCTCGATCTTCCCGACGCGGCTGCTGGGCAGCGCGCTGGGGCTCAGCGCCCTGGTGGTGGCGGGCGGCTACGCCGCCGGCCCGGCGTTGGGCGGGTTGCTGCTGTCGGTAGTGAGCTGGCCGTGGCTGTTCGCCCTCCACCTGCCGTTGGGGCTGTGTGCGCTGGCGCTGGCCTGGCGCGCGCTGCCCCGCGAAATGGGGCGGCGCGGAGGCTTCGACGGGCGCGGGGCGCTGGGCTCGGTGATCATGCTGGGCAGCTTCTTCCTGGCGATGGACACCCTTGGGCACGGCGCACCGCTCTTGCAATCGCTGGCCTGGCTGGCGCTGAGCCTGGTCGCGGGCTATCTGTTTCTGCGCCGACAGCGGCGGGCCAGCCACCCGCTGCTGCCGCCGCGGCTGTTTCTCGAGCCGCGCTTCCGTCTCGCGGTGTCCGCCTCGGGGCTCGCATTCGTGGGGCAGGGGCTCGCCTTCGTCGCGCTGTCGTTCCTGTACCAGCAGGAGATGGGATTCTCGCCGCTGCACACCGCCTGGCTGTTCACGCCCTGGCCGCTCGCCATCATGTTGGTCGGCCCCGTCGCCGGCCGCCTGGCGGATCGCGTCAATCCCAGCATCCTGGCAAGCCTCGGCCTGGTGATGCTGATGCTGGGACTGGCTTCCCTGGCGCTGCTGCCGGCCGAGGCCGGACTCGCCGACAGCCTGTGGCGCACCGCGCTGTGCGGCGTCGGGTTCGGGCTGTTTCAGCCGCCCAACAATCGCGAGATAATGACCAGCGCACCACGCGAGCTCAGCACCAGCGCTTCGGGGGTCATGAGCACCACTCGCACCGTGGGGCAGTCGCTCGGTGTGGCGCTGGTGGGCGTATTTCTTGCCGTCAGTGCGCCCGTGCAGGCGACGCTTTGGGTGGGCTGCCTGGCTTGCTTGCTGTCGCTCGCGGCCAGCCTGGCGCGGATGCCGTTGGCCGGTGCCGCCCAGCAATGCCGTCAGTACGCGTCTGGCCAAGGGCCGGAGCAACCGGTCGGGCAAAGGAGTACAATGGCCCCACATCCATCCTCGAGGAGCCCACATGAGCATCCAGGCCGTCATTGAAGAGAAGCTGCAGGCCCTCGACCCCAGCTTCGTCGCGGTGGAGAACGAGAGCCACCGACATGCCGTGCCGCCCAACTCCGAAACCCATTTCAAGGTCACCGTGGTGTCCGAGCACTTCCAGGGCTTGATGCCGGTGAAACGCCATCAGCGCCTCTATGCGCTGCTCGCCGATGAACTCTCCGGGCCGGTGCACGCCCTGGCGCTGCATCTCTATACACCCCAGGAGTGGGCCGCACGAGGCGAAGGCCGGCCCGACTCCCCCAACTGTCGTGGCGCCAGCACGTGACCACCCAGCCGCAGCGCCTGCAGTACCTTGAGGCGATGGGATTGACGGCTTGGGTGGCGCGCTACCGGCTGCCCCACGCCCGCCCGACCGACGCCTGCGAGTGGGAGCTGCCGGAACGACCCGCCTCCAAGCCGCCGGCCGAACGCCTGCACGCCCTGCTGGACGAGGCCGAGGCGGCGTCGGCACGCCAGCCCGCTCCCGATCCGGTCGTTCCTGAAACGCCGCGCCCGGCCGCGCCCGGGCGCGCACGCCAATTGCTGGGTGGGGAGCCCAAGGGCGAGGTCGCCGAATCCCCGGACAACGCGAACGGCGTCGCGGACGAGGCAATAGCGCCTCAGGAACCGCTGCGCTTCGCGCTGCAAGTGGCGTGTCTTGGCGACCGCTGGCTGCTCGTCGTTCCGGCAACGTCGCCGCCCGATGCCACTCAGCTCCAGTTGCTCGGCAATGCGCTGCAGGCGGTGGGCATCGTCCCGGGCCGGCTCCCCGTCTTCGAGACCTTTCGCTGGCCACTGATAGAGGCGCCGTCGGTGAGTTCGCCGCTCGAGGAGGCACGGGAAGGCTTGCATGCCTATATCGATGGGGCGCGTCGTCGGGGCTGGGCGCCCGAGCGGGTGCTGATCTTCGGCCATGAGGAAACCGTCGAGCGGGTGCTGGCGATCGAGCGGGACTATTGCGAGGCGCTTGCGCTGCCGGGCTGGCAAGGGCCAGGGCTCGACGAGCTGGCCCGTAGCGCCGACGCCAAGCGCTCGCTGTGGCCTGTGCTGAGGGGGTGGGCGCAGGCCTGGTCGCGTGACGCCGAGGCGGGTGCCGATGGTTGAGGCGGCGATACGTCGCCTGGGCGTCGCCGATCTGTCACGTCTGGTGGCGCTGGAGCACGAGCAACCGCATCCATGGTCGATCGGCCAGCTTGAGGTCGCCCTGGCGGCGGCCGACTGCTGCGTGCTGGGAGCCGAGCATGAGGATGCCCTGGTCGGCCATGCCATCCTGATGCGTCTACCCTTCGAGGCCGAACTGCAGGCCGTGCTGGTGGCGTCGGCCATGCGTCGGCATGGCCTGGGGGTGCAGCTACTGGAAGCGGTCAGGGTGCAGGCGCGGCGCTGGGACAGCGAGCGATTGCTGCTCGAGGTCCGGGCGGGCAACGCAGCGGCCATCGCGCTCTATCGGCGCTGTGGTTTCGACGAGGACGGACGACGTCGCGGTTACTACCCGCCCCTGGGGCCCGTATCGGGTGGGGGCGATGCCGGCGCGAAGCGGGAGGATGCCATCCTGATGTCGCGCCGACCCTGAAGGCAGTGGGCTGAGGCGAGGCGGTTAAGGCTGCAGGCGAATCGGGCGTCAGCGGCTACCGGCGTCCACTTCGTCGAACTTGCCCAGCAGTTCGGTGAGGCGACGCTCCCAGTCCTCGCGCTCCTGCTTCAGGCGGCTGTTTTCCTCGCGCAGCTCCTCGGCTTCCATTTTCAGCAGTTCCAGGGCCTCGACGGCGCTGGTGACTTTCTGCTCGAGCCGGTTGAAGAGTTCGGTGCTCATCCTTTTCTCCTGAAATACGTCCTGCCGGGGCGGGCCCCTGCCCGCCGAATTACCCGTCGCGCAGCGTAACGCCGGGGGCGGCGGCACGGCAAGCGTCGCCGAGCGGCGACGCGGGTTTCGTCAGGGCGCGAGCCGGCGGTACAGCCTTCCGGTGCTGTCGCCGGCACGTACCTCGCGGTGCAGCGACCAGGTAGGGGGCACACATGGAGCCAGCTCGGATTCGGTTTCCAGATAAATGAAGGCGTCGTCGGCGAGCCAGCCCTGCTCCAGCCGAGCGCAGCAGGGCTCGGCCAGGTTCTGGCGGAAAGGCGGATCGAGGAAGGCCAGAGTGACGTCTTCATCGTTACCGGGACCGGCCGCCAGGAAAGCGAGGGCATCGGCGATGTCGACCCGGGCGCGCTCGCTGGCGCCCAGCGTCTGCAGGTTCTCGATCAATGCCCTGGCGACGTGGCCATCGCGCTCGACGAAGTGGGCCCCGGCGGCGCCGCGCGAGAGCGCCTCCAGCCCCAATGCACCGGTGCCGGCGAACAGGTCCAACACCCGGGCGCCCGGCGTGGCTGCGGCCAGCCAATTGAACAGCGTCTCGCGTACCCGATCCGGCGTGGGGCGCAGGCCGGGGCTGTCGAGCACCGGCAGCAATCGACGACGAAACTCGCCGCCGATGATGCGCAGGCGGCCGCTTCCCTGAGTGGAGCGGGAGGCGGGGCGTTGTCGGGAACGTGAGGAAGAGCGGCGACGGGTCATGCGGCCGAATTGTACCTGTCGCCTTGTCCACAGTCATGGTGCGCAGTGTTAGGATGTGACGATCATTCACCCGTGAGGCTGAATCCCCCCATGTTCGGTTTTTTCAAGCGCAAGAAACAGCAGGAACAGCAGGAACGGCAGGAGCGAGAGGAAGAACGCTCGCCGGAGCGACAGGAGGCGGAGCGGGAATCGCCGCCGCCCGAAGCCGACACGACTCCGTCGGACGGGAGCCGCGAAAGGCCCTCGCACGAGCCGGCCCCGGCCGAGCCCGATCTCGACGAGGAGTCGCAGCCGGGGGAGGCCGCCATGGCCGGTCCGGCCGCGGGGGAGGAGCGCGAGCGCACCGAGGCGGTTGACGAGCTGAGCGACGAGGAGGAGAACGCCGCGCTGCGCAAAGAGGCGCTGGCCCCCGAGGCCGAGCCCGAGCCCGAAGCGGACACCGCGCCCGAGACGGTGGAACCCGTACCGGAGCGCACGCCGCCGCAGGAAAAACCCGTCGCCGAGAAGAAGGGCTGGTTCGCGCGCATCCGCTCGGGCCTGGGCAAGACCCGAGCCAACCTCACCGAGGGGATTTCCGGACTCTTCCTCGGCAAGAAGCAGATCGACGACGAGCTGATCGAGGATCTCGAGACCCAGCTGTTGATGGCCGACGTAGGCATCGAGGCGACCACGGAGATCATCGAGCGGCTCACCGCACGCGTCTCGCGCAAGGAGCTCAAGGAGCCTCAGGCGCTCTATCGCGCACTGCAGGACGAACTCGCCATCATGCTCGATGCGGTGGCCAAGCCGCTGGAGCTGCCGCCCAAGGGCGAAGGACCCTTTGTGATACTGGTCGTGGGGGTCAACGGTGTCGGCAAGACCACCACCATCGGCAAGCTGACTCAACGCTTCCAGCGCGAGGGGCGTAGCGTGATGCTGGCGGCGGGCGACACGTTCCGCGCCGCGGCCGTGGAGCAGCTCAAGGTCTGGGGAGAGCGCAACAAGGTGCCGGTGATTGCCCAGCACACCGGCGCCGACAGCGCCTCGGTGGTCTACGACGCGGTGGCCGCGGCCAAGGCGCGGGGCGTCGACGTGCTGATCGCCGACACCGCCGGCAGGCTGCACAACAAGGGCCACCTGATGGAAGAGCTCAAGAAGGTCCACCGGGTGATGGGCAAGCTCGACGCCAGCGCGCCTCACGAGGTGATGCTGGTGCTGGATGCCGGCACCGGCCAGAACGCGCTGGCCCAGGCCAATACTTTCAACGAGGCGGTGACGGTGACCGGCATCACCCTGACCAAGCTCGACGGTACCGCCAAGGGCGGCATCATCTTCGCTCTGGCCAAGCAGCTCGGCACCCCGATACGCTTCATCGGGGTGGGCGAGGGACTGGATGACCTGCGGCCCTTTGCGGCCCGCGATTTCGTCGATGCCCTCTTCGATCAGGGCGACGAGCGCGATGCCGCCTCGTCATGATCGCGTTCGAGCATGTGGGGAAGCGATACGGCGGGCGCTTCGAGGCGCTGGCCAACATCGACTTTCGCGTGCGGCGTGGCGAGATGGTCTTTCTCACCGGACATTCGGGGGCCGGCAAGAGCTCGCTGCTACGCCTGATCATGCTGCTCGAGCGGCCGACCCGCGGGCGCGTGCTGGTGGCCGGACACGACATCGGCCGTCTGCATCCTAGCCAGGTGCCGTTCTACCGGCGTCAGATCGGTGTGGTGTTCCAGGATCACCAACTGCTGCTGGATCGCTCCATCTACCACAACGTGGCGCTGCCGCTGGAGATTCGCGGCGTCGAGCCGCGCGAGGCTGCGCGCCGGGTGCGGGCGGCGCTCGACAAGGTCGGCCTGCTGCATCGCGAGAAGGCGTTGCCGATCGAGCTCTCGGGCGGTGAACAGCAGCGCGTGGGCATCGCCCGGGCGGTGGTCAACAAGCCTTCACTACTGCTCGCCGACGAGCCCACCGGCAATCTCGACCCGCAGCTCTCGGCCGACATCATGGCGCTGTTCGAGGATTTCAATCGCATCGGTACCACGGTGATGATCGCCAGCCACGACCTGGCGCTGATCGCGCGGCTGCGCCATCGCGTGCTGCGCCTGCGGGACGGGCGTCTGGTGGCCGACGAGGAGGCCGCATGAGTCGCCAGCCGCCCGCGCCGCCACGCGGCGCCCGCAGCCAGCGCACCCGTTCCTCGAGTCGTTTTCGCGGCTGGCTTCGCCATCATCGCGCCATGGTGCTGGATAGCGCCCGCCGGCTGCTGCGCCGGCCCATCGGCAGTCTCCTGACCATGCTGGCCATCGCCATCGCCTTGGTGCTACCGGCGGCGCTGTGGCTGGCACTGGACAGCGCCCGCCTGCTCGATGCCGAACTGGACGAGAGCGCGACCCTGACCGCCTACCTGGAACCGCACGTGGACGAGGCCCAGGCCGAGCGTATCGGCGAGGCCGTGGCCGCCCAGGAAGGCGTGGGCAGTATCCGGCTGATCTCGGCTGCCGAGGGCATGGCGGAGTTTCAGCAGGCGCTGGGGCTGGACGACGCCCTTGAGCGGCTCGAGGACAATCCACTGCCGGCCAGCATCGTGGTGGTGCCGAGCGACCCGGCCCCCGAGGCGGTGCGTGAGCTGGCAGGCGAACTCGAGGCGCTGGCCGGCGTCGACGAGGTGCGTCTCGACCTGGCTTGGCTCGAACGGCTGCGACACCTGGCCGAACTGGGCAGCCGCCTGGCGCTGGCGCTGGGGATACTGTTCGGCCTGGGCGTGCTGCTGATCGTGGGCAATACCATACGCCTGGCAGTAGAAAGTCGCCGCCAGGAGATCGAGGTGGTGATGCTGATCGGTGCCACCCATGCCTTCGTACGCCGCCCCTTCCTCTACAGCGGTGCCTGGTACGGGCTCGGTGGCGGCCTGCTCGCCTGGGGGCTGCTGGGGCTCGGCAACCAATGGCTGACGGTGCCGGTCAGCGCCCTGGCCGCCAGCTACGGCGCCACTTTCTCCTTGCCTCGACTGGGCCCGGAGGGCTCGGCAATGCTGTTATTGTGCAGTACACTATTGGGCTGGCTGGGTGCCTGGATCGCCGTAAGCCGGCACCTCGCGGAGATTCGGCCGCGATAGAGAGCGGAAATCCGCTCGCGCCGCCACTGCGTCATCCCGTCGCCAGGGTGTCGTCGCACTGGCGCCACCAGCGGACCTTTGCCACGATGGTTCCGCCAGGCAGTGAACGTTTTTCGATAGCGTCCGTCTAATCAGGCGGTTGTGAATGGCACAACAGGTTTACAAGGGAGACAACCTGCAATGAGCACCAGTCTTCTGCCGGTGGGTCAACTCTCTCCAGGGCATGACCTCAACGGGTATATCCAGGCGGTCAACGGCATTCCCATGCTGACCGCCGAGGAAGAGCGCGAGCTCGCCTTCCGCCTTCACGACGAGGGTGATCTGGAGGCGGCGCGTCGTCTGGTGTTGTCTCATCTACGCTTCGTCGTACATATCGCGCGCAGTTACTCCGGTTACGGCCTGCCCCAGGCCGACCTGATTCAGGAAGGCAACGTGGGCCTGATGAAGGCCGTCAAGCGCTTCGATCCTAACCAGGGCGTGCGCCTGGTCTCCTTCGCCGTACACTGGATCAAGGCCGAGATCCACGAGTTCGTGCTGCGCAACTGGCGGATCGTGAAGATCGCCACCACCAAGGCCCAGCGCAAGCTGTTCTTCAACCTGCGCAGCGCCAAGAAGCGCCTGGCCTGGCTCAATAACGACGAGGTCGATGCCATCGCCCGCGACCTCGACGTCAAGCCCGAGGTGGTTCGCGAAATGGAAGGCCGCCTGGCGGCCCACGACGCCGGCTTCGATGTCTCGCCGGGCGAGGACGAGGACACCGTCTACCAGGCGCCGGTCCACTACCTGGACGACGCCGAGGCGGATCCCGCTGTGCAGCTCGAGGACAGCGACTGGGAGGATGACGCCAGTCGCCGTCTGCAGTTGGCACTGGAAGCGTTGGACGATCGCTCGCGCGATATCCTGCAGCGTCGCTGGCTGGCCGACGACAAGGCCACCCTGCACGAACTGGCTGATGTCTACGGCGTTTCCGCCGAGCGCATTCGTCAGCTCGAGAAGAATGCGATGAAGAAGATCCGACAGCAATTGGGTGACACCCTGGCCGCGTGAACGGCGAGCCAGCCGTAACGACAAAGCCCCGGCCTTGGCCGGGGCTTTGTGCGTCTGGAGCGAGGCTCAGGCGGTCTGCGTGGCAGGCTCGCGCATGAGCTGCGCCGAGAGCAGCGCCCACTGATCGTCCCAATGCTCGGTGGGGCGGCGCTGGAAGTCGCTGCGCACGTATTGCGAGATGCAACCCTCGGCGTGGGCCATCAGCAGGTTGGCCGTGGCCGATACCGTCAGCACGGTGCGCCGTCGCTCACGCAGCTCCGCCTCGCGCAGGATCTGCTTGAGCTGCGTCTCCAGGCGCTCGAAGAGCTGGTGGATGCGCAGCCGTAGCCGGGCGGTTTCGCCGGTCAGTACGTCGCCTTCGAGCAGGCGCGAGAGCCCGGGGTTCTTCTCGGCGAAGGCCAGCAGCAGCGTGAGGATCTGGCCGCAGCGCGGCACGGCCTCGGGGACCTCGTCGAGGATGCGCTTGATGCGCTCGAACAGCGTCTCCTCGATGAACTCGATGAGCCCTTCGAACATGCGGGCCTTGCTGGGGAAATGGCGGTAGAGGGCGGCTTCGGAAACGCCCACCTGGCGTGCCAGGGCCGCGATGGTGATGCGTTTACCGCTGTCCTCCTCCAGCATCAGGGCGAGCGCTTGGAGGATCTGCTCGCGCCGGCTGGTCGATTGCGTTGCCTGCGTCATGTCGATGTTTGTCTTCTGGTTATAGTGAGAAGGCCGAGGTGATTGGCCTCAGGCGCTTTCGTTCCCTTCCTGCTCGGCGTCGGTGATCAGAGTGCCGACGCCGGCGTTGGTGAAAATTTCCAGGAGCGTGGCATGGGGCACCCGCCCGTCGATGATGTGGGCGCTCTTCACGCCGCCCTTGACCGCCTCCAGCGCGCAGCGGATCTTTGGCAGCATACCGCCGTGGATGGTGCCGTCGTCGATCAGTGCGTCCACCTGCGCGGTGGTGAGCCCGGTGAGCACTTCGCCCTCGGCGTTCATCAGGCCGGCCACGTTGGTCAGTAGCATCAGCTTTTCGGCACCGAGCGCCTCGGCCATCTTGCCGGCGACCAGGTCGGCATTGATGTTGTAGCTGTGGCCTCGGGCGTCGACGCCGATCGGCGCGATCACCGGGATGAAGTCGCGCTCGGCGAGCATCTCGATCAGATCGGTGGAGATGTGTTCGACCTCGCCCACATGACCGATATCGATGATCTCGGGGGCGGTCATCTCGGGCGTCTTGTGCGCCACCTTGAGCTGGCGCGCGCGAATCTGGGCGCCGTCCTTGCCGGTGAGGCCGATCGCCTTGCCGCCGCACTGGTTGATCAGGTTGACGATGCCCTTGTTGACCAGCCCACCGAGCACCATCTCCACCACGTCCATGGTCTGCGAATCGGTAACCCGCATGCCGTTGACGAAGCGCGACTCGATCCTGAGCTTGGCCAGCAGATCGCCGATCTGCGGACCGCCGCCGTGCACGACCACCGGATTGATCCCCACCTCCTTCATCAGCACCATGTTGCGGGCGAAGGAGTCGATCAGGGTGTCCTCGGTCATGGCGTTGCCGCCGTACTTGACGACGACGGTCTTGCCGGAGAAGCGCTGGATGTAGGGAAGCGCTTCGGAAAGCACTTCCACTACTAGCCGCGGGTCACGAGTCGTTTCGGTCATGGTCCTTCCTTTAGGATACGGAAACGCTGCCGTCAGTTCGGCAGCGTCAGCGCCGGGTCTACCTGCTTGAGAGCGTCGGCGAAACGTTGGCGGATCCGCGCTAAGGCCTCGTCGCTCTTGCCCTCGAAGCGCAGCACCAGCACCGGCGTGGTGTTGGAGGCGCGGCACAGGCCCCAGCCGTCGGCATAATCGACACGGATCCCGTCGAGGGTGGTCTTGACGCCATCGTCGCCGAAGTCGCCCTCTCGGGCCAGCTTGCCGACCAGCTCGAACTTGTTCTCGTCGGTCACGTGCACATTGATTTCAGGCGTGCCGATATCCTGCGGATAGCGGGCGAAGAAGGTGTCGGCATCGTCGTCCTGCTTGGAGAGGATCTCGAGCAGCCGGGCGGCGCCGTAGAGGCCGTCGTCGAAGCCGTACCAGCGTTCCTGGAAGAAGATGTGACCGCTCATCTCGCCGGCAAGCTGAGCCCCGGTCTCCTTCATGCGCGCCTTGATCAGCGAGTGGCCGGTACGCCACATCTCCGGCGTGCCGCCGGCTTCCTCGACCACCTGCGCCAGGTTGCCGGTGCACTTGACGTCGAAGATCACCCGCGCGCCGGGATTGCGCGACAGCATGTCCTCGGCGAAGGCCATCAGCAGGTGGTCCGGGTAGATCAGCTTGCCGCTCGGCGTGACCACGCCCAGGCGGTCGCCGTCGCCGTCGAAGGCCAGGCCGATGTCGGCGCCGGTCTCCTTCACTGCTCGCATCACGTCCTGCAGGTTTTCCACCTTGCCCGGGTCCGGATGGTGGTTGGGAAAGTTGCCGTCGATCTCGGCGAACAGCGGTACGGTCTCGGCGCCGAGCCTCTCGATCAGCTTGGGACCGAGTTCGCCCGCCACGCCGTTGCCGCAGTCGACCACTGCCTTGATCGGCCGCTCCAGCTTGACGTCACCGACGATGCGCTCGAGATAGGCGTCGCGCACGTCCTCGTGACGCACGCTGCCCTGGCCCTCGGCGAGGTCGCCGGCCTCGATGCGTCGATAGAGCGCGGTGATCGCCTCTCCGGAGAGCGTCTCGCCGCCGAGCACGATCTTGAAGCCGTTGTAGTCGGGTGGGTTGTGGCTGCCGGTGACCATGACCCCCGAGGCGGTGCCCTCGAGCACGTGGGTGGCGAAATAGAGCACCGGAGTCGGCACCATGCCGATGTCGATCACGTCGCGTCCGGCGGCGGTCAGACCACGAATCAGGGCCTCGCTGAGTCGAGGGCCGGAGAGGCGGCCGTCGCGAGCCACGACGACCGTGGACTCGCCGCGGGCGGCGGCCTCCGAGCCGATAGCGCGGCCGATCTGCTCGACGGTCGCTTCGGTCAGCGTGTCGTCGACGATGCCGCGTATGTCGTAGGCGCGGAAGATGGAGGCGGGGACGGTGATGTTCTGGGCTTGGCTCATAACGTTTCCTTGTCAGGTGGGATGAATGTCAATGCGACCAGGTTGCGATGCGATGCGGCCGGTTTCGATCCTTGGTGCGGCCGGCATTCGCTGGGTCGATCGTCAGTGGCGGCCCGAGCTGCCGAAACCGCCTTCGCCACGCAGGCTGGCTTCGAAGCGGTCGACGACGTCGAGCTCGGCCTGGACCACCGGCACCAGGACATACTGGGCGAGACGTTCGAACGGCTCCAGCACGAACGGGGCGTTGCCGCGGTTCCAGGTCGAGATCATCAGCTCACCCTGGTAATCGGAGTCGATCAACCCGACCAGGTTGCCCAGCACGATGCCATGCTTATGACCGAGCCCCGAGCGCGGCAGGATCAGGCCGGCCAGGCCGGGGTCGCCGATATGCACGGCGAGACCCGTGCGGACCAGTTCGCACTGGCCGGGCTCGAGGGTCAGCGGCTCGTCGAGCAGCGCCCGCAGATCCATGCCTGCGGAACCGAGGGTGGCATAGCGGGGCAGATAGTCGCGCAGTCTCTCGTCGAGCAGCTTGACCTCCAGGCGAGGCCGAGCGGATTGCGGGCTTGGTGTCGTGTCGGACATCGGGACTCCGTTGCGTTCGATGCTTCGTTCGGAATGCGGCGTTCAGTGAACCGGGCGGACCGACAGGCAGCCGAGCGCGCGTTCGATCACCGCCCTGGCCAGCTGAGTCTTGGGCTGAGGCGGCAAGCTCTCGCCCCCCTCGCCCTCGCCATCGCGCCACAGCAGCAAGGCGGCGTTGTCATCGGCGCCGAACCCCAGCCCGGCGCTGGAAACGTCGTTGGCGACAATCATGTCCAGGCGCTTGCGCGAGAGCTTGTCGCGAGCGTAGGCCTCCAAATCGCGGGTTTCCGCGGCGAAGCCCACCACGAAGGGGCGCCCTCCCGCCGCGTCCCGCTCATTGGCGATATCGGCAATGATATCCGGATTCTTTACCAGTCTCAGCGTCAGGGCGTCTTCGCCCTCGACCTTCTTGATCTTGTGCTCGGCCAGAGCCTCCGCGCGATAGTCGGCCACCGCGGCGCAGCCGACGAAGATATCGCAGCCGCCGACCAGCCGGCGGCTCGCCTCGTGCATCTGCAGTGCCGTTTCCACGTCGATGCGCGCCACGCCTTCCGGTGTCGGCAGGCTCACCGGGCCGCTGATCAGGCTGACGCGGGCGCCGAGTTCGGCTGCCGCCGCCGCCAGGGCGAAGCCCATCTTTCCCGAGCTGTGATTGGAAAGGTAGCGCACCGGATCGAGGGGCTCCCGAGTGGGGCCGGCGGTGATCACGATATGCAGACCCTGGGCCGGAGCATCTTGGGTTGGCGCATCCTGAGCCGGAGCAGCCTGGCCGTGCGCTGCCTCGGCGGACGGCCGGATGAGTTCGGCCATGATCGCCTCGGGCTCGAGCATGCGGCCCGGTCCCACGTCGCCGCAGGCCTGGTCGCCGCTGTCGGGCCCCAGCAGGCGCCAGCCGTCGTGCAGCAGGCGGGCCGCATTGCGCCGTGTAGCGGGATGGCGCCACATGGCCTGATTCATGGCCGGTGCCATCAGCCGCTCGGCGTCGCTGGCCAGGCACAGGGTCGTGAGCAGGTCGTCGGCCATGCCCTGGGCGAGGCGTGCCATCAGGTCGGCGGTCGCCGGGGCGATCAGGATCGTCTCGGCCCAGCGCGCCAGTTCGATGTGACCCATGCCGGCTTCGGCCTCGGGGTCGAGCAGCGAAGTACGCACCGGCTCACCGGTCAGTGCCTGCAGTGTCAGCGGCGTGATGAAGGCCTGGGCGCCCTCGGTCATGACGACGCGCACCTCGCAGCCGGCCTGCTTGAGTAGCCGCGCGAGCTGAGCGCTCTTGTAAGCCGCTATGCCGGCGCTGATGCCGAGCAGGATGCGCCGACCGGCGAGGCGGGTGGCGGAAAGCGTTGTCATGGCGAATTCCTGAGCTGGAAACCCGACCTTCTACCTTACCATCGCCGTTGAAGTTGCGCAGCCGCAGCACTTCGTATGGGTCGGTTACAATGGCTGACTTCATTTCACCCAGGAAGCGTAGCAAGGAGACAGAGGATGTCGATTCGTCACTGGCCCGAGGGCGAGCGCCCGCGGGAGAAACTGCTGGCACTGGGCGCCGAGGCGTTGTCGGATGCGGAACTGCTGGCCATCTTCCTGCGGGTGGGCGTAACGGGGCGCTCGGCGGTGGATCTCGCGCGCGACCTGCTCACGGCTTTCGGCGGCCTGCGCCAATTGCTCGAAGCCGACCAGGCGCGCTTCTGTGCCGAGCGCGGCCTGGGCACGGCCAAGTTCGTGCAGCTGCAGGCGACCCTCGAACTCTCCAAGCGCCATCTGGCCGCCCAGCTCGCCCGCGGGAGCGCCCTGACATCGCCGACCCTGGTCCGCGCCTACCTGGCCACGCAGCTGCGTCACCTCGGGCACGAGGAGTTCGCCGCGCTGTTTCTCGACACCCAGCACCGCGTGATCCGCTTCGAGTCACTGTTCCGCGGCACCCTCGACAGCGCCTCGGTCTATCCCCGCGAAGTGGCGCGCCGGGCGTTGGAGGTCGGGGCCGGGGCGATCATCTTCGCGCATAACCATCCCTCGGGCGTGGCCGAGCCCAGCGATGCCGACCGGCGCATCACCGAGCGGCTGCGCGAGGCGCTCGCGCTGTTCGAGATCCGCGTGCTGGATCACTTCGTGGTCGGCGACGGGGAAGTGGTGTCCTTCGCCGAGCGAGGCTGGATTTAGAGCGGAACCGGCAGCGCTCGGCCATGCGTCGTGGAACCTTGGCGACACACATGGATGCGGAAAGTGCGTTGGCCCGTAGGGAATGGGCCTAGCCCGGGCCTTCGCTCGCTCGGTTCGCTGGTTGGCAGCATGGGGACGATCAGCTCGTGGCATCAGGGGGCAGGGCGTGTAGAATACGCGCCTACTATTGCCTGCCGGGGCGCACTCTGCTATAAAGTGCAGCCTTTGAATTCCCTTGGGTCAAATGACAACGGGGTCGTTCCCGGTTTGCCCGACAGGTTTTGAACACACAGGTTTGACCACCTGGCCAAGCGGTTGGAGGCTCCCATGTCCAAAGTATGTCAGGTTACCGGCAAGCGCCCGGTGACTGGTAATAACGTTTCACACTCCCAGCGCAAGACCCGTCGTCGTTTCTTGCCGAACCTGCACACCCACCGTTTCTGGGTGGAGTCCGAGAACCGCTTCGTCAAGCTGCGTGTCTCCTCCAAGGGTATGCGCATCATCGACAAGAAGGGCATCGACGCGGTGCTCGGCGACATCCGCAAGCGCGGCGAAGCCGTCTAAGCGATCATCAGGGAGTAAGCAGTCATGCGTGACAAGATCAAGCTGGTGTCCAGCGCCGGTACCGGCCACTTCTACACCACCGACAAGAACAAGCGGAACACTCCGGACAAGCTCGAATTCAAGAAGTTCGATCCGGTCGTCCGCAAGCACGTGATGTACAAGGAAGCCAAGATCAAGTAAGCGGTTGACCCCACCCTCCGCTGGCGGGGTGACGCCGCTTCCTGGCTTCTGCCGCAGGCAGCAAGACCTGTCCTCCTGAACCCGGTCTCCTGGCCGGGTTCAGGCGTATGTGTTCCCGGATATTGCACCATGCCCGAGCTTCCCGAAGTCGAGACCACCCGTCGCGGTATCGCACCCCACATCCAGGGACGCGAGATCGTCGAGGCGATCGTGCGCCAGCCGCGCCTGCGCGTGCCGGTGCCGGATGACTTCATCGAGCGCCTGGTCGGCGCGCGCATCGGCAACCTCTCGCGGCGCGCCAAGTACCTGCTGCTGCCGGTCGTCGCCTGCGGAACGCCGGAAGCCAGCCTGATCTGGCACCTGGGCATGTCGGGCAGCCTGCGCATCGCCCGTCTGGGCGAGCTGCCCAAGAAGCACGACCATATCGACCTGGTGTTCGACGACGGGGCTATCCTGCGCTATCACGACCCGCGGCGCTTCGGCTTCGTCGACTGGCTGGCCGGCACTGCCGAGGTCGATCCGCGCCTCATCCGACTCGGGCCGGAACCGCTCTCCGACAGCTTCGACGGCGAGCGGCTCTACCGCCTTTCACGCGGTCGCCGCATGGCCGTGAAACCGTTCCTGATGGATAACGCTGTGGTGGTGGGCGTGGGCAACATCTACGCCAGCGAGGCGCTGTTCCTGGCCGGCATCGACCCGCGCCGGCCGGCGGGACGCATCTCCCTCGAGCGTTACGAGCGGCTGGCCATGGCGGTGCGCGAGGTGCTCGCCGCGGCCATCACTCAGGGCGGTACCACCCTGCGCGACTTCGTCGGCGGCACCGGCGAGCCGGGTTACTTCAAGCAGCGCCTCAATGTATACGGCCGGCACGGCCAAGGGTGCCGACGCTGCAACGGAGAGCTGCGGCTGGTGACGCTGGGGCAGCGGGCCAGCGTCTTTTGCCCCGCCTGCCAACGTTAGGGAAACACTGCACAAATGGCTGCGCGCGCGAATCACTGCGTTGCGCGGTGCTGGAGCGCCAGGGTCGGAATCCTCACATATACCTCATATGCTCCGGTAGACTCGAAGCCTACGGCTTCTCGCCCCTTCGGGGCCATCCTGCGGGTGTTTGTCGCTTCGCTCGGTTCTGTGCTCCGTGCGCCTTGCGACCCACATGGATGTGGGAAGTGCGTTGGTTCGTGGGGAACGAACCTAGCCGCTTCATCTCGCTCGCCGATTTGTTCAGCGCTTCCTTAGTATTCATTTTAACGAGATGAACCATGACCCAGACCCTGCGCCTCAAGAAGAACGCCGATCGCCGCCTCAAGGCCGGTCACCTGTGGCTCTACTCCAACGAGGTCGATACCGAGGCCACGCCGCTCAAGGGGCTCGAGTCGGGCGGCCAGGTGGTCGTCGAAGCCGCTAACGGCAGGGCGATGGGGGTGGCCTACGTCAACCCCAACTCGCTGATCTGTGCCCGGGTGGTGTCGCGCGACCCGGCCATGCGCCTCGACCGTTCGCTGCTGGTGCACCGCTTCAACCAGGCGCTGGCCCTGCGCCAGCGGCTCTACGCCAAGCCGTTCTACCGGCTGGTGCACGGCGAGGGCGACCTGCTGCCGGGGCTGATCGTGGACCGTTTCGACGACGTGCTGGTGGTGCAGCTCAACACGCTGGGCATGGAGCGCCTCGCCGAGGAGGTGGTGGCCGCGTTGGACAAGGTGCTCACGCCGCGGGTCATCGTGTTCAAGAACGACTCCTCGGGCCGCCGCCAGGAGCAGCTCGAACGCCTGGTCACCGTGGCCAAGGGCGAACTCGACGGCCCCGTGCCGATGGAAGAGAACGGCGTGCGCTTCCACGTGCCGGTGCTCGACGGGCAGAAGACCGGCTGGTTCTTCGATCACCGCGCCAACCGCGCCTGGCTCAATGGCCTGGTCGCGGGCAAGCGGGTGCTCGACGTGTTCAGTTACATCGGTGGCTGGGGCGTGCAGGCGGCGGCTCACGGCGCCCGGGAAGTGCTGTGTGTGGACGCCAGCGGCCAGGCATTGGAGCGAGTGGCCGAGAACGCCGCGCTCAATGGCCTGCACGAGCAGGTGGCGGTGGGCGAGGCCGATGCCTTCGAGGCGCTGACGGCGCTCAAGGCCGACGGCGAACAGTTCGACGTGGTGATCCTCGATCCGCCGGCCTTCATCAAGAAGCGCAAAGACATTCCCAACGGCGAGCGTGCCTATGCCAAGCTCAACCGGGAGGCGATGCGCCTGCTGGGTCGGGATGGTCTTTTGCTGTCCGCCTCCTGCTCCATGCATCTGGCGCCGGAGCGACTGATGGAGGTGGTGCGCGGCGCGGTGCGTCACCAGGACCGTCACGGACAGGTGCTCTACCAGGGGCATCAGGCGGCCGATCACCCGGTGCATCCGGCAATTCCCGAAACCGCCTACCTGAAGGCACTGGGCGTAAGGGTTTTCAGGGATTGAGATGATCGGCTACGTTCGGGTCTTCGCCCACTCCAATGCGCTGCTGGTCAGTCACGTGCGCAACCTGCTGGCAGCGGCGAACATACCCGTGGAGCTGCGCAACATGGTGCTGGGCGGCGGTGCGGGTGAGCTGCCGCTGGGTGAATGCGAGCCGGAGGTCTGGGTGGCGCCGCACAACCGCGAGCGTGCCGATGCCATCATTCGCGATGCCTTGGCGGGCAGGAGCGAGGCCCCGGAGTGGATCTGCCCATCCTGTGGCGAGTGGCTGGAGGGCGTCTTCGAGGCTTGCTGGCAATGCAGCGACAAGGAGGAGTGACATGCGCGACGCGTGGGACCTGCCCGACCCGTTCGTCATCGAGATCGAAGTCGGCACTTCGTCCATCGACGAGTATGGCCACGCCAACAACGCCGAGTACCTGCGTTGGGTCGAGCAGGTGAGCTGGGCCCACTCGGAACGCCTGGGACTCGATCTGGCCCGCTATCGCGAGCTGGACCGTGCCATGGCCGTACATCGCCACGAGCTCGACTACCTGGCTCCCGCCTTCGATGGCGATCGGCTGAGGCTGGCCACGTGGATAGTCGGCTGCGATGGTCGCCTCACCCTGACCCGCCGCTTCCAGCTGCTGCGCTCCGCCGACGATCGAACCCTGCTTCGGGCGCGCACCCGATTCGCCTGTATCGAACTCACCAGTGGCCGGCCGCGGCGGCTCCCCGAGGAGTACGTGGCCGTTTATGGCGGTGCGCTCATTGCCGAGTGATGCTGAGGATTTTTTCGGCAATCCTCTCCTTCGAATGACGATTTTCTGATCCAAATAGCGGTTTCGTGTGTTTTTGCCGTTCTTTGTTTCCGGTACTTCATGTTTTGACTGCCTGTGATGTAATGCGCGTGTCGTATACCTAACAACGTGCAGTAAACGCTCAGGAGGTGCTTCATGAAGATCGCCGTGCCGAAGGAAATCAAAAATCACGAATACCGCGTCGCCCTGACGCCCACGGGGGCTCGTGAGCTGGTGTCCCGCGGCCATTCGGTCACCGTTCAGGTCGGGGCCGGTGAAGGCGCTGGCTTCTCGGATGCCGATTATGAGGCGGCCGGGGCCGGCATTGAGGCGAACGTGGACACCCTCTGGCGCGATGCCGAGCTGATCCTCAAGGTCAAGGAACCGCAGTCGGAAGAGGTGGCCCGCCTGAGCCGTGGCCAAACCCTGTTCACCTACCTGCACCTGGCGGCCGAGGAGAAGCTTACCCGCGGCCTGATGGAGAGCGGGGCCACCTGCATCGCCTACGAAACCGTCACCGATCGGCAGGGCGGTCTGCCGCTGCTGGCCCCCATGAGCACTGTGGCCGGCCGCATGGCGGTGCAGGCCGGCGCCCACAGCCTGGAGAAGGCCCAGGGCGGCTCCGGCGTGCTGTTGCCCGGCGTACCCGGCGTGGCCCCCGGCAAGGTCGCCGTGATCGGCGGCGGCGTGGTGGGTGAGAACGCCGCGCGCATGGCGCTGGGCCTGGGCGCCGAGGTGACCGTTCTCGACAAGTCGATCCCGCGCCTCGAAGTGCTCGACGACCGCTATCAGGGCCGCATGAAAACCGTCTTCTCCACCGCCGATGCCATCGACGAGGCGGTGCGCGAGAGCGATCTGATCGTCGGCGCCGTGCTGATTCCCGGGGCCGCCGCGCCCAAGCTGATCACCCGCGCCATGCTCGCCGACATGAAGCCCGGCAGCGTGCTGGTGGACGTGGCCATCGACCAGGGCGGTTGCTTCGAAACCAGCAAGCCGACCACCCACGCCGAGCCGACCTACATCGTCGACGGCATCGTCCACTACTGTGTGGCCAACATGCCGGGCGCAGTGGCGCGTACCTCGACCCAGGCGCTGACCAATGCCACCATGCCGTTCGTCATCGCTCTGGCCGACAAGGGCTGGAAGCGGGCGCTGGCCGACAATGCGCATTTCCTGCCCGGGCTCAACGTCCAAGACGGCCAGGTCACCTACCGCGCCGTGGCCGAGGCCTTCGGCCTGGAGAGTGTCGATCCCGCTAGCCTGGTGAGGTAACGGCCGGGCTTGGTTGAAGAGGGGGCAAGTCGCCTTGACTGCCCCCTCGCGTTACCATAGCGGGCATTTCCGCTAGCAGAGTCCGCTTTCCATGAGTGCAGCATCCCCGAAGACCCGCGTTCTCACCGGCATCACCACCACCGGTACGCCCCACCTGGGTAACTACGTCGGAGCGATCAAGCCCGCCATTGCCGCGAGCCAGGATCCGAGCGTGCAGTCCTACTACTTCCTCGCCGACCTGCATGCACTGATCAAGTGCCAGGATCCCAAGCGCGTCCAGGAGTCGCGCCTGGAGATCGCCGCCACCTGGCTGGCGCTGGGGCTCGATACCGACAACGCCATCTTCTATCGCCAGTCGGACATTCCCGAGATTCCCGAGCTGACCTGGATGCTCTCCTGCGTCTGCGCCAAGGGCTTGATGAACCGCGCCCACGCCTACAAGGCGGCGGTGGCCGAGAACGAGGCCGCCGGCAACCAGGATCCCGACAAGGGCATCACCATGGGGCTGTTCGGCTACCCGGTGCTGATGGCCGCCGACATTCTCATGTTCAACGCCAACAAGGTGCCGGTAGGTCGCGATCAGATCCAGCACATCGAGATGGCCCGCGACATGGGGGGGCGCTTCAACCATCTCTATAAGGGTGAGTTCTTCACCTTGCCCGAAGCGGTGGTGGATGACGATGTGGCGGTGCTGGGCGGTCTCGACGGACGCAAGATGTCCAAGAGCTACAACAACACCATTCCGCTGTTCGTCTCCGAGAAGAAGCTGCTCAAGCTGGTGCGCAAGATCAAGACCAACTCGCTGGAGCCCGGTGAGCCCAAGGATCCGGAGGGTTGCACCCTGTTCCAGATCTACTCGGCCTTCGCCAACCGTGAGGAGCGCGAGGCGATGCGTCGCGAATACGCGAATGGCATCGGCTGGGGCGAGGTCAAGAATCGCCTGTTCGAACACCTCAACGAACAGCTGCGCGAGCCCCGTGAGCGCTACGTGGCGCTGATGGAGGACCCCGGGCACATCGAATCCGTGTTGCTGAAAGGCGCCGAGCGAGCCCGCGCCGAAGCCGCTCCGTTCATGGACAGGCTGAGGCAGGCCGTGGGGCTCGGTCGCTTCGCATAAGCAACACAGAGCGACTTCTCAGGGCGCCCAGGGGCGCCCTGAGTCGTTCATGGCGCTGCCTGGCGCAAGGCTGTCGGGCTTGCCACGCTGGAGGAATCGACAGAAGGAGGAATTGACATGGCGACTGCAGTCGATGCACAGCGGCCTCGTCGCGTATCCCAACTGCTGGGAGCGGCGATGCTGGCCGGGGCACTGGTCGTGGGGCTCGCCTTCGGCACTCGCCTGGGCCTGCTGATGCTCGTCGGTGCCGCGCTCGGGGTCTCGCTCTATCATGCCGCCTTCGGCTTCACCGCCGCCTGGCGGGTCTTTATCGGCGAGCGCCGCGGACGCGGCCTGCGCGCCCAGATGGTGATGCTGGCCATCGCCGTGGTGCTGTTCTTCCCCGCATTGGGAGCGGGCAACCTATGGGGCCAGGGCGTGTCCGGTTTCGTTGCGCCGATCGGGGTTTCAGTGGTGGTGGGCGCGTTCCTGTTCGGCATCGGCATGCAGCTCGGCGGCGGCTGTGCCTCGGGAACGCTGTTCACCGCTGGCGGCGGCAACGCGCGAATGGTGATCACATTGCTTTTCTTCATCGTCGGTTCGCTGATCGGTACCGCCCACTTCGCCTGGTGGACGGCGCTGCCTGCCTTCCAGCCGATGTCCTTGGTTCATACGTTCGGTGCCGGCGGCGGTATCGCCGTGAGTCTGATCCTGTTCGGCGCGATCGCTGCCCTCACGGTCTTGATGGAAAAACGGCGCCATGGGCAGCTCGAGGAGGCGCCCCGGGCCGACCTGCGTGCGAAACGTTGGCTCACCGGCCCCTGGCCCCTGCTGCTCGGCGCGGTGGCACTGGCGCTGCTCAACTTCGCCACTCTGGCGCTGGCCGGGCGTCCCTGGGGTATTACCTCGGCCTTCGCCCTGTGGGGTGCCAAGGCCTTCGAATTCCTCGGCGGCGATGTCAGCCAGTGGGGCTACTGGCAGAATCCCGACAATGCCGCGGCGCTGCAGGCCAGCGTCTGGAGCGACATCACCACGGTGATGAACGTGGGCATCATTCTCGGCGCCATGCTGGCCGCCACCCTGGCGGGGCGCTTCGCGCCGACCCTGCGCATTCCGCTCGGTTCGGTGATGGCGGCGGTGTTCGGCGGGCTGATGCTGGGCTACGGCGCCCGTCTGGCTTTCGGCTGCAACATCGGCGCTTACTTCAGCGGCATTGCTTCGGGCAGCCTGCATGGCTGGGTGTGGCTGGTGGCGGCTTTCGCCGGCAACATGCTTGGCGTGCGGTTACGCCCGCTGTTCTTCGATCGTCCGCCCGGCGAGAGGACCCGGGCCAAGGTGAGCTGAGTCGGGGCGTCGTCGCGGCGGCGCCGTGGTACAGTTAGCGCAAAGCGCCGCCAGAGCGCTTACGGCCCGGATTCCAGTCACCGTATCGAGATCAGAGATGTCCACCGAAACCAAGCGTCCACTCTACATTCCCTATGCCGGCCCCTCGCTGCTCGAGATGCCGCTGCTGAACAAGGGCAGCGCCTTCAGCCGCGAGGAGCGGTTCGAGTTCAACCTGATCGGGCTGCTGCCGCAGAACGTGGAATCCATCGAGGAGCAGGCGGAGCGGGCCTACCGGCAGTACCGCCAGTGCCATAGCGACCTGGACCGCCATATCCATCTGCGTGCGATACAGGACGACAACGAGACCCTCTACTACCACCTGGTCATGGAGCATCTCGAGGAGATGCTGCCCATCATCTACACCCCTACCGTGGGGCAGGCCTGCGAGGAGTTCTCCAACATCTACCGCAGCCACCGCGGCCTGTTCGTCAGTTATCCGGACCGCGAGCGCATGGACGACATCCTGCGCAGCGCCACCAAGGACAATGTCAAGGTGATCGTGGTGACCGACGGCGAGCGCATCCTCGGCCTCGGCGACCAGGGCATCGGCGGCATGGGGATTCCTATCGGCAAGCTGGCGCTCTATACCGCCTGCGGCGGCATCAGCCCCGCCTATACGCTGCCGATCACGCTCGATGTGGGCACCAACAACCAGACTCTGCTCGACGATCCCATGTACATGGGCTGGCGCCATCCGCGTATTTCGCAGGAGGAGTACGACGCCTTCCTCGACGAGTTCATCGCCGCGGTGAAGCGCCGCTGGCCCAATGTGCTGCTGCAGTTCGAGGACTTCGCCCAGGCGAACGCCGTGCCGCTGCTCGAGCGCTATCGCAACGAACTGTGCTGCTTCAACGACGACGTGCAGGGCACCGCGGCGGTATGCGTGGGCACGCTGATGGCGGCCTGCCAGGCGCGCGACGAGACCATCGCCGATCAGCGCGTGGTGTTCGTCGGCGCCGGCTCCGCCGGCTGCGGCATCGCCGAGCAGGTGGTGGTGGCGATGCAGGCCGAGGGCCTCTCCGAGAAGGAGGCCCGCCGCCGGGTGTTCATGGTCGACCGCGAGGGCCTGGTGACGACGGATCAGGCCTGGCTGCGCGACTTCCAGCGTCGCCTGGCCCATGACCCGGCGCTCGTCGAAGGTTGGGAGGATCAGTCCCTGCTCGAGGTGGCGCGCCACGTGAAGCCCACGGTGCTGATCGGCGTCTCCGGCCAGAAGGGCTTGTTCAGCGAGGAGGTGGTTCGGGCCATGCACGCCGGCTGTGAGCGCCCGGTGATCATGCCGCTCTCCAACCCCACGTCGCGCGCCGAGGCGACGCCCTGGGACGTGCTCAACTGGACCGACGGCCAGGCGCTGGTGGCTACCGGCAGCCCCTTCCAGCCGGTGGTCTACGACGGCAAGACCTACCCCATCGCCCAGTGCAACAACGCCTATATCTTCCCCGGCATCGGCCTCGGCGTGGTGGCCAGCGGTGCCCGGCGCGTCACCGACGCCATGCTGATGTCCGCCTCCCGCGCGCTGGCCCGTGAGGCGCCGCTGGTGAGGGAAGGCGAAGGCTCGTTGCTGCCGCCGCTCGCGCAGATCCGCGAGCTCTCCAAGGCGATCGCCTTCGACGTCGCCGCCCAGGCCCAGCAGGAGGGCGTGGCGCTGCGTACCGATGGCATCAAGTTGCGGCGGGCCATCGAGCGCAGCAGCTGGACGCCGGAGTATCGCGCCTATCGTCGCCGTTCGTTCTGAGCGCACGGATGCTCGCCCCGCTCCAGACCAGCGGGACGCGGGGCGGGCCTGCGATGCGCAACGCGCAACGCGCCGTTCGGGCGCGTGAGCGGGACAGTGGCATCGGCTTGTGAAATGATAGCACTTGTTATCAATTCTCATTTCAAGGAAGCCCGATATGCCACACAAGCTGCTCGCCGCCACGCTGCTGTCTCTGGTTGGCGGCTCGGCCCTGGCTGCCGATGAGCGCATCGCCGTATACGACCTGGGGAGTCTCGACACTCTCGACTCGCTGGCGCTCGAAACCCACGTGGTGGCCGTACCCAAGCAGAGCCTGCCTGACTACCTGAAGCACTTCGAGGCGAATGCCTACGTCGATATCGGCGGGCTCCGCTCGCCCGATCTCGATGCCCTGGCCGCCGTCGAACCTTCACTGATCGTCATGACCGGGCGGCAGAACGATTGGCGCGAGGCGTTCGAGCGCATGGCGGATATCCACGATGCCGGCTTGAGCGGCGACACGTATCTGGCCGGTGTAGAAGCCAACGTGCGGCGTCTCGCGGAGCGGCTGAATGCCGGTGAGCGAGCCGAGGCCGCTTTGCGAGAGTTGCACGATGCGCTGGAAGCCGCCCGCACTAGCCTGAGCGCAACCGCCGAGGTACTGGTGGTCACACACAACGGGGGCAACCTGGCGCTCAACGCCCATCCGGTGGTGCATGAAGTGCTTGGCCTGGCACAGCCGAGCCTGCCGGAAGGCGTCACCAGCGAGACTCGCGGTGAACGCACCTTCACGCCGCTATCTCCTGAGGCGATCGCCCAGATGTCGCCCGAGGTGGTGTTCGTCATCGACCGCAGCGCCGCCATCGGCGATGAGCCGGTGAAGCTCGAGACGCTGCGTCAAAGTCTCGAGGAGGCGGGAGGGGCCGATATCCGCCTGGCCATGCTCACTCCCGAACTCTGGTACCTTTCCGGTGGCGGGCTTGAGAGCCTGCGTCTGCAGGTCGAGGAAGTGGTCGCCGCTCTGGCGAGCGAATGAGATGTAGCGCAGTGAACCGAAAAGGCCCCGTCGGTTGTGCGACGGGGCCTTTCGCTTGATTGTGTGGGTGGAGAGAGCTTATGCGGCGCCGATCATCCGACGCATCACATAGTGCAGAATGCCGCCGTGGCGGTAGTACTCCAGTTCGTTGGCGGTGTCGATGCGGCACAGGGCCTCGATGCGTTTCTCGCCCTTGTCGCTCTTGACGGTGACCGTCACCTTGCCGCCCGGGGTGAGGTCTGCCAGACCCTCGATGGAGATCGTCTCATCGCCGGTCAGGCCGAGGCTCTTGCGGTCCTCGCCCGCAGGGAACTGCAACGGCACCACACCCATGCCGATCAGGTTAGAGCGGTGGATTCGCTCGTAGGATTCGGCGAGTACCGCGCGCACCCCGAGTAGTCGGGTTCCCTTGGCCGCCCAGTCCCGGGAGGAGCCGGTACCGTACTCCTTGCCGGCCACCACGACCAGTGGCGTACCCTTTTCCATGTACTTCATGGCCGCATCGTAAATGGCCATCTGCTCGCCGCTGGGCACGTGGCGGGTTTCGCCGCCGACCACGCCGTCTAGCATCTCGTTGCGGATACGCACGTTGGCGAAGGTACCACGCATCATCACCTCGTGGTTGCCGCGGCGCGAGCCGTAGGAGTTGAAGTCCACCGGCTTGATACCATGCTCCTGCAGGTAGCGTCCGGCGGGGCTGTTGGGCTTGATGGCGCCGGCCGGCGAGATGTGGTCGGTGGTCACCGATTCGCCCAGCAGGGCGAGGATATGGGCGTTCTCGATATCCTCGATGGGCTCGGGATCGCGGCCCATGCCCTCGAAGAAGGGCGGGTGCTGAATATAGGTCGAATCCGCCGACCATTGGTAGACCTTGCTCTGGGGTACGTCGATGGCCTTCCATACTGCGTCGCCTTCGAATACCTCGGCATACTCCTTGCGGAACATGTCGGTGTTGACCTTCTCCACGGCGTCGGCGATTTCCGCCTGGGAGGGCCAGATGTCCTTCAGGTAGACGGGATTGCCGTCCTGGTCCTCACCGAGCGGCTCCTGTGTCAGGTCGAGGCGCACGTTACCGGCCAGGGCGTAAGCCACCACCAGCGGCGGCGAGGCGAGCCAATTGGTCTTGACCAGTGGATGGATGCGTCCCTCGAAGTTGCGGTTGCCCGAGAGGACCGAGGCCACGGTGAGATCGCCATCCTCGACGGCCTTCTCGATGGGCGGCGGCAGCGGGCCGGAATTGCCGATGCAGGTGGTGCAGCCATAGCCCACCAGGTTGAAGCCCAGCGCGTCGAGGTCGTCGTTCACACCGCCCGCCTCGAGGTAGTCGGTGACCACCTTGGAGCCCGGAGCCAGCGAGGTCTTGACCCAAGGTTTGGTCTTGAGTCCCTTGGCTAGCGCATTTCGCGCCAGCAGGCCAGCGGCCATCATCACGCTGGGGTTGGAGGTATTGGTGCAGGAGGTGATCGCGGCGATTACCACCGCGCCAGGGTTGAGCGTGAACGTTTCGCCCGCGTAGGTGACCTCCTGGCTGTCGGGGTGGTGGAACACGCTGTGATCGTGGCTTTCGGCGGCATTGACGGCGGTCTGGCCGCCCTCGGCGTCCATGCGGCGCTTCTCTTCCCTCTTGGGCTCTTTGGCCGGGTCGCCCTCGATGAGCTTCTCGAACGTGGTCTTCATGTCAGCCAGCGCCACCCTGTCCTGGGGACGCTTGGGCCCTGCCAGGCTGGCTTCGACCTCGGTCATGTCCAGGTGCAGGGTGTCGCTGAAGACCGGCTCCTCGCCCGGATTCCGCCACAGGCCTTGGGCCTTGCTGTAGGCCTCGACCAGCGCCACCTGGCTGTCATCGCGGCCGGTAAGGTGCAGGTAGCGCAGGGTTTCGTCATCCACCGGGAAGAAGCCGCAGGTGGCGCCGTACTCGGGTGCCATATTGGCGATGGTGGCGCGGTCGGCCAGCGGCAGGTCGGACAGACCGTCGCCGTAGAACTCGACGAACTTGCCGACCACGCCGTGGCTACGCAGCATCTGGGTGACTGTCAGTACCAGGTCGGTGGCGGTGATGCCCTCCCGGAGTTTGCCGGTCAGCTTGAAACCCACCACCTCGGGAATCAGCATCGACACCGGCTGGCCGAGCATGGCAGCCTCGGCCTCGATACCGCCTACCCCCCAGCCGAGCACGCCGAGCCCGTTGATCATGGTGGTATGGGAGTCGGTACCCACCAGGGTGTCGGGATAGGCGAATATCTTGTCCTCCTCCTCCTTGGTCCACACTGTCCTGCCCAGGTACTCGAGGTTGACCTGATGGCAGATGCCGGTACCCGGCGGAACCACTCTGAAGTTGTCGAAGGCCTCCTGGCCCCAGCGCAGGAACTCGTAGCGTTCGCGGTTGCGCTCCATCTCGATGGCGACGTTGTCCTTGAAGGCGGTGGGGTTGCCGAATTTGTCGACCATCACCGAGTGATCGATGACAAGATCCACCGGCGAGAGGGGATTGATACGCGCGGGATCTTCGCCGAGCTTCTCGACGGCGGCACGCATCGAGGCCAGGTCTACCACGCCTGGAACGCCAGTGAAGTCCTGCATCAGCACCCGAGCCGGACGATAGCCAATTTCGCGACTGGAGCGCCCGCCCTGCTGCCAGTCGACCAGCGCTTGCATGTCCTCACGCGCCACGCTTGGGTCATTGGCGAAGCGCAGCTGGTTCTCCAGCAGGATTTTCAGTGTCTTCGGCAGCCGGTCGATGCTACCCAGCGCATCGGCCGCCTTCGGCAGGCTGTAGTAGTGATAGGTAGTGCCGCCGGCGTCCAGCGTCTGCAGTGTGTCCGGCATCTCGTCACGGCTCATGAGGGCCTCCTGTCACGGTTGAGAACGGTCCTTTTCGTACTCTCGTCTTTAACACATGGTCATGATAGGTCCCCCTTTCAAGCGCTGCCCAACGTTTCTATGCTGTCCGTGAGCGTATGTGCCGCGTCGCTCTCCAGTCGGAGGGCGCCGTGGCAAGGAGTTTGTGTGATGCATGAGGAGCACCTCGACAGTCATCCGGTGCACTGCCCCTACTGCGATATGCCCTTCGATCTGTTGATCGACGTCTCCCAGGGCAGCCACGAGACATGGGAGGACTGCCCCTATTGCTGTTCGCCGATCCAGCTACGGGTGGCGGTCTCGCTGGCCAGCGGCGAACTCGAGGGACTGGTCCTGGGGCGCGATGACGAAGTGCTCTGACGAGCGCCACTCGACACCACCCCTCTCGGCGTCGGTGCTGGTACAATGACGGCATTCGCTACCCCGGCCGACTGCGTCGAGCGTGTCGCCGGACGAGCCATCTACGTCTCATCCCGTTAGCCAGTTGCGAGGTTCTCCGCATGAGCGAAGCGCGTCACGAACGCCTGATCATTCTCGGCTCCGGCCCGGCCGGCTATACCGCCGCCGTCTACGCGGCGCGGGCCAATCTCAAGCCGGTGCTGATCACCGGCATCCAGGCCGGTGGGCAGCTGACCACCACCACCGACGTTGACAACTGGCCCGGCGACGACGCCGGCGTCCAGGGGCCGGAGCTCATGGAACGCATGAAGCGGCATGCCGAGCGTTTCGATACCGAGGTGCTGTTCGACCATATCCACGAGGTGGAACTGCGCCAACGGCCCTTCACCCTCAAGGGCGACACTGGCACCTACACCTGCGATGCGCTGATCATCGCCACCGGTGCCAGCGCCCGCTACCTGGGGCTGCCCTCCGAGCAGCAGTTCATGGGTCAGGGCGTCTCGGCCTGCGCCACATGCGACGGTTTTTTCTATCGCAACAAGGAGGTCGTGGTGGTGGGCGGGGGCAATACCGCCGTGGAGGAAGCGCTGTACCTGTCGAACATCGCCTCCAAGGTGACCTTGGTGCACCGTCGCGACACCCTGCGCGCGGAGAAGATCCTGCAGGATCGGCTACGTGAAAAGGCCGAGAGCGGCAATGTGGTACTCGAATGGAATCACGTAGTGGAGGAAGTGCTGGGCGATGCCACCGGGGTGACCGGCGTGCGTATCCGCTCCACCGTCGACGACAGCGTGAAGGAGATCGAGGTCCCCGGCGTGTTCATCGCCATCGGCCACAGCCCCAACACCGGCATCTTCGAGGGCCAGCTGGAGATGAACGACGGCTATATCAAGGTGAAGTCGGGCCTTGAGGGCAACGCCACCGCCACCAGCGTGCCGGGTGTGTTCGCCGCCGGCGACGTCATGGATCACGTCTATCGTCAGGCGGTGACTTCCGCGGGCACTGGCTGCATGGCGGCTCTGGACGCCGAACGGTACCTCGACGAGCTTTAAGCTTCGGGCTTCGGGCTTCGGGCTTCGGGCTTCGGGCTAGGCTGTGCTCGTAGCTCGTAGCTCGTAGCTCGTAGCTCGTTGCTAGTAATGCGGCGGTAACTCGTCTTCGGGCCGCGGCGTGCTCATCTCCGCTTCCTGCAGCGCCTGCTGCTGGTCGCGCAGTTTCTCCTGCATCAAGGCATTGATCCGCTCAAGCTGGGCCAGGCGTCTTTCCTGGCTGGCCACGGCTTCGTCCAGCGTATCCAACCAGTGCTCCTGATGGGCGATACGACTCTCCAGCGTCTCCAGACGGGCTGCGAGCGCCTGAGAAAGGCTCATGCTAGAATCGTCGCGCTGCGTGTCGCTGTTCATCGTGACACCTTCTTCGGGCGGTGAGGCTTCGGGCCGCGTCGTCATCGGACTTCCTGTTTCGTCATTCCACACAACAAGTGAGCAATACGGATCCATGAATCGCAAGGTTATCTTTCGCTGTACGTTGATCAGTCTGCTGCTGGCCGCCCCGGCGCCGCTGTTGATCGCCCTTTCCCTCGGCCTGGCCGATGTCGGCCTGCCTCGTCAGCTTCTCACTCTGCTCGAAGTCGGCGGTGTCGCGGTGGCCTATCTCGCCGTGGCCGCCGCCGTCTTCGTGTTGCTGCTCATCGCCACGTTGGCGACGCATGCGTTGAGCCCGCAACTGGCGGTGTTGGCCGCGGTGGAGAGCGACGACCGCGAGATTGGCGAGGTCAAGTGGTTCAACGTCAACAAGGGCTACGGTTTCATCAAGCGCGAGAGCGGCGAGGACGTGTTCGTGCATTTCCGCGCCATCCGCGGTCGTGGGCATCGTACCCTGGCCGAGGGGCAGAAGGTGCGCTATCACGTAATCGAGAACGAGAGGGGGTTGCAGGCCGACGATGTCACGGTAATTACTTAGGTGGTGATAAAAAGCGGCCGCGCTTGCCAGCTTTCGCGGGCTGTTACGGCTTCAACGACATCGCCCCGCTTCGGCGGGGCGATGTCGTTTCTGTCACTGGCCGGAGTCGGGCCATTCGATGACGCCTTCGCTGCCGTCGGGCAGCACGCGCCAGAAGCGATCGGGGTCGTCGCCGGGCTGCCAGCCGCCCAGCGAGCAGCGCACCTCGCAGCCGAGCCGACCGGCGGCTTCGCGGGCGCAGTCGGCATCGCGCGGCCAAGGGGTATGGCCGCTGTCGAACCACAGGCTGGCGAAGCCATCGGCGGCCTTCTCGACCAGCAACACCGGCACGCTGTGTCCATCACGATGGCCGCGAGTTTGCCACTTGTTGCGTCCCGCGGTGCGCAGCGGCGCGGCATCCAGCGTCTCGCCCAGCCAGGCATTCAGTGCTTCCAGCGGTGCCTGGCGGAGGTAGACCTCGATGTCCGGATAGCGCGTATCGCTGTGGTGCTGGTCTGGCATGGCATTCTTCCTCGGGCGCTCAGGGCCGGGCACTGCCGTTGACGAATAGCCGGGCCAGGATCGTTTCATAGATCCGGCTCAGATCGTCGAGATCGGCGGCGTGCACGCACTCGTTGGCCTGGTGGATGGTGGCGTTGCGTGGTCCCAGTTCTACTACCTGGCTACCCAGCGTGGCAATGAAACGGCCATCGGACGTGCCGCCGCTGGTCGAAAGGCGGGGTTGACGGCCGAGCACCGTTTCCACTCCGTGAAGGGCGGCTTCCACCAGTTCGCCTTCGGCGGTCAGGAAGGGCTCGCCGTTGAGCGTCCAGTCGAGTTGGTACTCGAGGTTGTGGCCATCGAGTATCGCCTCGGTGCGTGCCCGAAGCTGCTCGTGGGTCACTTCGGTGGAAAAGCGGAAGTTGAACACCACTTCCACGTCGCCGGGAATCACATTGGTGGCGCCGGTGCCAGCGCGAAGATTGGAGATTTGGAAGCTGGTGGCCGGAAAGAAGGCGTTGCCGCTGTCCCAGTGTTCCTGCACCAGGGCATCGAGTGCCGGCAGCGCCTGGTGAATCGGGTTGCGCGCCAGGTGCGGGTAGGCGACGTGACCCTGGATACCCTTGACGTGCAGTACGCCGCCCAGCGAGCCGCGCCGGCCATTCTTGATCACGTCGCCGAGCACATCGGTGGATGAGGGTTCGCCGACGATGCAGTAGTCGAGGCGTTCGTTGCGCTCGCGCAGATGCTCGATCACCGCTCGCGTGCCATCCACCGCGGGGCCCTCCTCGTCGGAAGTGATGAGAAAGGCGATACGGCCGTGATGGTCGGGGTGAGTGCTGACGAAGCGCTCCACGGCGGTGATCATCGCTGCCAGGCTGCCTTTCATATCGGCCGCGCCACGGCCTCGCAGCATGCCGTCTGCGTCGATGACGGGCTCGAACGGCGGTGTCTGCCAGTGAACGTGGGGGCCGCTCGGCACCACGTCGGTATGACCCGCGAAGGCCAGCACGGGGCCGTGATGGCCATGCGTGGCCCAGAAGTTCTCCACGTCGCCGAAGGGCAGGCGCTCGATATGGAAACCGAGTCGCTCCAGGCGTTCGATCATCAGCGCCTGACAGCCGCAGTCGTCGGGCGTCACCGAAGGACGGCGGATCAGCTCCGTGGCCAGGGCCAGGGTGGGGGAGAGGTCGGAGGTCGTCGTCGAGGACATTCAGAATTCCGGGAGGGGCGGGCGGCGCCGGGTGACGCCGCCTTCGCGCCTCAGTTGTGGGCGTGCAGCGCTTCGTTCAATGCGATGGCGCTCTTGTTGGTCAGACACTCGATGCGCCCGTTCTGCGAGTTGCGGCGTAACAGCAGATCGCTCTGGCCGGCCAGTTCTCGAGCCGCCACGGTCTTGACCTCCTGGCCTTGGTCGTCGAGCAGGGTGACCTTGGCGCCGGCAGTGATGTAGAGCCCGGCTTCGACGGTGCAGCGATCGCCCAGCGGAATGCCGATACCGGCGTTGGCGCCGAGCAGGCAGCCCTCGCCCACCTTGATGACGATGTTGCCGCCGCCGGATAGGGTGCCCATGGTAGAGCAGCCGCCGCCCAGGTCGGAGCCCTTGCCCACCAGCACGCCGGCCGAGATCCGGCCCTCGATCATGCCGGGGCCCTCGGTGCCGGCGTTGAAGTTGACGAAGCCCTCATGCATGACGGTGGTGCCTTCGCCGAGGTAGGCGCCCAGGCGTACCCGCGCGGTATCGGCAATGCGCACCCCGCTGGGCACCACGTAGTCGGTCATCTTGGGAAACTTGTCGACGCAATCCACCGACAGGGGGCGGCCCTCCAGGCGCGCCTTGAGACGGCGGGCCGGCAGCTCCTCGATGTCGATCGGTCCTTCGCTGGTCCAGGCGACATTGCGCAGCAGGCCGAACATGCCGGTAAGATCGACGCCGTGCGGCTTGACCAGGCGCTGCGACAGCAGATGCAGCTTGAGGTAGACCTCCGGGGCGCTCTGCGGCGGCAGGTCCGTTTCCAGGAACATGGCGATCAGCGGCCGCTGGCTGGCCGCCAGCGCCTCGACCAGTTCAGCCTGGGCGGTATGGCCGGCTTCCTTGAGCGCGGCGCCGAGCTCGGCGCAGTGCTCGGGCAGGAAACTGACGGCGCTGTTGCCGGCGGGGACGTCGAGCACCTTGCCGACGGCCTCCACCAGGTTGGCATCGGGCTTGAGCAGCGGTGCCGGATAGTAGATCTCCAGCCAATCGCCCTGGGTGTTCTGGGTGCCGATTCCGAAGGCAAAACTCAGCATTTGGTGTCCTCACGTCTTGTCGGGGAGGGCATCAGCCCTTGAGGTCGTCATAGTCGCCGTCGCGATAGCCAATGCGTATCTCGTCGCCGGTATCGAGCAGCGGTCGCTTGAGCAGGGTGGGATTCGCCATGATCAGCGCACGAGCCTTGTTGGCGTCGATGTCCTGCTTGTCCTCCTCGGGGAGGTTGCGCCAGGTGGTGCTGCGCCGGTTGATGGCTTCCAACACCGGGACGCGTTCGAGGATGTGTTCGAGCAACGCCGCGGAGAGACCGTCCTCGCGCAGATCATGGACTTGATAAGGAAGGCCCTTCTCGTCCAGCGCCTTGCGTGCCTTGCGGCAGGTATCGCAATTCTTGATCACGAAGAGAGTTGCCATCATGAGCTCCTTTCAATGAAACGGCGAATCCGATGGGCAGCTTCTACCGTTGCTTCGAGTTCGGCCACCAGTGCCAGGCGTACCCGCCCGCGACCGGGATTGATGCCGTCGTGACTCTCGCGCCCCATGTAGGTGCCGGGCAGTACGCTGACGTGCTCCCCGGCAAACAACGCCCGGGCGAAGGCTTCGTCGTCTGCCCCCGGCACCGACGGCCATAGGTAGAAACTGGCCTCGGGCATGGGAAATTCAAGTACTGGGGCGAGGATATCGGTCACTGCGGCGAACTTGTCGCGGTAGGCGTCGCGGTTGGCGCGGACGTGGCACTCATCGCTCCAGGCGGTGATCGAGGCGTGCTGCAGCGGCAGCGACATGGCGCAGCCATGGTAGGTTCGGTAGCGCTTGAACGGGGCGATCAGCGCGGCGTCACCCGCCACGAACCCTGAGCGCAGCCCCGGCAGATTGGAGCGCTTGGAGAGCGAGTGGAACACCAGGCAGCGGCGATAGTCATGGCGGCCAAGGGCGGCACAGGCCTCGAGCAGGCCCGGCGGCGGGGCGCTCTCGTCGAGGTAGAGCTCGGAATAACACTCGTCGGAGGCGATGATGAAGTCGAACTCGTCGGCAAGCGCGATTAGCTTCTCGAATTCGGCCCGCGGCGTCACCGCACCGGTGGGGTTGCCCGGAGAGCAGAGGAAGGCGATCTGCACCTCGCGCCAGACATCGGCCGGAACGGCGTCGACATCAGGGCGAAACCCGTTCTCGGCGCGACAGTCGAGGTAGAGCGGCTGGCCGCCCGCTAGCAGGGTGGCGCCCTCGTAGATCTGGTAGAAGGGATTGGGCATCGCGACCCGCGCCGGGCGGGTGCGGTCCAGTGCGGCCTGGACGAAAGCGAAGATCGCCTCGCGCGTGCCGTTGACCGGCAGCACCTGACGTTCGGAATCGAGCCCTTCGAGCCCGAAGCGCCGCGTGGCCCAGCCGGCGATCGCCATGCGCAGCTCATGCATCCCGGCAGTAGCCGGATAGCGGGCGAACTCCTGCTGGTGGGCCTGCAACGTTTCCAGCGCGGCGGCAAAGGGTGCGTGCTGCGGCTCGCCGATGGTCAGCGGGATGTGGGCCAATCCAGCAGGCGGCGTCACGCCGCTCTTGAGGGCGGCGAGCTTCTCGAAGGGGTAGGGCTTCAAGGCGTCGAGATCGGGGTTCATCGGTGTCCAGGCGCCGTGAGCGGCGTCGTTGTCGTCGTTGCGGGCAGACGGACGATTATAGGGAAGGCCCCGGCTCGCCTCAAACCGGCGAGCGCCGGGCTCACCCCGCCACGTCGAGCACGTCGATCAGTCGCTCGCGCAGGCGCTGCTGACGCTCGGGGTCGGTCAGCGGCTGGCCGGTCTTGTCGGTGATGAAGAAGACGTCCTCGACGCGTTCGCCGAGGGTGGCGATCTTGGCCGCCGACAAGGCGATGTCCTGCTCCATGAAGATGCGCCCGACCCGGGCCAGCAGGCCGGGGCGGTCGGGGGCGGTCAGCTCCAGCAGGGTGCGCTCGTTGGCCGGATCCTGCTCGATCAATACCTCGGTGGGCACGCGGAAGTGGCGCAGCTGGCGTGGGGTGTGACGGGTGACGATCTGCGGGTAGTCGTCCGGGTCGTCGAGCTCCTCCACCAGGTGCTCGCGGATCTCCTCGATGCGTCGGGCGTCGCGGATGGCGCGTCCCTGGTCGTCGAGCACGATGAAGGTGTTCAGCGTCCAGTCGTTGCTCGAAGTGGCGATGCGCGCGTCGTGGATGGAGAGGCCCAGCTGCTCCATGGCGGCAGCGGTGGCGGCGAACAGGTCGTCCACCGATCGGGTATGAATGAACACCTTGGTGCCACCGTCGCTCATATCGTCGGTGGGGGCGCTGATCAGGATCAATGGCAGGGGCGATTCGCCGTGGGCCAGGATGCCCATGGTCTGCCAGGCGATCTCGCTGGGTGCGTACTGCAGGAAGTACTCTTCGCCGAGCGATTCCCACAAGCGGTCGACCCGGCCGATATCGGCGCCCACCGTGGCCAGCAGCGAGCGTGCCTCGCTGCGGGTCTCGCGCACCCACTCCTCGCGATCGAGCGGGTTGTCCAGGCCGCGGCGCAGGGCGCGCTTGGTCTCGGCATGAAGCTGGCGCAGCAGCGAGGCACGCCAGCCGTTCCACAGCGTCGGGTTGGTGGCGTTGATGTCGGCCACGGTGAGGACATAGAGATAATCCAGGCGGATCTCGTCGCCGACCTGGACGGCGAATTCCCGAATCACGTCGGGGTCGGTGATGTCCCGCTTCTGGGCCACCATCGACATCACCAGGTGATTCTCCACCAGCCAGCCGACCAGTCGCGTATCGCGCTGCGACAGCCCGTGACGTTCGGCGAATCGCTCCACGTCCCGGGCGCCGAGGATCGAGTGATCGCCGCCGCGGCCTTTGCCGATGTCGTGGAAGAGACCGGCGATCCACAGCAGTTCCAGCTTGGGCAGCTGTTGCACCAGCGTCGCCGCCACCGGGTACTCGTCTCGCGCTTCGGGCTTACGAAACTGCTGGATGAACTTGAGCAGGCGCAGGGTGTGCGCGTCCACGGTGTAGATGTGGAACAGATCGTGCTGCATCAGGCCCACCGCACGGCCGAACTCCGGTAGATACTTGCCCAGCACGCCGTAACGGTTCATGCGCCTGAGCTGACGCGCCACGTTGCCGCTGGAGCGCAGCAGCGCCATGAACAGGTGCTGATGATGGGTATCGTCGCGGTAGAAGTCGTCGATCTGGTGACGATGGTCGCGGATCAGGCGGATGGTGTCGGCACGCACGCCTTCGATCTCGGGATGCTCGGCCATCAGCAGGAACAGCTCGAGCAGGGCCGAGGGGTGTTCGCGAAAGACCGCGCGGTGGCGCGCCTTGATATAGCCACCTTCGATCACGAAGCGCTCGTTGAGCGGTTGCGTTTCCAGCCGCTCGCCGCCGCGCAGGATCACTTCGTCGAAATGCTGCAGCAGCATGTCGTTGAGGCCCGCCAGCGCCGTGACATGGCGATAGTAGCGCTTCATGAATTGCTCGACGGCGAGCCGTTCCGGAGTGTCGCGAAAGCCGAATCGCTCGGCAATGGTGCGCTGATGGTCGAACAGCAGGCGATCCTCGGCGCGACCGGCGAGCATGTGCAGGGCGTAGCGCACCTGCCACAGGAAGGCCTGGCCCTGACTCAGGATGCGCAGCTCGGCGTCGTTCATGAAACCGCCTGCGACAAGATCCTCGTAGCGCTGGCTGCCGAAGTGGCGCTTGGCCACCCAGCCGATCATCTGGATGTCGCGCAGCCCACCCGGCGAACTCTTGATGTTGGGCTCGAGGTGGTACTCGGAGTTGTTGAAGCGGTGATGGCGAGTGATCTGCTCCTGCCACTTGGCTTCGAAGAAGCGATCGGCGGGCCACATCCGCTCGGGCGCGATGCGTGCCTTCATGGCGTCGCGCAGGCGTTCGGGGCCTGCCAGGGTGCGCGATTCCATCAGGTTGGTGATGATTGTGATATCGGCCTCGGCCTCGCGCTCGCAGTCGGCAAGCGAGCGCACGCTGTGGCCGATCTCAAGGCCGATGTCCCACAGCAGCGTGATGAAGGCGGTCAGCCCCTCGCGGTAGGGCGTGTCGTCGTCGTGCTCCAGCAGCAGCATCAAGTCCACGTCGGAATGGGGGTGCAGCTCGCCGCGGCCATAGCCGCCCACGGCGAGCAGTGCCACGCCGTCGTCGGGCCAGGCGTACAGCGACCAGGCCACGCCGAGCAGCTGGTCGAGGCACCAAGCCCGCCCGTGCACCAGGTCGCGGATGTCGGCACCGGCGCGGAAGCGTTCGTCGAGCCGGGTCTGGATATCGCGCAGTGCCGCTTTGAACGGGGCGATGGGCGAGCGGGTGCCGGCGAGCTCGCGGCGGAAGGTCTCGGCATCGAACAGCGAGGCGTCGGGCGTGAAGCGATAGTGATGCAGGAGCATGGCGACTCGACTCAGTGGTCGAGGAAGGAGAAGTCTTCCTCGTGGCGCGCCGTCAGCACCTCGACGCCGGTCTCGGTGACCAGCAGCGTATGCTCCCACTGCGCGGACAGGCTCTTGTCCCGCGTCACGGCGGTCCAGCCGTCGCGCAGTACCTTGGTCTGGTGTCCGCCGACGTTGATCATCGGCTCGATGGTCAGGCACATGCCGGCGGCGAGGGTCGCGTCGGCCTCGGGCGCGTAGCCGTCATAGTGCAGCACCTGCGGATCCTCATGGAAGCCGGCGCCGATACCGTGGCCGCAGAAATCGCGCACCACCGAGTAGCCGTTGGCCTCGGCGTGGTTCTGGATGGCGCGGGCCAGATCGGACAGGCGTGCGCCGGGGCGTACCAGGGCGATGCTCCGATACAGGCACTCCTGGGTGACGCGGCACAGCCGCTCGCCCTGGATGTTTTCGCCGACAATGTACATGGCGCTGGAATCGCCGTGGTAACCCTCTGCGGTCTTGACGGTGACATCGATGTTCATGATGTCGCCCTTCTTGAGCTTCTTCGCGGGGTCGGGGATGCCGTGGCAGACCACGTGGTTGATCGAGGTGCAGATCGACTTGGGGAAGCCGTGGTAGTTGAGCGGCGCCGGCGTGGAGCCCAGCTCGGCGACGATGTAGTCGTGGCACAGACGGTCCAGTTCGCCGGTGGTCACGCCGGCCTGCACGTGGGGCGCGATCATCTCCAGCACGCTGGCGGCCTGTCGGCCGGCCTCGCGCATCTTCTCGATTTCATCGGGCGTCTTGATGGGTATGTTCATGAATGCTCGTTTCAGAGGGGTTGCAGCGCCGGCATATCCGGCGTTGTCGACGGCGGGCGACTTCATCTCGCTGATGAACTATGGTATAAAGCCGCGCGCTTTCCTGCAATCGCCTCCCCCGGCCGGGCCTCGCCCGACCCAAACGAGGCGCAGCGATGGCGCCGGCGACGAGAGCGGCGAAGCGCCTGGGCGCATCGACGGTTCGAGCCGTAACTCTACAGCCTTGAAAACACACACGTACCGGCACATGGTCCCGGGTGCTGCCGCGGTTGATCCCGGCGGTCGGATCCATGGGGTGCGTGGAGGCCTAACCCGATTTTCAGGAGTCATCCATGGCACATGTCAACATGCGCGACCTGCTCAAGGCAGGCGCACACTTCGGTCACCAGACCCGCTACTGGAACCCGAAGATGGGCAAATTCATCTTCGGCGCCCGTAACAAGATCCACATCATTAACCTCGAGCACACGCTTCCCGCGCTCAACGAAGTGATCGATGTGGTCGAGAAGATGGCCGCTTCCAACAACAAGATCCTGTTCGTCGGCACCAAGCGCAGTGCGAGCAAGATCATCAAGGAAGAGGCCAACCGGGTTGGTCAGCCGTTCGTCAACCACCGCTGGCTCGGCGGCATGCTGACCAACTACAAGACCATCCGTCAGTCGATCAAGCGCCTGCGCGACCTCGAGACCATGCGCGAGGACGGCACCTTCGATAAGCTGACCAAGAAAGAGGTCCTGATGGCGACCCGCGAGCAGGACAAGCTCGAGCGCTCCATCGGCGGTATCAAGGAGATGGGTGGCCTGCCCGACGCGCTGTTCGTGATCGACGTCGACCACGAGCGTATCGCCATCAACGAGGCGAACAAGCTCGGCATTCCGGTCATCGGCGTGGTGGACACCAACTCCGATCCGGATGGCGTCGACTATGTGATTCCCGGCAACGATGACTCCATTCGCGCCATCCAGATCTACGTTCGGGCGATCGCCGACGCCTGTGCGCGTGCGAAGGAAGGTCGCCCCGATGAGTTCGTCGAGGTCACCGAGGGTGAAAGCGGCGACGCGACAGCCGCTGCCGAGTAATAACGGCGAATCGCCCGGGCCGGCAGTGCCGACCCGGGAGGGCGATCGCCGGGTGCGATCGCCCTCTTTACCCCGCCCCGGCGGGGCAGAATTTCACCGGGCCCCAGGGTCCGGCGCCCTTATTCCCAGGTCGAACCGAACCGGGTTCCCACTATCAAGAGGTGAATACCATGGCAGCGATCAGCGCCTCCCAGGTCAAGGAACTGCGCGAGCGTACCGGGCTCGGCATGATGGAGTGCAAGAAGGCACTCACCGAAGCCGGCGGTGACATCGAAGTCGCCATCGAGAACCTGCGCAAGAGTTCCGGCCTCAAGGCCGCCAAGAAGGCCGGCCGTACCGCCGCCGAAGGCGCCGTGGCGACCCGCGTCGCCGAGGACGGCAGCTACGGTGTAGTGGTCGAGATCAACTCCGAGACCGATTTCGTCGCCCGCGACGACAACTTCAAGGCTTTCGCCGATCAGGTCGCCGACGCCTTCTTCGTCGCCAAGAGCGAAGACGTCGCCGCCGTGATGGAGGGTGCCCTCGAGAGCGCTCGCGAGCAACTGGTGCAGAAGATCGGCGAGAACATCGGTGTGCGTCGCTGCGCCGTCGTCGAGGCGCCGGAAGGCGGGCTGGTGGGCGAATACGTCCACGGCGGCCGCATTGGCGTGCTCACCGTGCTCAAGGGCGGCAACGCCGACGTGGCCAAGGACGTCGCCATGCATGTGGCCGCCATCAATCCGGCCGTGGCGCGTCCCGAGAACATGCCGCAGGAGCAGCTCGACAAGGAGAAGGCGATCATCCTGGCCCAGCCAGACATGGCCGGCAAGCCCGAGCAGATCGCCGAGAAGATGGTCGAGGGCCGCCTGAAGAAGTATCTGGCCGAGAACAGCCTGACCGAGCAGCCCTTCGTCAAGGATCCGAACCAGACCGTCGCCGACTTCGTCAAGGCCGCCGGCGGCGAAGTGCTCGGCTTCACCCGCTTTGAAGTGGGCGAGGGCATCGAGAAGGAAGAGGTCGACTTCGCCAAGGAAGTCATGGAACAGGCTGGCCGCCGCTAAGGTCAGAGGTTCCAGCTCGAGACATGGCGTGCGCGCGAGCGCACGCCTTCTCGTATCCGGCCGCTGCGTCGGCCGCTGCTGTAGAGTTGCTTCATCCGTTGACCCCTCAGGAGAGACGCCATGGCCCCAGCCGATCGCAGTGACGCCCCCCACGAGCCGGACGCCAAGTCCCGGTCCGACAAGTCTCGTACCGACAAGTCGAAGTACAAGCGCATCCTGCTGAAGCTCTCCGGCGAAGCCCTGATGGGCGAGCACGACTTCGGCATCGACCCACAGGTGCTCGACCGCATGGCGCTGGAGATCGGCCAGCTGGTGGGTATCGGCGTGCAGGTCGGCATCGTCATCGGCGGCGGCAACTTGTTCCGTGGGGCCGCGCTCAACGCGGCCGGCATGGATCGGGTCACCGGCGACCATATGGGCATGCTGGCCACGGTCATGAATGCGCTGGCCATGCGCGATGCGCTGGAGCGCTCCAACATTCGCTCCCGCGTGATGTCGGCGATCCCCATGAGCGGCGTGGTCGAGCACTACGACCGCCGTACCGCCATCCGCTACCTGACGTCCGGAGACGTGGTATTGTTCTCGGCCGGTACCGGCAATCCCTTCTTTACCACCGATTCCGCCGCTTGCCTGCGTGGCATAGAGATCGACGCCGATGTGGTGGTCAAGGCCACCAAGGTGGATGGCGTCTATGACAAGGATCCGGTGAAGCACGCCGATGCGGTCAAGTACGATCACCTGAGCTACGATGATGCGCTCGATCAGAAGCTCGGCATCATGGATTTGACCGCTATCTGCCTGGTGCGGGACCATGACATGCCGGTACGCGTCTTCAACATGAACAAGCCGGGCGCCCTGCTGAACCTGGTGGTGGGCGGCAAGGAAGGCACGCTGATAGACAGAGGTTGACACCGTGATCAATGACATTCAGAAAGACACCGAAAGTCGGATGAAGAAGAGCCTCGAAGCCCTTCATGCCAACTTCAACAAGATTCGTACCGGGCGCGCGCACTCCAGCATTCTCGATTCGGTCACCGTGGATTACTACGGTAGCCAGGTACCGCTCAACCAGGTCGCTTCGGTCAACGTGGAAGATGCCCGTACGCTTTCGGTGGTGCCTTGGGAGCAGAACATGGTGCCCAAGATCGAGAAAGCGATCATGACCTCCGACCTGGGGCTGAACCCGGCGAGTGCCGGCAACGTAATTCGCGTGCCGATGCCGATGCTCACCGAGGAAACCCGCAAGGGTTATATCAAGCAAGCGCGCGCCGAGGCCGAGAATGCGCGGGTGGCGGTGCGCAACGTGCGTCGCGATGCCAACAACGACGTCAAGGCGCTGCTCAAGGAGAAGGAGATTTCCGAGGACGAGCAGCATCGCGCCGAGGACGTCATTCAGAAGCTGACCGACAAGTACATTGCCGAAATCGACAAGCTGCTCGAAGTGAAGGAACACGACCTGATGCAGGTCTGAGCGGCACCGGGCGGGCACCGTTCCTTGCGCTCCGCCCGGTATTCCCACCCCAATGCGAGACACCATGACGTCAGCGCCAACCTCTGCATCCCAGATGCCTCCCAAACCGCCCGGTGACGATCTGCCGCGTCACGTGGCGATCATCATGGATGGCAACAACCGCTGGGCGCGTGCGCGCGGTCTTTCCGGCATTCGCGGTCACCGGGCGGGCGTTGAGGCCGTACGGGCGGTGATCCGCCGCGCCGCCGAGCGCGGCATCCAGACCTTGACTCTGTTCGCTTTCTCCAGCGAGAACTGGCGCCGCCCCGAGGCCGAAGTCCGCGCCCTGATGGAACTGTTCCTCATCGCGCTCAAGCGCGAGGTGCGCAGGCTTCACGACAACGGCATCCGGCTCTCGGTCATCGGCGACCGCAGCGCCTTCTCCGCCTCGATCCAGAAGTACATCGTGCGGGCCGAAGAGCTCACTCGCGACAATACCGGCCTGCACCTCGTCGTCGCCGCCAACTACGGCGGTCGCTGGGATATCGTCAATGCCGCGCGGCACCTGGCCGAGCGTGTCGCGCACAGCGAGATCGAGCCCGACGCCATCGACGAGCACGCTTTCCAGCGAGAGCTGTGTCTGGGCGACGAGGCACCGATCGACCTGTGCATTCGTACCAGCGGCGAGCAGCGCATCTCCAATTTCCTGCTGTGGCAGATGGCCTATGCCGAACTCTACTTCACGCCACTGCTGTGGCCGGACTTCGACGGCCAGGCCTTCGACATGGCGATCGATGATTTCTGCCGGCGGCAGCGCCGCTTCGGGATGACCGACGAACAGATCGAGGCGAAAGGTGCTTAGACAGAGGATCATCACGGCGGCGTGGCTGGCGCCGCTGATGCTGGCCGGCTTGTTCGGCCTTGCCGATGGCGCCTTCGCTGCCTTCACCGGCGTCATCGTGCTGCTGGCCGCCTGGGAGTGGGCCAATCTCGCCGGTGTGACCATGGCGGGTCGCCGCCTGGCACTGGTGGCCGGCCTGGCGCTGTTGATGGCGCTGCTGTGGTGGTTCGGCGCGGCGCTGGCCGCCTGGCCGCTGTGGGTTGCCGTGGCCGGCTGGGCGCTCAATCTCTACTGGGTCGTGCACTATCCCGCGAAGAGCGATCAGTGGGGCTCGACGGCCGCACGTCTCGCGATGGGGCTGTGGGTGCTGCTGCCGGCCTGGGTCGGCTTCAACGTGCTGCGCGAGATGGGCAGCGTGTGGCTGCTCTACGTGCTGCTGCTGGTGTGGGGCGCCGATATCGGCGCCTACTTCAGCGGTCGCGCCTGGGGCCGGCGCAAGCTGTCGCCGGCGGTCAGCCCCGGCAAGTCCTGGGAGGGCGTGTTTGGGGGGCTGGCGGTGACGCTGCTACTGGCGGTGCTTTTCGCCGTCTGGCAGCGACTCGGAATGTCGGGTGGCCTCGGCCTGGCTCTCGCCACCGCTGCGGTGGCCTTGGTCTCGGTGCTCGGCGACCTGCTCGAGAGCATGCTCAAGCGCTTTCGCGGCATCAAGGACTCGAGCCAACTGCTGCCCGGCCACGGCGGTGTGCTAGACCGCATCGATAGCCTGACGGCCGCGGTGCCGCTGTTCGCGCTGCTCTCCCTCGGGGTGCTCTAGCATGAACCAGGGCAAAGGGCAGCAGACCGTCACGGTGCTGGGAGCGACCGGCTCCATCGGCACCAGCACGCTCGATGTCATCGCCCGCCATCCCGAACGCTACCGCTTGCATGCGCTGACGGCGCATCGCTCGCGCGAGGCACTGCTGGAACTGTGTCGCCGGCATTGTCCCGCGCTGGCAGTGCTCGATGACGAGCGCGACGCTGCCTGGCTGCGCGAACGCCTCGTCGCGGCCGGGCTGCCGACCGAGGCGCGGGCCGGCGTCGAGGCTCTGGTCGAGGCGGCCAGCGCCGCCGAGGTCGACGTGGTAATGGCGGCCATCGTCGGTGCCGCAGGACTGTTGCCGACGCTGGCCGCGGTGCGCACCGGCAAGCGGGTGCTGCTGGCCAACAAGGAAGCGCTGGTGATGTCCGGGGCGCTGTTCATGGACGCCGTGGCCCGCCATGGCGCGACTCTGTTGCCGATCGACTCTGAACACAATGCCATCTATCAGTGTCTACCTCCCGAGCACCGTGGCGGCCTGTCTCGTCACGGCGTGACGCAGCTGCTGCTGACCGCCTCCGGCGGCCCTTTCCGCGGGTGGCCGGTCGAGCGGCTGGCTGAGGTGACGCCGGCGCAGGCCTGCGCTCATCCCAACTGGTCCATGGGGCGCAAGATTTCCGTCGACAGCGCCACCCTGATGAACAAGGGGCTCGAGCTGATCGAGGCGTGCTGGCTGTTCGATGCGCGTCCGGAGCAGGTGCAGGTGGTGGTGCACCCGCAGAGCGTGATTCATTCGATGGCCGCCTATAGCGACGGTTCGGTGCTGGCACAGCTGGGCAATCCCGACATGCGCACGCCGATCGCCTATGGTCTGGCCTGGCCCGAGCGCATCGAGGCCGGCGTCGAGGCCCTCGATCTGTTCCGGATCGCCCGCCTCGACTTCGAGGCGCCCGACGAAACGGCATTTCCCTGTCTGCGCCTGGCGCGCGAGGCGATGACGGCCGGAGGCACGGCACCGGCGATGCTCAACGGAGCCAACGAGGTCGCTGTGGAAGCCTTTCTCGCCGGCCGGTTAACGTTCACCGGTATCGGCGAGCTGGTCGAGCGTATCCTGGGGGCGCTGCCGATGGAGCCGGCGGGAGATCTCGAAACCGTCCTCGAGGCTGACGCCCGGGCGCGCCGGGCGGCGCACGAGTGGCTGCAGAGGCGCTGAGCCGGCGCGCATGTCCGCTGTCGTTCTTTTGTTGTGAGGAGAGTAATTTGGGCCTGATCCAGAATGTTTTGGCCATCATCGTGGTGCTGGGTGTGCTGATCACCTTCCACGAGTTCGGCCACTACTGGGTGGCGCGTCGTTGCGGTGTCAAGGTGCTGCGCTTCTCGGTGGGCTTCGGCAAGCCGATCTGGTCTCGTGTCGACCGCCACGGGACCGAGTTCGCCGTGGCGGCGATCCCGCTCGGCGGCTACGTCAAGATGCTCGACGAGCGCGAAGGCCCGGTGCCCGACGACCAGCTCGGTGAAGCCTTCAACCGCAAGTCGGTATGGCAGCGAATCGCCATCGTCGCGGCGGGGCCGCTGGCCAACTTCCTGCTGGCCATCGTAGCCTACTGGGCGCTCTTCGTGGCCGGTACCACTACCGTGGCGCCGGTGGTGGGCGATATCGCGCCCGACTCGCCGGCTGCGCGCAGCGGCCTGCAGAGCGGTCAGGAGGTCGTCTCGGTGGAGGGTGACGAGGTACGCTCCTGGGACGAGATCAACCTGCGCCTGATCGCCCGGATCGGCGCCAGCGGCGAGCTGAGGCTCCAGGCCCGCGACGAGGCCGAGTCGGAGCCCCGCGAGCATCGGCTCCCGGTGGAGGACTTCCTGGTCCGTCAGGATCCGCCCCAGCCGTTGGCCAGCCTCGGTATCACGCCCTGGCAGCCGCGCTTCCCCGCCGTGCTGGGCCAGGTCGTCGACGGCGAAGCGGCCGCCGAGGCGGGATTGCAGTCGGGCGACGAGATTCTCGCCGTGAACGGCAACCCGGTCGACGAGTGGATGGATTTCGTCAGCGTGGTGCGGGCGAGCCCCGGCGAGACGCTGACGCTGGACGTGGCTCGCGGCGAAGAGCGGCTGACCCTGAACCTGACGCCGGACCCCAGGGAGATCGAGGACGGCGCGACGATCGGTTATGTCGGTGCCGGCGTAACGCCGGTGGAATGGCCCGAGGAGTACCGCCGGGAGATTCGCTATGGGCCGCTCGAGGCGATGGGACAGGCGGTCTCGCGCACCGGCGAGATGACACTGCTGACCCTGGGGGCGATCCGCAAGATGCTGATCGGGCTGATTTCGCCCTCCAATCTGTCGGGCCCAATCACCATTGCCCAGATGGCGGGGGATACGGCACGCACCGGGCTTGAGAGCTTCGTCAGCTTCCTGGCCTACGTGTCGATCAGCCTGGCGGTGCTTAACCTGCTGCCGATACCGGTACTGGACGGGGGGCATCTGCTTTATTATTTCGTCGAGGCGGTTCGCGGCCGGCCGGTGTCGGAACGGACCCAGGCGTTTGGATTGCGCATCGGCCTGGCGCTAGTCGCCACGCTGATGCTGATGGCGCTCTATTTCGATCTGATGCGTCTTTGGTAGCGAGCGACTCACCCCCTGCCGGGGGCACAGGGAGGTGGAGCTCGGCTCCGCCTTGTCAGTCACCCGCATATATGTATAAGGTGCCCGTCTGGACAGGCAGGCGGATCAACGCGAGCGAAGCGACTGCATGAATATCAAGACCCTCGGACTGGCGGCTCTGCTGCTGGCCGGTTCCAGTACGGTACTGGCCGACCCCTTTGAAGTTTCCGACATACGCGTGGAAGGGCTGCAGCGAGTTTCCGCTGCCTCCGTCTTCAATGCCTTTCCCATCAGCGCCAGCGACAGGGTGGACGATCGCGAGCTCGCCGAGGCGGCCCGCAGCCTGTTCGCCACCGGCCTGTTCGAGGACATTCAGCTCGCCCGAGACGGCGACGTGCTGGTCATCCAGGTGGTTGAACGTCCGACTATCTCGCGGCTCAGCATCAGCGGTAACAAGCAGATCTCCGAGGAGGACCTGCGCCGTGGCCTGAGCGAGGCCGGATTGGCCGAGGGTCAGGTGCTTCAGCTCTCCACGCTGGAAGAGATCCAGCGCGAACTCGAAGGGGTCTACCAGGCCCAGGGGCGCTACAGCGCAAGCATCGACACCAGCGTGCGCGAGGTCGACGAGGGTCGGGTCCAGGTCGATATCGACATCGACGAAGGCGCGGTGGCCAAGATTCGCCAGATCAACATCGTCGGCAATCGCCAATTCGACGACGAGGAGCTGCGCGAAGTCTTCGAACTCAACGACCGCCCGGGACGTTTCTTCGGCTGGTTCTCCAAGGACGAGTATTCACGCGAAGCGCTGGCCGGCGACCTCGAGCGGCTGCGCTCCTTCTACCTCGATCGCGGCTACGTCAATTTCAATATCACCTCCACTCAGGTCTCGATCAGTCCCGACAAATCGCAGATATTCGTCACCGTCAACGTCGACGAGGGCAGCCAGTACCGCCTGGGCGACATCCGCTTCGCCGGCGACCTGCGAATCGGCGAACGCGAAGCCCGCGAGCTGCTGCAGGTGGAGAGCGGGGAGATCTTCTCGCGCAGCGACGTGACCGCGTCCACCGAAGCGCTGCGTTCACGCCTGGGGGCCGAAGGCTTCGCCTTCGCCCGAGTCGAAGGCGTGCCCGAGCCGCGTGCCGACGGCGAGACGGTCGATCTCACCTTCAGCGTCGATCCGGGACGCCGTGCCTACGTGCGCCGCATCAATTTCATCGGCAACACCACCACCCAGGACGAGGTGCTGCGCCGCGAGATGATCCAGATGGAGGGGGCGCCGGCTTCCACCGACTCGATCAGCCAGTCGCGCCGGCGCCTGGAACGCCTGGGCTTCTTCAGCCAGGTCGAGGTGGAGACCCAGCCGGTGGCCGGCGAGCCCGACAAGCTCGACGTCACCTATACCGTCGAAGAGCAGCCCTCCGGCTCGGTCTCGGCGAGCATCGGTTTCTCGCAGAGTGCGGGGGTTATCTACGGCGCGGCGCTGGCCCAGAACAACTTCCTGGGCACCGGCAATCGCGTCAACATCGGCGCCCAGCGCAGCGACACCTTCACCAGCGTCAACTTCGGCTACACCGATCCCTACTGGACGCTGGACGGCATCTCGCGCGGCTACAACATCTTCTATCGCGAGACCGACTACGAAGATTCGGACATCTCGACCTACTCCACCGACGCTTACGGTGCGGGGATCAACTTCGGCTACCCCATCAGCGAACTCTCGCGGCTCAACTTCGGCGCCAGCGTCGAGGACCTGACCATCAAGACCTATCGCGATACCGCCTCCGAGATCGTGCGCTATGCCGAGGAGCAGGGCGACAACGCCCAGAGCCTCAAGCTCACTGCGAGCTGGACGCGCAACAACCTCAACCGTGGCATCATGCCGACCTCCGGCACCTACCAGCGCCTGTCGCTGGAGACCGCTGCCCCCGGCAGCGATGCCGATTACTACAAGCTGCGCGCACGCGCTCAGCACCTTTTCCCGCTCAACGACGAGGAAACCTGGGCGCTGAAGTTCGGCACCACGCTGGGCTACGCCGACAGCATCGGCAGCGATCCCTACCCGTTCTACGAGAATTTCTTCGCCGGGGGGCTGGGCTCGGTGCGCGGTTTCACCGCCAACACGCTGGGTGAGCGCACCACGCCGCGCGAGTCCGGGCGCGACCGCACCCTGGGCGGCAACGTACTGGTCGAAGGCAGCGCCGAACTGCTCTTCCCGCTGCCGTTCATCGAAGATCGCCGCTCGATGCAGACCGGCTTCTTCCTCGACGCGGGCAATACGTTCTTGACCAGCTGCTATCCTGTCATGCCCGAGGACGGCCCCTCGAACTGTTCGTCGGGCGTCGATCTGGGTGAGCTTCGCTACAGCGTCGGCGTGGGGCTCTCCTGGCTGACGCCGGTGGGCCCGCTGACCTTCAGCGTCGCCGAGCCGCTCAATGACGAAAGTGGCGACGATACCCAGTTCTTCCAATTCTCTCTGGGTCAGACGTTCTGATCCGGCTTACCAGGGGGTACGCCATGCGCAAGTCGATCGTCATCTTCAGCCTGGGACTGGCCGCGGCCATGGCACTGCCGGCCCTGGCCGCCGAGGTCGCCGTGCTGGATTGGCGCCAGGCGCTGTTCACCTCCGACGCTGCACAGCGCTCCATGAGCGAGCTGGAGAGTCGTCTGAGCGGTCAGCAACAGGAGGCGCAGTCGCTGGGTCAGGAGCTGTCGCAGTTGCAGCAGCGCCTGCAGCAGGAGGGCGACACGCTTCCCGACGCCGAGCGTCGTACGCTGGTCCAGGAGTTCCAGCAGAAGGGCAGTCGCTTCGAGCAGTTGCGCCAACAGATCATGGAGGAGCAGCGAAGCGCCGAAGAGGCGTTCCTGCAGCAGGCGGAGCCGAAGCTGGAGCAGGCCGTGGAGCAGGTGATCGAGCGTCACGGCGTCGAGGTCCTGGTGGAGCCACAGGGTGTGCTGCACTCCGAGCGAGACCTGCCCAACCTCACGAGTGAAGTGGTCGAGATTCTCAATTCGCTCAATTGATACGGGCGGTCGCCACCACCGCCGCATGCTGATACGGGTTTTCATGACGCACCCTGACTCTCCCGACTTCACCCTGGCCGAGCTGGCCGAGCGACTCGGCGCCCACCTGGTGGGTGACGACGAAGCCCGCCGGATGACGGGTCTGGCCACCCTGAAGGACGCTGGTCCCGACCAGGTCGCCTTCGTCGCCAATCGCTCCTACCTCAAGGACTTGGCCACGACACGGGCCGGTGCCGTGCTGCTTCATCCTAAGCACGCCGACGTCTGCCCTGTGGCCCGCCTGGAGCTGGACAACCCCTATCTGGGTTATGCACAGCTGTCACGGCTCTTCGATCCCAGCCTGGCGCCGCCGCGGGGAGGCATTCACCCATCGGCGGTGGTAGCCGACGACGTGACCATGGGGGAGCGGGTCGAGATCGGCCCCAACGCAGTGGTCGAGGTCGGCGTGGAGCTCGGCGATGACGTGGTGATCGGGGCCGGCTGCGTGGTCGGTGCGCACACCCGCATTGGCGACCAGTCGCGGCTTCACCCCAACGTGACCGTCAGCTATGGCGTCGTCATCGGCAAGCGGGCAATTCTTCACAGCGGCTGTGTCATCGGGGCGGATGGCTTCGGTTTCGCCCATGATGGCGGCGGCTGGCACAAGATCGCTCAGCTCGGTGGGGTGGTGCTGGGCGACGATGTCGAGGTGGGCAGCTGCTCGAGCATCGATCGCGGCGCTCTCGATGACACCGTGATCGGCAATGACGTGAAGATCGACAGCCAGGTGCAGATCGCCCACAACGTGCGCATCGGCGATCATAGCGCGCTCGCTGGCTGCGTCGGCATCGCCGGCTCCACCCGCGTGGGCAGGAACTGCATGCTGGGCGGCGGCGTGGGGCTGTCCGGCCATCTGACGATCTGCGACGGCGTGCAGGTCACCGGCATGAGCCTGGTGACCAATTCGATCCATGAACCGGGCGTCTATTCCTCGGGCACCGGCGCCATGCCCAACGCCCAGTGGCGTCGAAACGCGGTGCGCTTCAAGCAGCTGGACGACATCGCGCGCCGCCTGGTACGCCTGGAGAAACGCGACCAGGAGGGTTGAGGCGAGGGTGGACGAGGCTATAATCCACGCCTGCCCGTGCCGCAAGCGGGTTTTCGGGAAGCCGGCCGCGACGCCAATGCTCGCGTAGGCTTCCCTACTTCATTTCAGAGGTCGCTACGATGGTAATGGACATCAACGAGATTCGTGAGTATCTACCGCACCGCTACCCCTTCTTGCTGGTAGACCGGGTGACGGAACTCGCGCTTGGCGAATCCATCGTTGCCTACAAGAATGTCAGCATCAACGAACCGTTCTTCAACGGCCACTTTCCGCATCACCCGATTATGCCCGGCGTGCTGGTTCTCGAGGCGCTGGCGCAGGCCTGCGGCATCCTCGGCTTCAAAACCGTCAACAAGCTGCCCGCCGACGGCTATGTTTATTATCTGGTAGGTAGCGACAACGTGCGCTTCAAGCGACCGGTCATGCCGGGCGACTGCCTGGTGCTGGAAGCGAAGGTCGAACGTGAAAAGCGTGGCATCTGGAAGTTCGCCTGCCGTGCTACTGTAGACGGCGAGCTGGCCTGCGAGGCCGTTATCATCTGTGCCGAGAGGAAGGTTGCTTGATTCATTCCACTGCCATCATCGATCCCGGGGCACGTCTGGCCGAGGATGTGGAAGTCGGAGCTTTCAGCGTGATCGGGCCCGATGTGGAGATCGGCCCCGGCAGTCGCATCGGTCCCCACGTGGTGATCAAGGGGCCGACCGTGCTGGGCGCGCGGACCCGCATCTTCCAGTTCGCCTCCGTGGGCGAGGATTGCCAGGACAAGAAGTACGCCGGTGAGCCGACACGCCTGGTGATGGGCGATGACAACGTCATTCGTGAGGGAGCGACGCTGCATCGCGGCACCGCACAGGATCGTGGCGAGACCACCGTCGGTTCACGCAATCTGTTCATGGCCTACGTGCACGTGGGGCACGACTGCGTGATCGGCAACGACTGCGTGCTGGCCAATCAGGCGACCCTGGCCGGCCATGTGACGGTGGGCGACTTCGCCATCCTCGGCGGATTGTCGGCTATTCACCAGTTCTGTCACTTCGGCACGCACGCCATGGCCGGCGGCGGCTCGATCATTACCAAGGACACCCCGGCCTTCGTCATGATCAACGGTAACCCGGCCCAGGTACACGGTCTGAACCTGGTTGGCCTCAAGCGCCGCGGCTTCTCGCCGGAGGCGATCAGGGCGTTGAGCGAGGCCTATAAGCTGGTCTATCGTCAGGGCCTCACCGTGACCCAGGCGCTCGAAGAGATTCGTCGCCGTTTCTCGTTGACCGAGACCGAGGCCTTCGCTGCCTCGATCGAGATCTCGACGCGAGGCATCGTGCGCTGACCGGCGCTGCCAGGGCCTGCCATGAGTGATATCAAGCGTGTCTACATCGTCGCGGGCGAGATGTCCGGCGATCAGCTCGGTGCCAGTCTGATGCGCGCCCTGAAGGCGCGTTACCCGCAGGTGGCGTTCCGCGGTATCGGTGGTCCCGGCATGATCGCCGAGGGTATCGACAGCCGCTTTCCGCTGGAAACGCTCTCGGTCATGGGGTTGGTCGAGGTGCTCAAGCACCTGCCCGAGCTGATTCGGGTTCGCCGCGCCCTGCGTGCCGACGCCTTGGCTTGGGGGCCGGACATCATGATCGGCATCGATGCCCCCGACTTCAATCTCGGCCTCGAGCGGCAGTTGCGTGAGGCGGGCCTCACTACGGCGCACTACGTCAGTCCCACGGTATGGGCCTGGCGGCAGGGGCGGGTGAAGGGCATTGCCCGGTCGGTCGATGCCATGTTCACTTTCCTGCCCTTCGAGGCCGCCTTCTACGAGAAGCACCGACTGCCGGTGGCTTTCGTCGGGCATCCGCTGGCCGATGAGCTGCCGCTGCGCAATGACCGCGGTGCGGCGCGGCGTGAACTCGGCCTGCCCGAAGACGCCCCGCTGCTGGCCGTGCTGCCCGGCTCGCGTGCCAACGAGATCCGTTTTCTCGGCACGACCTTCCTCGACGCTGCCGAACGACTGTGCCGTGAACGGCCCACGCTGCGGGTGGTGATCCCGGCGGCGACGCCGCTGCGACGCGAGGAGCTCGAGCGGCTGCTGGCGAGCCGCCCGACGCTCGACGAGCGGGTCACGCTACTCGACGGTCGGGCCCGTCAGGCGATGGTGGCCAGCGATGCCGTATTGCTGGCTTCGGGAACCGCCGCGCTCGAGGCGATGCTGTGTCATCGTGCGATGCTGGTGGCCTACAAGATGGCACCGATGACGCACTGGCTGGCTCGTCGCCTGGTCAAGACGCAGTGGATCTCGCTGCCCAATCTGATCGCCCGCGAGAGCCTGGTACCGGAGCTGATCCAGGACGACGCCACGCCGGAGGCGATTGCCGAGCGCCTCGCGAGACTGCTCGATGACGACAAGGGGCGTACCGAGCTCGAGTCGCGCTTCGCCGACATGCACGCCGGGCTGCAGCGCAATGCCAGCGCTCGAGCCTGCGATGCCATCGAAGCTCTGGTGGAGGGGCGCTCGCTGCCCGCCTCGCTGTCCAGCGACGAGGGGGTGTGGTCGGCGGCGATGATGGAGCCGGGCGAAAGCAGACAGGGAGAGAAGAGACATGATTGACTGTCCGTTTCCCCCTCTGGTGATCGACTACCAGGGTCACCTGCTGGCCGGTGTCGACGAGGTCGGTCGCGGGCCGCTGATCGGTGCGGTGGTCGCCGCCGCCGCGATCCTCGATCCGCTGCGGCCGATCGCGGGCCTGACCGATTCCAAGAAGCTCTCGCCGCAGCGTCGCGTCGAACTCGATGCCGAGATTCGCGACAAGGCGTTGGCTTTCGCCGTGGCCGAGGCCTCCCACGCCGAGGTCGACGAACTCAACATCTACCATGCCACCCATCTGGCCATGCGCCGGGCGATCGATGCCTTGCCGATCGCGCCGGAATTCCTGCTGGTGGACGGCAATCGCCTGCCCGGGCATCATGTCCCGGGTCAGGCGATCGTCAAGGGCGATGCCCGCCATCCGGCCATCGCTGCCGCCTCGATACTCGCCAAGGTGGCCCGCGACGCCCAGATGGTCGCCCTCGACGGGCGCTATCCCGAATACGGTTTCGCCCGTCACAAGGGCTATCCGACGCCCGAGCACCTCGATGCCCTGGAGCGCCTCGGGCCGTTGCCCGAACATCGTCGTTCGTTCGCCCCGCTGAAGGGGCAACTGGTACTGCTGTAGGCCAGCCGGCCGCGGCGGATCGCCCTTTTCGACTGTATTGCCCTGTTTTCGTGCGGTTCATTCACTGCCAAGCACCGAGTCCATCATGACCACGCCCTTCGTACATCTCCGCGTTCATACCGAGTACTCCCTGGTCGACGGCCTGGTGCGACTCAAGCCGCTGCTCAAGGCCACGGCCGAGCAGGGCATGCCGGCGCTGGCCGTGACCGACGAGTCCAACCTGTTCGGCCTGGTCAAGTTCTATCGCGGCGCCCAGGGCGCAGGGCTCAAGCCGGTCATCGGTGCCGACCTGTGGCTGGCCAACTCTTACGACGAGACGCACCCCTACCGGCTGACGCTGTTGGCGATGAACGAGACCGGCTACCGCAACCTCACCGAGCTGATCTCGCGGGGCTGGATGGAGGGGCAGCGGCAGGGCCGCGCCGTGCTGGAAAAGGCGTGGGTGCTCGCCCAGAGCGAGGGGCTGATCGTTCTCTCGGGCGGTCGCGAGGGCGAGATCGGTCGCCACCTGCTCGCCGATCATCGCGACGAGGCGCGCGCGCTGCTCGAGGAGTGGCAGGCGGCTTTCCCGGACCGCTTCTACCTGGAGCTGACCCGCACCGGGCGTCCCCTGGAGGAGGAGTGCGTGCACCTCTCGGTGGAACTCGCCATGGCCTCGGGTACGCCGGTGGTGGCCACCAACGACGTGCGCTTCCTCGAGCGCGACGACTTCTGGGCCCACGAGACGCGGGTCTCTATCGGCGAGGGCAAGGCGCTGGACGACCCGCGCCGCGAACGCAAGTACACCGAGGAGCAGTACCTCAAGAGCCCGGCGGAGATGGCCGAGCTGTTCGCCGACATTCCCGAGGCGCTCGAGAACAGCGTGATGATCGCCGCTCGCTGCAACGTCGACGTGCGCCTGGGCGAGATTTTCCTGCCGGAGTTCGAGATTCCCGAGGGCCTGACTCAGGACGAGTTCTTCCGCAAGGTCTCCCACGATGGTCTCACCGAGCGCCTCGATTTCCTCTACCCGGCCGAGAAGTACCCGCGCGACGGCGCCGAGTTCGCCGAGATCGACAAGCGCTACCGCGAGCGCCTCGACTTCGAGCTCGACATCATCATCCAGATGGGCTTCCCCGGCTATTTCCTGATCGTGATGGACTTCATCAAGTGGGCCAAGGACAACGACGTCCCGGTGGGGCCGGGGCGCGGCTCCGGGGCAGGCTCCTTGGTGGCCTACGCACAGAAGATCACCGATCTCGACCCGCTGGAATACGACCTGCTGTTCGAGCGCTTCCTCAATCCCGAGCGGGTCTCGATGCCCGATTTCGACGTCGACTTCTGCATGGAGAAGCGCGACCGGGTGATCGAGTACGTGGCCGACCGCTACGGCCGCAACGCGGTATCTCAGATCGTCACCTTCGGCACCATGGCGGCCAAGGCGGTGGTGCGCGACGTGGCTCGTGCCCAGGGCCGGCCCTACTCGCTCGGAGACAAGCTCTCCAAGCTGATCCCCTTCGAGGTGGGTATGACCCTGGCCAAGGCCATCGAGGCGGAGCCGGCGCTCAAGGAGTTCGTCGAGAACGACGAGGAGGCCGCCGAGATCTGGGAGATGGCGGTCAAGCTTGAGGGCATCACCCGCGGCACCGGCAAGCACGCCGGTGGCGTGGTGATCGCACCCACCAAGCTCACCGACTTCTCGCCGCTGCTATGCGACGAGGAGGGCAACGGCCTGGTCGTCCAGTTCGACAAGAACGACATCGAGGAGGCCGGGCTGGTCAAGTTCGACTTCCTCGGCCTGCGCACCCTGACCATCATCGACTGGGCGTTGGAGATGGTCGACAAGGTGCGTGCCGTCAAGGGCGAGGGCCCGCTCAACATCGACAGCATCCCGCTCGACGACGGCCCCACCTTCGAGATGCTCAAGCGCGCCGAGACCACGGCGGTGTTCCAGCTCGAATCGCGCGGCATGAAGGAGCTGATCAAGCGCCTGCTGCCCGACTCGCTGGAGGACATGATCGCACTCGTGGCGCTGTTCCGTCCGGGCCCGCTGCAGTCGGGCATGGTCGACGACTTCATCAACCGCAAGCACGGCCGCGCCGAGATCTCCTACCCGCACCCCGATTACCAGCACGAGTGGCTCAAGCCGGTGCTGGAGCCCACCTACGGCATCATCCTCTATCAGGAGCAGGTGATGCAGATCGCCCAGGTGCTGGCGGGCTACAGCCTGGGTCAGGCCGATATGCTGCGCCGCGCCATGGGCAAGAAGAAGCCTGAGGAGATGGCCAAGCAGCGCGCCGGCTTCATGGAGGGTTGCGCAGCCAACGGCATCGACAAGGAGCTGGCCGGCAACATCTTCGACCTGGTGGAGAAGTTCGCCGGCTACGGCTTCAACAAGTCGCACTCAGCGGCCTACGGCCTGGTCTCCTACCAGACCGCCTGGCTCAAGGCGCATTATCCCGGCCCGTTCATGGCCGCGGTGATGTCCACCGAAATGGACAACCTCGATAAGGTCGTGCCGCTGATCGAAGAGTCGCGGCGTATTGGTCTTACCGTGACCCCGCCGGACGTCAACATCGGCGCCTACAAGTTCACTGTGGATACCGAGGGGCGCGTGGTCTACGGTCTGGGTGCCATTCGCGGTGTGGGCGAGGGGCCGATCGGTGCCATCGTCGAGGCTCGCGAGGCCGAGGGACCTTTCAGCGACCTGTTCGATTTCTGTCGCCGGGTCGACCCCAAGCGTATGAACAAGCGCACCCTTGAGGCACTGATCCGTTCGGGGGCGCTCGACAACCTGGGGCCCAACCGGGCGGTGCTGGCTGCCGCGCTGGACGACGCCCTCCGCGCCGCCGCCCAGACCCAGACCAACCAGAACCTGGGCATGATGGACATGTTCGGCGAGGCCTTCGCCGACGACGAGACCGAGAGCGATCCCTACCAAGCCTACCGCAGTGTCCGCGAATGGACTGACAAAGAGCGCCTGGCCGGCGAGAAGGAGACCCTCGGGCTCTACCTCACCGGGCACCCGATCGACGAGTACGAGAAAGAACTGGCGCGCTTCGTCTCCACCCGTATCAGCGATCTCAAGCCCTCGCGCGAGCCGCAGCGGGTGGCGGGTCTGGTGGTGGCCATGCGCACCATGAAGTCCAAGCGCGGCGACACCATGGCCTTCATCACCCTGGACGACCGCACCGGGCGCATCGAGGCCTCGCTGTTCGGCGAACTGTTCGATTCCCTGCGCGGCCAGATCGAGGCCGACCAAGTGCTGATCGTCGAGGGCGAGGTCTCCACCGACGATTTCTCCGGCGGCTTGCGCCTGCGTGGCAAGGAGGTCACGCCGATGGTGGCCGCCCGTGCCCGCTACGGCGAGGCGGTAGAAGTCTCGCTGGACGGCACTCGGGTCAACGGTCGGCTGATCGACACGCTGCGCGACAGCCTCACGCCGCACCGCGACGACGGCGGCTTGCCGGTACGCCTGCGCTACCGCAACGACGCGGCCGCCGGCTGGCTGGAACTGGACGGTCAATGGCGCGTATCGCCCTGCGACGAGTTGCTGATAGCGCTGCGCGAGGTGGAAGGGCAGGATGGCGTGCGGCTGAAATACCGTTAGGCCTGCGAAAAGTGTCTGCGCTCGGCCATACGGCATTAAAAACGTCTTAAAATGCTCATTTACTAAAGTAAACTCCGCTTTTTTCGCCATTTTTTGCCTTGCGACCCACAGGGACGTGGGGAGTGCGTTGGCCCGTAGGGAACGGGCCTAGCCCTGACCATCGCTCGCCGACTTTTCGGCTGCGAGCGGCGCCGGGGGAGAGGTCGTAGCGGAGGTCTTCTGCCATGGGTGAGGAGCATTGCTCCGAACGGGCTGGCCATGGATGGCCAGCCCCGGTCCTGCGAGTGGAGCAGGATGCGAGAGCGAAGCAGGGCAAAAGTAGCGCCCAGGGATGGGTTCACAGCGCCTCCGCAGTGATCTGTCGCCGGAAAAGCCGCTGTTCCTCGCCTTGCGCCGCGCGTTGAGGGTGCGATAATGCCCGACACTCGAATTTATGGCTTCCGGGACGAACAGCGTTCATTATCATTTTCCCGGCGACAGCAATGACAAGGCGGCCTAGCCACTATGAATCCCAACTACCTCGATTTCGAACAGCCCATCGCCGAGCTTCAGGCCAAGATCGAAGAGCTGCGCCTGGTCGGCAACGACAGCAAGCTCAACCTCAGCGACGAGATCAGCCGCCTGGAGGAGAAGAGCCGCAAGCTCACCGAATCGATCTTCAAGGACCTGAGCCCCTGGCAGGTGTCGCAGCTTTCGCGTCATCCCCAGCGCCCCTATACCCTCGACTATCTTGAGCACGTCTTCACCGATTTCGACGAGCTGCACGGCGACCGTCGCTTCGCCGACGACCCTGCCATCGTCGGCGGCATTGCCCGCCTCGACGACCGTCCGGTGATGGTCATCGGCCACCAGAAGGGACGCGACGTGAAGGAGAAGGTGCGTCGCAACTTCGGCATGCCGCGGCCCGAGGGCTATCGTAAGGCGTGCCGCCTGATGGAGATGGCCGAGCGCTTCAAGATGCCGGTGCTCACTTTCATCGACACGCCGGGCGCCTATCCGGGCATCGATGCCGAGGAGCGCGGCCAGTCCGAGGCCATCGCCTACAACCTGGCGGTGATGTCGAGGCTAAAGACCCCGATCATCTCCACCGTGGTGGGTGAGGGCGGCTCCGGTGGAGCGCTGGCCATCGGCGTGTGCGACGAGCTGGCCATGCTGCAGTACTCCACTTATTCGGTGATCTCGCCCGAGGGCTGTGCGTCGATCCTGTGGAAGAGCGCAGAGAAGGCCGCCGACGCTGCCCAGGCCATGGGCATCACCGCCGAGCGCCTGCAGGAGCTGGGCTTCGTCGATACCCTGATCGAGGAGCCGCTGGGGGGCGCCCACCGTCACCCGCAGACCACCGCACAGCGAGTCCGGAAGGCGCTGCTGGCGAGCCTCGAGCGGCTCGAGGCGATGGGTACCGAGGCTCTCCTGGAGCGCAGGTACGAGCGTCTGATGAGCTATGGCGCTCCGGCATAAGAGAGAGTCGCTGCAAGCCTTGATCGATGACGCCCTGGCGGAAACCCCGCCGGGGCGTGTCGTCTGGGTGGCGCTCTCCGGCGGGCTGGATTCGAGCCTGCTGCTGACCCTCGCCGCGGCGGCCTGCCGTCGTCACCCCCGCCCCCTGCATGCGCTGCACGTCAACCACGGCCTGCAGGCCGCCGCTGCCGACTTCGAGGCCCACTGCCGGCGGCTCTGTTCGCGCCTTGGTGTACCGCTGTTCGTCGAGGGCGTGGCGGTAGACCATGACGCCGGGCTGGGGCTGGAGGGTGCAGCCAGGGAGGCACGCTACGCCGCTTTCTCCCGTCGCGTGGCCACGGGCGAGACGCTGTGGCTGGCCCAGCATCGTGATGATCAGGCCGAGACCTTCCTGCTGGCCGCGCTGCGTGGCAGCGGCGTGCGCGGGCTGGCGGCGATGCCCGCCCGGCGCGAATGGCTGGGTGCCCACCTGGCGCGCCCGCTGTTGTCGTACGCCCGCGCCGAGCTCGAGGCCGAGGCCGAGCGGCATGGCCTGCACTGGGTCGACGACCCCTCCAACATCGACGAAACGCTCGACCGCAACTTCCTGCGTCGCAGCGTGCTGCCGCTGCTGGCGCAGCGCTGGCCCCACGCGGCCGAGGCGCTGGCGAGCAGCGCGCGCCACGCCGCCGAAGCCGACGCGCTGATCGCCGACCTGGCCGCAGAGGATCTGGCGGACTTGGGGGACGACGCCGCATGCCTGCCGTTGGCGGGGCTGGGGCGCCTGTCGCTGGCGCGTCGGCGCGTGCTGGTGCGGTATGCCTGCCACCGCCTGGGGCTGCCCACGCCGCCGGAGGCGCGTCTCGAGACCTTGCTCGCCCAGTGCGATGCGCGTCGCGACGCCCGGGTGCGGGTCGCCTGGGCCGGCGCCGAGGCGCGAATTTGGCGTGACCACCTTCACTTGCTGCCCAGCCGGCTGCCGTTGACGCCGGCGTGGCAGTTCGACTGGGACGGTGTCTCCCCCCTGGCTACCCCATGGGGAACCGTCGACGTCACGCTCGTTCCCGAGAAGGGCGGTCAGGCTCGACTACGCCTCAAGCCGCGCCAGGGCGGCGAGAGTCTGCGTCTGGCACGGCGAGGAAGTCGCGATCTCAAGCGCTTGCTGCAGGAAGCGGACGTGCCGCCCTGGTCGCGCGAACGCCTGCTGGTGGCCTGGCACGACGGAGCGCCGGTGGCGGCGCTACTGCCAGAGGGGCGGTGGGTTGCGGTGGCGGCGGGCTGGCGAGCGCAGCCCGGCGGGTGCGGCGCGGACCGCCCGTTCAGCTCACGTCCAGGTTGAATCCCGCCGCCTTCTGGTAGGCCATTTCCTGCTCGAGGTCGGTTTGCAGCAGGGCATGGTCGCTCTCGTTGCCTCGCAAGATGAGACGCAGGTCGTCGCCATGGGCCTCCAGGTGCGGTGTGGCGGGCGGCTGCTCGGCGCGGGAGTGGTTGAGCAGCACCGCCAGGCGCAGCAGCCGGGCCAGGCGTGCGCAGGGGAGCTGCTGCGAGTCGGGCAGCGCACGCCATTCGCGCTGCGGGAACTTGCGACGATGGGCACGCACCAGGAACGCGAGGAGCTGCTGCTCGGGTCGCGAAAAGCCGGCCAGGTCGGAGTGTGCCAGCAGATAGGCACCGTGGCGGTGGAACTGGCTGTGCGAAATCGCCAGGCCGATCTCGTGCAGGCGGGCGGCCCAGTCGAGGAAGCGCGCCTGATCATCGTCGAGTTCCCACGCGGTACGCACCTGAGCCAGCAGCTCGGCGGCCGAGGCGGCGACATTGGCGCCCTGGCGGGTGTCGACGGCGTGACGCTGCTGCAGCGAGGTCAGCGTCTTCAGCCGCGAGTCCTCGGGGCCGTTGCGGCCCACCATGTCGTAGAGCACGCCTTCGCGCAAGGCACCGTCGGCGTAGCGCAGGCGCTCCAGGTCGAAGGCTTCGAAGATGGCGCTGAGAATCGCTACCCCGGCTGGGAACACGCGGGCGCGATCCGTCTTGAGCCCCTCCAGGGCCACGTGATCGAGATGAGCGCAGTCGATCAGGGCGGCACGCACTCGCTTGAGCCCCGCGCGGGTGACCACGCCATCGGTGGCGTCTCCCGCCGCGGCGATGACGGACGCCGCGGCCTTGATTGTGCCGCTGGATCCCACTGGGTCGTCCCAGCCCAGCTCGCGATAGGGGCGGCGGATATTGGCCAGCTCCGACAACGCCGCCATTTCGGCACGGCGCATGCGCTTTTCGCTGATTTCGCCGTCGGCGAAGAAACGCCGGGTATAGGTCACGCAGCCCAGCTGCAGGCTCTCCAGCGCCAATGGCTCGAAGCGTTCGCCGACGATGAACTCGGTGGAACCGCCTCCGATATCGATGATCAGCCGACGGCCATCTTCCGCCAGCGAATGGGCGGCGCCCAGGTAGATCAGTCTCGCTTCCTCGCGACCGCCGATGATCTCGATGCGCTGCCCCAGCAGGGCCTCGGCACGGTCGATGAGGGACTGGCTGTTGCGGGCATCGCGCAAAGCGTTGGTGCCCACCACCCGCAGCTGCCCCGGCGGTATGTCGGTGATGAAGGGGGCGAAGCGGGCCAGACAATCCAGCGCCCGCTGCATGGCGGCCTCTTCGAGCTGGCCTTCGTCATCGAGCCCGGCGGCCAGTTGCACCTTCTCGCCGCGCCGGGCAACCACTTGCAGGCGATCGTCCTGGTAGTGGGCGACCAGCAGATGGAAGCTGTTGGAGCCGAGGTCGATCGCGGCCAGGCGCTGCACGGCGGGGGGCTGGGTCGTGTCGGGGACGTGAAGGGGCCGTTCCATGGGTGATGTCATCGCGGCATCCTGATCGTGAATGGCCCAAGGGTGCGGTGAGACCCGGGGCGTGTCAATCACGGTGCTGATGATCGTATGGGCTTGCGTTCGCCGCCGCCCTTGACTAACATCGGGTCGTTCGCCTGTTCCGAATGCTTTCCGACCGCGTCGCGGTCAACATCAAGTCGTCAGACAGCCCCCTTCTTGTTGTCGCTCGTTGTCATGTGCCGTAAGCCATGGTGGCACCTGAAAACGCACCAGGCGATGAAACCAGGTGACAAAGAAGCGCTGCTCCCTCGAACACGATACCGTGCCGACGATCCCTTCGCAGAGTGATCGTGAAGCCACGAGCATCGCTCATGAGCGGCAGCTCTCCCGGGCTCTGAACGCACCCAAAGCGGCGCACCGTTCTTTTTCGCACCACTCCCACGGCCGCCGTGCCGCCACGCTGACATGAGCAACTTCCGAACACACCGATGAATCTTACCGAACTCAAGCAAAAACCCGTGCCAGAGCTGCTGGAGCTCGCCCGTGAAATGGGCATCGACAATCTGGCCCGCTCACGCAAGCAGGACATCATCTTCGCCATCCTCAAGAAGCACGCCAAGAGCGGTGAGGATATCTATGGCGACGGTGTCCTGGAAATTCTCCAGGATGGCTTCGGCTTCCTGCGCAGCGCCGACAGCTCCTACCTGGCCGGCCCCGACGATATCTACGTCTCGCCGTCGCAGATTCGTCGCTTCAACCTGCGCAAGGGCGATTCGATCTCCGGCAAGATTCGTCCGCCGAAGGAAGGGGAGCGCTACTTCGCGCTGCTCAAGGTCAGCCAGATCAACTTCGACAAGCCGGAAAACGCCAAGCACAAGATCCTGTTCGAGAATCTCACGCCGCTGTTCCCCCAGGAGCGGCTGCGCATGGAGATCGGCAACGGCTCCACCGAGGATCTCACGGCCCGCATCATCGATCTCACGGCACCCATCGGCAAGGGCCAGCGCGGCCTGATCGTCTCGCCTCCCAAGGCGGGCAAGACGCTGATGCTGCAGAATATCGCCACCTCGATCACGCGCAACAATCCCGAGTGCCACATGATTGTGTTGCTGATCGATGAGCGCCCGGAAGAAGTGACCGAGATGTCGCGCACCGTGCGCGGCGAGGTGGTCGCCTCGACCTTCGACGAACCGCCGGCGCGCCACGTGCAGGTCGCCGAAATGGTCATCGAGAAGGCCAAGCGGCTGGTCGAGCACAAGAAGGACGTGGTGATCCTGCTCGACTCCATCACCCGCCTGGCACGTGCTTACAACACCGTGGTGCCGAGCTCCGGCAAGGTCCTCACCGGCGGTGTCGACGCCCACGCCCTGGAGAAACCCAAGCGTTTCTTCGGCGCGGCGCGCAACATCGAGGAGGGCGGCAGCCTGACCATCATCGCCACCGCGCTGGTCGATACCGGTTCCAAGATGGACGAGGTGATCTTCGAGGAGTTCAAGGGCACCGGTAACATGGAAGCCCACCTGGACCGCAAGCTCGCCGAGCGCCGCGTCTATCCGGCCCTCAACATCCGCCGCTCGGGTACCCGCCGCGAGGATCTGATCGCCTCCGAGGACGAGATGCAGCGCATGTGGATCCTGCGCAAGCTGCTCAACCCGATGGACGATACCGCAGCGACGGAATTCCTTATCGATCGTCTGAAGGATACGAAGACGAACCTCGAGTTCTTCGAGGCAATGAAGCGCCGCTAGGCAGGATCGGGCGGTGTGCAAAGGGGCAGCATGCTAAGCTGCCCCTTTCGTCATTCTGGAACCGGAAGATCCGAATGAAGTACCGAGATCTGCGCGATTTCATCGCGGCCCTGGAGGCCCAGGGCGAGCTGGTACGTGTGACTGCCGAGGTGGATCCCTATCTCGAGATCACCGAGATCTGCGATCGCACTCTGCGTGCCGGCGGCCCGGCGCTGCTGTTCGAAAACGTCAAGGGCCACGACATGCCGCTGCTGGGCAATCTGTTCGGCACGCCGAAGCGGGTTGCCATGGGCATGGGGCAGGACAGCGTCGAGGCCCTGCGCGAAGTGGGCAAGCTGCTCGCCTTTCTCAAGGAGCCCGATCCGCCCAAGGGCTTTCGCGACGCCTGGGACAAGCTGCCGATCTTCAAGCAGGTGATGAGCATGGGGCCCAAGACGGTGCGCTCGGCGCCGGTGCAGGAAGTGGTCCTGGAAGGCGATGACGTCGACCTCGACCGACTGCCGATCCAGCACTGCTGGCCGGGCGACGTGGCGCCGCTGGTCACCTGGCCGCTGGTGGTGACCCGCGGGCCGCACAAGAAGCGCCAGAACCTAGGCATCTACCGTCAGCAGAAGCTCTCCCGCAACCGGCTGATCATGCGCTGGCTGTCGCATCGCGGCGGGGCGCTCGATTTCCAGGAGTTTCAGCGGGAGCATCCCGGCGAGCCCTTCCCGGTGGCGGTGGCGCTCGGTGCCGACCCGGCGACCATCCTCGGCGCAGTGACCCCGGTGCCTGACACGCTCTCCGAGTACGCCTTCGCCGGGCTCCTGCGCGGCTCGCGCACCGAGCTGGTCAAGTGCGGTCATGCCGATCTCGAGGTGCCGGCCTCGGCCGAGATCATCCTCGAAGGGTTCATCTATCCCGACGACATGGCGCCGGAAGGGCCCTACGGCGACCACACCGGCTATTACAACGAGGTCGATCACTTTCCGGTATTCACGGTGACGCGCATGACCCAGCGTCGCGACGCCATCTATCATTCGACCTACACCGGAAGGCCGCCCGACGAACCGGCGATACTGGGCGTCGCCCTCAACGAGGTGTTCGTGCCGATCCTGCGCAAGCAGTTCCCCGAGATCGTCGACTTCTATCTACCGCCGGAGGGCTGCTCCTACCGCATGGCGGTGGTGACCATGAAGAAGCAGTACCCGGGACACGCCAAGCGCGTAATGATGGGCGTGTGGAGCTTCCTGCGCCAGTTCATGTACACCAAGTTCGTGGTGGTGCTCGACGACGACATCGACGCCCGCGACTGGAAGGACGTGATCTGGGCTATCACCACCCGCATGGACCCCGCCCGGGACACCGTGCTGGTCGAGAACACGCCCATCGATTATCTCGACTTCGCCTCGCCAGTGGCTGGGTTGGGGTCCAAGATGGGACTTGACGCCACCGCCAAGTGGCCGGGCGAGACCGATCGAGAATGGGGCACGCCCATCGTCATGGACGAGGCCGTCAAGGCCCGCGTCAGCGAACGCTGGAACGAACTGGGTATCAGCCTGCCCCCACACCCTGACGACAAGAGGCCTGCATGACCCCGAGGACCCTGACCTGCCAGGTGACGGCGGTGGAGGACCTGACCCCCGACGTGTTCCGCGTGCACCTGGAGGGGCGCGCCGAGGCCATGGCCCATGAACCGGGCCAGTATCTCGAGCTCAAGCTGGACGAGGACGTTTGGGTGCCTTTCTCCATCGCCAATGCCCATGCCGGCGACGGTACCCTGGAGCTTCACATCCAGCATTGGCCGGAGCGTGAGAATTCCGCTCGGCTGCGTGAACTGATCGTGGTGGCGCAACACCTGACGATACGCCTGCCGGGTGGCGACTGCGTACTGGATCCGGCCAGCCGGCGCCCCTTGCTGCTGATCGCTGCGGGTACCGGCTTCGCCCAGATGAAGGCGATCGTCGAGGCCTCGCTGCACCAGTCACCCGAGCGGCCCATCGAACTGTGGTGGGCGGCCCGCGAGCGGCGCGACCTCTATCTCGAGAGCCTGCCGCGGCAGTGGGCCGAGCGCCATGACGGCGTACGCTTCCACGTAGTGACCGAGGCCTCACCGGAGACGCCAGTGACCGGTGAGCGCATCCTGGGACACCTGGGGCGCATCGACCAGGCGCTGGCCGCGGTGCTGGACGACGTCAGCGGCCATGACGTCTACCTCTCCGGCTCGCCGGGCATGGTCTATGCCTGCGTCGACGTGCTGGCCTCGCTGGGCCTCGAGCCATCGCGGGTCTTTTCCGACGTCTTCGCTTACGCGCCACGTCAGCCACTGGTGCCTACCGCCGGTGTGCTGCGTCGGGGAAGTGCCGGATGAGCGCCGCGCCGATCCTCATCACCGGCGGCGCCCAGCGCTTGGGGCGCCATTGTGCCGAGCGGTTGATCGACGACGGCCATCCGGTGATCATCAGCTACCGCCGCGAGCGCCCCGAGCTCGAGGCGCTGCGAAGCCGTGGCATCGTCACTCTGCAGGCGGATTTCGCCACCGAAGCGGGCATACTCGACTTCATCGCCCGGTTAAAGGCCGAGACGTCAACGCTCAGGGCCATCGTGCACAACGCCGGCGATTGGGCACCCGATAGCTTCGGCGATGAAGCCGGTGCCGGTTTCGAGCGGCTGTTCCGCGTGCACATGCTGGCGCCCTATCTGATCAACCTGCACTGTCGAGAACTGCTCGACGCCTGCGGCGAGCCCCAGCGCGACATCGTGCACATGACCGACTACGTGGTGCGGAAGGGCTCGAGAAAGCACGCCGCTTATGCTGCCACCAAGGCGGGGCTCGAGAACCTGACGCTTTCGTTCGCGGCGATGTACGCTCCCGCGATCCAGGTCAACGCCATCGCTCCCGCGCTGATCATGCTGGGTGAGAACGATGATGCGAACTACGCCGAGCAGGCCAGAGCCAAGTCGGCGATGGGTACGATCCCCGGGCCGGGCGTGATCTACCAGAGCCTGCGCTACCTGCTCGACAACCGCTACGTGACCGGGATCACGTTGCCGGTCGATGGCGGCCGCCACCTTCGCTAGAATGGTCACCCCCGACGACAACGAGGTGACCGACATGGCACACGACCACGACTTCAAGGACGACAGCGGCCTGCTGTCGGTAGTGCTGGGCCTGGTGGTACTGGTGAGCATGGCCGCCCTGCCGGCGACCATCGGCTGGGTCCAGGTCTTCACCAGCGGTTGAAACCCCGGCCAAAGGGGCGGGCGTGGCGCTTGCCAAGCCTGTCGCGATCCGGCACGATGAAGACTGAACATCGGGAGACCACCATGACATCGACCTCCAACCGACACGCCAATGCCTGGCACCGTGCTACGAGCGCGGCGTTCTCGCGTGGCGCCGGTTTCGGCGGTCAGTACTGGTATTGGTTTACTTCCGGTGTGCCGGCGGCCGGGTCCTGAGCGAGGACAGCGCCGCGAAGGCACACCCTAACCGGGTTGCCTCCCCCAAACCCCCGGTCGGCAACCCGACCGGGGGTTTTGCGTTGGTGCCGACCGACGCGACCCCGAACACCACGAAGGAGACGCACCATGATCGCACGTCGCGCCGTTTTCGCCGCCTATGCCCGTCACGACTATTATGGCTGGGGCTATGGCTGGCGATTTAGCGCCGCGCGGTCGGTCCAGTGCGCCACCTCCGACCGTGAGACCACCGGTGGCACGACGACACGATGTTTGCCGATCTCACGGAGTTGATACCGCATGAACGCCCCCGCTTCCCTTGCCGAACGTCTGGCCGACCGTCAGCCTACCGATACCCGCCGTACCGACATGTCCCTGCCGACTCCCGGTGAGCTGCGCCAGCGCTTGCCCTTGACGGCACCGCTGGCCGAGCGCCTCCGCGCCCAGCGCCGTGCCGTTCACGACATCGTCGCCGGCCGCGACGACCGCCTGCTGGTGGTGGTGGGTCCTTGCTCCATCCACGACCCGCGTGCCGCCCTGGAGTACGCTCGCCGCCTGGCCGAGCTGACCCCGCGGGTGGAGGATCGCCTGCTGCCGGTGATGCGCGTCTACGTGGAGAAGCCGCGCACCACGGTGGGCTGGAAGGGGCTCGCCTACGATCCTGATCTCGACGGCAGCGGTGACATGAGTCGCGGCCTGGAACTTTCGCGCCGGCTGATGCGCGAGATCTCGGCGCTGGGTCTGCCGGTGGCCACCGAGCTGCTGCAACCGATGTTGGCCGCCTACTTCGATGACCTGCTGACCTGGGTCGCCATTGGTGCGCGAACCACCGAATCTCAGCTGCACCGCGAACTGGCCAGCGGCCTCGACGCCGCGGTGGGGTTCAAGAACGCCACCAGCGGCGACGTGCGCGTCGCGGTGGACGCCATCCAGGCCGCGGCGCATCCGCACCGGCATTTCGGTCTCGACGACGGGGGGCGGCCGACGATGCGTGAGACTTCGGGCAACCCCCATGCCCACGTGGTGCTGCGCGGCGGCCACCATGGCCCCAATTACGACCGCGACTCCGTGCGTGCGGCGCGTGCCGCTCTGGAAACCGCCGGGCTGTCGGCGCGGCTGATGGTCGACTGCAGCCACGCCAATGCATGCAAGGACCATCGCCGCCAGGCCGAGG
>NZ_PJRN01000015.1 GCF_002930105.1 Billgrantia saliphila | reverse complement strand
CCTCGAGCACCACCGCGCCGTCGCGGAAGCGCGCGATGCGGATCTTGGGCCCCTGCAGGTCGCCCAGCGCGGCGACGCTCCTGCCCAGGCGGTCGGCGATCTGGCGCACGGCGATGAGTCGGCGGCGGTGGTCGGCGGCGCTGCCGTGGGAGAAGTTGAGGCGCACCACGTCGACGCCGGTGCGGATCATGGCCTCCAGCACGCCCTCGCGGTCGCTGGCCGGGCCCAGGGTGGCGACGATCTTGGTGCGACGGATGGGCTCGTGGATGGGAGCGTGGGGGGGCAGCGTCATGGTGTCCTCGGCAAGACCAGAATGGCACGGAAATCGTTGACGTTGGTACGGGTCGGTCCGGTGACGATGAGCCGGTCCAACGCCTGAAAGAAAGTATACGCGTCGTTGCGTGACAGGTAATCGGCGGGGTCGAGGCCTTGCTCCTTGGCACGAGTCCAGTCATCGGGGGAGAACAGCGCGCCGGCATTGTCCTCGGAGCCGTCGATGCCGTCGGTATCGATGGCCAGGGCATGGATGCCCGGGGCGCCTCGCAGCGCTTCGAACAGCCCCAGCAGGTACTCGACGTTGCGCCCGCCGCGTCCATCCCCGCGCACAGTGACGCTGGTTTCGCCACCGGAGAGAATCAGCAGCGGCGTGGCGATCTCGTCGCGTGCCTCCAGAGCCATGCGTGCCTGGGCACGGCCCAGCTCGCAAGCCTCGCCCTCCAGGTCGTCGCCCAACACGCGCACTATCACCCCGGCCTCCTCCACCACATTCCTGGCGACTTCAAGGGCGTCGTGGGCTCGCGCCAGGATCACGCTGTCGTCGCGCTCGAAGGCTTCGTCGTCGGGCGAGGGTGCCGATGTGTCCCGCTCGAGATGCTGGCGCACGTGCGCCGGCACCTCGATGGCGTAGCGCTCAAGTACCATAAGAGCATCGGCCGGGGTCGAGCGATCGGGCAAGGTCGGGCCCGAGGCGATCTGCGTGGCCACGTCGCCGGGAATATCGGAAATCAGCCAGGTTACCACCTGGGCCGGATGCGCCGCCGCGGCCAGACGCCCGCCCTTGATCGCCGAGAGGTGTCGACGCACGGTGTTCATCTGGCCGATCGGTGCGCCGCAGCGCAGCAGTTCGCGATTGGTGGCCTGCTTGTCGGCAAGCGTGATGCCCTCCGCCGGCAGCGTCATCAAGGCCGAGCCGCCACCGGAGACCAGCGCGATGACGCGGTCGTCCTCGCCCAGGCCTTCGACGGCCTGGAGCATTCGGCGGGCCGCCTTCTCGCCCAGGTCGTCGGGCATCGGGTGGGAGGCCTCGAGCACTTCGATCACGTCGCAATCGGCACCATGCCCATAGCGGGTGACTACCAGGCCGGAGAGCGGCGCATCGGGACAGCGTTCCTGCCAGGCGCGCTCCAGCGCGGCGGCCATGGCAGCTGCCGCCTTACCCGCCCCCACCACCACGGTGCGCCCTGGCGGCGGGTCGGGCAGCAAGTCGGCCACCAGCGTGTCGGGATGCACGGCGGCGACGGCGATGTCGGCGAGGCGGCGCAGCCAATCCGCCACGTCCAGCTCGGGATCGAAGGGAGGAAGTTGGGGAATCATCTTGGGCACACCTCGCAGGGCGACAATCTTCGACGGTAACAGCCGGGAAGGTGAGAAAAAAGCCCGACGGCGGGCGGGGTCCAGCCGGGGATCCCGCCGCCGGGTCAAGGACCGCACGAGGTGCGGTCGGTTGGTGGACGACGACCCGACGCCCACCAGGAGGGAAACGCGGCCTACCGTCTGCGCGACTGGCAGGCCGAACGGCGCTTCCTCGTATAACGAATCAGCGCCCTACCTCATGGTCGGCCAGCGCCTCCAGCGCCCGCAGGATACCGGCGTGATCCCAGTCCTCGCCGCCATGGGCGGCGCAGGCCTGGAACAGCTGCTGGGCGTTGGCTGTGCCAGGCAGCGCCAGGTTGAGGCTGCGCGCGCCCTCCAGCGCCAGGTTGAGGTCCTTCTGGTGCAGCCGGATCTTGAAGCCCGGGTCGAAGGTACGCTTGATCATGCGCTCGCCGTGGACGTCGAGGATCTTCGACTGGGCCAGGCCGCCGAGCAGCGATTCGCGCACCTTGGCCACGTCGGCGCCCGCCTTCGAGGCGAACAACAGCCCCTCGGCCACCGCCTCGATGGTCAGCGCGACGACGATCTGGTTGGCTACCTTGCAGGTCTGGCCGGCACCGTGCCCGCCGATATGGGTAATGGTCTTGCCCATCACCTCGAGAAGCGGCTTGGCACGGGAGAAGCCCTCCTCGGTGGCCCCCACCATGATGGTCAGTGCTGCGTTGATGGCGCCGCCCTCGCCCCCCGAAACCGGCGCGTCGACATATTCGCCGCCGGCCTCATGGATGCGCTTGGCGAAGCCCTGGGTGGCAATGGGGGCGATGGAGCTCATATCGATGACCAGGGTGCCCGGCTTGAGCCCCTCGGCGACGCCGCCCTCGCCGAACAGCACCTGCTCCACATCGGGAGTATCCGGCACCATGGTGATGACCACCTCGGCCTGCTCGGCCACGGCGCGGGGGCTGTCGAGCTCGCGCATGCCCTTCTCGGCCAGGGTGGCGTCCAGCGTGCCGCGCTTGACGGTGACGAGTTCGTGGCCGGCATCCAGCAGATGCCCCGCCATGGGACGGCCCATGATGCCAAGGCCAATGAAACCGATCTTGCTCATGATGCTTCTCCTTTCAGCTTGTCTTTGTGATCGTTGGCAAACATTCTGAAACGCGTCGTGAGCGAAGGCAGGTCGACCGCCGCCTGCGCGCAGCAACCGGAGTTGACTGGGTGCTCAATGAGGATTGCGAGCACCGCCGGCGGCCGAGATGCCGAGCGCAACAGCGTTTCACCGATCCAGCCAGCCCAGCCCTTCTTTCGTTGTCGTGGCCGGCTTGTACTCGCAACCGATCCAGCCGTCGTAGCCCAGCCGATCGAGATGGGCGAACAGGAACGGGTAATTGATCTCGCCGCTGCCCGGCTCGTGGCGGCCGGGGTTGTCGGCCAACTGCACGTGGGCGATACGATCCAGGTGCTTCTCGATGGTCGGCGCCAGGTCGCCCTCCATGATCTGCATATGGTAGATGTCGTACTGCAGTTTCAAGTTGGCACTGCCCACCTCGTCGAAGATCGACAGCGCCTGCTCGGTGCGATTGAGGAAGAACCCGGGAATGTCGCGAGTGTTGACCGGCTCGGCCAGCAGCAGGATGCCGGCGGCCTCGAGCTTGTCGGCAGCATAGCGCAGGTTCTCCACCAGGGTGCGGCGCGCCTGCTCCAGGCTCACGCCTTGGGGCTGGATGCCGGCCAGGCAGTTGACCTGCTTGCAGCCGAGCACGGTAGCGTAGTCGATGGCCTTGTCGACGCCGGCGCGGAACTCCTCGACGCGATCCGGATGACAGGCGATGCCGCGCTCGCCGGCGCCCCAGTCGCCGGCCGGCAGGTTGTGTAGCACCTGGGTCAGGCCATGCTCGTCGAGCCGCGCCTTGAGTTCGACGGCTGAGTAATCGTAGGGAAAAAGATACTCCACCCCCTTGAAGCCCGCGTCGGCGGCGGCCTTGAAGCGGTCGAGGAAATCCTCCTCGGTGAACAGCATGCTGAGGTTGGCGGCGAACTTGGGCATTTGGGTCTCCTTATGCTTGTGCTGTGGCGATCTAATAGCGTCGCGACACCATCCCCAGTGTTGCCGCGACGCTCTTGCTCAAGTGAGCGAGGCGATGGATGTCGGCGCATCCGCGTTGTTCTCGGCCAGCGCCTCGAATTCGTTGATGCCGTCGAGATCGGTGCCCATGGCGATGTTGGTCACCCGCTCCAGGATGATTTCCACCACCACCGGCACACGATGTTCCCGCATCAGGGCTTTCGCTTCTTCCAGGGCCGGGGCGATCCGGTCGGGCTGGGTGACGCGCAGCGCCTTGCAGCCGAGCCCTTCCACCACCGAGACGTGATCGACACCGTAGTCGTTGATCTCGGGGCAGTTGACGTTCTCGAACGAGAGTTGCACGCAGTAGTCCATGTCGAAGCCGCGTTGGGCCTGGCGAATCAGCCCCAGATAGGAATTGTTCACCAGCACGTGAATGTAAGGCAGCTTGAACTGGGCGCCGGCAGCAAGCTCCTCGACCATGAACTGGAAATCGTAGTCGCCGGAGAGCGCGACCACTTCGGCGTCCGGGTCGGCCTTGCACACGCCCAGCGCAGCGGGAATGGTCCAGCCCAGCGGGCCCGCCTGGCCACAGTTGATCCAGTGGCGCGGCTTGTAGACGTGCAGGAACTGGGCGCCGGCTATCTGCGACAGGCCGATGGTGCTGACGTAGCGGGTGTTCTTGCCGAAGACCTTGTTCATCTCCTCGTAGACCCGCTGGGGCTTCACCGGCACGTTGTCGAAGTGGGTCTTGCGCAGCAGGGTACGCTTGCGCTCTTGGCAGGACTCGGCCCAGGCGCTGCGATCCTTGAGCGTGCCCGCTGCCTTCCGCTCACGTGCCAGCTCGACGAACAGCTCGAGCGCCGCCTTGGCGTCGGAGACGATGCCATAGTCGGGGCCGAAGATGCGCCCGATCTGGGTCGGCTCGATATCGACGTGGACGAACTTGCGCCCTTTCGTATAGGTCTCGAGGTTGCCCGTGTGGCGATTGGCCCAGCGATTGCCGATGCCCATCACGAAGTCGGATTCGAGCAGGGTAGCGTTACCGTAGCGGTGCGAGGTTTGCAGCCCCACCATGCCGGCCATCAGCGGGTGGTCGTCGGCGATACTGCCCCAGCCCATCAGCGTGGGGATGACCGGCACGCCGGTGAGTTCGGCGAACTCGACCAGCAGCTCGCTGGCATCAGCGTTGATGATGCCGCCGCCGGCAACCAGCAATGGGCGCTCGGCCTCGTCGAGCATGGCCATGGCCTTCTCGACCTGGGCGCGTGAGGCGCTGGGCTTGTAAGCCGGCAGCGGCTCGTAGGTGTCCGGATCGAACTCGATCTCGCTCAACTGCACATCGATCGGCAGGTCGATCAACACCGGTCCGGGGCGCGAAGAGCGCATCAATTGGAAGGCCTGCTGGAAGGCGCGCGGCACCTGGGCCGGCTCCAGCACGGTGACCGCCCACTTGGTCACCGGCCCGGCGATGGCCTGGATGTCGACGGCCTGGAAGTCCTCCTTGTGCAGCTTGGCGCGCGGCGCCTGGCCGGTGATGCACAGAATCGGGATGGAATCCGCGCTGGCCGAGTAGAGGCCGGTGATCATATCGGTGCCGGCGGGGCCGGAGGTGCCGATGCAGACGCCTATATTGCCGGCCTTGGTACGGGTATAGCCCTCGGCCATGTGCGACGCGCCCTCGACGTGGCGAGCCAGCACGTGATCGACACCGCCGATCTTGCGCAAGGCGGCATAGAACGGATTGATGGCGGCGCCGGGCACGCCGAAGGCGATGTCGACGCCTTCCTTGCGAAGCACGTGAACGGCGGCCTCTGCTGCGGTCATTCGAGCCATGACGGTTCCTCCCGTGAGTGGCGACCAGATTGTTTTTGGAAAATATTTCTGTATACCGAGATTAGAAGTCGGCACGCGCTGCGTCAATATTTTATGGAAAGTATTTTCAAACAATTCAAAGGAGACAAAAAAGCCAAGCCGAATTAACAGCTTGGCCTAATGAAAACCCCACTAGCCGGCTAGGAGAGACTCATGAAGCGCAGCGATGCCCGTTGCCGGGGCAGCTTCGGCGTCACACCGTACCGGTGGCAATGAAGTCAGAACCCCTTGGCTGAGCCGCGTGGCCTGGCGGGCTGCGGCTTGTCGCACTTGAGGAAGCGACCGTACCCCACGTCCACCATGGGTTCGCCGCCACGTGATACCACCCGGCCCCGGCATAGGGTCAGCACCGGGCGGCCGGTGAGCTCCATCCCCTCATAAGGGGTGTAATCCACTGCGTGGTGCAAGGCTTCGTTGCGCACCGTCATCTTCGCTTCGCTGTCCCACAGGGTCAGGTCGGCATCGCTGCCGATGGCGATGGTGCCCTTGCGCGGGTAAAGACCGTAGATCTTGGCCGGGTTGGTGGAGGTGAGCGCCACGAAGCGGGTGGCGTCGATGCGCTGCTTAACGACCCCCTCCGAGAACAGGATCGTAAGGCGCGTTTCCAGCCCCGGTATGCCGTTGGGAACATGGTGGAAGGCGGCATCCTCACCGTGCAGCTTCTTGCCCTGCGGGTCGTCGTAGCGAAAGGGAGCGTGATCGGAGGAGAAGACCTGAAAGACGCCGTTCTCCAGCGCCTGCCAGACCGCCTCCTGCGCCCGCTCGTCTCGCGGTGGCGGGCTGCACACGCACTTGGCCCCTTCGAAGCCCTCCTGGTCCAGGTCGGCAGCGGTCAGCATCAGGTACTGGGGGCACGTCTCGCCATAGACTCGCAGGCCGCGCCCCTGAGCCCAGCGGATCTGCTCGATGGCCTCGGGGCCGGAGACGTGCACGATCAGGATCGGCACATCGATCAGCTCGGCCAGGGAAATGGCGCGGTGGGTCGCCTCGCGCTCGGCGATCGCCGAGTGAGCCTCGCTATGAAAGTACGGCGCCGTCTTGCCCTGGGCCTCGAGCAGTTCGGTTAGATAGGCGATGCAGTCGGCGTTCTCCGCATGCACCATCACCATGCCGCCCTCGCGACGCGCCATGGCCAGCACCTCGAGCACCTCGCGATCGTTGAGCTTGAGGTCGTCGTAGGTCAGGTAGATCTTGAACGAGCTGTAGCCCTCCTGGATCAGGGCCGGCAGCTCCTCCTTGAGCACCGTCTCGGTAGGGTCGGTCACGATCATGTGGAAGGCGTAATCCACCATCGCCTTCCCGTCGCTGCGCCGGTGGTAATCCTCCACCGCGGCGCGCAGGCTCTGGCCCTTCTGCTGCGCGGCGAAGGGAATCACCGTGGTAGTGCCGCCGCATGCCGCCGAACGGGTGCCGGTCAGGAAGTCGTCGGCCATCACCGCGCCGTCGCCGAGGGGCTGATCCAGGTGGCAATGAGCATCGATGCCCCCCGGCATCACCCATAACCCCTGGGCGTCGATGACCTCGTCGGCCCCCTCCAGGCCCTGCCCCAGGGCGACGATGCACCCACCCTTGATGCCGATATCGGCGTCGTAGCTGTCGGCCGCGGTGATGATGCGACCGTTCTTGATCAGGGTATCGAAGCGTGTCATGTCACATACCTTGTGGTTGTCGCCGGGGTCAGCCCATGGCTTCGGGAAGCCAGAGCACCAGGCCGGGCCAGAGAATGATCAACAGCACGAACAGCAGCATGATGGCCAGGAACGGCAGGCTACCGACCATCACGTCGGTGATGGAGCCGCGCCCGCGCACGCCTTGCACCACGTAGAGGTTCATGCCGATGGGCGGGGTGATCAGCGAGATTTCCATCATCACCACGAGGAAGATGCCGAACCACACCGGGTCGAAGCCGAACTGGACGACCATGGGCACCACGATCGGTACGGTGGCGATCATCATCGACAGGGTCTCGAGGAAGCAGCCCAGCACCAGGTAGAAGACCACCAGCGCCAGGATCAACCCAAAGGGCGTGAGACCCAGGTCGGCCACCCAGCGGGTCAGGGTGGTGGGAATGCCCAGGATGCCGACAACGTAGTTGAGGAAGAAGGCCGCCACGATGATCAACATGATCATGGCCGTGGTGCGAGCCATGGAGAGGAAGCACTCGTGCAGCATCCGGAAGGTCAGCTTGCGATTCCATGCGGCGAGACCCAGGGCGGCGACCACCCCCAAGGCAGCCGCCTCGGTGGGCGTGGCCCAGCCGCTGTAGATGCTGCCGATGACGATCGCGAAGACGAACGCCGGCGGCAGCAGGTCCACCAGCGAAGCCAGGCGCTCACGAAGTGAAGCCCGCTCGGAGGCCTTCCCCACCACGCCGGGCCTCAGCAAGGCAAAGGCCATGATGGTGAGCATGAAGGCCCCGGCCAGCGCCAGCCCCGGCAGGATCCCGGCGATGAACAGCTTGCCGATCGAGGTATTGGTGATCGCGCCGTAGATGATCATGTTGATGCTCGGCGGGATCAGGATGCCCAGCGTCGCCCCGGCGGCCAGGGTGCCCAGTGCCAGTCGCTCGCTGTAGCCGCGCTCGGCGAAGGCTGGTAGCGCCACCGTACCGATGGTCGCGGCCGTCGCCACCGAGGAGCCGGACATGGCGGCGAATACCGAAGAGGCGCCAATATTGGTATGCAGCAGGCCACCGGGCAGGCGATCGAGCCATATGGACAAGGCGCTGTACATGCGCTCGGTGATACCGCTGCGCAGGAGCAGCTCACCGAGCAGGATGAACAGCGGAATGGCCGTCAGGATGAAGTCGTTGAGCGTTCCCCACAGCGTGTCGCCGAATGAGAAGAGCAACGGCGTACTCAGATATATCAGGGTGCCCAGGGTGGCGACGGTGAAGATCGCCACGGCGACGTGAATGCCGACCGCCATCATGCCCAGCATGACGAGAAAGCCGATCATTACCTCGAAGGCGCCGATCATGACGTGGCCCTCCCTGGTTCGGCGGTGATGTCGTTGCCGTAGTCCTTGCGAGCCTCGCTCAGTTCGTCGTCGGTAGAGCGCGGTCCGTACTCCCGATCCAGCGCGGCCAGTTGACCGGTGACCAGCAGGACCAGCGCGCGAAAGGCCAGCAGCAGGGTCAGCACACAGAATACCCCGAGCCCCACTACCCACAGGCTCTGCGGAATCCACAGCGGCGTCTGCAGCGGCGTGCTGGCAAGACTGCCGAATTCCAGCGTCTCCTCGAGCGTCTCGATGGCGCGCCACAGCATGAAGGAGGAGAAAGCTGCCAACATTGTAATCGCGACGACATTGAGCGGCGCCTGCAGCAGCCGCGGCAAACGAGTCAGCAGCACATCGACGCGGGTATGAGCGCGGTGCAACAACGCGTAGGCGAAGCTGAACGAGACGCCGATGGCCAATACATAGCCGCCGATCTCATCGACGCCCTGCAGGGAGAAGTGGAACAGCTTGCGTGCGATCACCTCGAAGGTGATCAGCAACGACAATCCGAGCGCGGCATAGCCGGCGGCAATCGCGGCGCCATGAGCCAGCCCGCGGGCCAGCCGATAAGGATGCGGTGTAACCATCGCATTTCTCCATGTCGCCTCGGCTACCCCCAGGCAGCCGGGGCGAGGCAGTGGCTTACTGGGAAACGGACATGCCCGCGGCCTGACCCACCGTCTCGTTCCAGACCTCGACGCAGCCGTCGTACTGAGCGCTGCAGCTCTCGGCCCATACGGGCAGAACGGCTTCCTGGGTGATCGACTCAACCAGCGCGCGTGATTCGGAATCGATATCCACCAGCGTCATGTCATAGGCTTCATGCCGTGCACACTCCGACTGGCCGGTATTGCAGGCGATGGCATCGTCGTTGACCTCGTAGGCCAGCTCCCACATTTGCTCCTCGAGCCGCGCGAAGGCCTCCGTCAAGGCCTGCTGCTGCGCTTCGTCGAAGCGGTTCCAGGTGTCCAGGTTCATGAAATGGCCCTGCACCGAGTAGGAGAGCGGCAGCGGCACGAAGGTATCGGTCACCTCGGGCCACTTGCCGTTGTTGCCGGCGGACGGCGCCGTGACGCCGCAGTCGGCCACGCCGCGCTGCAGCGCCAGGTAGACCTCGCTGAACTGCAGCGTGACCGGGGTGGCACCGAGACCTTCCACCAGCCGCGACATGGACGGAGTGAAGACGCGTACCTTCTTTCCCGAGAGATCGCCGATGTCGTCGATGTCGCCGTTGCAGAACATCATCTGCGGCCCGAAGGGCCACAGCGTCATCAGCTTGGCGTTGAAACGGGACTGCAACCGGGCATCGAATGCCTCGCGCACGGCGTCGACGGCCTCGCGCTGGGCGTGCAGGTCCGGCGAGACGCCGGCCAGATCGATGCCTTCGAAGAAGGGCTCGTCGCGGGACGCCATGCCGATCTGCACCGACATCACGTCGAAGGCGCCGGAGCGGAGGTTGCGCAGCGCATCCGCCGCCTCCACGCCGATGGCATCCATGGTGTTGTAAACCACCGTCATGTCGTCGCGCTCGCCGAGCGCTTCGAAGAAGGGACGCTCCACTTCGTCCACGTGCAACTTGTTGCCGGAGAAATTGCCGACCACGCGCAGGGTCGTTTCGGCCTGGGCCAGACCGCCGGCCAGTACGCTGGCCAGGGAAACCCCCAGCGCCAGGGTCTTGATGGTTGCCTTGCGGGGCATGGTGTCACCTCGTGATTGCTGTTGTTGGTGGGTGTTGCCGATGCGTTGCATTGCGATGCGGTCGTCCCTGTCCGTGCGCGCCGAGGCGCGCATCCTGAGCCTCACGCGCCTAAGCGCGGATCCTGGAACAGCTGGCCCCAGCCGTTGATTCGCGCGGGATCCACCCCGGCCAGCGCCAACGACTTCCACACCGTCACGCTCACCGAGTCGTAGATGGGAATGCCGATCTCCTGCTCCAGCGCCGGGACGATTCCCGCCCCGCGCAGGTTGGTGCAAAGAATGGCGATGGCCTCGGGCTCGGCCTTGGCCACTTCCCGCACGAGCCCGGCCAGCGTCGTCTCGTCGTATTCGGAGAAGGAGAAGTTGCCGCGGTCACCCAGGTGACGCTCTGCGATCACCTCGACCCCCTCAGTGGCATAGTTGGCGACGATTGCCGATTGGATATCGTCCAGGTAAGGCGTCACCAGGCCCAGCCGCGTCACGCCGGTACGCGCCAAGACTTCGTTGAGGGCCAGCACGCTGGTGGTGGCCGGCACTCCAGTGGCCTCGGTGATGGCCGCACACAGCCTGCGATCGGTCTCGAAACCCAGCCAGCTGGCCGAGGTGCCGCTCCAGGCGATGACATCCATGCGCGCATCGTTGAGTAGCCCCGCCGCCGCCAGCAGGGGCGCGGAATCGAACTGAGCCAGAGCGTCGTCGCGCATGGAAATCTCGCGGACGGTAAAGCGCTGGAAGTGGGCGGTGACGTTGGGAAAGAGATCGCGCAGGAGGGCTGCGGTGAAGGGCTCCAACACGGTATTGGAAGACGGCGTCAGCATGCCGATCAGCGTACGTTCCATGGGGTGACTCCGAGTTGTTTTTGGTATTCGGTATACTGTATCCAAGCACGACCTTAGCCTTGCACAGCCGACAAGGATTGCAAGTCAGGAAATCGAAAATCACCAGGAAACGTGTAATTTTAACAATCAAGTATTTGATTAAAATGAGTAATAAAAAATATGGTATCCAGTATTTTGTATTCTGATTGGCAATGACCTAAGGTTCACTAGAGTCGCCCTGGATGACGGGCGGCATTCACCCAACGTGAAGAGAGAGAAGCTCGGATGACAACAACAACCCGCCTTGCCCGTCGCTCCGCCACGGTCCTGCTGGCTCTGGGCCTGAGTTCCCCGCTGCTGGCCGGTGCCGAAACCCTGCGATTCAGCGGTAACTTCACCGACGATCATTCCAGCAGCCGTGCCATGGAGGTCTTTCGCGACGCCCTGGCCGAACGCACCGACGGCACGCTGAACGCCCAGCTGTTTCCCAACATGCAATTGGGCGGCGCCAGCGAGAACGTCGACCAGGTCAGTACGGGATCCATTGCCGGCACCTGGATCGGCATCTCCTATCTCTCGCGCACCGTGCCCGAGCTGGAAGCGCTGAGCCTGCCGTTCGCCTTCGACAGCCGCGAAGAGGCTTTCGAGCTGATCGACGGCGAGGTGGGAGAAATGCTCGACGAGAAGCTGGCCGAGAAGGGCTTTACCGCGCTGGGCTACATGGAGCTGGGTTTCCGTCATGTCACCAATAGCGAACGCCCGATCGAAACCATCGAGGATTTCCAGGGACTGAAGATCCGCCTGCAGCCTAACGAGACCCACCTGGACACCTTCCGCGCCATCGGCGCGAGCCCGGTGTCGATGGACATCAACGAGGTCTATGGCGCGCTGCAGCAGGGCGTACTGGATGGACAGGAGAACCCCTACAGCATCATCAGCACCAAGCGCATGGACGAGGTGCAGCAGTACCTCTCCGACAGCGGGCACTTCTACGACTTCATCGTGGTCGTGACCAACCGCAACACGTTCATGAGCCTGAGCGAGGAACATCAGCAGGCAGTACGCGAGGCGATGGAAGAGGCAGTCGCCTGGCAGCGTCAGACCGCCGCCGAGGAGGACGATGCGGCGCGCCAGACGCTGATCGAGCGCGGCATGGAGTTCACTCCCATCAGCGACGAAACCCGCGCCGCCCTGCGCGACGCCAGCCAAGACGTCATCGGCGACCTGCGCGAAAAGATCGGCAGCGAGATCGTCGACCGGGTCCTCGCGGAGCTCGACGCATGACACCCGCCTGGCAACGGCTGGAGGCGAATGCCTCCAGCCCGGTCAAGCGCCACTTCCTGCATGGGCTGGCGCTTCTCGACCGGACGTCCTACTACACCATTCTGGTCGCCATGGGCATGATGACGCTGCTGGTCTCGGTCCAGGTATTCAGCCGCTACGTGCTGTCGAGTTCCATCGACTCCGCCGATGAGCTCTCCCGGCTGTGCTTCGTGTGGGCGATCTTTCTGGCCATTCCTCACGGCATCAAGGTCGGCATTCACGTGGGCATCGATGCCTTGGTGACTCACTTCCCCGATTCTCTGCAACGACTCCTCGCCCAGTTGATGGCCTGGCTGGGCGCCGCCCTGATGGCCGCGCTGTTCTGGATCAGCCTCGCCGCCGCGATCAGCAAGTGGCAGGAGCTGATGCCGACGCTGCCGATCACTGCCGCCGTCTTCTACATCGCCGTGGTGGTCTGCGCCGGCCACAGCTGCCTGCATCTGGTGGCCCAAGCCCTGCGCCTGGAGCCACTTCCCAGCGCGCCCGAACGATATGAAGGAGCCTCCTCATGACCCCGGCCATCGTCTTCTCCTTCCTGGGGCTCGCCCTGCTGCGCATGCCGCTGGCCTTCGCCCTGGGGGTTGCCTCGCTGGTGGGCCTGTATGTGGGAGGCCTGGATTTCACGGTCCTGCCCCAACGCATGATGCACTCGGTCAATAGCTTCCCCCTCATGGCCATTCCGCTGTTCATGCTGGCGGGCGAGCTGATGGTGGCGGCCGGCATCCTGCAGCGACTGGTGGATTTCGCCAATTCTCTGGTCGGCCGCGTGCACGGCGGCCTGGCCCATGTGGCCATCGTCGCCGGCATGGTGCTGGCCGCCGTGAGCGGCGCTGCCGTCGCCAGCGCCAGCGCCCTGGGCAGTTCCCTGGTTCCGTCCATGCGCCAGCAGTACGGTACCGGCTACAGCAGCGCCGTCGTCGCTTCGGCGGCCAACCTCGGCGCCATCATCCCGCCCAGCAATGCCATGATCGTCTATGCCCTGATGGCCGGTTCCTCGGTCTCGGTAGGCGGCCTGTTCATGGCGGGCGTGATTCCGGGGATCCTCCTGGCGCTCGGTTTCATGGGGCTGGCCAGCTTCATCTCCATGCACCGACGCTATCCGCTGGCCGGCGGAGAAATCGGGCTCAAGCACGTGCTGGTGCAGACCTGGCGCGCCCTGCCCATCCTGCTGATGCCGATCGTGGTCGTCGGCGGCATCGTGGCAGGTGCCTTCACCCCCACCGAAGGTGCCGCCATCGCCGTGGTCTACGCCCTGGTCATCGGTTTCTTCGTGACCCGTCAGCTACGCCTCACCGACCTTCCACGGGCGATGTTCAACGCCGCCGTCACCGCCGCCATGGTGGGCGCCCTGATCGCCTTCGCCTCCACCATGACCTTCGCCTTCACCCTCGACCTGATTCCCATGCAGCTGACCGATTGGCTGCAGAATTTCACTCAGGATCCGCTGGTGTTCCTGCTGCTGGTAATGGCGCTGCTGATCGGCGTGGGGATGTTCATCGAGTCCAACGCCGCCTACATCATGCTGGTGCCGCTGCTGGCGCCGATCGCCCTGGCTTACGGCATCGATCCGTTGCTGTTCGGCTTCCTGTTCGTGATGAACCTGGTGGTGGGCATGATGACGCCGCCGGTGGGCGTGCTGCTGTTCGTGATGTGCGGCATCTCCAAGATCAGCCTCAACGAGCTGATGAAGAGTGCATGGCCTTTCATCGTCTTTCAGTACGCGGTGCTGATCGCCTGCATCGCTTTCCCGGGCCTCGTCACCTGGCTGCCTCGCGCCCTGGGCTACTGAGCCATCGCACCATAACCATAACGATTGAAGGAACACGCCATGAAACTGCTGGTCATCAACCCCAATATTTCAGGCGACGTGACCCGCCTGATCGAGTCTGAAGCGCGCCGCAGCATTCGACCGGGGACCGAGCTGACCATGGCCACCGCCCCGTTCGGGGTGGCCTACATCGAAACACGCGCCGAGGCGCAGATCGGCGGCTATGCCGCCATGCAGGTGGCGGCCGAGCACTATACAGAGCATGATGCAGTCGTGGTGGCGGCCTTCGGCGACCCCGGCCTGGCGGCGTTGCGTGAAATACTGCCGATCCCGGTGGTGGGCATGACCGAGTCGGCGCTGGTCAGCGCCTGCCAGCGAGGCAGCCGATTCTCCGTGATCGCCATCTCTCAGCGCATCCAGGCCTGGTACCGGGAAACCATCGCCGCCTACGGTTTCAGCGAGCGGTTGGCCAGCATTCGCGCCCTCGATGAGCCCTTGGCGCATATCGGCCGCGTGCAGGAGGATCAGGGACAACGGTTGATCGCCCTGGCGGAGCGGGCGGTGCAGGACGATGGGGCCGACGTGCTGATCCTTGCCGGTGCCCCCTTGGCAGGCCTGGCCCGCAGCGTAGCCGACCGCTTGCCGGTACCGGCCCTGGACGGCGTCACCTGTGCCCTGCAACAGGCCCAAGCGATGGTCGATCTCGGTGCCGCCGCTCCCACTGCCGGCAGCTTCGCACCGCCCCCCGAGAAACCCTGCCAGGGACTTCCCGAGGCACTCGCCAGGCTCGTGGGACGGCGCACGACCGAGCCCGTATCAACGGTCGGCTGATTGTGTCCCGATCGACAATTCGGAGACAATCGGCTCGTCTCCTCAGCAGAGAGGAATGGATGACATGACAATGGAAGGTGCCGCCTTGCTCGGGCGACGACGCATCACGACCCCCTCGCTGGCAGAGGAAGCCTATGAGGCGCTGCACGACTTGATCGTCCACGGGCGCCTCGCACCTGGCCAGCGGCTGATCGAGCCGGAGCTGTGCGAGCAGCTCGGCATTTCCCGCACGCCACTGCGCGAGGCCCTTAAGATGCTGGCCGCCGACGGCCTGGTGACACTGCGGCGCAATCGCAATGCCCAAGTCTCGTTGATCGAGCCGCAGGAGCTGGAGCATCTCTTCGAGGTGGAAGCCGGGCTAGAGAGCCTGGCCGCCAGCCTGGCTGCCAGCCGCATGACCAACACCGAACTCAAGCGACTGGAGAACCTCCAGGAGCGCCTGGAGCGGCTGCTGGAGAAGGGTGACCGGAACGCTTACTTCGAACTCAACCAGCGGATTCACGGGCTGATCGTAGCCGGGGCCAAGAACCCGGTCCTCGAAGAGACCCATCGCAGCTTGCTGGGGCGGCTGGAACGGGCGCGTTACCTAGCGCTGGATCATATCGGGCGCTGGGAAGAGTCCACTCGGGAGCACCGCGATATCCTGGAAGCCCTCAAGGCCCGGGACAGCGACTTGGCTCGACGCCTGCTAGCGGATCACGTCCAGCATACCGGCGATGCCATTGCCGCCATCAACCGTCCCCGCCATTGACGTTCCCGGCGAGCCCTCAGCCGGAAGGCTCGCTGAGTTCCCCACGTGCGTATCGTTAGCCCAGGCCCTTTATTCAAGAACGACCCGTAGCGCCAGCGGGTACTCGTCGCAGTTATTGCCCTCGCCGCCGCGATCGACGACGAGGAATTCCCCTTCGCGCTCCAGCACCGACTGGATGGCATGCCAGGTGCCGGCGCGGTAGTTGACGCCTTGGCGGCCGTCGGTGACGAAGGCGCGCACCTCGGCCGGGTCGATGCTATCTCCCGGCGGCGCCACCACGATCACGAAACGCTCCTCGTGCAACGGCATGAATGCCTGGCTGCCCTGGGGATGACGCTCGAGGAAGTCGAGCTCCAGCGGGATCGAGACCGGCTGGCTGACGAAGATGCTGATCAATGCCCTCGCCTGCTCGCCCAGGGTCTCGATTTTGGCCAGGTCGTGATAGCGCCGGGTGCGCCCGGCGTTGATGTGAAAGTAGTCCGCCGTGCGTGTATCGATGACATCACCGAAAGGCGCGAAGGCCTCCGGCGTCAGCGGCTCGGCTTTGAGTTCCAGCATGTCAAACTCCATCTCCAGGCCTCTATTATGGGAGAAACTCTTGTATGGCGAAGCAATGACAGCCACCCGAGCGAGAGGCGCCGGGGACAGGTCGCAGAGGGGGTCCTACGCCAGGGATGGCGTAGGTAGCGCCCAGGGAGGGGTTCACAGCGCCCCCTCGAAGGCCTGTCGCCGGAACAGCCTCAAGCGGCGACACTGCTGCAAGCGCTCCGCCCTGTCTCAGCGAGCCCCGAGCCGCAGCGCCGCATGACGGTTCACGTCCTTGTACAGCAAATAGCGGAACGGCCCCGGGCCACCGGCATAGCAAGCCTGCGGACAGAAGGCGCGCAGCCACATGAAATCACCCGCCTCGACCTCGACCCAGTCCTGGTTGAGGTGATAGACCGCCTTGCCCTCGAGCACGTAGAGACCGTGCTCCATGACGTGGGTCTCGTCGAAGGGGATCACCGCCCCCGGCTGGAAGGTGACGATGTTGACGTGCATGTCGTGGCGCACATCGGCCGGGTCGACGAAGCGCGTGGTGGCCCAGCGACCCTCGGTGCCGGGCATCGGGTTGGGTTCGAGATCGTTCTCGTTGACCACGAAGGCCTGCGGCACCTCGATGCCCTCGACGTATTCGTAGGCCTTGCGCACCCAGTGGAAGCGCACCGGCGCCTTGGATTCGTTGCGCAGCTGCCAGTGACAGCCCGGGGGCAGGAAGGCGTAGCCGCCCGGCGTCATCTCGTGACGCTCACCGGCGATGGTCAAGGTCATTTCGCCCTCGACCACGAACAGTACGCCCTCGGCGGCGGGATCGAGCTCGGGACGCTCGCTGCCGCCGCCCGGACTCACTTCCATGATGTATTGCGAGAAGGTCTCGGCGAAACCGGAGAGCGGGCGCGCCAGCACCCACAGTCGGGTCTCCTCCCAGAACGGCAGGTTGCTAGTGACGATGTCACGCATCACTCCCTTGGGAATGAAGGCGTAGGCCTCGGTGAACACCGCCCGGTCGGAGAGCAGTTGGGTCTGAGGCGGGTGCCCGCCGTGGGGGGCGTAGTAGGTGCGTTGGCTCATGAGAGGTCCTTAATGAAATTGGGCCAACCTTAGCCGCTCTCGGGGCTATCCTGGGAACAGGCCCTCGAGGAGGCGCTGTGAACCCATCCATGGCGCTACATTTGCCATCCATGGCAAATGATCTCCTCATCGGTCTGTCCCCGGCGCCCCTCGTCAGCCAGCCAGGCTGCCTTGTCGGAATTCGATGTCAGCGCGCCGGTGCCGGGTGGTGCTCGATCCAGTGCCGTGCGATGTCGATGCGTCGCGTCACCCACACCCGGTCATGCGCCTCGATATGATCGAGGAAGCGCTGCAGGGCACGGAAGCGGCCGGGGCGACCGAGCAGCCGGCAGTGCATCCCTACCGAGAGCATCTTGGGCGCTTCGTCACCCTCGGCATAGAGCACGTCGAAGGCGTCGCGAAGGTATGTGAAGAAGTGGTCGGCGGTATTGAAGCCCTGGGGCGCGGCGAAGCGCATGTCGTTGCTGTCCAGCGTGTAGGGCACGATCAGGTGATCGTGCTCACTGCCCTGGCTGTCGGCTTCACGGATCCAGAACGGCAGGTCGTCGCCGTAGTAGTCGCTGTCGTAGAGGAAGCCGCCCTCGTCGAGCACCAGGCGGCGGGTGTTGGGGCTGTCGCGGCCGGTGTACCAGCCCTGCGGTTTCTCGCCGTAGAGACGCTGGAAAATCTCCATGGCGCGCTGCAGGTGCTCGCGCTCGATGTGCTCAGGCACTTCCTGATAGTGAATCCAGCGGTAGCCGTGGCAGGCGATCTCGTGGCCCAACTCCTTGAAAGCGTGAGCCACTTCCGGATGGCGCTCCAGCGCCATGGCCACCCCGAACACCGTCAGCGGCAAGCCGCGGCGTTCGAACTCGCGCAGGATGCGCCACACACCGGCCCGCGAGCCGTACTCGTAGATCGACTCCATGCTGAGATGGCGGTCGGGGAAGGCCGGGGCCCCGATGATCTCGGAGAGGAACTGCTCGGAACCGGCGTCACCGTGCAGCACACAGTTCTCTCCACCTTCTTCGTAGTTGAGCACGAACTGGACGGCGATTCTCGCACGGCCGGGCCAGTTGGCGTGGGGTGGAGTTCGGCCATAGCCGATAAGGTCGCGGGGATAGTCACGACTTGCGCTCATCAGGCACCTTCCTCTTGTTTTTCATCGCTTTATCGATCGCTGCGCGGCCGAAACCCTTCCGTATCACTCGACGGCGAACCAGCGCGCGACATAAACTGTATACAATATCAAAAATAGTCTGTATCCAACCTGGTTGCAACCGACCTCGCCCCGCTGCACCCGGTCCTAATGCCCCTTGCCGGTGCATGACCGCAATTTTCGGGGCGATGCTTTTTATTTTGTATACAAAAAATGGCCTTCGATGCAACTTACGCTTCGAAAGAAGAGCCAAGCGGGAGTTTCCTCCTGCCAAGGAGCCGAGCCTGCTAACGACGCGGCGTCAGCTAGCCAGTGCAAGTGTATACACAATCATATCCAAGCAGTCGTCACTTTCGGGGCAAGCCGACCTGTGCCGACCTAAGTCTAATGCTCGCAAGTCGCAATGACGCTCCACAATATCTCTGTAAACAAATGTTTAATAAGAGAAATGCAGTCGCTCTACGAGGTTTCGACAAACCCTTGCGCCCAAGATCTGGAACGCCTATTTTGTGTACAAAGACAAAATTGATTGTTCACAAGCAACGCACCCCGGAGCTCGCATGCGCCTACGCATCATCAATCCCAACACTACCGCCGCCATGACGGCCAAGATCGGCGAAGCGGCTCGTCGGGCCGCTGCGCCGGGCACGTCGATTCAGGCCACTCAGCCCGCCTCCGGCCCGGTCTCCATCGAGAGCCACTTCGACGAGGCGATCAGCGCCGTGGGGGTGCTGGAGGAAGTGCTGGCCGGAGAAAAGGAAGAAACCGACGCCTATGTCATCGCCTGCTTCGGGGACCCCGGTCTGCTGGCGGCGCGCGAGCTGACCCGTGCGCCGGTAATCGGCATCGCCGAGGCGGCCTTCCATATGGCCAGTCTCGTCAGCACCCGTTTCTCGGTGGTCACCACGCTCGGTCGCACGGGCATCATCGCCGAGCATCTACTCGAGCAGTACGGCTTTCGCCACCACTGTCGCCGGGTTCGCGCCGCCGAGATACCGGTGCTGGATCTGGAGGAGAACAGTGCCTCGGCGCTCGGCCGCATCATCGACGAGTGCCGCCGCGCCCGCGATGAGGATGGCATCGGCTCCATCGTGCTGGGCTGCGGCGGGATGGCCGATTTGACCGAGGCCATTTCCCGAGAAGTGGGCCTGCCGGTGATCGAGGGCGTCACCGCTGCGGTGAAGCTCGCTGAAGCCCTCGTCGGCCTGGGACTCGGCACCAGCAAGCACGGCGACTTGGCCTTCCCCCGGCCCAAACCCTTCATCGGCCGCTTCGAAGCGTTCACGAATCTCACACCGGAACGCTGATTGAATCGGCGCTCCTACAACAACAGTCAATGCCGAGAGCACGTCACGCCGCAAGACCCGGTCCACCGGGAATCATAACCACAACAGTTAGCTTCGACTTGCGAGGACATCACCATGCAACACTCCACCCCTCACAGCACGGCATCCGATCCCGTCGTGTCCCCGTTGCCGAACGCGGCCAGTGCCACCAAGGCACTGGGGGATGAGTCGCTCGCGCCCCAGAAGACCCGCATCATGGGGCGCACCTCCTACTTTCTCGCCTGGTTCGGTGGCTGCGTGTCGATCGGCACCTTCACCATGGGCTCCAGCGTGGTGGGCACGCTGAATCTGCTTCAGGCGACGCTGGCGATCGCCATCGGCTGCTTCGTGATCGGTATCGCCCTGGCCGTCAATGGCGCCGCCGGCTACAAGTACGGCATTCCCTTCATGGTCCAGGCACGCAGCGCCTTCGGCTTCGCCGGCACGCGTCTGCCGGGGCTGGTGCGGGCCGTACCGGCGGTGGTGTGGTACGGCTTTCAGAGTTGGATCGGCGCCGGTGCCCTGAACATGGTTTCGGCCACTCTATTCGGCTTCGATAATCTGGTGTTCTATTTCATCACTTTCCAGTTCCTGCAAATCGGCCTGTCGGTGATGGGCTTTCAGGGCATCAAGTGGCTGGAGAACATCGGCAGCGCCTTCATCCTCGCTTCGCTGGTCTACATGTTCTACAGCACGGTGCAGCGCTACGGCGATGTGCTCTCGGCCAACCTGCTGACCATGGAAGGCTCCTGGGGCCTGCCGTTCTGGGGTGCGACCATGCTGTTCCTGGGCATCTACAGCACCATGATGCTCAACGTCGGCGACTACGCTCGTGAGCACAAGCACGGCACCGGCCAGGGGCTGCTGACCACCATCTATGCCATGTCGATCCTGCCCTGCACCCTGTTCATGGGCCTGATCGGCTTCATGGTTTCCGAGGCCACCGGCACTGCCGACCCCATCCAGGTATTCGCCAACGCCGTCGACAATACGCCGCTGCTGATGACCACTCTGCTGTTCATCGCCTTCGCCCAGGTTACGACCAACGTGCTCAACAACGTGGTGCCGCCAACCTACGTGCTGATGGACGTGTTCAAGCTCAAGTTCCGCACCGCCACCGTGATCGTCGGTCTGCTGGCTTTCGCCACCTTCCCCTGGAAGCTGGTGCAGCCGGATTCCGCCGCCGGCCTGCAGCTGTTCGTGCAGACTTATTCCGCGTTCCTGGGTCCGATCTTCGCCGTGCTGGTGGTCGATTATTATCTGATCCGCCGTCGCACCCTAGACCTGGACAAGCTCTACGATGAACACGGGCCCTACCGGGGCGTCAACATGGCGGCGCTGATCGCCACCGGGGTCGGTATCGCCGCCGCCCTGACCTTCTCGGCGGTCTCCTGGTACGCAAGCCTGATCCCGGCCGGTCTGACTTACTACGTCCTGATGCAGCATTGGGCGCCGTGCCAGCGCTTCCGTCAGTAATCTCTCGTGCCCCTGACCCGCCCCTCGGCCAAGCCGGGTGGGCGGCGTTTCTACAACGACAACGGTGACGACGATGAAAGACAACGAGCTGGATATCCAGACCATCGATCCGACGCTGTACAACGACGACCTCGCCCCGCTGAAGCCCAAGGATCGGAACTGGGGCGCCTTCGAGATCTTCAATGTCTGGTCGAACGACATTCAGAGCCTGTTCGGCTACACGCTGGCGGCTTCGCTGTTCCTGACCTACGGGTTGAACGGTTGGGCGGTCATGGCGGCCATCATTCTCGCCGGCGTGATCGTCATGTTCCTGGTCAACCTGACCGGCAAGCCCAGCGTGAAGTACGGCATTCCCTTCCCGGTGATGGTGCGCGCCAGCATGGGCGTGCGCGGCGCCAATTTGCCGGCCATGCTACGCGCGATCATCGGTATCTTCTGGTACGGGGTACAGACCTACTTCGCCTCCACCGCCGTGGCGCTGCTCATTACCGCCCTCTTCGGTGCCGGTGACGGCAGTACCTTCCTCGGCCTCTCGAGCGTGGCCTGGGTATCGTTCGTGATCGTGTGGCTGTTTCAGATCGCGATCTTCTGGTCCGGCATCGAACGCATCAAGCACTTCCTCAACTGGGCCGGCCCACTGGTCTACGTGGTGATGGTCGCACTGATGCTCATCGTCTGGTACCAGGCCGGCAGCGAGCTGCTGCCTGCAGTGAGCAGTATCTTCAGCGCCGACGGCGAACGCAGCGGCAGCGCCGTGGCCGCCTTCATGGCGATCGTCGGCACCATGGTGGCTTACTTCGCTGCGGTGGTGATCAACTTCGGCGATTTCACCCGCTTCGTCAGGACCGAGCGCCAGATGAAGCTCGGCAACCTGCTGGGGCTACCGCTGAACGTGGCGTTCTTCTCGTTCATCGCCCTGATCATCACCGCCGGTACCCTGGTGCTGTTCGGCGAAGCGCTGACCAACCCGGCCGACATCGTTGAGCGGGTCGACTCGCTGCCGCTGACCATCGTCGCCGCATTGACCTTCTTCGCCGCCACCGTGGGGATCAACCTGGTGGCCAACTTCATTCCGCCCGCCTACGATTTGGCCAACCTCTTCCCCAGCCGAATCAGCTTCAAGTTGGGAGGACTGATCACCGCCGTGGTGGCCTTCTTCGTCGGCGCACTGTGGGTCTCGGTGATCAGCCAGATAGGCGTACCGGGCTTCGTCAACGCCCTGGGCGCCGTCGTCGCGCCCTTCTACGGCATCATCGTGGTGGATTACTACCTGGTGAAGCGCCAGCGGCTCGACATGCAGGAGCTGTTCTCGTCCAAGCCGGGCAGCACATATTACTACGTGAAGGGATGGAACCACCGCGCCCTGCTGGCCTTCGGCGGGGCCGCCCTGTTCTCGATCTCCACCGTACTGGTGCCGGCGCTCTCCAGCCTGGGTGGCTACGGCTGGATGATGGGTGCGGCACTCGGCGGGCTGTTCTACTACGGGCTGATGCTGAACTATCGCAGCGTCGCCGTGACTCCGGCTGCCTGAGTACTACCCCGACCGGCGCTGGCGCCTCCGGCCTTGCCGGAGGCGCCATTATTTTGCCCTATGGCAGGCATAGCACAAGTCCATGCCGCTGCCTCCCAGGCGCCTGCTACGCTGATGAAGCGCTATCGCAGCCGCCGCCTGACGCCTGCGGTTCGCCACGCAATCCTCCTGAACAGGACGTAATATGAGGAGCCCGGTATGGACAACCAGGATCGCTTCCTGACCAACCGTCAAGGACACCCCGTCACCAACAATCAGTCCCAGCGCACCGTGGGCAGCCGCGGTCCTGCGACGCTGGAGAATTACCAGTTTCTCGAGAAGATCAGTCACTTCGACCGCGAGCGCATTCCCGAGCGTGTGGTTCACGCCCGCGGTTTTGTCTGCTACGGCGAGTTCGAAGCCACCGGCAAGATCGGCGACGAACCCGCCTCCAGGTATACACGCGCCAAGCTGTTCCAGGACGCCGGCAAGAAGACCGAGCTGGCGATTCGCTTTTCCACCGTGATCGGCGGTCGCGACTCGTCCGAAGTGGCTCGCGACCCGCGCGGCTTCGCCGTAAAGTTCTACACCGAAGACGGCAACTGGGATCTGGTCGGCAACAATCTGGCGATCTTCTTCATACGCGATGCGATCAAGTTCCCCGATGTCATTCACGCGCTCAAGCCCGACCCGGTGACCTTCCGCCAAGAGCCCAATCGCATCTTCGACTTCATGAGCCAGACTCCCGAGTCGATGCACATGCTGACGCACCTGTTCAGCCCGCGCGGCATCCCGGCGAGCTATCGCCATATGGAAGGCTTCGGCGTCAACACCTACAAGATGGTCAACGACAAGGGCGAGACGGTCCTGGTGAAGTATCACTTCCATCCGCGCTGCGGCGTGGCCAGCCTGACCGAAGAGGAGGCCGCCAAGGTGCAGGGCCAGGAGCTCGGTTCCGCCTCCAAGGACCTGTTCGAAGCGATCGAGCGCGGCGACTATCCGAAGTGGGATCTCTACGTGCAGATCATGGAGGATCACGAGCATCCCGAGCTCGACTGGGACCCGCTCGACGATACCAAGATCTGGCCGGAGAACGACTTCCCCCTGCGCCACGTCGGCGTGATGACGCTCAATCGCAACGTCGAGGACTTTCACAACGAGAACGAACAGATCGCCATGGGCACCGGCGTGCTGGTCGATGGCCTCGACTTCTCCGACGACAAGATGCTGGTCGGGCGCACCTTCTCCTACTCCGATACTCAGCGCTACCGGGTCGGGCCGAACTATCTCCAGCTGCCGGTCAACCAGCCCAAGGGCGTGAAGGGCAAGGTTTACACCAACCAGCGCGGCGGCGAGATGTCCTACGGCGTCGACTTGGCGCCCGGGCAGAACCCCCACGTCAACTACGAGCCTTCGATTCACAACGGCTTGCAGGAAGCCGCGCGCGAGGAGCCCAATCAACCGCCCGAGATCACCGGCCGAGTCACGCGCAGCGTGATCGAGCGGCGCAACGATTACGTCCAGGCACGCGGTCGCTTCAATACCATGATGGACTGGGAACGCGACGACCTGATCGATAACATGGGCAACCTGCTCGGTCAGTGCGAGCGTGACGTGCAGGAGCGAATGCTGTGGCACTTCTTCCTGGTGCATGACGAGTACGGCAAGCGGGTGGGCGAGAAGCTCGGCATGACGGCGCAGGACGTCAAGCATCTCGAGCCGCTGCCCAAGCAGGTGCTCACCGACGAGGACAAGCGTCGTCTGCAGAACCTGGGCAACAACGGCGATACCATCGATCCCACGGTGTGGGGCCAGTGGACCAGCTCAGTGCAAAACCATCAGGCCAGGGCCGATGACGTGCTGGCCGGCCACGTGGGCGGTCATGCCTACACCGACCAGGGGCAGGCAAGCCGGGAGACGGCGCCAGCGAAATAACCCGGGCGCTGGCTGACCGGAGACGTTACGACACCGCCGGATGCCCTCGGGCATCCGGCGGTGCTTGTCCGGACGAAACGACGCTCAGCAGCGTAGCGTCGAAGCCCCCTCAGGCGCCGAAGATCTTTTGCAGATCGGGGACGTCCTCCTCCTCCTCGACGATCGAAAGCGAGGCTTCGATGGCCTTGAGGTGGCGGCCCATGAAAGCGGTCGCCCGTTCGCCGTTGCCGGCCTCCAGGTAACCGATGAGGTCGTCGTGGTCGTGTGACTCGCAGCCCAGGTGCCCCGCGCTGCCATAGACGGCAAGGATCAGCGACGAACGTGAGCAGAGCTGGCCGACAAAGGCCGCCAGGGTAGCGTTGCCGGAAAGCTGTGCCAGGCGTTCGTGGAAGGCGGCGGAGAGCTTGATCGCGCTGCTCTGCTCGCCCGACCGAAGCGCCTCGCGCTCACGGCGGGCCATGTCGCGCAATTCGCGCACATCCTCGGGCTTGATTCGGCGGGCGACTTCGGGCATCAGGCCGCACTCCACCATCTGGCGGGCGTCGAAGACATCCTTGGCTTCGTCGGCGGTGGGACGAGTCACGCTGGCGCCTCGCCGCGGTGTCAGGGTGACGAGCTGCTCCAGGGCAAGGCGTTGAAGAATCTTGCGCACGCCGGTACGGCTTATGCCGAAGACCTCGGCCAGGGCATCCTCGCGCAGGCGCGCGCCGGGGCGCAGGCGGTGCTCGATGATGGCATCGCTGATCGAACGATAGATGACCTCATGACGCTCCGCCCCATCGCCGTTCTTGCCCAGGCGTCGAGGCTTCGTACCCGCCTCGCCCTCGGCCAGGCGCTGCCGCTGGTTCATGGTCCCCTCCTGAGTGAGCCCTTCGCTGACTGCCATTGTATACATAATCCCGCGCAACTATCGAACGCCCGACTACGCGAACAGCCCGCCGTTGGCGGGCTGTTCGAACTGTCTTGAGGTAGGGAGTCATTCCGACCAAGCGGCGATCGCTTCGCGTTCCTCGTCGGTCATGCCGGTCATGTTGCCCAGCGGCATGTACTTGCTCGCCACCACCTCCCGGATCTTCTCGCGATGCCCTTCGATCTGGGCGGTGGTGTCGTAGATCACGCCGGCCGGTGCCGAGCTGAAGCCCTCCTGGGTCGGATCGCTGGAGTGGCAGGACACACAGCGCGACTCGATGATGGCTTCGACCTCGGCCAGGCTCGTTCCCTCCTCGCTCGCCATGACATCGCGGGAGGCACCGTTGCCCGGCATGCCGACCCAGAAGGCCACGGCGATCAGCGCCGCGCCGGCCACCGGATAGGCGGGCTGGGTCTTGCCGGCATGCATTACCACGAAGAACTGGCGGATCAAGGCGCCGGCGAAGATGAACAGCGACATGATCACCCAGGCGTACTCGTGGGAGTAGGCGAAGGAGTAGTGGTTGCTGATCATCAGCAGCACCACCGGCAGCGTGAAGTAGGTGTTGTGCACCGAGCGCTGCTTGCCGCGCTTGCCGTCCAGCGGGTTGGGCGCTTCGCCGGCCTTCATCGCCGCCACCATGCGGCGCTGGCCGGGAATGATCCAGAAGAAGACGTTGGCCGACATGGCGGTGGCCATTACCGCGCCGGTGAGCAGGAAGGCGGCCCGTCCGGCGAATATCTGGGTGCTGAGGTAGGCCACCACCACCATCATCACGGCCACGGCCAGGCTAAGTACGCCGTCGCGGTCCATGTTGGGGCTGATGCGCTTGCACAGCTCGTTGTAGACCACCCAGCCGCCCAGCAGGAACAGCAGGGCTACCACGTTGGCCTGCCAACCGCTCAGGTTGGCGGCCCAGGCCCAGCTGCTGCCGGGGTTGACCAGGTAGAAGCCGGGGCTGGTCATGTAGAGCATGACGAACAGCACGAAGCCCGACAGCCAGGTGGTATACGCCTTCCAGAACGACCAGTGCAGGTCCTCCGGCAGCTTGGCGGGCGCCGTGGCGTACTTCTGGTTGTGGTAGAAGCCGCCCCCATGCACGGCCCACATCTCCCCGAACACCCCCTTCTGCCGATCCTCGTCGGCCTTGGGCGTGCGCAGGCTATTGTCCAGCATCACGAAGTAGATCGATTCGCCGATCCAGGCGATGGCCGCGATGACGTGCAGCCAGCGCAGCATGAAGTTGGCAAAATCCAGGAGGTAAGCTTGCATCTGATAGTCTCGGCTTAGTTGTTGTTTACGCCGCGTGGCGGAGCGCAGCCAGCTTCCGGAAACGTAGGGAAGCGTCGAAACCGGCGAGCGGGATGAAGCGCACGGCGAACGGCCATGGACTCAGCGTTTCCTAGCTGCCGCGGTAGGTGGAATAGCCATAGGGCGAGAGCAGCAGCGGGACGTGATAATGCTGGGATGCATCGGCCACGCCGAAGCGCAGCGGAATCACGTCGAGAAAGCGCGGCTCGTCCGCCTGGATGCCCTGCCGACGCAGATAGTCGCCGGCGTGGAAGACCAGCTCGTACTGGCCCGCGGCGAAGTCATCTCCCTCCAGGATGGGGCTATCGCAGCGCCCGTCGTCATTGGTCGTCACCGTCTTGAGCGATGTGCGCTTGTCGCCCTCGAGGCGAAAGACCTCGATGCGGATGCCCTCGCCGGGCCGCCCCTGAGCGGTATCCAGAACGTGCGTGGTCAGTCGTCCCATGGCTTCTGTTCTCCCCGTGGTTGGCCGGGGCAGGGTCGCCCCGGGAATTCGAATCTGCGCGCGAGGTCGCCGCTGACAGGACCTGCTGAAGACAGTTTTAGCCATTTTGGTAGTACATTTCAAAATTTTTTTGTATACACTTTGATGGAGCCCACCATTTTCCAGCCCCTGGAGACGATCATGAACAATCACAGGACGCTCGATCCAAGGCCCAGCGAGCTCGATCGCAACGCTTTCGTGGCGCGCTTCGGCGACATCTACGAACACTCCCCCTGGGTTGCCGAGCTGACCTGGGAGCGCGGCCTGACGAGCGAGCACGACACACCGGCCGGCCTGGCCGAGGCCATGGGCCAGACACTTCGAGAAGCCACGCCGGAACGGCAGCTCGAGGTGATCCGCGCCCACCCGGATCTGGCCGGCAAGGCCGCCATCGCCGGCGAACTGACCGACGATTCGACCCGAGAGCAGGCCGGCGCCGGGCTCGACCAGTGCACACCGGAGGAAATGGCTCGCTTCGAGCGTTTCAATGAGGCCTACAAGGCCAAATTCGGCTTTCCCTTCGTGATGGCCGTCAAAGGCAGCAACCGGCACGCCATTCTCGCCGCCTTCGAAACACGTCTAGTGAACTCCCCCGACGAAGAACGGCGCACCGCCATCGAGCAGATCAATCGCATCGCCCGCTTCCGCCTGGAAGCGCGCGCCGAGGGCTAACCCAAGCCAGGACGCAACGACCCGCGGTGCTCTGCCGCGGGTCGTTGCGTTTATAAAGTCCTCTTCGCAGCGCCCGTCAGATCAAGCCAAGCAATCATCCCGGGCTCGCCGGATCATCGCAGCGCAGCACTGCTCCCAAGGCAGCGAGTCATCGAGCCGGCGTTGAAGAAAGGTCCGGCAGCATGGCGAACGCGAGGCCGTCGGATGAACGGTGGGCAACGGTATCTTCGTGCGGGCGCGGCCCTGCTGACGTCTGCCCATCGAGCCGAAAGCGCGAAACGCCCGCCTGAAGATCGCCGGCCACGCCACTCAGTTGATCGGCCGCTTCGCTGGCCTGCATGACCATGGCGGCATTTTGCTGCGTCGTGTCGTCCATGTCGGAGACGGCGCGGTTGATTTCGTCGATCCCGGCTTCTTGCTCGCGCGAGGCATTTGCAATTTCCCCCATCAGCCGATTGACCTCGTGGATCGACCGGCGAATGGCCTCCACGGCATCGCCCGCCTTGTCGGCACTCGCCGCCCCCGTCCTGACTTGCTCGACCGAGTGCTCGATCAACGAACGAATCTCGGCGGAGGCGTCCGCGCTGCGGGTCGCCAGTTTCCTAACCTCGTTCGCAACGACGGCGAAGCCGCGCCCGTGCTCACCGGCGCGTGCCGCCTCGACCGAGGCATTGAGGGCGAGGATATTGGTCTGGAAGGCGATCTGATCGATCAGACCGATGATGTCGGTGATTCGCTCCGCCCCTTCCCGAACCTGGTGCATCTGGTCAACGAGGCCGACAACGATACGGCCGCCTTCCTCGGCCTGACCGGCGGCGCGCTCCGCCACTTGGCTCGCATCGGCGGCATTCTGACTGTTGCTTCTCACCGTCGCCGTGATCTCCTCCATGCTTGAGGCGGTCTCGGTCAGCGCCGCCGCCTGACGCTCGGTGCGTGCCGAGAGGTCGCGGTTGGCACTCACGATGCGGGAGGCACCGGCATATACCTCTCCACTGCTGTCACGCATGCGCGACACGGTCTCGCGCAGCGCGGACTGCATGTCACCGAGCGCGGAGAGAAGCTTGCCTATCTCGTTGCGGCCCCGCCGCTCGACCACCTCGGCCAGATTGCCCTGAGCCATCTGCTGAAAATGCTCGATGACCCGCTCGAGCGGACGGATGAGGTGCTGGGTCACACCCCAGAATACAACCAAGATCATGCCGATAGCGCCGATGAAGACGGCGACGATGGCCTTGCGCGTGAAATCGACCACCCAGCCGAAGTCGCTGGCCCTTGCAGCCCCCTCTGCCTCCGCCGCGCGGAAAAACCCTACCGCAGCCTGATAGAAATCGTCGTAAGCGGCATAAGCGGCATCCCTCGAGCGCGAATAATCGTCCAACCTGCCTTCGGCCAGGGCACGCAACTGGGGCTCGACGACCCCCTCCAACAGCTGGGTGAAACGGTGCTGGACAGGCCCGATGAGCTCATCCTGCCCGGGCTGTCGCGGCAGCGACGTGAACTCGCCGAAGACCTCGGCGGCCATGGCCAGATGCCGCCGCAGGTCGGCTAGCTGCTCCGTGTCGACCGCCTGCTGGCTCTCCAAGGCCCGCTCGTAGTGTCGTGCCATGTCGAGACGTACGCTCTGCAGCATCGAATTGGCGCGGTTCAAGGTCGCCTGCTGGTTCACGTTCACTGCTTCGAAGGCATCGAAGTTCCGCTGGCTATGGTTGACAGCCCACAGGCCGATGGCGCTCAAGGCCACTAGCATGGTCAGGAAACCAAGCAACACCAGGAACCAACTGGCCCGCACCGTCAGATTTTGTAGTAATCGCATGACACTCACCTTTGTATCCATTTTTTGTATACAACAAGCAATGAGAGCTACCGTACCACGCCTCGTCAGAGAGAGCTGTCAACGCTGCTCACGGTCTCCTTGATGAAAGGAAAATTCAATAAAATCAAATGAAAACTCTGTTTTATCCTGCGTTGACAGGTCCAGCATGAACAATGCTTTCACTAACTCCGTCTCTTCTTGTGCAGCCAATAATTCGACCAATCGGTCAACTGATTATGGATAACTGACTGATTCAAAATATAATTATCAAACAATAAGGTTTGTACACGGCATATGTCTTTTAAACTCAGAAATATTGTGTACATTTACCTTGAGACCTGATGCTCAGATCAGGGAATTCCGCCAAAACTCCTTCTATCCAAGCATCCTTCCACCAACAACAACGAATCGTGAGCCTGCCCATGTCCAGAACCCGCTCCTCCCCTCATCCGCAGCGAAACCCCACACGCACCATCAATCAGGATCCGGACGCCATGCCGCCGCTGTCCAAGGCCATCCCCCTCGGACTGCAGCACATCATGGCCATGTTCGCCGGTAACGTGACCCCGCCGATCATCATTGCCGGGGTCATCGGCGCCAACGCCGGGGAGCAGATCTTCCTGATCCAGGTGGCGCTATTCGTGGCGGGCATCTCTACCCTGATCCAGACCATCGGCATCGGTCCGATTGGCGCTCGCCTGCCGATCGTTCAGGGTACGAGCTTCGGCTTCCTGCCGGTCGCCCTGCCGTTAGCCAAGGCCTTCGGCCTGCCCGCGGTGCTCGGCGCTTCGTTTGTTGCCGGCTTGCTGCAGGTGGTGCTAGGCGCCTTCCTCAAGAAGATTCGACACTGGTTCTCACCGGTGGTGACCGGCATCGTGGTACTGCTGATCGGCATCACCCTCATGCCGGTCGGCCTCAAATATGCGGCTGGCGGCGTAGGCTCTCCGGACTTCGCCTCGCCGACGAACCTGCTGCTGGCGCTGTTCGTGCTGGTCGTGTGCATTGCCGTGCACCAGTTGGGACGCGGCTTCGTCAAGGCCTCCTCGATCCTCTTCGGTCTGCTGGCCGGTTATCTGGCGGCCATTGCGCTAGGCATGGTGGATTTCACCAACCTGCGCGAGGCCAGCTGGTTCGCTCTGCCCAAGCCGCTCGAATACGGTATGGAGTTTCCCCTCACGGCGATCATCGGCATGGCACTGATCATGTTCGTGGTGGGCCTCGAGACCATCGGCAACATCTCCGCCATTACCGCCGGCGGTGCGGGACGCGCGGCCAAGGACCGCGAACTCTCGGGTGGCGTGATGGCCGACGGAGTGGCGACATCCTTCGCGGCGGTGTTCAACACCCTTCCCAATACCGCCTACGCCCAGAACGTCGGCTTGATCACCCTTACCGGCGTCGTCAGCCGTCACGTAGTGACCATTGGCGGGCTGCTGCTGATTGCCATGGGGCTATTTCCCAAACTGGGCGGTCTCGTCGCCGCCATGCCCCATGCCGTGCTGGGAGGCGCCGGTGTCGTCATGTTCGGCATGATCGCGTCGGCGGGCCTCAAGATCATTCAAGAGTGCGAGCTCGATCAGCGCGCCATGCTCATCATCGCCGTATCGCTGAGCCTTGGCATCGGCCTGCCCGCCGTGGATGAGATCTCCGAGACTCTCCCCGGCCAGGTCGGCCTGCTGCTCAAGTCAGGCCTGGTGCCGGCGGCCGTAGCCGCCTTGCTGCTGGATGCGCTGCTGCCCGGCAAACCCCGTCGTCAGCGCGGCGGCGAGGAGCCCTCCGTCGGCGAAGCGGAGAAGCCCAGCGCCGAAGCTTGAACGCTCCTTTGCACGACGACGCGCCGCCCGGTTAACCGGCGGCGCGTTTCCGTCTCCAGTCTTCCCTCCCGCTCGGCACCGCTTTTCGGCACGACGGCTTGCATCACCAACTGACAGCGCCCAGGCGCTTCGAGACAAAATAGGGCCGCCCAATAATGGGCGGCCCTGTTCATTAGCGGTGCATGATTCAGAAATGCCATTCCACTTGCAGGGTGGGCGCATCGGTATCGACGCCCGGCTTGTCATGATTGCCGAACTTGTTGCGCCAGTACTCATAGCCGATCCCGGCCCATAGCTGGTTTTCCTCACCCCATGCCAGTCGGCCCACGTCGAGCATCAGCGCAGTGCGCAGCAGTTGCTCGGACTCGGTGGCGTTGCCTTGGTAGTCGTCGCCCTTCTCGTGGTTGAAGTTGTAGAAGCCCTGGAATTTCAACGGCAGCGCCCCCAGTTCGAGGGGCAGTCCCCAGGCCAGATTGATCTGGTAATAGGGGGCGAACTCGATCTCGTTCACCTCGCAGAATCCGGCACCGCAGTGATTCCACTCATGGGCATAGAAAAGGCTGAGATCGAGGAAACCCTTGGGAAGGTCGAATTTCAGGGTGGGCCCTACCACCAGCATGCGCTTGCGCGGGGCAAATTCGGTGTTCTTGGTGTTGAGATCGAACCCACCGGTCAACCCCACGTCTTTGACCGGGCCGAAGGCCAGCGGCTCGTCGAACAACTTGCCGAAGTGGAGCTGATGGCGGTAGGTGAGGTAGGCCTCGGTGGCGCCGCTCTCGCCGCCGCTGGCCGGGTCGGCGTCGTCCGACTGCAGCACGTCCAGGTTCAGAAAGTTCTGGCCCAGAGAGTAGCCGCTCACATGGGTGAACTGAAGGATATGCTTCTCGACATCGTTCGGATTGCCGGGTTCGGTGAACTGGGTGCCGTACCGATAGCCAAGGAAAGTATCGCTCCAGGTGGCGGCCTGAGTCGTGCCAGCCGCCAGGCCCGCCAGCAGCGCAACGCCTGAGGCAATTCGCCGAGCCGTTCGATCATGCATGAGTAGTATCCTTTTGTTGTGATTGCGATGCGATAATTGGATACATTTAGCGCATCAACTTGAACACATTAAAGTATTCGAAAAATATTTCCAAAAAATAACCAATAACCTAGGGTCTAGACGCGCGGCACGCTGCCGGGTGTCCCTTGTGCTCCATCGAGGCGTGAAGGCGCTGAGCGGCGTGGCGCCTGCCGGTCCGGGCAGCCGGGCTCGCCACTATCATCGCTCGCCATCGCCTCGCGCTCGCGGGCTTCGTCGGCCAGAGTGGTATTCGGCAGCAATAGGTTGAGCGTGAAGGCGGTGATGGCGGCCACCACGATGGGCGCCCCGCCGATCACGTTCTGCAGCCACTCGGGGAAGCGCTCGATTGCCGCCGGCACCTCGGCGATTCCCAGGCTGAGGGCCAGCGCCAGGCCCACGATGGTCATGTTGCGGGCGGAAAGCTCGTCCTTGATCAGCAGCTTGATGCCGGTCATGGTGATCATGCCGAAGACGGTGATGGTGGCCCCGCCGAGTACCGGATAAGGGATGGTGGTCATGATGGCGCCGAACTTGGGACTGAATCCCGCCAGCAGCATGAAGCCGCCGGCCAGCGCCAACACGAAGCGGCTGATCACCTTGGTCATGGCAACGATGCCGACGTTCTGGCTGAACGTGGAAGTTGGCAGGGCGCCGAAGAAGGCGCTCGCCGTCGTGGTTAGTCCGTTGCCCAGCAGGCCGCCGGTCAGCTCCGACGTCTTCAACTCGCGGTTCATCCCGCCCACGGTGGTCGCCGACAGGTCGCCGATGGTTTGCACCGAATTGATCACGCAGATGATCACCATGGCGATGATCGCCGAGGTATGAAATTCCAGTTCGAAGGGCATGAACCGGGGCACCGCGACCCAGTCGGCGGCGGCAACGGCGTCGAAGCTGACCATGCCCAGCGCCAGCGACAGCAGATATCCCACGACGATGCCCACGATGATCGCCGAGAGCTTGATCACGCCCCGGCCGAACTGTGAGGCGGCCAGCACCGTGGTCAGCGTGACGAGTCCCACGATCCAGTTGAGCGGTGCGCCGAAATCGGGCGCGCTGACATTGCCGCTGCCCGCCATGTAGCGCACGGCGATGTCGTAGAGCGACAGGCCGATGACCAGCACCACCGTGCCCGCCACCACCGGTGGGAACAGATGTCGTATGTACTGGATGAAATAACCTACCACCATCATGGTGATGCCACCGATGAGCTGCGCTCCGAGAATGCCCTCGATGCCGAACTGAGCGCCCACCGCGATCAGGGTCGGCACGTAGGCGAAGCCCACGCCGAAGATCGCTGGCAGTCGTGCGCCGAACTTCCATATCCCATAGAGATGAAACAGGGTGCAGACCCCCGAGGCCAGCACTGCGATCTGTATCAGCAGGAGCTTTTCCTGCGGCGTGGCGCCCACCACTCCCGCAATGATGATCGGGGGCGTAATGACCCCCGCGATCATGGCCAGCACGTGCTGTAGCGACAAGGGCAATGCCTTGGTCAGCGAAGGCCGGCCATGGAAATCGAAGATCGAGGTGTTCTGAATCTTTCGCATGGATCCATCCAGTCATTGTTGTGTTTCTGTATACGGAAGCCAAGTGCCGATGATTGTTCGTATTGCGGCCCAAAGACTTGCCGTGCACATACCAAGCTGTGAGTGCTCGTCGCGGTTCGTTAAATCTGTCCGATTGGTCAGAAATGTATCCGCTCCAAAGCCCTTATGGACGACATTACCTCAATTTATTGTATACAGAAATTATTTCCAATCCTTTCTCCCCCTCGTCCGCATCAGGCCGTCTGGTCCCGCCTCTCTTGTAAAGGAGCCCTGGCTACACTGGGGAGGAGACAACGGGGACGGAAGAAAAGGAGACCGGCATGTTTCGCGATCGCATAGAGGCTGCCGAACGGCTTGCCCAGCGACTTGAGCATTTAAAGGACTCATATCCGCTGGTACTGGCCATTCCCCGCGGCGGCGTGCCCATGGCACGCAGACTGGCCGACCTGCTCGAAGGTGAGCTGGATGTGGTCTTGGTGCGCAAGATCCGGGCCCCGGGGCATCCCGAATATGCCATCGGGGCCATCAGCGAGGATGGCAGCATGAAGCTTGACGAGGCCGCGTCACGCTTTCCGCAGCCGGCGGTGGAGCGCGAAGCCGAGCAGCAAAAACAGTTACTCAAGGAACGGCGGCAGCGCTACAGCCCGGTACGACCGCCGATACCGCCCGAGGGACGTACCGTCGTAGTGGTGGATGACGGCAGTGCGACGGGCGCCACCATGGAAGCGGCGCTGAAAACGCTACAAGGACGTACCGAGCGTCTAATCGCCGCGCTCGGCGTCGCTCCTCCCAGCGCCGTGGCGCGGCTGGAAGCGCTGGCCGACGAGGTCGTCTGCCTGGAGGTACCGAGGCACTTCATGGCAGTCGGGCAGTTCTATGCCGACTTCGGCCAGGTCGAGGAGGAGGAAGTGATGGAGCTGCTGGGTCAGTGATCCGGTCGCGCGTCGCGCCGGGGCGAACGAAAAAAGGGCCGTCACCCGAAGGCGACGGCCCTTTTTGCCATCCCGCCGTCTTACTTGGTGGCGGCGCTGGCGCTCTTGACGTTCTGCTCGGCCAGCTGCTGGCCCTTCTGCAGGAATTCCTGGCTCAGGTCGACCACCTTCTTGGTGTCGCCCTGCAGACGCTCGCCGAACTCCTTGACGACCTTCTGCTGAGATTCCACGACCTGCTTGAGGCCTTCGGAATCCTTGACGTCGAGCCAAGCGCGCGCCTGGGCGAGGCTCAGGTCGGAGTAGCTGCGGAAAGCGTCGTACTGAGCCGACAGCAGCTTCTCGTAATATTCCAGCGAGAGAGAGCCATAGGCACGTGCCGGAGCGAAGAAAAGGGTTTCCAGCTGCTGAGTCGTTTTCTCTTGAGTCTTGCTCATGAGACACCTCCATGGTTGCGTTGCCAAGGCAGGAAGGAGCCTTGTTGCAATGCAACATAGCAGCCCTAATGGTGCGATGCAACATTTTTAGTGCGGCGCACAAAAGGGCGGCTAGCAGCGCATCATGCTTTCAACGATAGGCGCCTTCGATGTCGGTAATGCGTACGGCATTGCGACCCAGGCCGCCGTGCAGATCGAGCATCCGCTCGAGCCAACCGTAGACCGGGTCGGCATTGGAGACCAGGTCGGCGGTCGACACCACCCGGGCCCACATGAAGCTGCCGAACACCAGGTAGTCGGCTGCGGCAGGCGCCCCGCCATCGAGAAAGTCATTCTCCTGCAACTGGCCGCGCAGCGGGGCCAGGGCAGCATCGAGCTGGGCCAGCCCCTTGGCCGGCGAGTGGAACTCTTCCAGGGTTCTTCCGAAGCGCTTTTCCCGGGTCTCGCGGAAATAGTCCCGGTCCTTGGGGTCAATGGCGTTGAGCAGGTCCATGATGATGGTGCGCATCATGGCCGGTGCCAGGGAACGCTCGGCGTAATGCTTGAAGAAACGCGCCCGGGCCTCGGCCACCCCATCGCCCAGCAGGGGCGATTCGGGGTAGGCGCGGTCCAGATAGCGCAGGATCTCGTAGCTGTCGGTAACGGTTTCCTCGCCATCGACCAGCACCGGCACCTTGTCGTAGTCGGCGAAGGCGAGCGCTTCCTTGTCGGTGAAGTGCCAGGCACGGGTCTCGAAGTCGAGCCCCTTGTGTGCCAGCGCGTAGCGTACCCGCCAACAGTAGGGAGAGAAGCGGAGCTTCTCGTCGATACCGCAGAGATCGTAGAGAACCCGTGCCATGCTGCCTCCTGGCCAGTGTCTGGGAGTGTTCGATAGTGCCAGTACTGGCTTGCCGCTGCCAAGCGCCCCGTGATCCGACGAAGCCAGGGCTGGCGGCCTGTCCATTAGTCTAAGGGTTATCTACTCACCAATGCTTTGGCCGTGCATCCTCCCTTGAACAAGTTCCTGTTTTCTCATGCTTCCTCGATAATTGGACGCAGCAGGAAAACCACCCCCATATTGGTCAGACCAATTAGCCATTATGGCAAGTTTCGCTCGCACTTCGTATCGTTGCATGCCTTCGGCCGCGTGCGCCGGGCTGCCCAGACGCGCTGTCACGCTGACGGGCCCAACAAGGAGAATCGAGGAAACGTCATGTCGGATACGACCCTAGCTCTACTCGCCTTCACGCCGCTGGTTCTGGCGGGCGTGCTGCTTATCGGCTTGCGCATGGCCGCTCGCACCGCCATGCCGATCGTCTTCGTGGTCACCGCCCTGATCGGGCTGTTCGCCTGGGAGATGAGCTTCAATCGGGTGCTCGCCTCCACTCTCCAAGGCCTTATCCTGACCGTCTCGATCCTGTGGATCATCTTTGGCGCCATCCTGCTGCTGAATACGTTGAAGCACTCCGGTGGCATCGCGGCCATCCGCAACGGCTTCTCCGGCATCAGCCCCGACCGCAGGGTGCAGGCACTGATCGTGGCCTGGCTGTTCGGCTGTTTCATCGAGGGCGCCTCGGGCTTCGGCACTCCCGCCGCCGTGGCCGCACCGCTGATGGTCGCACTCGGCTTTCCGGCTCTCTCCGCCGTGGTGGTGGGCATGATGATTCAGTCCACGCCCGTCTCCTTCGGCGCCGTGGGCACTCCGATCGTGGTCGGCGTCACCGGCGGCGTCAACGCCAGCGCCATCACCGAACAGCTCGAAGCCGGCGGCTACACCTGGCTCGAGTACTTCCGCCTGATCGCGGCGGAAGTCGCCATCGTGCACGGCATCGTGGGTGTCCTGATGCCGCTGATCATGGTGGTGATCATGGTGCGCTTCTTCGGCGCCAACCGCTCCTGGAAGGAAGGTCTCTCCATCGCGCCCTTCGCCATCTTCACCGGCGTCGCCTTCGTGGTTCCCTATATGCTGGCCGGCGTGCTGCTGGGGCCGGAGTTCCCGTCGATGATCGGCGCCATGGTCGGTCTGGCTATCGTCGTGCCGGCGGCGCGCCGCGGCTTTCTGCTGCCCAAGGATACCTGGGACTTCCCCGAGCGTAGCGCCTGGCCGGCCGGCTGGATCGGCAAGATAGAGATCAAGATCGACGATATCGCCGGCAAGACGCCCCTCTCCACCTGGATGGGTTGGCTGCCCTACGTGCTGCTGGCCCTGTTCCTGGTGGCGTCGCGTGTCATCGACCCGCTGCGCGAGGCGCTCAACGCCTTCGCCTTCGGCTGGAGCAACATTCTCGGTGAGGCAGGCGTCTCCGGCAGTATCGCCCCACTCTACCTGCCGGGCGGCATCCTGCTGATGGTGGTGCTGGTTACCGCCGTACTGCATCGCATGCGTGCCGGCGAGCTCCGGGCGGCCTTCAGCGAATCCTCGCGCACCCTGCTCGGGGCCGGCTTCGTGCTCATCTTCACCATCCCCATGGTACGGATCCTGATCAACTCCGGCGTCAATGCCGCCGACCTGGTGTCGATGCCGGTGGCCATGGCGCAGTTCGTCGCCAATAGCGTGGGCGACGTCTACCCCTTCTTCGCCCCCGCGGTGGGCGCGCTGGGAGCCTTCATCGCCGGCTCGAACACCGTGTCGAACCTGATGCTGGCCGAATTCCAGTTCAACGTGGCCGGCGCACTCGGCGTCTCCACCGCGATGATGGTCGCGCTTCAGGCTGTCGGCGCCGCCGCGGGCAATATGATCGCCATCCACAACGTGGTCGCGGCGTCGGCCACCGTCGGCCTGCTGGGCCGCGAAGGCGAGACCATCCGCAAGACGATCCTGCCGACGCTCTACTACCTGATCTTCACCGGTCTGATCGGCCTGATCGCTTTCTATGTCCTCGGGGTATCGGATCCGCTATTGCAAGTCGGCGGCTGATAAATCCGCCGCAAATACGAGCCCCGTGTCCTTACGGATGCGGGGCTTTTTCGTGTTCTGCCAAGCTCAATCAATGCGCTTGAGCTCGCGGGCATGCCGGCTGCCGCGCTCGACGTAGCCCGCCGCATTCTTCGCCAGCCCTTCGACCGCCTCGGCCGAAAGCTCGCGAATCACCTTGGCCGGCGCGCCGACGATCAGTGAATTGTCGGGAAAGGTTGCCCCTTCCTTGACCACCGCCCCAGCGGCCACGAGGCTATTCCTGCCGATGACGGCGCCGTTGAGGATTATTGCCTGGATGCCGATCAGGCTGCCGTCCCCGACGGTGCAGCCGTGCAGCATCGCCTGGTGTCCCACGGTCACGTCATTGCCCACCTTGAGCGGGAAACCGGGATCGGCGTGAAGCACTGCGCCGTCCTGGATATTGCTGCGTTCGCCGACCTCGAGGTGGTCGGTATCGCCGCGCAACACCGCCTGATACCAGACGCTGGCCTGGCGCTTTAGGGTCACCTGACCGATCACGTCGGCGGTTTCGGCCACGTAGACTTCCTCGCCTATCTGCGGCCGATGCTCGCCATACTGATAGATTGCCATGACTTACCCTCCGTAGACTTTTCCCCCAGCCACTGCCCGCCCTAGGCGGTACAGGTGGCAAAGTATGCCTTGAAACTCGCCACGACATGGTGGATGTCACCCACCGAAACGTCGAGGTGCGTCACCAGGCGCAGCGTTGGAGCCGCGGCCACGAGGATGCCCCTCTCGGCCAGAAACGTGCCGAGCGCGGCACAGTGGGACTCGGGAACCGACACGATGACCATGTTGGTGTCGCACGCCCTCACTTCGACCGTTTCTACCTCGCCAAGGCCCTGTGCCAATTGCACGGCGTTGTGGTGATCTTCCGCCAAACGTTCAACGTGATGTCGCAGTGCATACCGACAGCCCGCCGCCAGAATGCCCACTTGACGCATGCCTCCCCCCAACGTCTTGCGCCAGCGTCGAGCACGCCCGATAAAGGCCTCGTTTCCCAGCAAAACCGAACCCACCGGGGCACCTAGCCCCTTGGAGAAGCAAAGTGACACGGAATCGAACCCTTGGCAGAGCGCCACGAGCGGACGCCCCGAGGCCACCGCTGCGTTGAACAACCGCGCCCCGTCCAGATGCGTGGCCAAGCCAAGACTTCGTGCCAGCTCGGTGGCCTCCCGCGTATACGCCTCGGGCAACACCTTGCCGCGAAACGTGTTCTCCAGCGCCAGCAGCCGGGTTCTGGCGTGATGAATGTCCTCTCCCTTGACGGCTCGTCGCAGCCGATCGAGGGCCAGGCTGCCATCGGCCTCGTGGGGCAGCGGCTGAGCTGAGATTCCGCCCAACGCCGCGGCCCCTCCCCCTTCATCCCGATAGATATGGGAGCAGTCGCCCGCGAGGAACTCGTCGCCCCGCTGGCAATGCGTCAGCAGCGCGATCAGGTTGCCCTGGGTCCCCGAGGGCACGAACAGGCCGGCCCTCATGCCGGCGCGCTCGGCCACTTCGGCCTCGAAGGCCGTAACCGTCGGGTCGTCGCGCCAGACGTCATCGCCGACTTCGGCACGGGCCATGGCTTCGCGCATGGCGGCGGTGGGTCGGGTCACGGTGTCGCTGCGTAGATCTATCATTGTGTCGTTCGCCCTCACGGTACCGGGCCGACAGCGGTCGTCCCATGAAGCGATGTTGCCTTGCGGGCTCGCCTCAGGCCAGCGCCTTCTCCAGCAGACGCGCCACGTGCACCGCCTCGCGTCCGCTGCCGTCGTGAATCTGGTGACGACAGCTCGTGCCATCGGCAATCAGCACGGTATCGTCGTCGGCTTGACGAATCGCCGGCAACAGCGACAGTTCGGCCATTCGCATCGAGGCCTCGTAATGCTCCGCCTCGTAACCGAAACTGCCAGCCATGCCGCAGCACGAGGATGCGATCGTCTCGACCTTGAGCCCTGGGATCCAGGCGAGCACCCGCTCGATCGGACGCAACGCATCGAAGGCCTTCTGGTGGCAGTGGCCATGCAGCATCGCCCGCGAATAGTTGACCGGCTTGAGTTCGAGCGCCAACTCCCCCGCGTCGTGTGCCTTGTCCAGGAACTCCTCGAACAGCAGGGCCGACTCGGCAAGTCGTCGCGCCGCGTCCCCGAAGCCATATTGCAGGAATTCGTCGCGCATGCTCAGCAGGCACGACGGCTCGAGACCGACGATCGGCACGCCGCGCTCGACGAAGGGCAGCAGATGGTCGAGGGAGCGTTTCGCCTCGGCTCTGGCCTTGTCGAACTGGCCGGAGGAAAGGTAGGTGCGCCCGCAGCACAATGGGCGTTCGCCCGGCTTGACGTTGAGATGCACGCCATAACCGGCCTTCTCCAGCACCCGTTTGGCGGCGCGGGCGTTTTCGCTCTCCATGTAGTTGTTGAAGGTATCGACGAACAGCAGCACCTCACGGGACGTCTGCAACGATCGGCCCTGGTCCTCGGCCAGGAAATTGCCATGGAATCGGGGAAAGTCACGCTGCCCGGCCAGCCCCAGCGCCTGCTTGACTCGCCGCGAGACGAAGGGCAACCGCTCGGCGGCGTACAGCAAGCCTGAGACTCGGCCCGCCCAGGGTGCGTAGCGCGGCATCTCGCCGACCAGACGATCACGCAGCGAGAGCCCTCTGGCCTTTGCCCGAGCGGTACGCGCCTCGATCTTGAACTTGGCCATGTCGACACCCGTGGGGCAGTCGCGCCGGCAACCCTTGCACGACACGCACAGGTCCAGCGCCTCCTTGATCTCGTCGCTGGCCAACCCTTCGTCACCGAGCTGGCCGGACAGCACCAGGCGCAGAGTATTGGCACGTCCACGCGTCAGGTGTTGCTCATCGCGAGTGATGCGGTAACTGGGGCACATGGTACCGGCATCGAACTTGCGGCAGTGGCCGTTGTTGTTGCACATCTCCACCGCCATGGCGAGGCCGTGGGTGCCATCCCCGCCAGTCCCGGGTGCGCTCTGCTCGCCGGTCAGTGGGTCGCGCTCGACGTCCCACGACGACCAGTCGAATACCGGGGTCAGCGGGATCCTGCGATAAGAGGTCGGAAAGCGGAAGTAGTCTTCGTCGTCCATCTTCGGCGTGTCGACGATCTTGCCGGGATTGAAGAGATTCTCCGGATCGAAGAGCTGCTTCACCTCCTTGAAGGCGCCATTGAGGGTGCTGCCGAATTGCCAGGCGACCCATTCGCCACGACACAGACCGTCGCCGTGCTCACCGGAATATGCCCCCTTGTACTCGCGAACCAGCGCCGAGGCCTGCTCGGCGATCTCGCGCATCTTCTTGGCGCCATCGCGGCGCATGTCGAGAATCGGCCTAACGTGCAGGGTGCCGACACTGGCATGGGCGTACCAGGTGCCCTCGGTGCCGTGGCGATGGAACACTTCGGTCAGCTTGTCGGTGTACTCGGCCAGATGCTCGAGCGGCACCGCGCAGTCCTCGATGAAGGAGACCGGCTTGCCGTCCCCCTTCATGCTCATCATGATGTTGAGCCCCGCCTTGCGCACGTCCCACAGCGCCTTCTGCTCGGCCGGCTCCGGCATGTCGACCACGCACCCCGGCAGCCCCAGGTCGGCCAGCAATTCATTGAGGCGGGCCAGAGATGCCAGTTGGGCGTCGCGGTCGGCGCCGGCGAATTCCACCAGCAGGATCGCCTCGGGCTTGCCGATCAGCGCTCTCTCGATGACCTGGCGGAAGGACGGATTCTCCAGCGACAGCTCGATCATCGTGCGGTCGACCAGCTCCACCGCGGTGGGATCCAGGGTGACGATGTGCTGGGTGAAGTCCATCGCCTGGTAGAAGGTCGGGAAGTTCACCACGCCAAGCACCTTGTGCTCGGGCAGGGGCGAGAGTCTGAGCTTGATGCGACGGCTGACCGCCAGGGTCCCCTCGGAGCCCACCAGCAGGTGCGCCAGGTTGGCCCGCCCGTCCGGGTCGTAGGGCTTGGGGTTCTGGCAGTTGAAGATATCGAGGTTGTAGCCGCCCACCCGCCGGAGCACCTTGGGGAAGTGCTCGCCGATCTCCGGGTCGATGCGCTCGGCGATCGCCTGCACACGCGCGGCCAGCAGGCGAACCTTGCCATTGCCGTCGAGCTCGTCGATGAAGCCGAAGCTTGCCTCACCCCCATCGGCAAGCCAGGCATCGATGGCCAGGACGTTGTGCACCATGTTGCCGTAGCGTATCGAGCGCGACCCGCAGGAGTTGTTGCCGGCCATGCCGCCGATGGTGCACTGGGCACTGGTGGAGACATCCACCGGGTACCACAGGCCATGGGGCTTGAGCCAGGCGTTGAGGTGGTCGAGCACGACGCCGGGCTCGACCACCACGGTGCGCGCCTCGGCGTCGAACTCGACGATCTGATTGAGCCAGCGGGAATTGTCGATCACCAGCGCCTCGCCCACCGTCTGGCCGCACTGGCTGGTGCCGGCGCCCCTCGCCAGCACCGGTACGCGGGCATCGCGGGCGATGTCCAGCGCCAGCTTCAGGTCCTCCTGGTCGCGTGGGACCACCACCCCGATCGGCATCACCTGGTAGATAGAAGCATCCGTCGAGTAGCGGCCTCGCGAGGCGTGATCGAACAGCACCTCGCCCTGCGTCTCGCGCGCCAGCCGGGAAGCCAGCTCGCTGACCGGCTTGACCCTGGCATCCCGTGACCGGGCGTTATCCTTCAGGGACGTCATCCTTCCCTCCTAGCCGTGCTGGTCGAAGCCGCTGGTCAGCGGGAGCCATTCAGCGGATGGTTGGCGAAATATTCGAGCGCGGCACTCGTGCCACTGCCCGCCAACGGCACACCGGCGAGCTTCATGCCCGCCTCGCAACCGCCCAGGGTGGCGATCAGTGTCAGGTCGTTGCAGTCGCCCAGATGGCCGATGCGAAACATCTTGCCCTTGGCCTTGCCCAGGCCGGTGCCCAACGACAGATCGAAGCGCTCGTAGATGAGCTTGCGCACCTCGTCGGCATCGATACCTTCGGGCATTACCACGCCGGTCAGCACCGGCGAATAGACGGCAGGATCCTGGCACTGGATCTCAAGGCCCCAGGCCTCGACCGCCTGGCGCACGCCGGCGGCCCAGCGCTGGTGGCGCGCCAGCACGTGGTCGAGCCCTTCATCCAGCAGCATGTCCAGCGACTCGTTGAGTCCGTAGAGCAGGTTGGTGCTGGGGGTATAGGGCCAGTAGCCGTTCCGGTTGGCCTCGAGGATCTCGTCCCAGGCCCAGAAGCTCTTCGGCATGCGGTTGTGGCGGCTCGCCTCGATGGCCCGCTCGGAGACGGCGTTGAAGCTGATCCCCGGAGGCAGCATCAGGCCTTTCTGGGAGCCGGAGATGGTCACGTCCACGCCCCATTCGTCATGCCGATAGTCGGCGCTGGCCAGCCCCGAGATGGTATCGACCAGCAGCAGCGCCGGGTGGCCGGCGGCATCGATGGCCCGACGCACGGCGGCGATGTCGCTGGTCACCCCGGTGGAGGTTTCGTTGTGGACTACGCAGACGGCCTTGAGCTCATGCGCCGTGTCTTCCTTCAGGCGCGCCTCGATCATGTCGGCCTGGACGCCGTGGCGCCATCCCTCGTAACCGGGCAAACCGATAAACTCGGGCTCTAGCTGCAGGCGTCGCGCCATCTTGTGCCACAGAGTGGCGAAGTGACCGGTTTCGAACATCAACACCCGGTCGCCCGGGGACAGGGTATTGGAGAGAGCCGCTTCCCAGGCGCCGGTACCGGAAGCTGGGTAGATGATCACCGGATTCTTGGTCTTGAAGACTTCCTTGATTTTTTTCAGCAGCGTGAGCCCCAGGGCGCCGAACTCCGGGCCGCGGTGGTCGATGGTCGGCAGGCTCATGGCGCGCAGGATGCGGTCCGGTACCGGCGAGGGGCCGGGTATCTGAAGGAAATGACGACCGGATGGATGGAAATCGAGCTTCAACATGACTATCTCCGAAGACTATTTTGTATTTTTGATAATGAATTCATTTCCAGACAGCAAAATCTACTTGATGCAGCCGGCGTCGCGCAGCGTCTCGAGTTGCTCTGCGGAGAGGCCCAGCTCTGCCAATACTTCGTCGGTATGCTGTCCGAACAGCGGCGCCGGGCTTCTGATCTGCGATGGGGTCCGGGAAAACTTGCTCGGAAAGCCGATGGTCTTCATCTTTCCGATAACCGGGTGTTCCATCTCCTGCACCATGCCGCGGGCCTGATAGTGTTCGTCATGCATGGCCTGGGCGAAGTCATTGATCGGCCCGGCCGGTACACCGGCCTTGTCGCAAAGATCCAGCCAGTAATTCATTTCCCGCTCGACCATGATTTCCTCAAGCACCGACTCGAGCTCCTCGACGTGTTGGCCACGGTCGTGGTTGGTCAGGAAGCGCGGCTCGGCCATCAGGTCCTCGCGCCCGAGCACATCCCGACAGAAGCGTTCCCAGGTACGCTGGTTGGCACAGCCCAGCATGATGTAGCCGTCGCTGGCCTTGACTGCCTGATAGGGCGCCGACACACGATGTCGCCAGCCGGTGGGCTCAGGGACTCTGCCCTCGGCGAAATAGGCGGCCGCCTCCCAGGTGAACCAGGGCAGGCCACATTCGGTGATGGCGATATCGATGTGCTGCCCCTCACCGGTAGTCATCCTGTGAATGTATGCGGCCAGGATCGAGTAGACGGCCGTGATCCCCGCCCCAATGTCGTAGACGGCGATGCCGGTCTTCAGCGGACGTCGGCCCGGTTCGCCGGTCATCGACATCAAGCCGGTCATGCCCTGGGCCACCAGGTCGAAGCCGCCGCGATGACTGTAGGGCCCGGTCTGGCCGTAGCCGGAAATCGAGCAGTAGATGATGCCGGGATTGATCGCCTTGATGGTGTCGTAGTCGATAGCAAGCGACCGAGTCACCCCGGTGCGATAGTTCTCGACGATGACGTCGGCGTCCTTGGCCAGGCGGTAGAAGATCTCCCGGGCACGCTCATCCTTGAGATTGAGCGAGATGCTCTTCTTGTTGCGGTTAATCTGCGAGAAGCAGGTCGATTCGTCGTTGACGTAAGGGCCCATCTGGCGGCTGTCATCGCCACCGTTGAGCTTCTCGACCTTGATCACCTCGGCCCCCATGTCGGCCAGCACCATGGTGCAGTAGGGTCCGGCCATGATCTGCGAGACGTCCAGTACCTTGAGTCTTTCCAGGGGAAGCATGGGCTTCACCTCGCTTGTGTGGTTCGCGTGTCTGCCGCAACGCGCCAATGTCAGCGGCCGGTCCACTCGAAGGGTGTCTTGTGCAGGAACTTGTTCACCGCCGCCTGGAAATCGTCGCTCATGTAGCAGGTGGTAACCCAGTCGTCGCCGGCGTCCGCGGCGGCCCTGCGCCCCTCCAGGACCCGCCCCACCAGCGCCTTGCTGGCCTGGACGGTGAGCGGCGCGCGCCGGCCGAATTCGGCAGCGATGGCGGTCACCTCGTCGACGATCGTTTCGGGAGCGAAGACGCTGTTGACCAGCCCCGCCTGCCGAGCCTCCTCGGCATCGAACAGCTTGGCCATCATCAGCGCTTCCTTGGTGCGGGCGACGCCGATCATGTCCACCATTCGCGATACGTTGGTCATCGACAGGGTGTTGCCCAGCGTCCTGGCGATGGGTACGCCGAATTTCATCGAAGGCGTGCAGTAGCGGAAGTCACAGACCAGTGCCAAGGCTGCCCCGCCGCCCACGCAGGCGCCCTCGATCAGGGCGATGGTGGGCTTGGGCAAGCGCTCCAGCTTGCCCACCACCCGGTCAATACGCCGCTCATAGCCGATGGCGTCCTCGGGAGCGTTGAAGTGGGCAAACTGGGAGATATCGGTGCCGGCCACGAAGGCCTCGCCGCCAACGCCATGCAGCACCACCGCCTGGATGTCGTCGTCCTCGGCCAGCCGGTCGCAGCAGGCCTCGAGCTCGTCGTACATCTCCCAGGTCATGGCGTTGCGACTCTCGGGCCGGTTGAAGCCGATCCAGGCGAGGTTGCCCTCGCGCCGGAAGATCAAGGAATCCGCCATTTGAAGCCTCCTAGCAGGATCGTCAGGCACATCAGGATAGGGATTCACCGGTAGAACAACTCAACCAGGCCCATCGGGAAGATCGGCACGTAAGTCACCAGCATCAGCAGGATGAACAGCAGGATGACGAACGGCACGTTGGCCTTCGATACCTCCCAGATGTCCGCCTTGGCCACGGAGCAGGCCGTCATCAGCACGCTGGCCACCGGGGGGGTCTGCTGGCCGATCGCCAGGTTGAGGGTGACGATCATGCCGAAGTGGACAGGATCGATGCCGACCATCATCACCAGCGGCATGACGATGGGTACAGTGAGGATGATCGCCGCCGCCGAATGCAGGATCATGCCGATCAGCAGCAGGAAGAGATTCAGCAGCGCCAGTACGGCGAACTTGTTGTCGGTGAAGTCGCTGATCATCATCGCCAGCATCTGCGGCAGCTGGGCGCGGGTGAGGAAATCCCCGAGCAGAGCCGAGCTCGCCACCAGCAGCATCACCACGGCGGTCTGCACGCCGCCTTCGACCATGGCTGCGCGCAGCTTCGCCCACCGCAGCTCGCCGTAGCGGAAGCTGATCAGCAGCGCAGCCAGCACCGCCAGGGCCGCCCCTTCGGTAGCGGTCATGAAGCCGCCGAAGATCCCGCCAAGGATGACCAGCGGCAACACGAAGGCCAGACCCGCCGCCTTGAAGGTGGTCCACACTCGCTTCAATTGGAAAGTATGCTCCACGGGCCAGTTGTAGCGGACCGCGAAGTACCAGGCGAGCACCATCATCAAGACCCCGCCGACCAGGCCCGGCACGATACCGGCGACGAACAGCTGCACCACCGAGGTATCGGCCATGGCGGCATACAGGATCATGGGAATGGAAGGCGGGATGATGATCGCCAGCGAAGCCGAAGAGGAGGTAATAGCGGCGGCGAACGGGGCCGGATAGCCCTTGCGCTTCATCTCCGGCATCAGAATGGAACCGAGGGCGGCCACGTCGGCCACGGCAGATCCGGAGATCTCGGCGAAGAACAGCGAGGTGCCGACGTTAACCATGGCCAGCCCGCCGCGGATGAAACCGAGCAGCGCTGAAGCGAAGTCGATCAGCCGTCGAGAGATACCTCCGGTGTTCATGATGGCGCCGGCCAGGATGAATAGCGGGATGGCGATCAACGGGAATTTGGTCGAGCCCTCGAACATCACCAACGGGAAGCCGAGCAGGCTGTTGGTGCCCTGAATCCACAGCATGGCAACGATGGATATCGCGCCCAGGGCTACGGCGATGGGGATATTGATGAAGATCATGGCCAGCCCGGCCAGCAGGATCAGTGCCGTCGTCATTGCAACTCCTCCGCGATGTCCTGCTCCGAGGGTGGCCGCTTGCCTTCCCAGGCCTCACGCAGGATGGCCGGGAGATTGAGCAGCTCGGCGATGACATAGAGTGCCGCACCGATCGGAATGGTCGACTGGGTGACGGCGATCGGAATCGGTACGCTGACCAGGGTCGAGCCGCTGAGGACACCGATGACGTAGACGCCATAAACGGCGAGCAGCACGAAGAAGGCGATGATGATGGCTTCACCCAGCGCCACCAGCGCCATGCGCACGGCACGGGGTTGCGAGTAGACGAAACCCGGGACGCTGATATGGGCGCGCTTGAGGGCAGCGAGAGCGGCGCCGTAATAGGTCACCCAGGCCAGCATCACGGCGGCAACCTCGTCGTACCACCCCAGGGAGTTGCCGCTGAAGCGGAAGGTGACGCCAAGCAGCACGACCACTGTCAGGGAAACCACCAACAGCATGGTGATGACTTCGAGCAGCCACTCGAAGCCGGATCGCAGTTTCACGAGGGACATGAAAGCCACTCCGTCGAGCAGGGGAAGAACCGCCCCGAATGGGGCGGCCGTGCATTCACTCAGTGAGGTTCAGTCGTCCTCACCGAGTGCCAGGACGCGGTCGACCAGGTCGCCGCCGCCTTCCACTTCCTCGTCGAAGCGCTCGTAGATGGGGCCACTGGCGTCGATGAAGGCCTGCTGGTCGGCCTCGTTGATCTCCATGCCGGCCGCCTCCATCTCGCCGAGGAGCTCCTCATCCTGCCTGGCGGCGGTCTCGTAGACGAAGTCCTGGACCTCCTGGGCAGTCTCCTCGAGGATATTGCGAACGTCTTCCGGAAGATCCTCCCAATGGCGCTTGGAAACCACCACGTACGCGGGCGTGTAGACGTGGTTGGTCATGGACAGGTAGTCCTGGACTTCCTGAAACTTCTGGGAGTGGATCTGCACCAGAGGATTCTCCTGGCCGTCCATGGTGCCGGTCTGCAGCGCCGTGAAGACCTCCGAGAGCGCCATGGGGGAGGGGTTGGCGCCGTACTCCTCGAACATGCGTACCCGCCAGGCGCCCTTCGGCGTACGCAGCTTCAGGCCCTCCAGGTCCTCGGGCGTCTGGATGGGCCGCTCGTTGTTGGTGATCTGACGGAAACCGTTCTCCCACACGGCGAGAATCTTGTAGCCCTCCTCCTCCACCAGCGGATAGAGATCGGATTCGATGACCTCGTCGATGACCCGCTTCATGTGCTCCCGATCCTTGATCAGGTAGGGCATCTCGAACAGGCCAAATTCATCGACCACCGAGGACATCACGGTGGAAGGCAAGGTGAAGGTGAGCTGGCCGAGCTTGAGCTTCTGCATCATGGAATCGTCGCCACCGAGCTGGCTCGATCCGTAGACCTCCACCCTGTAGTCATCGCCTAGACGCTCATTGGCCCGCTCGGCGAACTCATTGGCGGAAGCATCGAACAGCGAACCGGGATTTCCCACGTGACCGAACTGCAATTCGGTTTGGGCCATACCAAGCCCTGGCGTAAGGCTCAGCGCCAGGGCGGTGGTCACGAATGCCGTTTTGATCATCTTCATCGGATACTCCAGCTGACTTGTTGTTGTAGGCGTGCTGCCCGGACGTGACATTCTTTCGAGGGCAGTCTCCTGGCCATGGCGGCTCCTGCAGGGCCGCGGGAGATATCCCGACGGCCCGAGCATCCTCGGCCATCCAACGGCTCGGTGGGTCCGACCGTCATCAATTCAATTTGAATTCAAAATTCATTATTCGGTATTAAACTTTGGTCGATCAATCGTTGCGACCGCTGACTTCGCCGGCTCAAGTGGGCTCCAACCCCCAGGTCAGTCCCGCCGCCTCGATACCGGCGATAGCGGCGGTCTCATCCTCAGCCGAGGATGCGCCGCTGGCGCCCACGGCGCCGATGACACGGGATTCACCGTCGAGGATCAGCACGCCTCCCGGGACCGGAACGAAGCGGCCATTCGAGACGGCAGCTACGCTGGCGAGGAAGGCCGGTCGCTCCGTATTGCGGGCCCCGACCACGCCGCTCGAGGCGCCATTGCCCAGGGCGGCGAAGGCCTTGCCCTGAGCCACGGGGAAGCGCAGCGGTGCACAGCCGTCCTCGCGCTCGGCGGCGACAACGTGACCGCCACCGTCGATCACCACCACGGTAAGAGGCTCCATCGAGGCATCGCGCGCCTTGGCGAAAGCCCCGTCGAGGATGGCTCTGGCCTGGGAACGACCAAGCTGAAACTGACTGCGGAAGACTTTGCCGGCCATGGGAGACTCCTTATTATGGGCAGGTAGTAGATATTAGTTGAATTTTGAATTCATAATATCTTCTGTGAAAGAATGCCAGTCGGACCCGTTTCCGCCGAGATGAATCAAGGCCCGGCGACGCGGCGGGAACGCCGGCCGGAACCATCGGGACGCTATTGCCTCTAGGAATTCATGCCATGAGCAAAATCCAGCATCGCAGCCTTTATCTGGAAGTGGCCGACCGCGTCCGGGAACTCATCGAGCAGGGAGATCTCGCACCGGGAGAGCGCATATCGGAAAAGCAGCTCTGCGAGCGCTTCGGAGTGTCCCGTACGCCGCTACGGGAAGCGCTGAAGGTTCTCGCCTCCGAGGGCCTGATCGAGCTGCTGCCCAATCGCGGGGCCAGGGTCATGCGCCTGACGCTGAAGATGGTGAAGGATACCTACGATCTAATGGGGGCTCTCGAGGGGTTGTCCGGCGAACTCGCCTGCCAGAACATCAGCGACGAGGGCATCAAGGCCATTCGTGCGCTGCATGACGAGATGCTCCGGCACTACCGCGACCGCAACCTGCCGGACTACTTCCAGGTCAACCAGAAGATCCATGAGGGGATCCTGGCCGCCTCGGCAAACGAGGTACTGCAGGAGATGTACAGCAACCTCAGTCAACGCGTAAAGCGGGTCCGCTACTCGAAGAAGATGACCGACGACTATTGGCGCAGGGCCGTGCAGGACCACGAGCACATGATCATTGCCCTCGAGGCGCGAGATGGTAAACGATTGGGGCAGATACTCCGCGATCACCTTTGCAATAAACTCGAAGTCGCCTCGCTCGCCGGCGTGATCGAGGATGAACACGCGCTCAATGCGGTCAACGCCTGACGTCTATTCCCATACTCCGAGCCGCATCGCCGAGCGCTCGAGGCGCTGATCCTCCGCCTCGATCTCGCGCAACTGCTCGCCGATACCGGTAAGGTGCTCCACCGCCGCACGCCGTGCGACCTGCGGCCTGCCCTCCATCACGGCCCGATACAGTCGCGCATGTTGCCGGTTGATCATCCGGCGCGGCGCCTCGCGGTGATAGAGGTTTTTCACCGAGGCGAACACCGAGCGCAGCAGCAGATCGGTCAGCGATTGCAGCGTGTGGACCAGCACCGGGTTGTGCGAAGCCTGGCAGATCGCCAGGTGAAAGGCGTGATCGAGGTGCGCCAGCTGCTCCACATCGATCTCGACTCGCTCGACGTACTCGGCCATGGCTTCGTAACGACGCTGAATAAGCACGCGGTCGGCCGGCGTGGCGCGCTCTGCGGCCAGCCTGGCCGACTCGCCCTCGAGCAGTGAGCGCACCTCGAGCAGATCGAACAGGGTCCGTGGGTGGTCGCGAAACAGGTGCATCAGCGGGCTATCGTCGCGCCCCGGCACCAGTGCCGCCACCACCGAGCCCTGCCCCTGCCGGGTGACGATGATGCCTTTGCTGCGTAGCACCCGCAGGCCCTCGCGCAATGAAGTCCGCGAAACGCCGAGGCGCTCGCACAGGCGTCGCTCGGAAGGCAGCAGCTGTCCCGGGCGGAACACGCCGTCGAGAATGAGTTGCTCGAGGTTGGCCGCGACCGAATCGGGCGTACGGGCCGGCAATGTCAGTTCCTCACGCGCCATTGACGTCTCCTGGGCATCGGTCGGCCGAATCGGATTGACCCGGTGGCCTCGAGCGGCCCATGATGTAACTTGAAAATATTTTCCATAATCACTCATCAAACTGGTCATACCAGTGTACCAAAGGCTGGACAACGAACCGAAGGTCGCGCAGATTGGCAGCCAATAGACTCCCTTGCCGCCACGACACCCACGAGGCGTTTCATGGACATTCTCTACGACGAACGACTCGACGGCCCAGTACCGAAGCTGGACAAGGCTGCCATCCGCGACACGCTCCGCCAGGCCATCCCCGACTTGACCCTGCTGCACCGCGAAGAGGATATGCGTCCCTTCGAGTGTGACGGCCTTTCGGTCTACCGCACCCTGCCGCTGCTGGTCGCGCTGCCCGACTCGATGGCGCAGGTCGAACGGCTGCTCAAGGAGTGCCATCGCCTCGGCGTGCCGGTGGTGACCCGCGGTGCCGGCACCGGACTCTCCGCCGGTGCGCTGCCGCTCACCCACGGCGTGCTGCTGGTGATGTCGCGCTTCTCGCGCATTCTCGAAATCGATCCCGAGGCGCGCATCGCCCGGGTCGAGCCCGGCGTGCGCAATCTGGCGATTTCCGAGGCAGCCTCGCCCTACGGTCTCTACTACGCGCCGGATCCCTCGTCGCAGATCGCCTGCTCGATCGGCGGCAACGTGGCCGAGAACGCCGGCGGCGTGCACTGCCTGAAGTACGGTCTCACCGTGCACAACGTGGTCAAGGTGGAGGTGCTGACCATCGAGGGCGAGCGCATGACGCTGGGCAGCGACGCGCTGGACGCCCCCGGCTTCGACCTGCTGGCGCTGTTCAACGGCTCCGAGGGCATGCTCGGCGTGGTCACCGAGATCACCGTCAAGCTGCTGCCCAAGCCCGAGGTTGCCAAGGTGCTGATGGCGAGCTTCGACGACGTGGAGAAGGCCGGCAACGCGGTGGGCGCCATCATCGAGGCCGGCATCATCCCCGGCGGGCTGGAGATGATGGACAAGCTCGCCATCGTCGCCGCCGAGGATTTCATCGGCGCCGGCTACCCGGTGGAAGCCGAAGCGATCCTGCTGTGCGAACTCGACGGCGTCGAGGCCGACGTCGACGATGACTGCGAGACCGTGCGGCGCGTGCTCGAGAAGGCCGGTGCCACCGGCATCCAGCAGGCTCGCGACGACGCCGAGCGCGCCAAGTTCTGGGCCGGGCGCAAGAACGCCTTTCCCGCGGTGGGGCGCATGTCGCCCGACTACTACTGCATGGACGGCACCATCCCGCGCCGCGAGCTGGCCCGTGTGCTCAAGGGCATCGCCGAGCTGTCACAGCGCTATGGCCTGCGCGTGGCCAACGTATTCCACGCCGGCGACGGCAACATGCACCCGCTGATCCTGTTCGACGCCAACCGCGAGGGCGAGCTGGCCGTGGCCGAGGCGCTAGGCGGCGAGATCCTCGAGCTGTGCGTTCGGGTCGGCGGCACCATTACCGGTGAGCACGGCGTCGGCCGCGAGAAAATCAACCAGATGTGCGCTCAGTTCCGCCCCGACGAGCTGGCCACCTTCCGCGCCGCCAAGGCCGCCTTCGATCCCCGCGACCTGCTCAACCCTGGCAAGAACATCCCCACCCCGGCGCGCTGTTCGGAATTCCGCACCATCAAGAGCGCGGCCGCCGACACCGCACAGCAGGGCTGAACGGAGCGACCATGACAAACGCAACGACTCCCCACGAGCAGGATGCCGGCGCGGCCCTGGCCGAGCGCGTCCGCCAGGCCAGCGCCGACGCCACGCCGCTGCGCATCGCCGGCGGCGACACGCGCGGCTTCTACGGCCGCGAGGTGGAAGGCAGCGTGCTCTCCGTCCGCGAGCATCGCGGCATCACCTTCTACGACCCGGTGGAGCTGGTGGTCTCGGTACGCGCCGGCACGCCGCTGGCCGAGCTTGAGGCGGCGCTCGCCGAGCATGGCCAGATGCTGCCCTTCGAGCCGCCGCGCTATGGCGAGGCGAGCACCGTGGGCGGCATGGTCGCCACCGGCCTCTCCGGCCCGCGGCGCCCCTGGGCCGGCAGCGTGCGCGACTTCGTGCTCGGCACACGGGTGATCAACCACGAGGGCATCGAGCAGCGCTTCGGCGGCGAGGTGATGAAGAACGTGGCCGGCTACGACCTGTCGCGGCTGATGGTGGGCGCCCAGGGCACCCTGGGGCTGATCACCGAGGTTTCGTTCAAGGTGCTGCCGACTCCCGGCGCGACCCGCAGCCTGCGCTTGTCGCTGCCACTCGACGAGGCCCGCCTGCGTCTGGTCGAGTGGGGCCGCGAGCCGCTGCCGATCAGCGCCGCGGCATGGCTCGACGGAGCCCTGCATCTGCGCCTGGAAGGCGGCCCCAGCTCGGTGGCCGCCACCCGCGCTCGCATCGGTGGCGACGAGCTCGACAATGCCTTCTGGAGCGCCCTGCGTGACCAGCGCCTGGCCTTCTTCAGCGAGGGAGAGGCGCCGCTGTGGCGACTCTCGCTGCCCCACCGCGCGCCGACGCTGGACCTGCCCGATGTCGATGAGAGTCTGATGATTCACGACTGGGCCGGTGCCCAGCGCTGGCTGCGCACCGAACTGAATGCCGAGACCGTGCGCCAGGCCTGCCAGGCCGCCGGCGGCCACGCCACCTGCTACGGCCCCCGCCCGGCCGCCATCGAGCCCTTCACGCCGCTGCCCGAGGTGGTCACGAAGTATCACCGCAACCTCAAGGCCCAGCTCGACCCCAAGGGAATATTCAACCGCGGCCGACTCTACGCGGCGTTCTGAGACGCACAGGATTTCTAACATGCAGACGCACTTCACCGAGGAAGCCCTCAAGCAGCCGCACATCCAGGAGGCCGACCGCGTCCTGCGCAGCTGCGTGCACTGCGGCTTCTGCAACGCCACCTGCCCCACCTACCAGCTGCTGGGCGACGAGCGGGACGGCCCCCGCGGGCGCATCTACCTGATGAAGCAGATGCTGGAGAATCCGGATGACAACGAGAACGTCACCGCACAGACCCGCCTGCACCTGGACCGCTGCCTGACCTGCCGCAACTGCGAAACCACCTGCCCGTCGGGCGTGGAGTATCACAAGCTGCTCGACATCGGCCGCGCCGAGATCGAGCGCCGCGTGCCACGCAGCGCCGCCGACCGCGCCCAGCGCTACGCCCTGCGCAAGGCACTGGTTGAGCCCAAGCGCTTCCAGGCACTGCTCAAGCTGGGCCAGACCTTCCGCCCGCTGGTACCCGGCAAGCTCAAGGACAAGCTGCCGCCCGCGCCGGTGGATGCCGGTGCGCGCCCCGATTACAAACGTCACGAACGGCAGATGCTGATCCTCGAAGGCTGCGTGCAGCCGGGACTCTCGCCCAATACCAACGCCGCCACGGCGCGGGTGCTCGACCGCCTGGGCATCGGCCTCACACCGGTGGCCGAAGCCGGCTGCTGCGGCGCCATCGACTTCCACCTCAACGCCCAGGACGACGGCCGCGCCCGGGCGCGGGCCAACATCGACGCCTGGTGGCCGCACGTCGAGGCCGGGGCCGAGGCGATCGTGCAAACGGCCAGCGGCTGCGGCGCCTTCGTCAAGGAGTACGCCGAAATCCTCGCGGACGATCCGGCCTATACCGAGCAAGCGAAGCGTGTGAGCGAACTGGCCAAGGATCTGGTCGAGGTGCTACGCGACGAGGACCTGAAAGGGCTCGAGATCGACGCCGGCCGCCGGCTGGCTTTCCATTGCCCCTGCACCCTGCAGCACGCCCAGAGGCTCGGCGGCGCGGTGGAGGGTATGCTGGTCAAGCTCGGCTTCACCCTGACCCCGGTGGCCGATGCCCACCTCTGCTGTGGTTCGGCGGGCACCTACTCGATCACCCAGCCGGAGCTCGCCACGCAGCTGCGCGACAACAAGCTCAACAACCTGGAAGCCGGCAACCCCGAGACGATCGTCACCGCCAACATCGGTTGCCAGACCCATCTCAACGGCGCGGGGCGTACACCCGTAAGACACTGGATCGAGATCGTCGACGAGGCTTTGAAACCCGTCACGAGCAGCGAGGTTCGTGCTGCGAGCGGCCCGTAGCCCGTAGCCCGTAGCCCGTAGCCCGTAGCCCGTAGCCCGTAGCCCGTAGCCCGTAGCCCGTAGCCCGTAGCCCGTAGCCCGTAGCCCGTAGCCCAATACTAAACAAGGAGAGCTGCATGAAAACCAAGCCCGTACTCACCCTGACCGATGTAAATGCCATTCTCGATGCCGCCCAGCAGGAAGCCGAGGCCAACGGCTGGGCGGTGACCATCGCCGTGGCCGACGACGGCGGCCACCTGCTCGGCCTGCGCCGCCTCGATGGGGCGGCCCCGATGACGCCGGACGTCGCCACGCAGAAAGCGCGCAGCGCCGCACTCGGCCGCAAGGAGACTCAGGTCTTCGAAGAGATGATCAACGGCGGCCGCAACGCCTTCCTCTCGGCCCCCTTGCAGGGCCTGCTATCCGGGGGGGTACCGGTGCTGGTCGACAGCGAAGTCGCGGGTACCGTCGGGGTGTCGGGCGTCAAGCCCGACCAGGACGTGCAGATCGCCCGCGCCGGTATCGCCGCCCTCGGCTGATCTCCTCCGCCCTGCCGGGCAAGCGCCCTGCTGGTCAACCGCAGGGCGTATTGCGCTGACCGTATTCAGTCAGGGGAAGCCCCGACCGTTCTCCGCCAGTTCACGGCTCCGATGCAGCCAGCGACACTCAGGGCAGCTTACGGCGCAGCTCGCCGTTCAGCGCCTTGATGATGGAGTAGCACATCAACAGCATCACGATGGAGAACGGAATCGCCGTCGCCGTCACCCCGGCCTGCAGCGCCGCCAGGCCGCCGCCAAGAAGCAGCACGATGGCGACCAATCCCTCCACGGTTGCCCAGAACATCCGCTGCGGCCGGGGCGCGTCGATCTTGCCGCCGGCCGTGATGGTGTCGATCACCAGGGAACCGGAATCCGACGAGGTGACGAAGAATACCAGCGCCAGCACGATGCCGATGGACGACATCAAGCCGGTCAACGGCAGCTCATTAAGCATGCCGAACAGCGACAGTTCGGGATTGTAGTTATCGATCACGTAATCCTTGACCAGGCTGTTGTCGGGGTCGGCATAAAGCTGCTCGAGAGCGATGCCGCCGAAGACGCCCATCCAGATGAAGATGAACAGGCTGGGAATCAACAGCACGCAGATGACGAATTCACGAACCGTGCGCCCCCGCGACACCCGGGCGATGAACATGCCGACGAACGGTGCCCAACTGACCCACCAGGCCCAGTAGAAGATCGTCCATGCCTGCCGGTAGGCGTCATCTTCACGACCAAAGGGTGCCGACAGCGCGACGAACTCCTTCACGTAGGTCGCAAGCCCCGTCCAGAACCCGTTCAGCGCCACCAGGGTCGGGCCCGCGAACAGCACGAAAAAGAAGAACAGCACGGCCACGATCATGTTGATCTCGGAGAGCTTCTTCACGCCACCCTCGAGCCCGCGCCAGACCGATACCAGCGCCACCGCCGTCACCAAGAGGATGACGATAACCTGAGCGGTGGTACTGACCTCCAGGCCAAAGACGAAATTCATCCCCGCATTGGCCTGCTGTGCCCCGAGCCCGAGTGCCGTGGCCAGCCCGAACAGAGTGGAGAACACCGCCAGAATATCGATCACGTGCCCCCACCAGCCCCAGACGCGCTCGCCCAGGATCGGGAAAAACGTCGAACGAATGGAGAACGGCAACCCCTTGTTATAGGTAAAGAGGGCTAGCGCCAATGCCATGACCACATAGACGGCCCACCCATGAATGCCCCAATGGAGAAAGGTGCCGGCAAGGCCCAGAGCGCTAGCCTCCGGAATGGCCTCCGGGTTCAGTTCACCATCGGCCCCGAAAGGAGAAGGGATGCCCAGCGGCAAGGAGACGTTGGCATGATAGACCGGCTCCAGCACGCTGAAGAACAGCAACCCGATACCGATGCCAGCGGTGAACAGCATCGCAAACCAGGACAGGTAGCTGTGCTCCGGGCGGGCATCGGGTCCGCCCAGCCTGACCGAGCCATAGGGCAGGACGACGAGCGCGATACAGAACAGGATGAAGAAATCCACCAACAGCATGAAATACCAGTCCAGCGTCCCGGTAGCGAAGCCGACAATGGACTGAAAGACGCTCCCCGCCCGCTCCGGAAACAGCAGGGTCAGAACAATGAAAACCACTGAAGCGAGAGCCGATACGACGAAGACCCGGTTGTGTATATCGAAACCGATGGGCCCCAGCCGCCCTTCGATATTGTCCTGACCAACGGTGTAGTCCGTTTGCATGTCGCTAGTCGCGTAATGCGACTCCGGGTCAGTCGGGTCACTCATGAGCCACTCCCTCTTTTCTAATATAAATAATGACTTAGAATTCCAACCAGCTTATATGAGTCAAGCTGTACGTTCCACTGGCGCCCCGCCGGCTCACACCTGCCGGGACGCTGTCGTTTCGGTGTGAACCGCCAACGGCATCTATACTGTCAGCGCCAGACCGTTGCCCTGCGCGTCACTGCCCCTTCACGGCCGTGCAGACAATGGCGAGGCGCCTGAGACTAGTGCATTCATCAGGGCCGGCCCGGGAGAGCGCTGACGGGGCTGCGCCCCACGTGAGGAACCCACCATGATCAAGAAACTCTTTGCCGCATTGGTACTGATGGCCTTCATCGCGCCCGCCTGGGCGCATATGTGTCCATCATTGATGTCCGACGTCGACGAAGCGCTGGAGAACGAGGAGAAGGTTTCCCAACTCAGCGAGGACGAGCTTTCCCAAGTGCGCGACCTGCGCGAGCAGGGGGAGCAGCATCACAGCGACGGCAATCACGACCAGTCGGTAGAGGCCCTGAACAAGGCCAAGGAGATTCTCGGCGTCTAGTGTGTCCGTGCCGGGCGTACGTTCACTGCGCCCGGCATATCCTCCTGCCGGCTTTCTCACGTATCTTGCTCCGGTGTCGCGCATTCCATTACCCACTCCTGCAACACCCGCTTGGCTTCGCCGGAAGAGTCCGGTCGTGCATCGATCACTCCATAGCCCCGCGACGAACATAAGCGCAGGTCGTGCAGGCCGACCAGCATGCCGCTCTCCAGCATGTCGTCGACCAGGCCACGCCAGCCCATCCCGATGCCCTGCCCAGCGATCGCCGCCTGGATCAGCAGGGTGTAGTTGTTGAAGGTCAACTCCGACGATTCGGGATAGGCCATTCCACCCAGCTGTTCGAAGTAGCTCGGCCAGTCCAGCCATCGCTGGCCCTGGTCGGCGGTCAGCGTCAGTAGCGGTGCCCGGCTGAGTGCCTGGAGATCCGTGATCGGCCCGTGCTGCTGCAGGAATCCCGGGCTGCACACTGGAAAGACGTCTTCACGGAACAGCAGAGGAACGCCACCGGCGAGAATGCGCTCGTCGCAGAACACGATCGCTACGTCGACCTCTTGGGTGCGCCAGTCGAGCACGCCCTGATTGGTGACGATACGCACGTCGACATGCGGATAGCGCTCACGGAAACGCGGCAGCCGCGGCATCAGCCAGTAAGCGGCGAACGAGAAGTCGGTCAGGATGTTCACGTGCGGATGGCGATGCTTGTGCTGGAGCCGTTCGATGGTGCGATCGATGGTCGCGAAACCCTCCTGCACGCTGACAAACAATGCATGCCCCGCTTCGGTCAGCTTCACGCCCCGGTAGATGCGCTCGAAGAGCGGCAGGTCGAGCTGCTCTTCGAGGGCGCGAATCTGCTGGCTGACGGCCGACTGGGTCGAGCGCAGCTCACGTGCCGCGGCGGTGAAGCTCAGGTGCCTAGCGGCCGCCTCGAATACCCGCAGGCCGTTGGGCGACGCCGACTTAGCTATCCACGACATTAGATAAACTAATGCCTCCCATAAAAATTTAGCGAGTTTACAGGCCCTCAAATTAGCAGAGAGACTGTGAGGAGAGCTATCGCAGCTCGCCCGAATATGCAATCCCAGCGCCCAGCGACAAGCAAGAGAGAGGCCCCATGACCCGCAAGCAACCCAATATTCTATTCCTGATGGCCGATCAGATGACGGCGTCGGCGCTGCCCTTCTACGGCCACCCGCTGGTCAAGACGCCGCACCTGTCGCGCCTGGCCGCCGAAGGGGTGGTCTTCGATTCAGCCTACTGCAACAGCCCGCTTTGCGCGCCGTCACGCTTCACGCTGATGGCCGGCCAGCTGCCTTCGCGCATCGGTGGCTACGACAACGCCGCCGAGTTCGCCGCCGACATACCAACCTTCGCCCACTACCTGCGCGATGCCGGCTACTACACCGCCCTGTCGGGCAAGATGCACTTCTGCGGGCCGGACCAGTTGCACGGCTTCGAGGAGCGCCTGACCACCGATATCTACCCGGCCGACTACGGCTGGTTCGTCGATTGGGAGAATTTCGACACCCGGCCGAGCTACTACCACAACATGTCATCGGTGATTCAGGCCGGCCCCTGTGTCCGCTCCAACCAGATCGACTTTGACGACGAGGTCACCTTTCGCGCCAAGCGTTTCCTCTACGACTATGCGCGCAACGGCGAGCAGCGCCCCTTCTGCCTCACCGTGTCCCTGACCCACCCGCACGATCCCTATACCATCGCGCAGGAGTACTGGGACCGCTACGACCACGACGCCATCGACATGCCGCGCGTGCCCTACTCGCGCGAACTGATGGATCCGCACTCCAAGCGCCTGCGTCACGTCTATCAGCTCGACGAGGATACCGTCAGCGACGAGCAGATCCGCAACGCGCGCCATGCCTACTACGGGGCGCTCAGCTACGTCGACGACCAGATCGGCGCCGTGCTGAAGACTCTGGAAGAAGCCGGTCTCGACGAAGACACCATCATCGTATTCTCGGGCGACCACGGCGACATGCTCGGCGAGCGCGGGCTCTGGTACAAGATGAGCTGGTTCGAGGGTTCGGCTCGCGTACCGATGATCATCCACGCTCCCGACCGCTTCTCCCCGGGTCGGGTACGCGAGTCGGTGTCGACCATGGACCTGCTACCGACCTTTGCCGAGCTTGCCCATCACGGCGAGGCGCCGGAATACGCCGTGCCTATCGACGGTCGCAGCCTGTTGCCACACCTGACCGGCAATGGCGGCCATGACGAGGTGATCGGCGAATACCTCGGCGAAGGTGCCATCGCCCCGCTGCTGATGATCCGCCGCGGCCGCTACAAGTTCGTACACACCGCGCCCGACCCCGACCAGCTGTACGACCTCGAGGCCGACCCGCTGGAACTCAACAACCTGGCCGAGGACCCCGCCCATCTCGATCTGTGCAAGCAGTTCCGCGACGAAGTCGCCAGCCGCTGGGACTACGGGCGGATGCACGACGAGGTGATCGCCAGCCAGCGACGCCGCAAGCTGGTATCGCGGGCGCTCAAGCAGGGTAAGGTCACGGCCTGGGATCACCAGCCGATGTTCGATGCCAGCACCCAGTACATGCGCAACAACATCGACCTGGACGATCTCGAGCGGCGCGCGCGCTTCCCGGTGGTCTCGGGCGCATAGCCTGGATCGTGACGCCACTCGGCGATCACTCTGACGGTTTGCCGTTCGCTATTTCCCGCATGTGGCGAGCGGGACGCAACGCACCTGGCCCAGGCCAGGCAGGGCCGGCGCTCCGACAGCGCGCCGGCCCTGTCAAGAACGACAAGGAAAGTGCTCGACACCACGAAACCGATAGCAATAACAATACGAGAGGTTCTCCCCATGACACATCCATATCCCGCCCCCGAGTCGAGCAACCGGCTCAACTCGGCCGTCTTCCACGGCTCGGTGGCTGGTATCTTGATCTTTTTGATCTATGCCATCGCCTTCACCGATCACGCCACGGCATTCTTCAATGCCGGTCTGGACTGGATCGGCAATACCTTCGGCTGGTACTACATGCTGGCGGTCGTCGCCTACCTGGTCTTCGTGGTCATGATCGGCTTCTCGCGATTCGGCAAGATCCGCCTGGGTCCCGATCATTCGCGCCCGGAGTTCACGCTGCTGTCGTGGTCGGCCATGCTGTTCGCCGCCGGGCTTGGCGGTGCCATCCTGTTCTTCGTGGTTTCCGAACCGCTGACGCACTACCTGAATCCGCCACTCGGCGAAGGCGGCACTGCCGAGGCCCAGCGCGCGGCCATCGTGCAGACCTTCATGCACTGGGGCATTTCCGGCTGGGGGCTGTATGTGCTGATGGGCATGGCCCTGGCCTATTTCAGCTACCGCCACCGGCTACCGCTGGCGATTCGCTCGACGCTCTATCCGCTGCTGGGCAAGCGCATCTACGGCCCCATCGGCGATGCCGTGGACATAACGGCCGTGCTCGCTACTGTGTTCGGCATCGCTACCGCGCTGGGGATCGGCGTGATGCAGATGAATTACGGGCTGACCTACCTGTTCGGCATACCGGAGGGGCTACCCGCCCAGGTCATGCTGATCCTGCTGGTGGTGACCCTGGCCACCCTGTCGGTGGTGAGTGGCGTCAAGCGTGGCATCCGTCGGCTATCGGAACTCAACCTGTTACTGGTCGCCGGCCTCGTGCTGTTCGTGCTGCTCCAGGGCGATACGCTCAAGCTGCTCAATGCCCTGATCATGAATACCGGCGACTATCTGGTCGCGCTTGCCGGCAAAAGCTTCGACACCTATGCCTATGCGCCCGAGGCGCAAGGCTGGTTCAGCGGCTGGACGGTGTTCTTCTGGGGCTGGTGGATCGCCTGGGCGCCGTTCGTCGGTCTGTTCCTGGCCCGCATCTCCCGCGGACGCACCATCCGCGAATTCGTCGCCGGTGCCCTGTTCATCCCGTTGATCTTCGTGATGGTGATGATGTCCGTGTTCGGCAACAGCGGCATCGACATGGTCGATCAGGGCCTGGTGGTGCTCGGCGAGCAAGCCCTGAACCAACCGCCGGCCACCATCTACACCTTCCTCGAGCAGCTGCCCCTGGTCGGCGTCACCGCCACTGTCGTGTTGGTGCTGAGCATCGTCTTCTTCGTCACCTCGGCCGATTCGGGCGCCTTGGTGCTGTCCAATTTCACCTACGTGCTGCGCGACGTGAACCACGATGCCCCCGCCCGGCTGCGAATCTTCTGGTCCGCCATCATCGGCCTTATCACCCTGGCGCTATTGATGGCCGGCGGTCTGCGCACCCTGCAGAGCGCTGTGGTAATCACCGCCCTGCCATTTTCGGCCATCATCTTCCTGACCATGTTCGGCATGTACCGCTCTTTGAAGGTCGAGACCGGCAAGGCCGATGCCCGCCATCAGGTGACAGTCAACGGCGTGGCCAGCAGCGACTGGCGCGAGCGCCTCGACCGTACCCTGGACGCCACTACCCGGAATGGCGCCGAGGCCACGTTGCGCCACGCCATTCGCCCGGCACTCGTCGAGCTGGCCGAGGAGCTGACCCGACGAGGCCAGCATGCCACCGTCACCGAACAGCAGGTCGACGGCACTCAACTGCTCTTCCCTACCCTGCAGGTCGATTTCGACGGCGCCCCCAGCTTCATCTATGGCATCCAGCCCACACGACTGCAGCCTCCGAGTTTCCTGCCTGCGGATGACGACTATTACCTGCGCCTCGATGTTCATCTCGCCGAAGGCGGTCTGGGCCAGGATCTCAACGGCTACACGCGTCTCCAAGTCGTGCATGACGTACTCAACGAGTACCAGCGCCATCTACGCTTCCTGGCCCAGGCCAGCGAGGAGGGCACCCTGGCGACCATTCCGGGCCATGCCGTGGCGGGCAGTGTCGTGGAGGACAACGTCCTTCCCGAGGCCCAACCCGCACGTTGATTCTCGGCAGCGGCGCCGGTCCATTCACCAGGATGGCCCCACCTCGGTGGGGCCTCTTGCTGGCGCGTCCCGGTTTCGTCTCCCAAACTTGAGGAATCGGCGGGACAACCGGCGCCAGGGGCGCCGCAGGAGGGAATCATGGCGGGTGGCTGGTCGAGAGACGGGGCGGTGCAAGAGCAGATCGACAGCACCGTCGAGGATGCACTGCAGCGGGCGCGCAGCGAGTTGCCCCGGGGCGAGAGCCTGACGCACTGCGAGGAGTGCGGCGAACCGATTCCCCAGGCGCGTCGCGAGGCCATGCCCGGCGTGCGCTTGTGCGTCGCCTGCCAGAGCGAGCGCGACGAGCAGCGCACGGCCTACAGCGGCTACAACCGGCGTGGCAGCAAGGACAGCCAACTGCGCTGACCGTCCTGCCGACACGGCTGTCTCTCCATCATTCGTCCAGGGGACAGCGCATGAGCGACACCTGGGCATCGTCGCGGTCGAGCCAGGTCAGCGTCATCGCCTCATGATCTTCGAGCTGCAGACGAATCCGCTCGCTGCTCTCCGTCCCTTCACCCGAGCATTCGAGCTGCGCCGTCCACTCGTCCTCGGACTCCTGCGTCGCTTCCATCTCGCAGATGTTTTCGTACCCCTCGAAGCGCGATGGGGAGAGAATGATCGCTCGCTCTTCGCCGCCCCGCGCACACCAGGCCGGCTCGGCGGCCCAGCGTCCCACATACGCAACGGCATCCTGGAGCGCCGGCTCGTCATTCGGCGCCGCATCCGGCTCCTCGTTATCGCAGCCGGCCAGCACCAGAGCGGCACACAGCATCCATCCGTAGTGTCGTACTTCCATGGCGTCACCTCGGCACTTACATCGTGTCTGCCTGACAGAATCGTTCGGTCGCCTATCAGCATAGGCGTGAATCGCGCACCGGCAGGCTTCGCGGGCAAAAACCGCTTTCGCGGCTTCCGTTAGTCTCCTTATCGTTTGCAGCGCCGCAGCGGCTCGATATCATGTAGCCTTTGCAAGCCCCGATGCCAGCGGGGCTTCTTCGTGCTTATGAGGTCGCCATGTCGCTGCTCTACTTCTTGCCGCCCCTGGGAGCCGTGCTGATCTGGTCGGGCAACATGACCATCAACCAGCTCACCGTGGGAACGATCGCCCCCAGCAGCATCGCTTTCTTGCGCTGGGTACTGGCGTTGGCCGTGCTGACCCCTTTCGTACTGCCAGCCGCCTGGCGCCACCGCCAGACGCTACGCCGCGAATGGCCCAAGCTGGCCGTACTGGGGCTGCTCGGCATGGGGCTCTGGCAAGGGCTTGCCTACGTGGCCGCCGAGACCACCACGGCCACCAACATGGGCATTCTGGCGGCCATGGTGCCATTGCTGACGGTACTGCTCAGCGCCTTGATCCTGCGTGAGGCGCCCAGCCGCGGCGGCACGCTCGGCGGCCTACTCGCGCTGTTCGGGGTGCTGGTGCTGCTGGGACGGGGCGACCCGCTCGCGCTGCTGGATCTTCAGGTGGCCCTTGGCGATCTGCTGATGGTGGTGGCCGCTACCTGCTACGCGCTTTATGGCGTGATGCTCAAGCGCTGGCCGCTGGGCCTGCCGCCTTGGGTGGTGCTCTACGCCCAGGTGGTGTTCGCCGTGCTGTTCCTGCTACCCCCTTACCTGCTGGGGCCGATGACCCCGGTCGACGATCAAAACGTTTGGCTGATCCTCTACGCCGGCATCCCCGCCTCGATCGTGACGACCTTCCTGTGGATGCGCGCCATCCGCCAGATCGGCGCCAGTCAGGCCAGCATCTTCATTAACCTGATGCCGCTGTTCAGCGCCCTGATCGCCATGCTCTTCCTCGGTGAGCGCATCGCCCTGTTCCACCTGGTCGGCGGACTGCTGGTGCTCGCCGGCGTGATCATGGCCCAGACCCTGACCCAACCCCTGCTACGCAAGACACCGAGTCCGTCATGACCCACGACACCACGCACCTCAATCGCGAACGGATCTTCTTCGATCCCGACGAGACGATATGGCTGTTCGGCTATGGCTCGCTGATCTGGAAGGCCGAGTTCGACTACCACGAACGCCGCCCCGCCCATGTCGAAGGCTGGGCGCGGCGCTTCTGGCAGGGCTCGCACGATCATCGCGGCACGCCGGAGGCACCGGGACGCGTGGTCACGCTGGTCGAGTCACCTGATACCATCTGCCAGGGCATGGCCTATCGCATCGATGCCGAGATCCTGAAACAGTTGGATATTCGCGAGAAGAACGGCTACCTGCGCGAGCTCGCGACCCTGCACTTTCCGGACGGCAGCCACGCCGAGGGGTTGATCTACCTGGCCACCGAGGACAATGCCGCCTTTCTCGGCGACGCTCCGCTCGATGCCATGGCACACCAGATCGCTGCCGCTTGCGGCCCGAGCGGTCCCAACCGCGACTATCTTTTCAATCTGGCCGTGGCCCTGGAGAACCTGGGGGCCGATGATCCGCACGTCGCCGCGCTGGCCGAGCGAGTCGCAGTTCATTTAACTCAAGTTAAATGAACTAAAGTTTGTCGTCATGCGGTCGATAGTCCTCGGTAGAGTAGCGTGTAAAAGATGGCGCGAGGGGGCGAATGGCGTGAGCGACACCCTGCTGAAAGCCGTGGAATCCGACCTCGCCAGACGCCGGTACGGTTTGCGTTTCAGCCCGATCGTCGAGGCTCGCTTCGAATCCGATACCTCGGAGCTCCGCAGCCGCCACTTGTATCTGGCCGGCATCGTGGCCCTCGTCATCTACGATCTCTATTTGATCAACGACTACGCCTTCCGACCTGAGTCGCTGCAGATGGCGGCCTGGATTCGCTTCGGCATGATGACCCCCTTCGGCATCACCGCGCTCTACTTCGTAAGGCGCGGGCTGTCACCGGCCATGCGCGAAGCGGTCATGACCAGCACCATCGTGGTGGGAATGTTGCTGTCGAACCTCATCTTCTTCCTGTCGAAGTCGACCTATTCGTTCCTCGATACCTTCTCGTTCGGTCTGATCCTGGTGATGGGCAACATCGTCTTCACGCTGCGCTTCTTTCACGCCGTGGCTTCGTCATTGATCAGCGGCATCATCATGACGCTGTTCGTCTACCATTACGCGCCCATGGAAGCCGAGATAAAGCTCTATGCCTTTGTCGTGTTCATTTCCAGCGCCGTCTTCACGCTGTTGGCCAATTACCGCATGGAAGTCAGTGAGCGGCAGTCCTACCTGCTGTTGTTACGTGAACAACTCAGGAACAGTGCCGCCCTGAAGGACAACCAGGCCCTGGCCAAGATATCGATCACCGACCCCTTGACCGGCGTCGCCAACCGACGCCATTTCGATGCCGTGCTCGAGCATCGCTGGCAGGAGGCACTCACCGAGAACACCATGCTGGGCATGCTGGTCATCGATATCGACCGCTTCAAGAACTACAACGACCATTATGGTCACCTGCAGGGCGACGCCTGCCTGCGTCAGGTTGCCCTGGAGATGCAGAACTATGTCCGTCAGGAAGTCGATCTGGTGGTGCGCTATGGCGGTGAAGAGTTCGTCGTGTTGCTGCCTAACACGTCGGCCGCTTCGGCCCTGCACGCCGCCGAGCGCATCCGACGCGGCATCGAGGCGCTCGCCATTCCCCAGGCAGGCTCGGGCGTGATTACCGTGAGCATCGGGGCGGCCGCCCTGCGTCCCCACGTGACCTTGGCTCCCGCCATGCTGCTGACGCTCGCCGACGCGGCGCTCTACCAGGCCAAGCGGGAAGGGCGCAACCGCAGCGTGTTGGCCCCGTTGCGAGATGACCCGCTAACTGTTTAGGACCGAGGTTCGTGCTCCGTCCCGTGACGACTTCGCCGGGTCATGGCGTGGACATAGCGTTCCGTCACGCGGCGGAAGGTGGCGGCACGGTCATGACAAGAGATACATGCGCAACGGCATCCAGATGCCCATGCCAACCATGATCAGGTTCTCGGTCAGCGAGACGAAACCCAGCGGCACATTACTGTCCCCGCCCACGCAGGCACACTTGAGTTCCCGTTTGTCGATATAGACCGCCTTGAACACCGAGACAGCGCCCACCGTGCCGATGAACAGCGCCACGGGTGCGGCCAGCCAGACCAGGGCGCCCGCCAGCATCAGGATGCCCGCCAGAGTCTCGGCGTAGGGATAGACGTAGCCATAGCGCACCTGACGCTGGGCCAGCAGATCGTAATTGAGGAACATGGTACTGAAGCTCTCCACGTCCTTGAGCTTCTGCAACCCCAGCAGCGCCATCGCGATGGCCACGAAGTACTCCGGCATCCGCGGGCTCAGCAAGGAACCGGTCGCGGTCCAGCTCACGGCGAACCCCATCAGCAGCGCCGTGGCAAACAGGGCGATCACCGGCTGGTAGGTGGTCTCATCCTCGCCCGGCGAATCTAGCCCGAAATACTCGCGCAACTCGTCGTAACCGCCGATACGCCGGCCATCGATGAAGGCCTGGGGCGTCGTCTCCACCCCATGTTCATTCATGAAGGCTTCCGTCTCCTGCCGCGTGGTCAAATGATGATCCTCGACATCGAACCCCTTGCGCTCCAGCAGATCCTTGCTCTTCAAGCCGAAGGGGCATAGGTGTTCCTCCATGACCATGCGGTAGAGCTGGGCTGTCTTGCCACTCTCGGCTGTGCGTCCCTGACTCATGACACTCCTCCGTTGCTGATGGACTCATGCCGAGTGTAGTCATGGAGTGGCGCAATCAACGAATCCCCGCCCTGAGAAACGACTGCACGAACTGACGCTGGAACAGCAGAAAGGCGACCAGCAGCGGGGCGATGCTGAGCAGCGTGGCGGCACTTACCGTGGCCCAGTTGACGCCGGTTTCCGGCGCCGAGAAGATGCCGAGCCCCACGGTGAGCGGGCGGCTCTCCACCGAGTTGGTCACCACCAGCGGCCACAGGAAGTTGTTCCAGTGGTGGCTGATCGAGACCAGGCCGTAGGCCAGGTAGGTGGGCTTGGCCAGCGGCACGTAGACCTTGAGCAGGATCGCCATCCACCCGCAGCCTTCCACCCGCGCCGCATCCTCCAGCTCGCGCGGGATGGTCTTGAAGGTCTGGCGCAGCAGGAAGATGCCGAAGGCGCTAGCGACGTAGGGCAGCCCGATGCCGGTAATGGTGTCGACCAGCCCCAGCCCACTGGCGATGCGGTAGTTCTCGACGATCAGCACCTCGGGAAAGACGAACAGCTGGATCAGCACCAGCATGAACAGGAAATCCTTGCCGGGGATGGGAAAGCGGGCGAAGGCGAACCCCGCCAGGGTGCAGACCACGAACTGCGCCAGCACCACGCCGGTGACCAGCAGGAAGGTATTGACGTAATAGCGGGCAAACGGCGCCTGGGCCCAGGCATTGGCGAAGTTCTCCAGCGTCAGCGGGGCAAGCAGGTCGAAGCGCACCATATAGGCCGACGGATGGAAGGCGGCCCATATCGCATAGAGCAGCGGAAAGATCCAGACGATGGCCAGCAGCCAGGCGGCCGTGGTCTCGAGGCTCGGCACCCGGATCACGAACCGCTTGGCGGCAGCGGCAGAGAGACTGTGAGCCTGGTTCATGGTTTCGTGCCCTTGTTGACTCGTGTCTTCATTGATAGTGCGTCCTGCGGTCGAGCACGGTGAACTTGAGCGTGGCCACTACCGCCAGCACCAGCAGGATCACCACGGTGATGGTGGCGGCGTAGGTGCGGTCGAAGAACGAGAAGGCATTCTCGTAGACGTAGTAGAGCAGCAGATTGGTGGCGTTGTTGGGCCCACCCTTGGTCAGGATGAAGAGATGATCGACCACGCGTACCGAATTGATCAACGCATTGATCAGCACGAACAGCGTGGTCGGCATCAGCAACGGGAACGTCACCCGCCAGAAGAAACTCCAGCGGCTAGTGCCTTCCAGATCCGAGGCCTCCTTCAGCTCCGGCGGGATGCTCTGCAGCGCCGCCAGGTAGAAGATCATGAAGAAGCCCGCCTCCTTCCACACGGTCATCATTATCACCGAGCCGAGCGCCACCCCGGGGTCGCCCAGCCAGTTGACTCCCGAGAGCCCCAGCGCACCGAGCAGCTTGTTGAACAGGCCGATCTGCGGAGCGTAGAAGAACATCCACACGTTGGCCGCGGCGATCATCGGCAGGATCGTGGGGGTGAAGTAGGCCATGCGCACGAAGCCGCGCCCCGGCAGGCGGGCGTTGACAAACAGCGCCATCCCCAGCGCCAGGGCGATGGAGGTGGGGATGGTGCCCAGCGCGTAGAGCAGGTTGTTGCGCGCCACCTTCCAGAAGGTGGCATCCCCGATCAGCACGGCATAGTTCTCGAACCCGACGAACGCCGGCGGCTCGCCGCGAAAACCGGGCAGGAACAGGCTGTTTATCAGCGTCGCCACGGTGGGCAGGTAGGCGAAGGTGCCGAGCAGCACCGCCGCCGGCAGCAGTAGCAGCGCGCCGTAGATTTGTATGCGCCGGTCGGCGTTGTGTATCAGCATATCCTTACCCGTAGCGGGGCTGTTCCGGTGGCAAGGCCTACGAGGAGGCGCTGTGAATCCCTCCCTGGACGCAACATTTGCCTGCGGCGCTCACGCATCCTGCTCCGCTTGCAGGGCCGGTGCTGGCCATCCATGGCCAGCCCGTTCGGAGCAGTGCTCCTCACCCCTGGCAAATGACCTCCTCTTCTGCCTTGCCCCGGCGCCCCACGGCCTCTATTTGTTGGGTCCACGAAAGGAAGCGCTGCACAAATAGGCGAGCGAGATGAAGCGCAAGACGCAAGGAGCACGGAACCGAGCGAAGCGACAAACAGCCGTAGGCTGGCCCCGAAGGGGCGAGAAGCCGAAGGCTGCGAGTCAACCCGAGCCTATGGGGTATAGGTGAGGATTCCGACGGTCCGACGCTTCGGCACCGCGCAACGCAGCGATTCGCTCGCGTAGCCATTTGTCAGCGTTTCCTCAGCGGGAGCGTGCGTAGCGACGCAGCGCCGCATCGGCCTCCGCCTGGGCCTGCTTGAGCGCCTCCTCCGGGCTCATCTGGCCGGTCAATGCCGCCTGCACGGCATTGTCCAGCGCGCGGCGCACACGCCCGCCCTGGTAGGTGGCCAGCTCCGCGGTGGCGTGCTCGAGCTGGTCGCGGGCCACGGCCGCCGGCGGGAACTCCTCGACATAGTCACGCAGCGCCTCGGTCTCGTAGGCGGCGGGGCTCACGCCCATGTAGCCGGTCTCGATCGACCAGGCAGCGGCACGCTCGGGAGCGGTCATCCAGCGAATGAAGGTCATGGCAGCACGCTGCTCCTCCTCGCTGCTTTCCTTGAAGAGGTAGAAGTTGCCGCCGCCGGTGGGGCTGCCGCGCTGCTCCTTCATCGGCAGCATGGCCACGCCGAAGTCGAAGGAGGCCTCGTTGCGCACCGCGGTGAGGTTACCGGTGCTGTGCCACATCATGGCGGTGGACTGCTCGAGGAAGTTCTGGCGCAGCGTGCCCCACTCGATGGTGCCGTCGGGCATCGCCTCGTGCTCCTGGGCCAGCGCCACCCAGTACTCCAGCGCCTCGATGGCGGCGGGGTCGTCGAAGTAGACCTCGGTGCCCTCCTCGTTCATCAGGCGGTGGCCGTTCTGGAAGGCGAAGGCCTGGAACATCCAGTAGGGGTAGCCGGTAGAGGGCACCATCACGCCCCACTGCTCGCCCCCGCTGGCCTCGCGTATCGCGGCCCCCATCTCGGCCATCTCCTCCCAGGTTTCGGGCGGCGTCTCCGGGTCGAGCCCGGCGGCCTCGAAGGCGTCCTTGTTCCAGTAGAGCACGATGGTCGAGCGCTGGAAGGGGATGCCGTAGGTCTGGCCGTCGATCTGGCCGTTCTCCATCAGCCCCGGGTAGAAGCTGTCGAGCCACTCGCGCTCCTCGTCGGTCTCGACCACCTCGTCGAAAGCGAGGATGGCGTCCTGCTCGAGCAGATCGAACAGGTCGATGGAGAACAGCACGGAGAGCTGAGGCGCGTCGTCGGCCTCGATGGCCGACATGGCCCGCACCCGGGTGTCGTCGTAGTTGCCGGCGTAGATGGCGTTCACCGAAATGTCCGGATGCTCGCTCTCGAACTCCTCCACCAGGCCGTCGATCACGTCGGTCAGGGCCCCTCCCACCGCCACGGGATAGTACATGGTCAGCTCGGTCTGCGCCTGGGCCGACAGCGAGCCGGCGGCAAGCAGTCCCGCGGCCGCCAGCCCGCTCATCTTGAGCTTGCTCGTCTTGGAAGAGAGTCGCGCGTTCATCGGTTCACTCCTGGAGAGTCGTTACCCACGTGGCTGGAAGAGGCCGGAGCCCCATTGGCTTGAATGGCGGAAGCCGGCCCCGGGGGAGCTGGCGCGAAGCGACGCCGACCGGGCGGTGCACCGAGGTCGTGGCCGACGATCGGCAGGCGCTGGCCCTCCGGGTCGGCGGAGAAGAAGTGCGCGGCGCCGCGCGCCCACTGCAGGCGACACGCCTGACCCGGCTCGAGCCGGGGGCGCCCGTCGAGCCGCGCCCGCAGCTCCTGTCGGCCGACCCGGAGCCGCACGATGCTGTCGGCACCGAGGTACTCGGCATCGAGCATCTCGGCCGGCACGCCCGGCGCATCGGCCGGCAGCAGATGAATGTCCTCGGGCCGCACCCCGAGCCAGTGACCCTTGGCCTCGTGGGGCGCCACGCTGCAGTGCGGTTCGCCGTCGATCACCGCACCGTCGGCGGCGGCGGACAGTGCCACCAGGTTCATCGCCGGACTGCCGATGAAGCTGGCTGCGAAGGCGCTAGCCGGTCGCTCGTAGAGTTCGCTCGGGGTCCCGTCCTGGACGATGCGACCGTCCTGCATCAGGATCACCCGGTCGCCCATGCTCATCGCCTCGACCTGATCGTGGGTGACGTAGATCACGGTCATGTCGAGGCGCCGCTGCAGCGCCTTGATCTCGCGTCGCATCTCGCCGCGCAGCCGCGCGTCGAGGTTGGAGAGCGGCTCGTCCATCAGACAGATGGGGTGCTCGGAGACGATCGCCCGGGCCAGAGCGACCCGCTGGCGCTGGCCGCCCGATAGCTGGGCCGGCTTGCGTTCGAGATAAGCGGTGAGATCGACCAGCTCCGCGACCCGGGCCAGTCGCTCGCTGCGCTCCGCCTGGGGCACCCTGCGGCTGCGCAGGCCGAAGACGATATTGTCGGCCACGCTCAGGTGAGGGAACAGCGCATAGGACTGGAACACCATGCTGATGCCCCGGTCGCCGGGCGGCAGGTACGTGACATCACGCTCGCCGATGTGGATGCGCCCCGCACTGGCCCGCTCGAGCCCGGCGATCATGCGCAGCGTGGTCGACTTGCCGCAGCCCGAAGGGCCGAGCAGGATGACGAATTCGCCAGGCGACACGTCGAAACTGATGCCGTCTACCGCCGCGGCCGCACCCCAACGCTTGCTGACGCCATCCAGCCGGATGCGCTGTCGCGTGTCGGAATCGGCGTGCGGCGTGTCGAGCGGATTGCTGTCCGGATTGTTGTTGTCTGTATTCATGCTGCGTCCGCGTTGCCCGTCAAGGCGTGGCATGGCTGTCATCGACTCTCCCCGAAACTCAGCGTAGCCGCTTCTGCGTCGTTTTGCGGCCATGGTGAAGCGTTTCGGTGACAGAGCGGTGACACGAGGCTACCGTCCGGCTACGGTCGGGCCGGCGCACGCGCCATGGTAGAATGCGCCTTCCACCCTGAGCAGGAACCCAGCGCAATGTCCCTAGACGACCTGCACCTCAACCTGCGCAACCTGACGCAGGACGACTACCCTCAGCTGAAGGCGCTGATGGACGCCGTCTACGACGACATCGGCGGTGCCTGGCCCCAGCACACCATCGACCGGCTGATCCAGGAGTTTCCCGATGGCCAGATCGCCATCGAGGACGACGGCAAGCTGGTGGGCGTGGCGCTGACCGTGCGGGTCGACTACGACGAGTTCTCCAACCCGCACAAGTACGATGACCTGGTCGGCAATCGCGACATCATCCTCAACGATCCCGAAGGCGACGCCATGTACGGGCTGGACGTGCTGATCCACCCTGACTACCGCGGCTACCGCCTGGGCCGGCGTCTCTACGAGGCGCGCAAGGAGCTGTGCCGTTCGATGAACTTGCGGGCGATCCTCGCCGGCGGGCGCATCCCCAACTACCACGAGCACCCGGATCTCAGCCCCGCCGAATACATCGACCGGGTGGCCCGCAAGGAGATCCACGACCCGATCCTCTCCTTCCAGCTCGCCAATGACTTCCAGGTCAAGCGCCTGCTGCGCAAATACCTGCCCGAAGACGAAAAGTCGCAGGGCTTCGCCACCCTGCTGGAGTGGAACAACATCCTCTTCGAGCCCGCCGAGCGCGTGCTCGAGAATCGTCCCACCCAGGTGCGGGTCGGCGCCGTCCAGTGGCAGATGCGCGAGTGCGCCTCGATGGAATCGGTGCTGCAGCAGGTGGAGTACTTCGTCGACGCCATCTCCAGTTACCAGAGCGACTTCGCCGTCTTCCCGGAGCTGTTCAACGCGCCGCTGATGGGATTGCAGGATCGCGCCACGCAGCAGGACCAGCTCGCCGCCATACGTTACCTGGCCGGCTTCACCGAGCTGTTCAAGACCGAGATGTCGCGCATGGCGGTGTCATACAACATCAACATCATCGCCGGCTCCATGATCGAGGTGGGCGAGGAGGACCGGCTCTACAACGTCAGCTACCTGTGCCACCGCGACGGACATGTCGAAAAACAGTCGAAGCTGCACATCACCCCCCAGGAGCGCCGCGAGTGGGTGATCGAGGGCGGCGACGAGCTGCGCGTATTCGACACCGACGCCGGGCGCATCGGCATCCTGATCTGCTACGACGTCGAATTCCCCGAGCTCGGCCGGCTGCTCGCCGACCAGGACATGGATATCCTCTTCGTGCCGTTCTGGACCGACACCAAGAACGGCTACCTGCGGGTTCGCCACTGCTCCCAGGCGCGGGCGATCGAGAACGAATGCTACGTGGTGCTGTGCGGCAGCGTGGGCAACGTGCCCTCGATCCGCAACCTGGACATCCAGTACGCCCAGTCGGCGGTGTTCTCGCCCTCGGACTTCGCCTTCCCCCACGACGCGGTGCTCGCCGAGACCACGCCCAACACCGAAATGGTGATCTTCTCCGACCTCGACCTGACCCGACTCACCGTGGTGCGCGCCGAGGGCTCGGTGACCAACCTCAAGGACCGACGCAAGGATCTGTTCGATCTACGCTGGCGCGATTGGTCGTGGAAGTCCGGCGCCAAGCAGGAAGAGACCTGAGGCCATGTTCGATCGCCTGCGCCGCTGGCGGGCCGAGCGCTTCGAGGCCCGTCACCCGTTTCCCGCCGAGGCCTGGGCCGAGGCCCGCGCGCGCCTGCCGCTGCTGCAGTGGCTCGACGACGACGAGGCCGAACGGCTGGGGCGGCGCGCCTGGCGCTTCCTGCATGCCAAGCGCCTGAGCCTGCATCCCGACCTCGCCGCGAACACGCCGTTCGACGAGCCGGCCCGACTGGCCCTGGCGGGCCAGGCCTGCCTGCTGACACTGGGCTGGTCGGAGGACGAGCACCTCGAAGCCTTCAGTGGTTTCCACGAGGTACTGATCCTGCCCGACGCCTTCCAGAGGCAGGTCGAGGAGATGGACGAGTACGGCGTGATTCACGCTTACGTCGACGAGCGTGCCGGCGAGACCTCGCATCAGGGACCGGTGGTGGTGGCCTTCCCCGACCTGATGGAGAGCGGCGACTTCTGCGGCTTCAACGTGGTGATCCACGAGCTCGCCCACAAGCTCGACATGGGCAACTCGCTGGACGTCGACGGCTTCCCGCCGCTGCCGCGAGACATCGACCCGAAGGCCTGGCATCGCGTATTCACCGCCGTGTGGGACGATCTCCAGGCGCACCTCGCTCGCGGCGAGACACCGCCCATCGACGACTACGCCGCCACCCATCCCGGGGAATGCTTCGCCGTCTGCTGCGAGTACTTCTTCACCGCCCCCGATGAGCTCTGCGGCGCCTACCCCGCACTCTATGCCCTACTCGAGCGCTACTTCCGCCAGGCAACGCTTGACCGCCTGCCCCTGACCGGCCAACCCGACGAAGCGTAGCGCCGCGGCTCAGTCCCTTTCCAGCAGGCTGACCAGTTCCGGCACCGGGCGTTCGGCATGGCCGGCATCGCTGGCCTGGCGATAGAGCGCCAACACCGCCTCCGCCACGCCATGCTCGGCGGCGAGATCCTCAGTCATGGTGCGGTAGTAGCCGATGTCCTTGAGCGCGTTGGCCACGCTGAAGCGAAACCCCGCTGAATCACCGGATTCGATGAAGGGACGCAGGCGCTCCAGGATCACACCACCGCCGCCGCCCTTGCCCAGCACGTCGAGGAAGGCGGCATCGTCGATGCCGGCCCGGCGCGAAGCCGCCGCGGCCTCGGCCAGCACCGCGGTGAAGCCCAGCGAGACGAAGTTGTGCAAGAGTTTCAGGGTATGTCCCGCCCCCACCGGCCCGGCGTGGGCGATGTTCTCGGCGAAGCACGCAAGCAGCGGGCGCAGCTCCTCGAACAGCGCCTGCGGCGCGCCGACGATCAGGTTCAATCGCCCCGCCTCGGCCTCCTTGGGCGTGCGCGTCATGGCCGCGTCCAGGAAGCGACCGCCCGCTGCCGCCACGCGTTCGGCCACGCGCTCGGTGGAGCTCGGCAGCGCCGTGGAGCAGTCGATCACCACGGTCCCGGGCATCAGCCCCTCGAGCACCCCGCCGGGCTCGAACAGCACTGCCTCCACCTGGGGCGAGCCGGTGACGCAGAGGATCACCGCCTCGGCCTCGGCGGCCACCTCGCGGGCACTGCTTCGGGGTTCGGCCCCCGCAGCCAGCAGATCGTCCACCGGCTGGTTCCCGGGATGTTCCAGAAAGCATAGCGAATGCCCGCCACGCAGCAGGTTGGCGGCGATTCCGTGGCCCATCAGCCCCACTCCGACCAGGCCGATGCGCCACCGACGCTCAGACATCGAGTCCATGCCTCTCTCCCCTGACTTATCCATGCTTGATGGCTACCGTCTTCAAGCGGGTGTAGCTGCGCAGCCCCTCGAAGCCTTTCTCACGGCCGTGCCCCGACCGCCCCACCCCGCCGAATGGCAGCTCGATGCCGCCGCCCGCGCCGTAGTTGTTGACGAACACCTGGCCGCTGCGGATGCCCTTGGCCAGGCGCAGTTGGCGCCCCCCGTCGCGGGTCCAGACCCCGGCGCACAGACCGAAGTCGGTGGCATTGGCCAGGCGCAGGGCCTCGGCCTCATCGCGGAAGACCTGCAACGCCAGCACCGGACCGAACAGCTCCTCGCGCAGCACGTCGTGGCCGGCCGGAATGTCGGTGAGGATCTGCGGTACCACGAAATGACCGCCGGACGGCGCGGTTTCGGCCAGCCGTGCCCTGGCCGCGACCCGAATGCCATCGGCCATGGCGGCGTCGAGACGCGCCTCGAGCTTGGCCTTCTGGCGTGCGTTGATCAGCGGGCCGCAGTCGGCGTCCGCCTCGCCCGCATCGCAGCGCAGCGCCGAGAAGCGCTCGATCAACGCCCCCAGGGCCGCTTCGGCGCAGCTCGCCTCTAGTAGCAGTCGACTGCCGGCCGAGCAGGTCTGCCCCGCGTTCTGCACGATGCCGCGCACCACCGCCTCCAGCGCCGCGTCCTGGTCGGCGTCGGCAAAGACGATTTGCGGCGACTTGCCGCCAAGTTCCAGGGTCACCGGCACGTGATGCCCCGCCGCGGCCCGGTTCACGCGGGTGCCGGTCTCGGGGGAGCCGGTGAACGAAAGATGATCGATGCCGGGGTGCGCCGCCAGCGCTGCCCCCGCTTCGCTGCCGAGCCCCGGCAGCACGTTCAGCGCGCCCGGCGGCAAGCCATGCTCCTGGGCCAGCTGGGCCAGGCGCAGCACGCTCAGGCAGGCATCCTCGGCGGGCTTGAGTACCACCGTATTACCGGCGGCGAGCGCCGCGGCCACGCAGCGGCCAAATATCTGTGCCGGATAGTTCCAGGGAATGATCTGGGCGCATACGCCGAAGGGCTCGCGCAGGGTCAGCACGGCGAAGCCATCGTCGAAGGGAATCGTCTCGCCGTGCAGCTTGTCGGCGCCACCGCCGTAGAAGCGAAAATAGCGGGCGCAGGCCGCGATATCGCCGCGCGCCTGGGTCATCGGCTTGCCGGTATCGGCACACTCCAGGGCCGCCAGGGTGTCGCGATCGGCGTCGATGACCTCGGCGAAGGCGAGCAGCCATTCGCCGCGTCGCCTGGCACCCCAGCGCGACCAGTCCCCCAGGCTTCCGCCGAAGGCACGGCGGGCGGCATCCACCGCCACCCTCACTTCTTCGTCTTGGCAGCGGGCGATTTGCGCGATGGCGGCGCCGCTGGAGGGCGTCTCTACTTCGATCAATGCCTGGGTCGGTACCCATTCGCCGCCGATCAGGGCGCCGGCGGGGGGAGTGGCGGGCAGTGCGTGATGGCTCATGATGCGCATGTCCTCGTCAAGCGGTTGGTGTCGGTCGAGTCACGGGAGCGACAGGGCCGGTGTCTGTCGGCGGTAGTGCCAGGGCGCGGCGATACGGAAGAAGCGCTCGGTGACGTCAGCGGCAACGGGGGCGGTCAGCAGTGACACCAGGATGAAGACCGGCAGGTTGATCATCAGTCCCCAGAAGCCGGCATGGATGCCCAGCGGATGCGGCCAGAGCGTGGTGAGGGCTACGGTCACGACGAAACCGACCAGGATGCCCGCGGCGACACCCCAGCCAGACGCACGTGGCCAGAAGAACATGCCGATGAAGGCCGGCAGCACCTGGGAGGCGAACCCCAGGCCGATCAGCAGAATCATCACCAGGTTGCCCGGCTCGGCAATGGCCAGCGGCGCGATGATCAAGGCCATCAGAGGGAAGATCAGCCAGCGCGCCAGCACTCCGGCACGCGCCTCGGACAGCTTGAAGGCCGGTTGCAGCACATCCTTGCTGTAGGTCAGGGCCACGGAATGGATGAAGGGTTCGCAGGAAGACATCGACGCGGCCAGGGTTCCCGCCCCCAGCAGCCCGACCAGGAGCGAGGGCATGTGCTGCATGGCGTATTCCAGCGCCACCGTGTCGACACGGGCCAGTTCGGGTAACGAAAAGATGCCGATGAAACCCACCACGACCATGGGCAGAATCACCACGTAGTAGGTGGGCAGCCAGGTCGCACTGCGTCGTATGGTGCGGGCCGACGAAGCGCTCATCCACTGGGTCCACACCGGCGGCATGAACGACAGCATCGAGACGATGATAGAGGTGGTCCAGAAGCTGAAGCTCATGTCCCCGCCCGCGCCGGGCAGGGTCAGGTACGCGGCGTGCTCGTGCTGCAGCCGCGCGAACACACCGGCGAAGCCCCACTCGCCCGTTGCCACCCGGGCTGCCCACAGACCCACTGCCCAGGCGACGCCGAGCATCAGTACGCCCTGAAAGGCATTGGTCCTGCCGATGGCGCGCTGCCCGCTGACGAACAGATAGAGCGCGATGCAGCTCAGCACCAGCAGCACGCCGCCCCAGACGGGAATGGCTCCGCCGCTCATCACGAAGAGGATGTAGGCTGAACCGATGGTCTGGAGCACGGCATAGGCCAGCGATCCCACCGACATCACCAGCGCGGCCAGGGCGCCCAGTGCCGGGCTCTGGTAACGATCCGCGATGGCGCTGGCCTGGGTCACATGACCGAACTTCTCGCCGAAGGCCCACACTTTGGGTCCGAAATACCAGGCGACCAGCGCCAGATATGCCAGATAGATTGCCACGTAGAACACCGGCACGCCCTTGGAGTAGGCCCAGCCGGGAGCCCCCATGAAGGTATAGGCGCTGACGCTACCGGCGGCGATCAGCAGGTAGAGCGTTACCGGCCCCATGCTGCGTCCCGCCACCCCCCACTCCTCCAGACTGTCCATGCGTCGCCCCGCCCGGGCGTGCAGGCCGATGCCGATGGCGACCGCCACGTACGCCAGGGTAATCAGCAGCGGCAGCCAGCTAGTCATCGCTCTCGTCCTCCCCCACCAGCCGGTTGCCGAGCACCATGATCGCGCAGCAGGAGAAGATGATGAGATAACTCCAGGCCACCAGGGCCGGGACGCCGAACACCAAGGTGGCACGATTGACCCAGCCGATCATCGGCCAGACTCCTGCCACGATGACCAGCAGGAAACCACTCGATACGATCCAGCCCTTCCAGCTGGTCGGCAATACGATGGGACGGCGCATGAGTCACTCCGCAGACGTGATCAAAGTTGTTTTACGAGACCATCGAGCGACCCTCACCTCGGCGGCAATGGCCAGGAGGTCATCGGGCCTCGCCACGTCTCGAACGCCCCGGCCAGTTTCAGTACCCGATGGTCTTCGAAGCGCGGCGCGACGATCTGCAGCCCGATCGGCATCCCGACGCGACTGAAGCCGGCATTCAGCGAAATGGCCGGCTGCTCGCCCATGTTCCACGGCACGGTGTAGGCGATATGCTCGAAGGGACGCCGAGGATCGTTGGTCGGCGAGGGCCAATCGGCGGGAAAGGCCAGGTTCGGCGTCGTTGGCGAGATCAGCGCGTCGACCTCATCGAAGATCGCCTCGGTCGCCCGGCGCATGGCCAGGGTCTGCTGGAACCCGCGCACGACTTCGACGCCGGTGAGTCGCGCTCCGCTCTCCGCCCAGGCCACGATCTCGGGCAGCACTCGGGCGCGCTCGTCGGCGCTCAGCAGCTCCAGCTCGCTCCACTGCCGGGCTTGCCAGAACCGATCCAGTCCATCGAGCATCTCGCGGGTCAGTACCGGGCCCAGTGGCACCAAAGTGGCACCGGCGGTCTCGAAGGCCCGCGCGGCGGCTTCGACCGCAGCCCGGATCTCGTCGTCCAGCGGCAGGCCGCAGCCCGCCTCGAGCATCACGCCCAGGCGCAGGCCCCGCACCTCGATGGCGAGGTCCTGCCAGTCAATGGTCTCGGGCGGCAGACGCATGGCATCGCGACGGTCGGTGCGTGCCAGGGTCGTCATCATCAAGGCGGCATCCGCCACGCTGCGCGTCATCGGGCCGGCGCAGCGGCCGACATAGTAGGGGTCGATGGGAATCCGCCCGAGGGTCGGTTTGAAGCCGACGATGCCGCACCAGGCCGCCGGCAGACGGATCGAGCCGCCGATGTCGGTACCCAGGTGCAGCGGGCCGTACCCTGCGGCGGCTGCCGCCGCCGCACCGGAGCTCGACCCGCCGGGATTCCATTCCAGGTTCCAGGGGTTGCGGGTCAGGCCGTGGAAGGAGGAGCGCCCGGACGACAGCATCCCGTAGTCCGGACAGGTGGTCTTGGCCACCCGCAAGGCGCCTGCCTCGGCCAGGCGGGCCGCTGGCGGGGCGTCCTCTATGGCCGGCGGGTGCTCGCCGGCGAGGGTGCCATGAGGCACCGGCAGGCCGCGGGTCGCGATCAGCTCCTTGAGCGTCACCGGCACGCCGTCCAGGGCTCCTCGCGGCTCGCCGCGAGCCCAGCGCGCGGTGGCGGCCTCGGCCGCCCGGGCGAGGCCCTCGGGATCATAGGCATAGAGCGCATTCAGCGCCGGTTCCCATTGTCCGATATGGCGCGTCAGCGCCTCGACATACTCACTCGGTGACAATCGCTTGCGACGGTAGGCTTCGAGCAACTCCGTCGCCGTCAGCGTCAAGCCATCGTTCATGGCATCACTCGGTCTTGTTGTTGGTATTCCTCAGCATGGTGCGACCCGGTGCGCCTGGCCACATCAATCCAGGCGTCAGGGCGTCCACTTTTTGTGCGCGCCCCGCGCGGGTTGTAACCTCAGGTCCGGTTCAAGTCTCTTCCCGCTCACCGGACAAGTTTTCCAGGGCATTGGCGAGGAGTGACAGGCACGCCTCCATGGCGAAGCTGCGCTGACGGTGCCGATAGAGGCACAGGTCGACCCTCGCCCCCGCCAGTTCGGTCTGCTTCAGCGGCACGGCGCGCAGCTGTCCGGCGTCGCACTCTCGCGCCACGGCCATGCGCGGCAGCACCAGAATGGCCCCGCCGGCCATGGCCAGCGACTTCTGGGTTTCCAGCGAGGAGGTATGAAAATTGGGTGCCAGGCGCACCCCCTGCTCCCGGGCCGCGCGATCGAGCGCCTGGCGCACTCCGAAGGAGTCGTCCGGCAGAGCCAGGGCATGGCCGGCGATATCCGCCAGCGACAACGACTCGGCTGATGCCAGGGGATGGCAGGGGGCCATGACCGCATGGTGGGTCAGCTCCGCGCTCGCCACGCTGACGATGTCGTCCCGCTGTGGCAGGAAGAAGGCTAGGCCGATATCGGCGTCGCCACGGCGCAACGCCTCGATGACCCGGCCGGCACTGGCAATCGAGATGTCGAAGCATAGCCGGGGATGTTCGCGACTCAGGCTCGTCAACGCCGGGACCAGCAATCCGGACACGATGCCCTCGGCCGCCTGGATGCTGACCCGTCCCGTCCTGAGCCCCTGCAGGTCGGCGATATGCGCTTCGACCCGCTCGAAATCACGCAGGGTCCGCCGCGCCTGGGCGGCCAGCAGCTCGCCGGCCGCCGTGAGACGGATGCCGTCCGGGCCACGCTCGATCAATGGCGTCCCGAGGTGGTGCTCCAGCAGGTCGATCTGACGGCTGATCGCCGTCGGCGCGATATGCAGCACCGTAGCCGCCTGGCGCAGCGACCGGCAACGGGCCACGGTATCGAAGTAACGCAGGGCACGCCATTGCATCGCCATTCCTTATTAGAGTCCAGCATCTTCAATACAGCAGATCGACCAGTCCCATCGATATCCACGGCATGTAGGTGATGGCCATCAGGCAAGCCAGCACCACAAGCACGAAGCGCAGCAGCCAGGGCAGCATCTGGTCGATGGAGATGCGTGCCACCGCGCAGGCGGCGAACAGGTTGACCCCCAGCGGCGGCGTGATCATGCCCAGCGCCAGGTTGACTACCATGATCAGGCCGAAATGCACCGGATGGACGCCGAACTGAATGGCGATCGGCGTCAGAATCGGGGCCAGCACCAGGATGGCCGCCGAGGTCTCGATGAACATGCCGACGACCAGCAGCAGAGCGTTGACCGCCAGCAGGAAGGACATCGGAGCGTCGAAGACCTCGGTGACCCAGCCGGCGATCTGGCCCGGCAGCCCGGTACGACTGATCAGGAAGCTGAACAGCGAGGCGGCGGCGATGATCAGCATCACCGCGGCCGTGGAGACCACGCTCTGGCGCAGGATCGGCCACAGGTCGGCTGCCTTCAGTTCGCGATAGTAGAGCCCACCCACCACCAGCGCATAGAACACGGCGACGGCCGACGCTTCGGTCGGGGTGAACACCCCGCCGTAGATACCGCCGATGACCACGACGGGCATCAGCAGGGCGGCCCAGGCGCGCCGGAACGAGACCATGAAGCCGGTGCTGTCCTTGTGATCTTCTAGGCCATAGCCGCGCAGCTTGCAGAACAGGTAGAGGAAGGCGATCAGCGCGATGCCGATCAACAGCCCCGGCCCGACGCCGGCCAGGAACAGCTGGCCGATGGAGGTGTCGGTGCTGACGCCGAACAGGATCAACGGAATCGACGGCGGTATCAGCACGCCGAGCTCCGCCGAGGTGGCCTGGATCGAGGCCGCCAGCGGCTTGGGATAGCCATGGCGTACCATTGCCGGGATCAGGATGGCGCCGATGGCGAAGGTTGTGGCCACGCTCGAGCCCGAAACCGCGGCGAACATCATGCAGGTCAGCACGCAGGTCATCGCCAACCCGCCCTGGACGCCGCCGACGATCGACTTGGCGAGATCCACCAGGCGCTGCGAAATGCCCCCTGCCGCCATCAGGTTGCCGGCGAGGATGAAGAAAGGAATCGCCATCAGCGGAAACTTGTCGATGCCGATGAACATCTGCTGCGGTACCAGCAGCAGCGGCAGCCGTGAGAAGAACTCAATGCCGATGATCGACGCCAGCATGATCGAGACGGCGATCGGCACGCCGAAGGCGAAGAGGATGATCAGCGACAGGCCGATGACGAGATTCATGGCCGCGTCTCCCCCGGTTCGGCGCTCGCGTTCGAGTCGTCCTGGAGCTCGCGACGCATCGGCGGGCTCTGCGGTATCTCGGCCTCTGTGCCGACCTCGCTCGCCTCCGGCCCCACCGGCTCGCGCCCGGTGATCTGCGCCAGCAGGCGGGCGAGGACCGCGACGATGGCGAAGCCGGCGCCGACGGGAATTGCCGCGTAGGCGTAGGACATGGAGATGTTCATGCCCGACATGGTCTGGTTCGCGACCCGCAGGGTCATCTGCAGGCCGAAGTGGATCAACACCGTCAGCACCGCCAGGCAGCACGCCACGATGGCCAGCTCGAGAAGCAGCACCAAGCGTTGCGGTACGAGCTTGTAGATCACCTCGACGGCCATCATGTAACCCCCGCGGAAGGTCGCGGCCGCGGCCATGAACACGCACCAGATCATCGCCGTGCGTGCGGCCACCTCCGACCAGGTGGAGGGCGCGTTGAACACGAAGCGCGTGAGCACCTGGTAGAAGCTGAGCGTGACCGAAACCACCAGCATGATCACGGCGAGGGCCAGGGCCAGGCGCGTCAACTGGCGCTCGAAACGAAGAAACAGGTCCACCATGGGCGCACGATTCCTGCCGGTGTGCCCCGGCATAGGCCGGGGCACGGTTTGGAAACTTCCCTCAGGAAGCACTGAACAGAGCGTCAGCGTTTCCTCAGCAGCTGCCGGCCTTCTCCTGTATACGCTCCAGCATCTCGCTGCCATGCTGGTCGGTGAAGATCTGGTAGGCCGGCTCGACGGCCTCCTGGAAGGGAGCGATGTCGATATCGGTCTGAACCGTCATGCCACGCTCCTCCAGTAGCGCCACGCCCTCCTCTTCCAGTCGCGACACTTCAGCCCGAGTGGCCTCGGCCGAGGCACGGGCGGCTTCGCGGAACCATTCGCGCTCCTCGTCGCTCAGCCCATCGAGCAGGAGCGGCGAGCCCAGCACCACGGCCGGCGAGTAGACGTGGCCGGTCAACGAAAGGTGATCCTGTACCTCCCAGAAATTGGTGGCGACGATCACCGTGATGGGATTCTCCTGGCCATCCACGGTGCCCTGCTGCAACGCGGTGAACAGCTCCGGAAACGCCATCGGCGTGGGTCGCGCGCCCAGTTGGCGGAACGCTTCCTGATGCACCTCGTTTTCCATGGTGCGCACCCGCAGCCCTTCGGCATCGTCGGGACTGGTCACCGCGCGCTCGTTATTGGTCAGGTGGCGAAAGCCGTTCTCCGACCAGGCCAGGCCGGCCAGGTCGTGGTCGGCCATCTTCTCCAGCAACTCGTCGCCGAGCTCGCTGTCCAGCACGCAGCGCGCCTGGTCGTAGTTCTCGAACAGGAACGGCAGGTCGAGCACGTAGGTCTCGGGCACGAAGTTGCCGAGCGGCCCGGTGGAAGTGATGACGATGTCCACGGTGCCGATCTGCAGCCCCTCGATCATCTCCCGCTCGCCGCCCAGCGCCCCGGACGGGTGCTCGGTAACCGTGAAGGCGCCGTCGCTGAGTTTTTCGAGCGTCTCCTTGAAGGCCTTCGCCCCCACGGCGTAGTGGGAGGAAGAGGACAGTGTGTGGCCGAGGCTGACCTCCTGGGCCGCCTGGACGTTGGCCGCCATGATGGAGAGCGCCAGGGTGGAAAGGCCCCCGATGGTGGCGCAGAGAGTGTGGCGTGCGTGAGTCTTCATTGTTATTACCTCTCTTGTTGTGAAACCCCTTGGGGTGGGCCGGACGGCGTGGGGCCGCCGCGGCGTCATGCTCCGGTTCGAGCGGGTGCGTTCTCCGCCAGGAAGGCAGCGACGATCTCGTCGAGGCTGCGATCGCCGGCGAAGCCCAGTTCCCGGGCGCGTCGGATGTCGAAGCGCGCGGGCCAGCTGGCGACGATGGCTTCGATACGCGGGTCGCGCTCGTGACGGACCCGCGCCAGGGCCTGTTCGCCGGCGACCTGGCGCAGGGCTTCGAGCATCTCCGCCACGGTGACCGTGATGCCGGGCAGCATGAAGGCGCGAAACGGCGCCAGCGCCTCCCCCGGTACCTCGGCGCCGTGCACCAGGGCCTCGATCACCCGTGCCGGAGACATCACGAACATTGCCAGGTCGGTGGCCACCGGGCAGATGGCGTCCTCGCCGTTCAGCGGCTCCCGCAGAATGCTTGAGGCAAAGCTCGAGGCGGCGGCGTTGGGGCGCCCCGGGCGTACGATGATGGTGGGCAGGCGCAGCACGCAGCCGTCGATCAGGCCGCGGCGACTGTAGTCGTTGATCAGCAGTTCGCACATGGCCTTCTGGGTGCCGTAGGAGTTCTGCGGCTGCAGCGCGGTCATGTCATCGAGCACCGCGGGCAGGTCGCCGCCGTAGGCCGCCACCGAGCTGGCCATTACCAGGCGGGTCGTGGTCAAGCCTCGCGTCCGGCAGCCCTCGAGCAGCTCGCAGGTGGCATCGAAGTTCACCTCCATGCCCAGGTCCAGGTCGGCCTCGGCGGCCGAGCTGACCACGGCGGCCAGGTGATAGATGACATGCGGACGCGCATCGAGCACGTCGCCCAGCGCGCCGGGTTCGGCGATATCCACTGCGTGTCGATAGATCTCGACCGTGTCGCTGTCGGACGAAGGGGGCTCGATCTGGTCGATGAGGGTCAGGCGCTGAATGGCATGCCCTTGCAGCTCACCGCGTTCGAGCAGGCGAGCGACGAGGCGCTGGCCGAGAAAACCGGCGGCGCCGGTGATGAGGATATGCATGGCGTTTCGTCCCGCTGTCGTTGTTGTTCGTCGTGTCACCGTTCGCGTTGCCGGACTTCAGGGGCGCAGGCCGTAGCGCCGCCCCCAGCCCAGGCCCACCCGAGTGGAGCCGGCGGGGCGATACTCGCAACCGACCCATCCCTCGTAGCCAAGCCGCTCGAGGCGTTCGAACAGCGCTGGATAGTGCACTTCGCCGACGTCCGGCTCGCAGCGCTCCGGCACGCCGGCGACCTGCACATGGGCGACGGCGGCGAACTGGCGCTCCAGATGGCGAATCAGGTCGCCCTCCGTGACCTGGCAGTGGTACAGATCCAGCTGCAGGCGCAGGTTGCTGGCGCCCACCTCCTCGAGCACCGCCATGGCCTGGACCTGGCGCGCGAGAAAATATCCCGGCATGTCGCGGGTGTTGATCGGCTCGATCAGCACCTGGCGTCCCACCTTGGCCGCCTCGGCGGCGGCAAAGCGCAGGTTGGCCACATAGGTGGCATGATGGGCGGCGCGCGTCTTGGCGTCGGCGTCCACCGGCAGCCGCCCGGCCATGGCGTGCACGCGCGGGCACCCCAGCGCCTCGGCGTAGCGCAACGCCTCGATCACGCTGTCGCGAAACTCGGCCTCGCGCCCGGGCAGGCTGGCCAGGCCGCGCTCGCCGGCGTCCCAGTCGCCGGGCGGCAGGTTGAACAGCACCTGCTCGACGCCGGCCGCGCGCAGCGCTGCTGCCAGCACCTGCGGGTCGTGGGCGTAGGGGAACAGGTATTCCACACCGCGAAAGCCCGCCTCGGCAGCCGCCTTGATACGGTCGAGGAAGGCGTGCTCGGTGAATAGCATGGAGAGATTGGCAGCCAGTCGAATCATCGATGTGTCTCGTCGTTTCGTGTCAATCGCGCGGGAAGCGCGCCTCGAGTTCGGCGACCTGCTCAGGCGTCAATACGCGCGGATCGTGTCCGCGCAGCAGCAGGTGTAGCCGTGCCGTCTCCTCGAGCTCCTCGGTGGCGTAGACCGCCGCATCCAGATCCCTTCCCGCCACCACCGGTCCGTGGTTGGCCAGCAGCACGGCACTGTGGCGGCCGGCCAGCCCGCGCACGGCGTCGCCCAGTGCCGGGTCGCCCGGTACGTGATAGGGCACCAGCGGCAGCCGGCCCACGCGCATCACGTAGTAGGCGGTGAGCGGCGGAATGCAGTCGCGGGGGTCGACGTCTGGGAGGCAGGAGACCACCACCGAATGGGTCGAATGCAGATGCACGATGGCCCCCGACTGCGGCCGCTCGTCGTACATCGCCCGGTGCAGGAAGCTCTCCTTGGTCGGGGCGTCGCCGTCGAGCAGGCGTCCGTCGCGGTCGAGCTGCGATATGCGCGCCGGATCCAGCCGCCCCAGGCAGGCATTGGTCGGCGTCATCAGCCAGCCACCATCCTCCAGGCGCACGCTGATGTTGCCGCTCGAGCCCATCGTCAGGCCGCGGTCGAACAGCGACCTGCCCAGCGTGGCGATCCGCTCGCGCAGGCGGTTGCGGTCGGCGGTGCTCATGCCCTTCCTCCTTCGCCGCCGGTCGTCGGCAGCGTCTCGAAGGCGCGCAGGAAGAAGTCCTCGCGCCCGAAGTTGCCCGACTTCAGCGCCAGCGAAAGGGGTGTTTCGCGCCCCACGACGGTGGCCTGGGTCCAGGGCACACCGGGGTCGATCTGCTCGCCGATGCGCAGCGCCTGCAGGCCGAGTGCCGACACCACCGCACCGGCGCTCTCGCCCCCCGCGACCACCAGCCGCCCCACGCCTTCGGCGACCAGGACACGGGCCAGGTGGCCCAGCGCTTGCTCCACCAGTTCGCCCGCGCGCTCCCTGCCGAGGGCCTGCTGGACCCGCCGCAGGCGTTCGGCGCCGGCCGAAGCATAGATCAGCGCCGGCCCGCCGTTGGCCAGTTGGTGCCGGGCAAAGGTCAATGCCTCCTCCCGATGCGCCGGCCCTTCGGCCAGGGCCATCGGGTCGAGGGCGAAACCGGGATGGCGCGCCAGGAAGGCATCGACCTGGCCCAGCGTCGCCCGCGAGCAACTGCCGGCAAGCACCAGGGCGCCACCCGAGGCCGGCGCCAGGGCGCCGGGCGATGCCACCTCCCCCAGCCAGCCACGGCGGCGGTAATGCGCCGGCAGCGCCTGGCCGAGGCCGGAGCCACCGGTAACCAGCGGCAGATCGACCACCGCTTCGGCGAGCGTCGCCAGGTCGGCTTCGCTCAAGGTATCGCAGACCACCTGGCGCACGCCCTGCCCGGCCAACTTCTCGAGGCACGAGCGCGCGGCCTGGGCGCCGCGGGCCAGCGTCTGCCAGGCCAGCAGGCCGACGGGGTGCTCGCTCTGGCGCGCCAGCACCCGCACCAGATCGGCGTCTCGCATCGGCGTCAGCGGGTGATCCTGCATGCCGCTCTCGCTGAGCAGGCGGTCGCCGACGAACAGGTGGCCCTGGTAGACGGTGCGGCCGTTGACCGGGAAAGCGGGAACCATCACCGTGACGCGCCCCTCGAGCCTAGCCAGCAGCGCCTCGCTGACCGGCCCGATATTGCCGCGCTCGGTGGAATCGAAGGTGGAGCAGTACTTGAAGAAGCATTGCCGGGCGCCCTCGGCGCACAGCCACTCGAGGGCTCGCAGTGCGTCGCGGAGCGCCTCGTCGACCGGGCACGAGCGCGACTTCAGCGCCACGACGACGGCATCGACGTCGCCGCTGCCCTCGATCAGCTGCGCCAAGGGACGCTCGGGCACGCCGATCAACTGCACGCAGCGCATGCCGCCTCGTACCAGGTTGTTGGCGAGATCCGTCGCGCCGGTGAAGTCGTCGGCGATGGCGCCCAGCATGATCGGCATGCTCATACGCCTCCGTCATTGGCCGCTTCGGGCAAGGCGATGCCGCCAAGCCGCTGGTAGACCTTGATCACCGCCGCGTCGTCCTCGCGGCCGAAACCGGCGCCCTTGGCGGCGGTGAACTGCTGCAGGGCACTGGCCGCGATCGGCGTCGTCATGGCCAGCTCGCGGCCGGTCTCGTGCACGATGTTGAGATCCTTGACGAAGATGTCCACCGCCGAGAGCGGGGTGTAGTCGCCGGCGAGGATGTGCGGCACTCGGTTCTCGAACATCCAGGAATTGCCGGCGGAGTGGGTGATGACATCGAAGACGGTCTGCGGATCGAGCCCCATGCGAATCCCCAGCGCCATGGCTTCGGCCGCGGCGGCGATATGCACGCCCGCGAGCAGCTGGTTGACCAGCTTCATGCTCGAGCCGACACCCGGCGCATCGCCCAGCCGGTAGACGCTGGCCGCCATGGCGTCGAGCACCGGCCCGGCCTTGGCGAAGGCCGTCTCGCGGCCGGAGGCCATGACCGACAGCTTGCCCGAACGCGCCTTGGCCGCTCCGCCGCTGATGGGGGCGTCGAGCATCTCGATACCGTGCGCGGCCAGGCGCTCGGCGAGCCGCTTGGCCAGGCTCGGCGCCACGGTGGCGCACTGGATCAATAAGCCGCCCGGCTTGAATCGGTCCACCAAGCCCCTTTCGCCGAACAGCACCCGCTCGACCTGCTCGGCATTGACCACGATCGTCAGCACCACGTCGCATTCCGCCGCCAGCTCGTCGGGAGACCCCGCGCAGCGCCCACCGACACGTTCGAAGGCGCGGCACGCCGACTCGGCGATATCGCAGCCGACCACCGGCAGGCCGCGTTCGTGCAGGGCCGTCGCCGTGCCCAGCCCCATCGCCCCCAGACCGATGACGCCCACCCGGGGTGTTGTCGTGCTGTCGCTCACAGTCGGTCTCCTCGGTTCGCGCGGCCTCGTCGCGACATGTGCCAGGTGTAAAGCGCGCATGGTAGCGCTATCATGTTAGCGCTATCATCGTTGTAGATGATCGAATGGCCGGCAGCAAGGAACCGCCCGGAGGATGCGACCATTGTCTAATGAAGCCCCACCAGCAAGACGCCGCCGCGGTTCGGAACAGCCCACCCTCAAGGAGGTCGCGGACGCCGCAGGCGTGTCGCCGATCACCGCCTCGCGAGCGCTGAACGCTCCCGAGCGGGTCAACGCGCAGACTCGCGCCCGGGTGCTCACCGCCGTGGAGCGCCTGGGCTACGTCCCCAACCTGGCCGCCGGCAGCCTGGCCTCGGCCCGCTCGCGCTTCATCGCCGTCATCGTGCCGTCGCTGGCCAACACCGTCTTCATCGAGGTGATCCAGGGGCTGCAGGAAACCTTCGAGGCGCAGGGCTACCAGATCCTGCTGGGCAATACCGATTACGACATCGATCGCGAATACCAGCTGATTCGCACCTTCCTCGGCTGGTCCTGCTCGGCGCTGGTCACCGCCGGCCTTCGTCACAGCGAGGCCTGCCGCACCCTGCTGGCCAACTGGGACAAGCCGATCATGGAGGTCATGGAGCTGGGCGAGGCGCTCGATCTTAACGTGGGGCTCGACCATACCGAGGCGGGACGCTGCATGGCCCGGCATCTGCTCGAGCGAGGCCATCGCCGCGTTCTCTTCGTCGGCGCCCGGATGAGCGGCGATTACCGCGCGGCAATGCGCTATGCCGGGCATCGCGAGGTACTCGAGCAGGCAGGATGCGACGCGCCGCTGCTGGAGCTCGACCCCCTCGGCAGTCTGGACGCCGGCGCCGAGGGACTGGAGTGCGCGCTGGCCCACCGGGAGGGCATCAGCGCCATTCACTTCGCCAACGACGACCTGGCCACCGGCGCGCTGCTGCACGCCCAGCGAAGGGGGCTGAGCGTGCCGGACGACATGGCCATCGCCGGCTTCAACGGCCTGCCCCTTGGCCAGCACGTCACGCCACGCCTGACCACGATCCGCTCGCCGCGACAGCACATGGGGCAGCTCGCCGCCGAAGAGGTGATCCGCCGCCTCGAGAGCAAGCGCGTCCTGCGGCGCCAACATGATGTGGGTTTCGAACTGCTGATCGGCGAGAGCACCTGAGCGCCACGCGAGCCGAACCGGTTGGCCTCTTCGCGCGACCCGCCTATGCTGTAGCCTCTCCCCAGCATAGGTCGCTTCGATGCCCCGCTCCGTCCTGCTCGCCCTCGCCTCTCTCGCGGTTCTCGTACCGCTGGGACTGCTGTGGCAGTGGCTGGCGGCCAACGACCTGCTCGATGCCAATACCCTGCTCGCGTTGATGCAGGGTTCGCTGGCCTGGCGCGACACGCCCTGGGCGGGCGCGGTGGTGGTGAGTGCCTATCTGGTCGCTTCGCTGACCATGTTTCCGCTGAGCGTACTGGTCGTTCTCACGGGCCTGTTGTTCGGTCCCGTATGGGGCTTCATCTACTCCTTCATCGGCACCCTCGCCGGCTCGGTCGTCACCTTCTGGCTGGGGCGCCGGCTGGGGCGCGACGCGCTGCTGCGCCATGGCGGCACCCGCCTTCACGGCCTGTCGCGCTATCTGGCCGGTCGCGGCATTCGCACCATGACGCTGGTCAGCCTGCTACCGTTGGCACCCTTCACGCTGACCAATATGATGGCCGGCGCCTTCCATATCCGTTTTCGCGACTACATGCTGGGGACGATCATCGGCCTGACCCCCGGGCTCGCCGGCATCATCCTGCTCGGCAGCCAGCTCGGCACGCTGCTGACCGCCGAGGATCGCCACGAGCTGGCCTGGGCGGCGGGCGGCATTGTCGCCGGGCTCGCGCTGCTCTACGGTATCAAGCGCTGGGCCGACCGGCGCCGGCAGCGTCGGGTCTGAGCCTCACTTGGGGGGCAGCTCCGTCTCCCGCTCGCGCCGCCCCGGCCACCAGGTCGGACGCTCCTGATCCCACTCTCCCTGAACGATGTGCTTGAGCAGCCGCCCGCGATGACGCAGCATGCGCCACTCGGCGCCGAGCCTGGCACGTACGCGGTCCCATCCCCCCTCGTCGGCATGGGTGTAGGGGCCGCCCACGGCGATGGCGCGTCGATAGACGGCCAGGCACCGTTCGGCGCAGCGCGACTCGTCGACGTTCTCGGCCATCCTGCGGGCCGACGCCGCCATCGGCCGACGCCGCTCGGCGTCGCTCAGCGCCACCAGTGCCCGCGCCATGGCCTCGACGTCGTCGTCGGCCAGCAGGCGGCCGTTGCGCTCATCGACGATCATCTCCCTGACACCGGGCGCATCGACGGCAACCACCGGAAGCCCCGTGGCCATCGCCTCGGCAATCACCATGCCCTGCGTCTCGCTATGCGAAGCGAAGGCGAAGACATCCATGGCGTGATAGGCGTCGACCAGCGCCTGGCCCTGCAGGTTGCCGGTGAAATGCACCCGCCCGGCGATGCCCCGCCGCTCGGCAATCTCGCGCATGGCCGCCCTGGCGTCGCCGTCGCCGACCACCAGGAAGTGCGCCTCGGGCAGCCGTTCGAGTGCGAGCCCTACCGACTCGGCCAGGAAGAGCAGGTTCTTCTCCCGCGCCAGCCTTCCCAGATGGCCGATGACGTAGGCGTCATGGGGAAGTCCAAGCCGCTCGCGCCAGAGCTTGCCGTTTCCCGAGGCGAAGCGTGCGACATCGACACCACTCGCCACCACCGAGATCGAGGCATTGGCGCCACGCTCTAGCAGCAGATCGCGAATGCTCGCGCTGGGCGCGATTACCTCGTCGCACATGTGCGAGTACTCCGTGGCCAGAGCCTTGGCGAAGCGCTGCATCATCGTGGAGTCGCCGGGCACATAATGGGTGTAGTGCTCGTAGAGAGTATGGTGGGTGAAGATCAGCGGCAGGCCGTAGGTGTCGGCCACCCGAGCCGCGGTATCCCCCAGCAGGAAGGGATGATGGGAATGCACCACGTCGGGATCGAACGCCTCGACTGCCTCGACCAATTGGCCTGGGATGGGTACCGGTAGCGAGAAATCGCTGCCGTTGAAATGCTGCACCGCCACGACACGCACTACGTCGGCTTCATTGCGTGGCTGCCCCTCGAGGCGAGGCGCCACTACCAGCACGTCATGTCCCGCCAACTGCAGCTGCGTCTTGAGTCGCTGTACGGATTCGCTGACCCCGCCCACGATGGGCGCATAGGTATTGGTGAACATGAGAACGTTCAAGGACGCCTGTCTCCTTTCGTGGCCCTCTTGGCCTGATCTTGTCCCGGTCGATGTGGCAGGGTCACCCGCCGAGGCATCTCTTGCTCAAGATAGGCAACGAAAGCGCGGATGCGAGCCGGAACATGTCGCCGTTGCTGATAGACGGCGTAGAAGTCCGCTCGCACGCCACGCCACTGCGGCAGCAGCTCCACCAGCTCACCGCGCTCCAGCAACTCATGTACGTCCCACCAGGAGCGCAACGCGATTCCGTGCCCCTCGAGCGCCAGCCGTACGATCACCTCGCCATCGTTGCTGGCCAGAGGGCCGGCCACCTTGACCGCCTGCTCGGCACCGACATCGCCATATTGCTGGAACCGCCACACGGCATAGTCGCTGTCGTTCTCGCGCAGTACCAGGCAGGGATGAGCGACGAGATCGGCGGGCGTGACCAGCGGGGCCATGCGCGCGGCATAAGCGGGTGCGGCGCACAATACACGCCGGTTGGCCAGGATGCACCTGGCCACCAGCCGCGAATCGGGCGGCTCGCCGACCCGAACGGCGACGTCGTACCCTTGTTCGCCCAGGCTCAGCGGGTAGTTGGAAAGCTCGAGCACCGCCTCGAGGCCGGGATGCCGGGCGCAGAAGGCGGAGAGCAGCGGCGCCACGTGACGGCGGCCGAAGCCGAAGGTGGCATTCACCTTGAGCGGCCCCGACAGCGCCGCGCGCTGCTCGCCAAGCGCCTCCTCCAGTTCGGCAAGCTCCTCGAGGATCACCGAACCCCGCTCCAGATAGCGCTCTCCCTCGGCGGTCAGGCTCAGACGTCGAGTGGTGCGGCTGGCCAGCTCTACACCCAGACGCGCCTCGAGCTGCTTGAGCCGCTTGCTCACTGCCGACAGCGACAGTCCCAGCTCGCGGGCCGTGCCAGTGAGGCTCCCCGCCCGCGCCAGGTGCTGGAAGAAGATCAGGTCATCGAGCTGGGCCAAGACATTCTCCACCCTGATTCAACAATATCTTTCCATTCAGCCCAATTATCCCCGCAAAACGAAGGGCTAGACTGGGGGCAGCGCATGACTCGAGGATTACCCGTGTTTGAGGACTATCGTACGTTCGACATCGCCAATGGTGACATCCGCATCCACGGCCGCATCGGCGGTTCGGGGCCACCCTTGCTGCTGCTGCACGGCCATCCCCAGACCCACCTGATCTGGCATCGCCTGGCCGCACCGCTTTCGCGGCAGTATACCGTGGTGGCCACCGACCTGCGCGGCTACGGCGACTCGTCAAAGCTACCCGGCGAGCCGGATCACGCCAACTACAGCAAGCGGGCCATGGCCGCCGACCAGGTCGCGGTGATGCGCGAGCTGGGATTCGAGCGTTTTTTCCTGTGCGGCCACGACCGCGGCGCCCGGGTCGCCCATCGCCTGGTCATGGATCACCCCCAAGCGGTAGAGAAGCTCATGCTGCTCGACATCGCCCCCACGCTGGCCATGTACGAGCAGACCGACCGCGCCTTCGCCACCGCCTACTTCCATTGGTTCTTCCTGATCCAGCCCGCACCGCTGCCGGAGACCTTGATCGAGGCCTCGCCCGCCGACTACATCACCCGCACCATGGGTGGGCGTCACGCCAGGCTCGACGCCTTCGACCCGGCGGCCGTCGCCGAGTACCAGCGCTGCCTGGCCCAGCCCGGCGCCGCCCATGCGCTGTGCGAGGACTACCGTGCCGCGAACGGCATCGACCTGGAGCACGACCGCGCCGACCGCGAGGCGGGACGCCGCATCGCCTGCCCCGTCAGTGTGCTGTGGGGCAAACACGGCATCATCGAACGCTGCTTTGATCCGCTCGCCGAATGGCGCGCCGTGGCCGAACGGGTCGAGGGCGAGGCGTTGCCCTGCGGTCACTACATTCCGGAGGAGGCTCCCGAGGCGCTGCTCGAGCGCATCACCCGCTTCATGTCCCCCAACACCTGAGGAGAAGACCATGACCCATCGTATCGCCATCATTCCCGGCGACGGCATCGGCAACGAGGTGATGCCCGAAGGCCTGCGCGCACTCGAGGCGGCCGCCAAGCGCTTCGACATCGACCTGAGCCTGGAGCACTTCGACTTCGCCTGCTGCGAGTACTACGCGAAACACGGCCAGATGATGCCGGACGACTGGTTCGAGCAGCTCAAGGACTTCGACGCCATCTTCTACGGCGCGGTGGGCTGGCCGGAGACGGTACCCGACCATATCTCGCTGTGGGGATCCCTGCTGCAGTTCCGCCGTCGCTTCGACCAGTACGTCAACCTGCGTCCGTGCAAGCTGCTGCCCGGCATCAAAAGCCCCCTGGCCGATCGCCGCCCCGGCGACATCGATTTCTACGTGGTGCGCGAGAACACCGAGGGCGAGTACTCCAGCGTCGGCGGCAAGATGTTCGAGGGCACCGAACGCGAGGTGGTGATCCAGGAGACGGTGATGACCCGCACCGGGGTCGATCGCGTGCTCACCTATGCCTTCGACCTGGCCCAGTCGCGTCCTCGCCGCAAGCTCACCTCGGCCACCAAGTCCAACGGCATCGCCATCACCATGCCGTGGTGGGACGAACGGGTCGCGGACATGTCGAACCACTATCCCGAGGTGAGCGTCGACAAGTTCCACATCGACATTCTCACCGCCAACTTCGTCATGCATCCCGACTGGTTCGACGTGGTGGTGGCGAGCAACCTGTTCGGCGACATTCTCTCCGACCTGGGCCCCGCCTGCACCGGCACCATCGGCGTGGCGCCCTCGGCCAACATCAACCCCGCGGGTACCTTCCCCAGCCTGTTCGAGCCGGTCCACGGCAGCGCGCCGGATATCGCGGGCAAGGGCATCGCCAACCCCATCGGCCAGATCTGGTCGGGCGCAATGATGCTCGAGCACCTCGGTCACAAGGAAGCCGGCGACGCCATCGTTGCCGCCTTCGAGGCAGTGCTCGAAGCGGGCGACAAGACCGTGCTCACCCCGGACATCGGCGGCACCGGCAGTACCGCGAGCCTGGGCCGCGCCATCGCCGAGCGCATCGCCGGCTGACGCGCTCCCGGCCGCCAGCCTCTCGCTTGCCTTCCTTGCCGAGGACAAGCGAGATGGCCCGGATGGCATCTTCGTGTCGTCGACTGCACCCTGGCGCCATCCGGCGGGCGACCTCGGTGCGTCTCGCGCAACGGGACACGCGCTAGGTATTGAGGCCGACCACACCGACCAAGGGCATCAGCCGTGGCTCTGCCATTCTGGCTTCCTGGGCCCTTACCCTACTCTCCGAACCGTTCACTCGAACGAGACGATCGCATTTCGTGCTGGTGATGCCGGCACGAATGGCATCCCAAGCGTGGGGAGGCTCCTCTCCGCGCACCCAGGCAATCAAGGCGGACAGCATGTTGGCGCCCGCCTCGGCACTGAAAGGAAAACCGCCGCCGAAGCGCGGATTGAGATCAAGCAAGTAGACTCGTTCACCGTCGTAGAAGATATCGCAATCCAGGTTTCCCCTGTGCCCGAGCGCCTCACCGATACGCTTTCCCACATCGACCAGCTCCGGCCTGGCTTCGGTGATTGCACGATCGGTCTCGCCTGCCCGCATCGATAGCTTGCGCTTGACGAAGGTGGCGCGATAATTCCCGTTCAGATCATTGATCACATCCAGCCCATACTCTCGGCCGGGCAGCACGCTCTGGATCAGTAGCCCCTCGCCGGGGAAGGTGCCGTGACGCAATCCAAGCCGCGGCAGACGGTGATTCGCCAGCCTCCAGGCCAGCTCGAGGGTCTCACTGTCATAGACCCATTCGATCCCCAGCGAGGCCGTTCCCCAGCGAGGCTTCACGATCAAGGGGAAGACGATATCCTCTCGCTCCAGCGCCTTTACCGCGCTCTCCAGCGTCACGAACGTCTGCGGTGCCTGAAGGCCCGCCGACAGGGCAAACCTGACCGTGGCCAGTTTGTCGGCGGACAGCTCGATCACCTCTGGCGAGGAGACCAGCACTTCCACCTCGATCTCCTGAAACCGCGCACGCGCCTGGGCCAGGATGGGCAACTCATGATCGTTCAGCGGCACCACCAGCTTGACGTTTTGCGAAGCACAGAGTGCCAGTAGCTGTTCCACGTATTCCGATGAAGCCACCGGCGGCAGAATGAATCCCTCGTCCGCTTCCTGAAGGGCCGCGGCATGGGCACAGCAATCCGCAGCCAGCAGTCTTCCGCATCCGCCAAGCGCCTCCCTGAAGTAGGCAATCAGGTAATTACGCCTTCCCGCACACGTCAAAAGAACATTCATTGTGGCCATCCTTAAGCGCATCAGAATATGTCTGGCTGTAGCTTCCCAGTACTTGTCTGGCGTCGTCCGCTCGCTTCAATACGTCACCTTGGCGATTGATTACCGCTGGAGCAGGCACGATGAACGGAGGGGTGTAATTGAGGGAATAAGCGCCACGGTTCTCGACGACGACAAAGTCTCCCTCCTCGAGATCGGCGGTCAGTGCGTCGCAGATGACGTCGTGCTCCATGCAGGTATGCCCTACCAACCGAAAGAGGCGGCGGCGCGATGTCCGAACACGGGGAGTCACGGCATGTAGCTCGGGCCGAATGCCGGAGTGCGTGGGATTGACGCTGTTGATGCTGGTGTCCAGCAATGCCTGCCAACCATGACGACGTTGGCGAACCTCCATCACCCTGGCTACCAGGCACATGGCATTGGCTACCATCGAAACCCCTGGCTCCACCACCAGTCGCGTCACGGCGGACGGACGATGACGCACGAAGGCTTCTCCGATGGCGTCCGCATAGGCATTCAGGGTCGGTACCGGAAAGGGGAACTGCGTTTTGAGGAACGTCGTCATTTCGCCCAGCAGCCCCCCGCCGACATTGAGGGTCTCGATGGGATGTTCCGCCTGCAGGCCGGAAGCCAGATCGCATAGCTGACGCACTCGATTGACGGGATCCTCGACGCCGAGCGACCTGCAGGTGGCATGGCAGTGCAGCGCCACGAGTTCGACACGATCGATGCTCTCAAGCTGCTCGAGCGCACGCTCCAGCTCGCCCGTGTCGACCTCGAAACCGAACCGGCTGGTCAAGTGAGGCGACGGAAAGCAGACCCTCAATCCTACACGCAGCCGCCCGAACTCACCGGACAGCCGCTTGAGGCTCTCGATCTCCTGGAAGGAATCCAGGTTGATCTGGCTCCCCGCTGCCAGTGCGAGCCTCAAATCGGCTTCTCGCTTGATAGGGCCGTTCAGGATGATCCGCTTTCCCGGCAGAGCCTGCCTGGCCACGTCGTACTCGAAGCGCGAGACCACCTCCGCATGGCCTTCCATGGCGGCCAGCAGATCGATGATCGCCGGCATGTAGTTGGCCTTAATGGCATAAGCCACGTCGGTGCCCGGCCAATGCGCTCGCAGTCGCTCCCGAAGTCTCAGATAGTTGCTCCGAAAGATGGCCTCATCGAAGACGTAGAAGGCCCCCCCCACCTGCTGGGATACGCTTTTCAGAAAAGCATGGTCGAACGCCATCTCAGCCCTGATCCGCATGGTAGAGGCGCTCTTCGGTCGGTCGGTACCACTCATCCAGGCTAACGGGCACTCGCGAGTTGTACCCCAGCACCTGACGCGTCAACGGAGAGAGCGTCTTTCCATACTCCTCGCCGAGCATGCGGGCATAGTCCATGGCCGGTTTGACGTAGGCACGCCCGTATCCCACCGTCAAGGCCACCCTGGCGCGGTCGCCCGAAATATCGGCACCCTTGTGCCACAACGTGGAGTTGAAGAGCACCACCGATCCGGCCCGGCCCACAATGCGCTCGTGAAGGCGCTGGAATTCTTCGTCGCTGGGCCTGTCCGGGCGGTTGTGCGATCCCGTCAACACCAGGGTACCGTTCTGAGGCGTGAAGTCATCGCACATAACCAACATGTTCAGCTTCAGCGGGTAGCCCGGTATCAAGGTGCGCACATCCCGGTGCAACTTGTGGACATATGATCTCATCCCCGGAAAGCCACCGATGGGCGTCAGGGAATGGCAGATGTAAGGCTCGTCGCCGAAGTAACGTGAGATATACGGATGGAAGAGGTGCATATCAACGTAACGATCAATGCTGTCGCCTGCGCCAAGGCAATGATGGGCCGTACCGTCACCGTCGGCGTTCACCCCATTGCGAATCTGATAGCCCTTGCATATATCGATCCACTTGAGGCAATCTTCTCTCAGTTCGCTAACAAAGTTCGCAGAAAGTACCTCCTCGAAAACAACCCATCCCTTTTCCTTTATCTGTTTCTCATAATCATCGAGACTGGCGAACAAATCCATCAACCTCCCTCCGTCCATTCAACCTACATTTCCGTTATTTTCTTGATTTCCGCATTAACTTCCGAACCATTCTTGTCATTCTTACTTGTATTAGTTCCGTCCAAGGCCGTCATTTCGAGCGACATTTCGATGTCCCTTTCATGTCGCCTTACAATTCGGAAGCCCTGACCTAGATAGAAGCGGATCGCCGGAATATTATCCTGACGGACTCGCAGCGTCAGATAACGAAACCCATACTGGAGCGCCGCCCCCGCCACGACTTCCAGCACTCCGCGCGCCATGCCGCTTCGCCGAACGTCAGGCGTTACCAGGAACAAAGTGATGAATGCCGCCTCCAGTGCAGGTTCGTAAGTATAGAAGGCACAGAAACCGCAGCACTTGCCCTCAACGTTCAGTACTGCAAAGTCAGCTTTGGCCAGAACCTTGTCGAGAAAATTATCGAGATCGATTCCCTTTAGCAATTCGCCCGCCTGGCGTTCCTGCTCATCGCGAGTGAGTTGGCGAATATCCGCTACATATTCCGCCACCTCATGTGGAGCCAAGACTCGCGCCTTCCAACTTCTCCTCGAACTTCGGTTAGCGGACATTGATCACCCCTCCGCCGATTAACAAATCGCACCATAAAGGCCAATATTGTTACATCGATCCCGAGGCGTTGCCTTGGGGTTTTTTTAATCCCTCTAAAGATGAAAAAAATACGCTGCCCGATTACGAAACAACCATGCTGCCAGTGATGGAAAGTTTGACGATCCCGTCGCTCGCAAATCGGCATCCAATCAACGGACTTTCTTACCAGAACAGCTTGGGGAACGATGCAAGAGGACAGCGCATTACGCTCGATGCTGTCGGTCACCCACGACACTGCCCGCCATCGAGGGACCGCGGGGCCTCGCGACTTCGGCCGCGTGACGCCGCCCTCTCGGATCGACCCGTCTCTCATTCGGTCTCGCCGCATCGGCAAGCTGAATGTCTGACTTTCGCCTATCTAGCTTCTACATTTGTTCTTGGGAGGCAGCCACGGCTCGCCTCGCTCATTCCCAATACCCGAAGAACAACCAGGACAGACCCATGAAACTCGGACGCCGTCAGTTTCTCTCGGCAACGGCCGCCCTGGCCGCCATCGGAACGACTCCCCAACTGTTCGCCTATCGCGGGGCGCAAGCCTCGCCTCCTGCCCGCTATCCCAGCGACGCCTGGAAGGTCGAAGACCCACGCTTCGAGAACTACACCATTTTCAATACCCCGCTCGAGCGCCACTGGAGCGGCGGTCTGTGGACTGAAGGTCCCGCCTGGAATGCCGTGGGCCGTTACGTCGTGTTCAGCGACATCCCGCGCGCGCGCCAGATGCGCTGGGACGAAGCCACGGGGCAGGTCAGCGTGCTGCGGCACGAAGTCGGCTATTCCAACGGCAATACCTTCGATGCGCAGGGTCGGCTGGTGGCCTGCGAGCACACACCGCCACGAGTGCTGCGCTACGAATGGGATGGCAGTACCACGGTGCTGGCCGAGCGCTACCAGGGCAAGCCGCTCAATGCGCCCAACGACCTGGTCGCCCTGCCTTCCGGCGGCATCATCTTTACCGACCCCGGCTACGGCGCTCACTTCGACTACGAAGGCAGCGAGCGTGAGCTGGAGCTGGAGACGGCTATCTATTACGTCGATGACGGCCTCGATGAGCCGATTCTCCTGAGCGAAGAGGTCGTCAAGCCCAATGGCATCGTGTTGACACCGGACGGACGGGGCATCTATGTCAGCGACAGCGCCCCGACCCACTCCGACGAGCCGGCGCGCATCATTCGCTGGACACTGGGCGATGAGGGACGCAGCATCAGCGACCGGGAGGTCGTGGTCAGCAGTGAGGACACCATCTTCGACGGCATGGCCTGTGACGAGGACGGCAATATCTGGTCGAGCGCCGCCGGAGGCGAAGGCATCGATGGCGTCGCGGTCTTCTCTCCCCAGGGCGAATTGCTCGGCCGCGTCCTGCTGCCGGAGGTCTGTTCCAACGTGTGCTTCGCCGGGAGGGCGCGCAATCGCCTGTTCATGACCGCCAGCCAGTCGATCTATACGCTCTATACCGCCACTCGTGGGGCCTGGCTCGGGAAATAAATACGATGGGTCTGTGGACTCGATGGCATGACGCTTTGGCCAGGCCCTCCCTACCCCATCTTCATCAGCGTGCCGCGACGGGACATCCCGTCGCGCCCTTCGCACGCCGCCATGGGCATCCGACGCCCGACGAGAGCCGGCAATGAACCACCGTCTTATGTCATGTTTCTTATTCTTTTGTTTTTCTTGGTTACCAAGGGATGACGTCATCGCGAGGTTGACTAGCCTTTGAGATGCAAGCCCACAAGGCATGCCAACCAGGAAAGGAGGAAAGGCATGAAAAGGACAGCGATTGCCATTGCGGTAGGTGCACTGAGCACTGGTCTGAGTCACGGGCTGCTTGCCCAGGATGCGCAGGACGAAGATTCCCAGCAGCACCTGAGCGAGCAGCAGCAGATGAGCGAGGAGAATGCTCAGAATCAGAATAACCAGTCAGGCAGCGGTTCTGCCGAGATCCAGGTCGAGGAAGAACCCGCCGATATCAACGTCGATCAGGAACCGGCCGAGGTTCAGGTCGAGCAAGAGCCGCCCGATGTGACCGTCGAACAGAATCCGCCTGAAGTCACCATCGAGCAGCAAGACCCCAACGTCACCGTCGATCAAGCCGAGCCCGACGTCACCGTCGAACAGACGGGTGAGCCCAATGTCGAGGTTGATCCGGCCGAAGAGGCCGAGGCGGAAATCCGCAGCCCCGACGAGCAGCAGGACTCCGAAGAGCAGAGTTCAGATCAGGCTTCTCAGGATCAGGCCTCACAAGCCAATAACGTCATGACCATGCAGGTCAGCGAGCTTGAGGGGCAAACCGTCTACAGCCAGGAGAATGACGAAGAGATCGGTGAAGTCGAGCGCGTGGTTCGCGACACCGAGAGCAACGAGGCCTACGTCGTCATCTCCGAAGGCGGCTTCCTCGGCTTCGGCGAAGACGAGATGGGCTACCCGGTCGACGAGCTCGAGATCCGCAACGAGGGCGAACTGGTGGTTCAGTCCAGCGACAGCGGCGAATCCGGCGACTATGGTAGCGACCAGTACGAGGAAATCGACGATAACCAGACCCTGCAAGAAGCCATGCAAAGCAACTAAGGTGGACCGCAAGGTCTGGGTCATGGCTTCCATTAGCCATGCTCGATAAAAAGGCGCGGCTTCGGCCGCGCCTTCTTTATTGGATCTGCTTCGCTTCAGCCTTCTGTCATTCGTTTGTCCGCTGTCGGCACAGCCCAGGAAAGGGCCACGTCCACGAGTCCTACCTCATACGGCGAGCTTCTTCGCCACCTCGGCCACGCTCCGGCCCTGCAGACGAGCCAGCTCCTTTTCGTGCTCGGTGGGCTGACGCGAGCCGTCGGGACCGGCCAGCGTCGCCGCGCCGTAGGGCGAACCGCCCTGCACGCTTGAAATATCGAATTGCGCTTCCAGGCCATAGCCGATCGGCAGTATCAGCATGCCGTGGTGCGCCAGGGTGGTCCAGGAGGTGAGAATGGTAGTCTCGTTGCCGCCACCGGTACCGGTCGAGGTGAACACACTGCCCACCTTGCCGCGCAACGCCCCCTTGGCCCACAGACTGCCGGTCTGATCGAGGAAGGTGCGCATCTGGCCGGTCATGTTGCCGTAGCGGGTCGGCGTGCCGAAGATCACGGCATCGTAGTCGGCGAGCTCCTGTGGCTTGGCCTCGGGGGTATCGAAGGTCTTGCCGCCGGCCTTGGAAAAGGTCTCCGGATCCATGGTCTCCGGCACGCGCTTGACGTCGACCTCGACTCCCTCGACCTGACGGACCCCCTCCGCCACCGCCTTGGCCATGATGTCGATGTGGCCGTACATGGAGTGATAGAGCACGAGCACCTTGGTCATCTTCACCTCCTTTCGTGGTTGCAGGTAGCCAACCCGGCCTGGGCCGAGGGCTTCCTACAGCATAGAAAGGGGCGTCGTGAAGAAAAGCGAAGCCTTTCGTTGCATGTATTCGATCCTATCGACGCGTGGTGCGCCACACGCCGGCCAGGATGCGCACCTTGCCCGCCGTCAGGTTGTCTTGCAGGTTGCGTCCCATCTGCACGAAATCGCTGCCGAAGATGAGGTTCGGACCGGGCAGTGAGTTCGCGACCGGCCCCGCCGCCTGCTCGCGCTGGCTGTGGGCCTGCCGCCAGGCCAGCGCCTCCTCGGTGACGTCCTCCACTCGCAACGGTTCGAAGCCTGCCAGCGCCAGGTCGCGCTCCAGCCGCCGGCGGTCGCGTAGATGATTGGTGACCGAAGTCCGCGCCCAAGGCACCGGCAGCGTCAGCGGCTCGGGGTTGTCGCCGGCAACCACCTCATGCAGCAGCACGCGCCCGCCAGGAACGAGCAACCGCTGCCATTCCGCCAGCACACGCGGTACGTGTGGCATGTTCATCAGCGCGTGCTGACACCACACGACCTCCACGCTTCCAGCCGGCAGCGGCACCTGGCCGGCATCGGCGCAGAGGAAATGGGTAAGCGAAGCGAGCCCGGTAGCGGCGCTGAGCCAACCGGCCACATCGACGAAGGCGGCGGTGACGTCGACACCGGTGACCTCGCAGCCATACTCGGCGGCCAATAGCCGGCTGGCGCCCCCGGTGCCGCAGCCGACGTCGAGCACGCGCTCGCCGCCGTTAAGCGCTCCCAGCTCGGCAAGCGCGCGGCTTGCACGCCGGCCACCGAGGTGAAGCTGATCGATGCCGGCGATATCGTCGAGGTTCAAGCGATCGGGATCGCGACCTGCCGCCGCGAAGGCGCCGCGCAGTCGGGCCAGCAGGGTTTCGCCATCCGCCTTCTCTGCGGCATAGTGAGCGTTGAGCTGGCGGATGTGATCGGAAGCGGTATCGGGCTTGAGGCTCGGCATGTCGGACTCCTGGCCGTCGGATGGCATGCGCCAGCTTAGTCCTCGCCCGGTTCCTCCCCCATTGGCCAAAGGTCGGCACCTGATTTCGCCTAGCCTGGCTGCGCTCGTGAGGCGGTCAGCCCCCTCCACGGCCAGTTTCAATATCGCACCTGAGCTTTCACCAGCCCGACGCCGGGGCTTGTGATCTCGCTTGCGTGGCGGGAAGGTGGCCGGACTCACATGACCAGGACACAGGCCATGCTGGCGGAATGGATCGAACGCAGTCTGGAAGATACCGACACCGCACGCGAGGGTCGGCTCGCCGGCGGGCGCTTCTCCCTCCATGACCCGGGCATTCTCGAACTGACGCCCGACTCCTGTAACGAAGCCGCTCGGGCCTGCGTGCTCTCGATCGGCATCCATGGCAATGAAACGGCGCCCATCGAACTGGTGGGGGAATGCCTGGCACGGCTCGAGGCCGGTCTGCTGACGCTGGGCGCTCCCGTGCTGGTGATTCTGGGCAATCTCGAGGCGATCCGACGCGGCGAGCGCTATGTCGGCACCAACCTCAACCGCCTGTTCCGCCGCGACCTGGACGAAACGGGCATGGAGCCTGCTCGCGCCCGCACCCTGATGGCGGCGGTGGATGGCTTCTTCGCGCGGCATGCCGACCGCCAGCCGCTGCACTACGACCTGCATACGGCGATTCGCGACAGTCGCTTCCCCCGCTTCGTGGTCGAACCCTTCGCCGAGTCTCCCACCCGGCCGGAGCAGTGGCGCTGGCTGGCGGCCGCCGACATCCAGGCGGTGCTGCACCAGCACCGTCACAGCTGGACCTTCTCGCACTACTCGAAGCATTATCATGGCGCCCAGGCCTTCACGCTGGAACTGGGCCGCGCCCTACCCTTCGGCCATAACGATCTGGCACCGCTCGCCCCGATGGGACAGCTGTTCGATGCGCTGATCGAAGGTCGCGAGCCCGCCGGGGCGGCTCCCGAACGGATGGTATTCTTCCGCGTCGCCCACGAACTGATGCGACGGTCGCACGACTTCCGCCTCTGCTTTGCCGACGACATTCCCAACTTCTCCGAATTCGCGCACGGCACACTGCTCGCCGAGGACGGCGAAGCCGGTGCCTTTTGCGTAGAAGGCGAACCGCTCCATGTCATCTTTCCCAATGCCGCGGTGGAGCTCGGCGCCCGTGCCGCCCTGCTGGCCCGGCCCACGTCGCCGCCAGACTGACTGAAGAATATCGACTGCGAAGAAACCTATTTCCAACAATATCTGCTGTTCGACAAGAATAACCAGGAGCAAAGAAATGCACTTTTGCATTCCCGTCATCGACCATCGTCCAATGAAACCGTATCCGGACCATCCTGCCCAAAGCGTCAAGGCCTGTTAGAATCGCCCCTTTTTCGCGCCTGCCCGCTTAACCGGCCGTCGCCCCGGCGACTCGTCCCGATCTGGAGCCCGTTTCATGGCCGATACCCCGATACCCCTCGAAGTGCGCAACATCAAGAAGCGCTTCGGCGATACCGAAGTCCTCAAGGGCCTGTCGCTGCAAGCCCGGAAGGGCGACGTCATCACCCTGATCGGAGCCTCCGGCTCCGGCAAGAGCACGTTCCTGCGCTGCATGAACCTGCTCGAGCAGCCCGACGAGGGCGACCTGATCGTTCACGGCGAGGAGATCCGCTTCAAGCAGACCCGACACGGACGCGAGCCTGCCGACTGGAAACAGGTCGTCAACATGCGCGCCAAGCTGTCGATGGTGTTCCAGAGCTTCAATCTCTGGGCGCACATGACGCTGCTGGAGAACATCATCGAGGCACCGATCCACGTGCTCGGGGTGCCGCGCAAGGAAGCGGTCGAGAAAGCACGCGCCCTGCTCGAGCGGGTCGGCCTGACCGAGCGTGCCGACGCCTACCCCGCGCAGATGTCGGGCGGTCAGCAGCAGCGCGGTGCCATCGCGCGCGCCCTGGCCATGGATCCCGAGGTCATGCTGTTCGACGAGCCCACCTCGGCACTCGACCCGGAGCTCGTGGGCGACGTGCTCAAGGTCATGCGCGACCTGGCCGAAGAGGGCCGTACCATGGTCGTGGTGACCCACGAGATGGGCTTCGCCCGCGACGTCTCGAGCCAGGTCATCTACCTGCATCAGGGGGTGGTCGAGGAAGCGGGGCCGCCCCAGGACGTGCTGGTCAATCCCACCTCGCCGCGTCTCAAGCAGTTCCTGGCGCCGAAGTACTGAGGGGACTCTCATGCTCGATCTACAAGGCTACGGCCCGCGCCTGCTGGAAGGCGCCGGGGTCACGATTCAGTTGGCAGTGCTGTCGCTGATTCTGGCCGTCCTGCTCGGCCTACTGACCGCCAGCGCCAAGATGTCGCGCAGCTGGCTGCTGCATCGTACGGCCACGCTCTACACCACGCTGATTCGCGGTGTTCCCGACCTGGTGCTGATGATGCTGCTGTTCTTCGGCGGCCAGATGGGGCTCAACCTGCTCACCGACAAGCTCTACGACCAGTTCGGCGTGGACTGGTACATCGACCTCAATGCCTTCGTCGCCGGCGTGATCACCATCGGCTTCATCTTCGGCGCCTACATGGGCGAGACCTTCCGCGGCGCTTTCATGGCGGTGGACCATGGCCAGATCGAGGCGGCCAAGGCTTACGGCATGGGTTCGTGGCTGGTGTTCCGCCGCATCCGCTTCCCGCTGATGATGCGCCACGCGCTGCCGGGGCTGTCCAACAATTGGATGGTGCTGCTCAAGACCACCGCGCTGGTCTCGGTGATCGGCCTCACCGACATGGTGCGCGTCGCCGCCGAGGCCTCTCGTGCCACCCACGAGCCGTTCACTTTCCTGATTCCCGTGGCGGTCATCTACCTGCTGATCGCCAGCGTGTCGGAGTGGATCTTCGCCCGCCTGCAGAAGCGCTACAACGTCGGCTTCGGGGAGCACTGAGATGGAACAACTGAACCAATGGCTCGCCGGCCTGCTGGAAGGCAACGTCATCTTCACGCCCCAGACGCTGGCCTACTACTGGGACGGGCTCGTGACTACCACCCAGCTGGTCTTCCTGTCGCTGCTGATCGGGCTGATTCTGGCGGTACCGCTGGCGATCCTGCGCGGCTCGAAGCATCGCTGGATCAAGCTGCCGGTCTACTTCTACACCTACGTGTTTCGCGGCACGCCGCTGCTGGTCCAGCTCTACATCATCTATTACGGCGTGGTGTTCGTGGACGGCATCCAGGAGAGCTTCCTGTGGCCCCTCCTGAGGGAGGCGTTCTATCCGGCACTGATCGCCTTCACGCTCAATACCGCCGCCTATACCACCGAGATTTTCCATGGCGCGATCAAGGCCACCTCGCGCGGCGAGATCGAGGCGGCACGGGCCTACGGCATGTCGCAGGCACTGACGATGCGACGCATCATCCTGCCCAGCGCCTTCCGCCGCGCCCTGCCGGCCTACGGCAACGAGGTGATCTTCATGCTGCACGCCAGTGCCATCGCCAGCGTGGTCACACTGATGGATATCACCGGCGCGGCACGCTTCGTCTATGCACGCTACTATGCCCCTTTCGAAGCGTTCATCTTTGCCGCGGCGATCTATCTCTGCCTGACCTTCGCTATTCTCTATCTGTTCCGCTACCTGGAGAAGCGGCTGCTGGCGCACCTCAAGCCGCTCAGCGGCAACTGATCAACGTCAAACAGGCGTTGGAAAAACCGCGCCTGGGGACTTTCGGCCCCGGCGCGGCTGCGCTAAATTCAGGCGCGACGTCACCCAATCGGTGCACGAACGACAACAAAGGGAAACGAACGATGAAAAAACTGCTGACAGTATCCCTGCTGGGCCTGGCCATGGCCGCCGGCAGCGCCCAGGCTCGCGATTACGATCACGTGCGCTTCGGCGTCGATGTGCCCTACGAGCCGATGGAGTACCGCACGCCCGAAGGCGAGCTGACCGGCTTCGACATCGAACTGGGCAATGCCCTGTGCGAAGAGATCGGCGTGACCTGCGAATGGATCGAACAGGAGTGGGACGGCATCATCCCCGGCCTGCTGTCGCGCAAGTACGACGCCATCATGTCGTCGATGACCATCAACGACGAGCGCCGCGCCACCGTGCTGTTCTCCGATCCGTACATCACGCCGCCTTCCGCCTGGTTCGCCCCGGAGGACACCGAGATCGACGAGCCCAGCACCGAAGCCCTCGACGGCATGACCATCGGCGTGCAGCGTGGCACCCTGCAGGACAACTACGTCACCGACCATTACGGCGACGTGGCCGACATCAGCCGCTACTCCACCGCCGACGACATGGTGCTGGACATGGAGGCCGAGCGTCTGGACATCGTGTTCCTCGACTTCCCGGTGGGCAAGTCCACCCTGCTCGACAGCGATGAGCGGGAATACAAGGTCGTGGGCGAGATGATCACCGAGCCCAAGGAGTACTTCGGCGACGGTTTCGGCATCGCCTTCCGCCCGCGTGACGAGGCATTGGCCGAGCGCTTCAACGAGGCCTTGGCCACGCTGAAGGAAGACGGCACCTACGACGAGATCTACAAGCGTTATTTCGAAGAGTAAGCTCACCGGCTCTCCCTTCCCCGGCACGCCGGGGAAGGGTTGACAGCCTGGCCGACCTGCCCGACAGCCAGTCTCCAAGTGTCGCATCGGGACCCCGTCCATGATCGATTCCGCCGCCCACATTCACCCATCGCTCGAGGCCTATTGCTGTTTCTTCGACAGCTTCTACCTCAGCGAATGGTTCGACGAATAAGCTCTTCCTGCGGTCTCCCTGGCCGTATCGGCACGCCCGTGCCATCTGGTCAATTACGTCTTCGAGCTCTACGACGACCTCGTGGAGATCCGCCCTGCGCCGCTTCATCGGCCTCGCGCCGGGCCGGCTGGCCAGCCTGTTCGAAGTGAAGCTTTCCACCAAAGGGCGCCTGGAGCCAGGCCGCGACGCCGACCTGCTGGTGCTCGCCGAGGGTAATGGGCCCTCGATGAGGTCTGGGCGCTGGGGCGGCGGGTGTGTCAGCGGGGCTGCACGTTCGCTCGCGCGGTGCCGGGAGGGGGGGTGACCGGCAGCGCCAGCAGCAGGGCCGAGAGGGTCTTGCCGTGACCGTCCAGGTTCAGCGCGCCGTTGACCCCGCCTTGCAGCACGTCGTCGAGCACCAGGTTCATCCCGCCCAGCTTGGGCATCGGATAGAGGCGCACCGCGGACACGCCGCGATGGCGGAACAGGGCCATGACACGCGCCTCGCTGAGCTGTTCGAGCAGCCAGGGGTAATGGCACGCCTCGTGCACGAACACCGCCAGGTTGAGCCGATCGCCCTTGTCGCCCGCCCGGGCGTGGGCGTAGCGGTGCAGCGGTATGCCACCGTTCATGCTTCGTCTCCCCGATAGAGCGTGACTGTCGGTGTCACCTGTTCGCGCGGCACCAGGAAGGAGGCCGTCTTGAGTCGGCGTCCATGGTGACGCCGAACCCCCCCGCCACCCGCCGGCCCGCAGCAGTAGAGCGCCAGCAGCTCCTGGGTTGCCAGCTCGACCACCTCGCGGCGAGCATGCTCCACCGCCAGGCGCAGGCGCACGTCCTCGACGGCGGATCGAGACGGCTCGCGCCAGCTTGCTTCGTCGCCATCGAACACGCTGGAGACACCGATCAGATCGAAGCGCGACCGCAGGTCGGGCGGGCAGCGTCGCGCCAGGCGCTGACGCAGGGTGTCGCGCGCGAGCTGCGCCCGCGCCGCCGCGTTGGGCCCGGCATAGGAGATCTCCGCCTCGCCCTGGTGACCGTCGAGGAAGCTGATGGTGGTCTTGAGTCGCTCGGGCGCGGGCTTGCCGCGCACGCCGCTGACGGCCACCCGGTCGCGGCCGATCTGGCGGATCTCCACGCCGGTCAGGTCGAGGACCACGTCGGGCGTGACATAGGCCGCAGGATCGTGGATCTCGTAGAGCAGCTGCTCCTTGACCGTCTGCTCATTCACCAGCCCACCGGTGCCGACCGGCTTGGTGACGACCAGACGTCCGTCGCGCTCGACCTCCACCAACGGGTAGCCGAGCTCGGCCATGCCGGGCACGTCCTTCACTCCCGGGTCGGCGAAGTAGCCACCCGTGACCTGGGCACCGCACTCGATCAGATGGCCCGCCAGGGCACCGGCGGCCAGGCGATCCCAGTCGTCCCTGGCCCAGCCGTGATGGTGACACAGCGGCGCCAGCGCCAGCGCCGGATCGGCCACTCGTCCGGCGATCACCACCTGGGCGCGCTGCGCCAGCGCCTCGATCAGCGGCTCGGCGCCGAGGT
>NZ_PJRN01000014.1 GCF_002930105.1 Billgrantia saliphila | reverse complement strand
TTGAGATCGATCTCGCGGGCGCCGAGGCGAAGGGCCTGCTCGGCGTTGGCCGCCAGTGCCGCCGGATCGCTGCCCAGCAGTTGCAAGGCCACCGGTATGCCGGACGGCGTCGTCACCGCCGGCTGGGTCAGTTCGGGGCAGTGGCGATGAAAAACCCGCGGCGGCAGGCGCGCGTCGACGACGCGGACGAACTCGGTCACCGTCCAGTCGAAGCCGGTCTGGCGGGTCAGCAGGTCGCGGGTATGGGCATCGATCACGCCCTCCATGGGGGCGAGGCCGATCCTACCTTGTAGTAAATTAACAACGATATCTTCCACCATCGGGCGCTTGCAATAAAATCAGAGTGTGGCAGTTTATATGACCGACTTTTCAACGCTTCGTGGCCAGTTTGCGACCGTTCGCAGACAAGTTGCGTAAGGTTCTGGGAGAAACCGCATGCAGGATATGCAGCTATTGCAGGACGGCCTGGCCCTGATGGGGGTCGGTATGGGGTTCGTTTTTGCTTTTCTTACGATCCTTGTCGTGGTCACCACCTTGATGTCCCTGGTGATCCGCCGCCTGGCGCCGGCTCCTGCGCAACCGGCTCCCATGCCGGCTCCGGCCTCCTCCGACAAGGCCGATGACGCCCAGCTAATGGCCGTCATCAGCGCCGCCGTACATCGCTACCGCCATCGCCATCGCCATCGTCGCTGACGGCGCAATCGCACCATATTACTACACAACACGCCATCTACGGGGTCATCATCATGAGTGAGACCAAGCGCCCGCTGGGCATCACCGACGTCGTGCTGCGCGACGCCCATCAGTCGCTGTTCGCCACGCGTATGCGCCTCGACGACATGCTGCCGATCGCCGAGAAGCTCGATCGGGTCGGCTTCTGGTCGCTGGAATCCTGGGGCGGCGCCACCTTCGACGCCTGTATCCGCTACCTCGGCGAGGATCCGTGGGAGCGGATACGGGCGCTGAAGGAGGCCATGCCCAACACGCCGCAACAGATGCTGCTGCGCGGCCAGAACCTGCTGGGCTATCGCCATTACGCCGACGACGTGGTCGACCGCTTCGTCGAGCGCGCCAAGACCAACGGCGTCGACGTGTTCCGTGTCTTCGACGCGATGAACGACCCGCGCAACCTCGAGCGGGCGATCAAGGCTGTACGTGACGTGGGGGGGCACGCCCAAGGCACCATTTCCTACACCGTCAGCCCGGTGCACACCCTCGACAGTTGGGTGGAGCTCGCCGAGACCATCGCCGACATGGGCGCGGATTCGCTGGCGATCAAGGACATGGCCGGTCTGCTGGCGCCCTACGACGCCTTCGAGCTGGTTTCGCGGCTGAAGAAGCGCCTGTCGATACCGATTCAGCTTCACTGTCATGCTACTACCGGCCTTTCCACCGCCACCATCCTCAAGGCGGTCGAGGCCGGCATCGACAATGTCGACACTGCCATTTCCTCGATGTCGATGACCTACGGCCACAGCCCCACCGAATCGGTGGTGGCCATCCTCAAAGGCACCGATCGCGACACCAACCTCGATCTCGAACTGCTCGAGGACATCGCCGGCTACTTCCGCGAGGTCCGCAAGAAGTACGCTGCCTTCGAAGGTTCGCTGAAAGGGATCGACTCGCGCATCCTGATCGCCCAGGTGCCGGGCGGCATGCTCACCAACATGGAAGGCCAGCTCAAGGAGCAGGGCGCCGGCGATAAGCTCGACGATGTGCTCGCCGAGATTCCGCGTGTGCGCGAGGACCTGGGCTTCATTCCGCTGGTCACGCCGACGTCGCAGATCGTCGGTACCCAGGCGGTGATGAACGTGATGATGGGCGAACGCTACAAGTCGATCTCCAAGGAGGTCCAGGCGCTGCTCAAGGGGGAGTACGGCGCCGCGCCGGCGCCCTTCGACAAGGCGTTGCAGAGCCGCGTGCTCGAGGATGGCGAGCCGATCACCTGCCGGCCCGCCGATCTTCTCGAACCCGAGATGGACCGCCTGGCCGCCGAGCTCAGGGAGAAGGCGAAGGCAGAGGGCATTCGCCTGGCGGAAGGCGAGCGTGAAGTCGACGATGTGTTGACCTACGCGCTGTTTCCCCAGATCGGGCTCAAGTTTCTCAAGAACCGCGACAATCCCGACGCCTTCGAGCCGGCGCCCCAGGCGCCGGGTCAGGAGGCGGCCGCCGCCGGCTTGCCGGCAAAGAAGGGCGAAGCCAAGACACCGGCGCCTCAGGCCGGCGCGCCCGCCGGCCCCGAGACCTACACCGTCACGGTCAACGGCAAGCAGTACGTGGTGGAAGTCGCCGAGGGCGGCGAGATCGCTCAGGTCCAGAGCGGCAGCGGCGCGCCACCGTCCGGCGCCACCCAGGTGTCGCACGATGAAGGCTCGGCGTCCTCGACGGGCGAGGCGATCACCGCACCGCTGGCCGGCAATATCTTCAAGGTCAACGTGCGGCCGGGCGATGCGGTCAAGGAGGGCGATGTGGTGATCATCCTCGAGGCCATGAAGATGGAGACCGAGGTGCGGGCCGCAAGTGCCGGCACCGTCTCCGAGGTCAAGGTCGGCGAGGGCGACAGCGTCGCCGTCGGCGACACGCTGATCGTGCTGTAAGGGCCGCGCTCAATGGACAAGCTATTGACCCTGTGGGAGGGCTCCGGCCTCTACAACCTGACGCTGGGCCAGGCGGCCATGATCGTCGTGGGGCTGGTACTGCTCTACCTGGCGATCCAGAAGCGCTTCGAGCCGCTGCTGCTGGTACCGATCGGCTTCGGCGGCATTCTGGCCAACATCCCCGAGGCCGGGCTGGCGCTGTCGGCCGCCGAGCAGGCCGCGCATCTGGCGCGTCCCGGCGTGCTGGAACAGCTCGCCGCGGTACTCGACGTGGACCTGGCTAGAGGAGCGTCGCTGGATGCCTGGCGCCATGCCGTCAGCGCGGCGCTGCACGCCGATATCACGCCCCAGGCCTACCGGGCGGCCAACGACCTGGCGATGGACGCCGGCTACAGCCATGGCATGCTGTATCAGTTCTACAGCGTGGCGATCGCCTCCGGCATCGCGCCGCTGGTGATCTTCATGGGCGTGGGGGCGATGACCGACTTCGGCCCGCTGCTGGCCAACCCGCGCACCCTGTTTCTGGGGGCGGCGGCGCAGTTCGGCATCTTCGCCACCCTGCTCGGCGCGGTGGGGCTCTCGGCGCTCGGCTGGATGGACTTCTCGCTCAACCAGGCCGCCGCCATCGGCATTATCGGCGGCGCCGACGGTCCCACCTCGATCTACGTGTCGAGCGTGCTGGCCCCGGAACTGCTGGGGGCCATCGCCGTGGCGGCCTACGCCTATATGGCACTGGTGCCGCTGATCCAGCCGCCGATCATGCGGCTGCTCACCACCCAGCGCGAGCGCGAGATCACCATGACGCAGCTGCGCCCGGTGTCCAAGCTCGAGAAGATCGTCTTCCCGGTGTCGCTGCTGCTGCTGGTGGCGCTGTTCCTGCCCGACGCCGCGCCGCTGCTGGGCATGTTCTGCTTCGGCAACCTGATGCGCGAGTGCGGCGTGGTCGAGCGCCTCTCCGATACCGCGCAGAATGCGCTGATCAACATCGTCACCATCTTCCTGGGACTCTCCGTGGGCTCCAAGCTGATGGCCGAGAGCTTCCTGACGGTGGAGACCCTGGGCATTCTGGGGCTGGGAATCGTGGCCTTCGGCATCGGTACCGCGGCGGGTGTGCTGATGGCCAAGCTGATGAACCTGGTCAGCCATATGCCGATCAACCCGCTGATCGGCTCGGCCGGTGTCTCGGCGGTGCCGATGGCGGCTCGGGTGTCCAACAAGGTGGGGCTCGAGGCCAATCCGCACAACTTCCTGCTCATGCATGCCATGGGGCCCAATGTGGCTGGCGTGATTGGCTCGGCGGTGGCGGCCGGAGTGATGATCAAGTACCTCGGCTGAGCGAAGCAGCCAGCTCGCAACGCGCCCACCAAATGGTTGGCGCGTTGTCCTCTGTCCGGTCTGAATAGCAGCGTTCGGGTCAGCTTGTAGTTATGGCACCGGATCGGCTCAGGTCGGTCGCGCTGGCAGGGCTGTCCTGGACCAGCTCGAGATCCTTCTCCACCCATAACTGACAGGCCAGGCGGTAGCCCTGTTCGAGCTGCGTGCCGAGCATCTTCTTCTCCTTCCAGTTGGGTTCAGGCAACGCCTCGCCGCCCTTGACCACCTTGCACATGCACTTGGCGCACTTGCCCATACCGCAGCCATAGCTGAGGTGTGGGTACGGAAACTGACGGATTCCGGCACGCACCACCAGGTTGGTGTTGGGCTGGACTTCGCCTTCGTAGGTTTCACCGTTTTTGTGAATCGTAATCAGGGGCATGGTGTTCACCTGGCTCGTAGTTGAATCGGGTTCGCACGGCATACTGACGCATCCGTGCCATAAGCCTTCTATGGTATACCATGTGCCTTGAGCAGAAGGTCGTCAACCCTTCTCTCGTAACGATGAATCACCCAGCAAGCGTGGGGTTAGGAGCCCGGCGCGCCTAGGCTCCGTCAGTCAAGATTAGTGCGTTTGACTATGCACATAAAGCCCGGCCATAGTCGGGCAAGGGTTCAGTCAATGAACAAGGAATCGGAAAAGGTCGCTGCAGAGATGCCAGACGCATCAAAAGCTATCCATCACCTGAATACGCGAGGCATCTCCCTTGCGTCCCTCTATATCTCTCTCGCTTGTCCAGTTGGCTTCGATGCCGTAGCTGATGAGTTCGCTAAGTGCAGGCGACTAGATATATCGAAGCAGCTGCTTCATCGGTATCGTCATTGGGGAGAGGTACGGATTGCTGTCGAGGTCTGGCGGTGATCCACTGTAAGCGGCGTTGAAGGCGCCCGGGCCCACCACAAGGCTGAGTTCGGCCGCTAGATAAACGAAGAAAATAATCGATTATTTAAGGTTGACAGGATTTTTCCGCTTGTCTAATCTAGCTCAGAGACAAGTGGTATACCAAGTTCGCGAGGAAACTGGCCGAGCCGAAACGAGGTCGATCGATGAGCGCCTTGGGAATGAGTTCTTAGCATGGGGTCGTCGAGCATGACTGCTTCGAAGATCGGTTCTTTGGGTGAGCTCAAGCAGGAGCTGATCAAGGACTACAATGAGGTCAATCATCGCATCTTCGGTATCGGCGTGATACGCCAGAAGGTCGACGTGCAGGGCGACAAGATTCTCATCGTTGCGCTGCACAAGCGAGTTCCCTCGCTGGCCTATCTGAATGCGCTCAACAATAACGTGAGCGAGCTGGCCGACCACTATTTGATCAAAGGTTTCAAGAACGAATTCAAGCAGCTGCTGGTAGAGAAGTACGGCTTCGAGATAGTCTCAATCTTCAAGGACTACGACGCGCAGGCCGAGCTTTCCGCTACCGTGGTGCTGCTGCAACGAGACGTGCGCGACTACCTCTGACAGCAATGTCAGGGCATAGGCCGCAAGTCCGTATAGGAGTGACCGTTGACTGGTGATGTGAACTCGCCCTGACTGGACGAGTGCTCAGGACCGTCAGCGCAGTAGGAGGCAAACGCCTCTCGCTGTGCTGGCGGTTTTTTTGTGGCCGGAAAGAGGAGAGAGCCGATGGCCAAGGTAGCGGATATCGTCAATGCGATGAGTGTGATCACGGGCGGCAGGACGGTGTCGTCCCTGGAAGAGGTGAAGCGGGGGGACCACCCCTTCGTGATCTTGAAATCCTCCGGCATCTACGGCAAGGAAGTGCTGGAAATTCCGGGACTGATCTACGGCGACCCGAACAAGGAAGTGAAGAAAATTGCCGTATGCATGACCATGACGGAACTGGTGATTGAACTGGCGGGAGCCACCGGAGTGGACGCCATCGTGGCGCATCATCCCATCGCCGATGCCGCCAGCTGCGGCGGCGTGACGCTGAAAAATTATCTTGATCTCTACGACGTGGCGGGGCTGGAATGCCACGAAGCCTTTCACGGCCTGCACCCCGGCATTCCCTTTCTGCACGGGCACAAGGTGCTGAAGGGCAGCATTTCCTATGGAGGCGTGCATGGCAATATCATGTTCGTGGGCCAGGCGCTGCCGGGTATCGCCACCTTGGGCGACATTCTTGACCGCCTGGACGGCTTCATGGCGCTGGATCAGGACCGCGCTCTGCTAGCTGAGGAGCGCCTGGTGCGCGGCATCGAAGAGATTCGCGAAACAAGCGTGGAGACTTGCGGCTTCATCCACCTCGGCGAGCGTGACAGCCAGATCGAGAACGTGCTGCACATCTTCCCACATACCGGTTTCTCGCCGGAAAACCTGCGCCAGGCGGTGGCCGAGAACCCTAACGTGGATACCGTGCTGGCTTCGATCAGCCGCGTCTATGCCGGCCACGCACTGATCGAGACGGCCCGTGAACTGGGGCTCAACTTTCTGGTCGGCAACTGCCACGTAATGGAGATTCTAGAAAATGGGCTGCCGCTGGCTCACGCCCTCGCCGAGCTGCTCGAAGGCGTTGAGGTAGTGCTGTTCCGAGACCGGGTCACCTCCGCGCCGGTGCACAAGATCGGCAACGCGGCTATGCAGGCCTACGCTCGAGAAATGTCGGCGAGCCACCTGCTAGGCAAGCATGCCTTGAGCGAGACCTAGGCAAAACTCGAGTTCGCGACAAGTTAGATACACGTTTTTCACAACGCCTGATCAATAACAATAGAGGCACCGACATGAAGACCTCAGTCACTACCCCTGAAACGAAGGCCGCGCTGCCTGCAACTAAGCGGGCCTGGAAGCGCATCGAAGTGGTCGGAATCGTACTGCTGTGCATCTGCCTGCTGATGTTGCTCCTTTCGCCAACCAGTCTCTCGGGACTGTTCAACTCCATTCTCGATTCCGTGCGGCCTGTGGTGGTCGACGTCTTCCTCACTGGTGTGGTCGGTACGGCGATTATCGTAAGCGTGATCATCGGCCGGCTGCTGGAGCGGCTGGGCTTCACCGATGCCCTGGTACGCATCTTCGTGCCGGCCATGAAACTGCTGGGCGTCAATCCGGCGGTGATCATTCCCAGTGTCTACAACATATTCGGCGACATCAACGCGGCGGGTAAAATCTCAGGGCCGATCCTCAAGAAGGCGGGCGCCACGAAGGATGAACAGAAGCTCGCCGTGGCTACAATGGTGCAGTCGCAGCAGTCGTTCTCCACCTTCATGCTGGGCCTGATGGCGCTGACCTTCGCTGGCGTCAACGTCTTTGCCGTGGTGCTGATGGCGGTCTTCCTGCCGCTGGTGGTCGTGCCGCTGATCCTATCGAAGGTGCTTTACCGTGACGTCAAGCGGGTCGAGATCGGCCATCTGCCGACCTTCACCCCCGATCGCGACTTCATGCCTACGCTGTTCAGCGCTGCGCGGGAGGGCGTCGAGCTGCTGCTGCTGATCCTGATTCCCGCCGTGGCGCTGGTCTTTGCGGTGATCGGAGTGCTCGACTACATCGGTATCTGGGCACCGATCGAAACGGGCCTAGGTAAGGTCATGTTGCTGTTCAACATCCATCCGGAAACAGGTGTGCTGTCGGTGCTGGTGAGCCCGACTCTGGCAATGGGGCAGTTGCAGAGCATGGCCGCCGATCTTGACCCATCGCTGGTAGTGGGCTCTTTCGTGCTGGCCTCCTCCGGTCTGCCGCTATCGGCCGTATTCGGCCAGGTGCCGGTGGTATGGGCGGAAAGCTCAGACCTCTCCGAGCGCGAGGCCATGGGAGCCGCCGTGCTGGGTATCGTCATGCGGCTGGCCACAGCGTTTCTAATCGCCTTCTTCGTAACCCCGCTGGTGGTGTAGCGAGCGAAGCTGCCCGGCCGGCTGTCAAGGCCTGCCGTGCAGCGTTGCTATCGTCATCGCCATGAATGCGGCAAGAAAATCCCGACCAGAGGGTCGGGGAAGCAGAAACGAAAACAGTGGTGTCATGCCAGGAATATCATGAGTCTTGCCGGAGTTAGAAGCTGTACATCACCATCGCCTGAACGCGTGACGCATCGCCTTCACGGTTATTCACCGTCTCGCGCTTGTTCCAGTTGGCTTCGATGCCGTATGTGATGCGCTCGCTCTGTTCCGGCGACCAGAGATAGTTAATCCAAGCGGCCTCGTAGGCTTTGTCGCCGGTGGCAAAAGCGGGGTTTTCGTCGAGGTCGGCAGTGATCCGGCTATAGGCGACATTGAAGGCGCCTGGACCTACGGCAAGACTGGCGCCCAGAGTGCCGCCGGTGGCCTCGATCGTCTCCAGCTCCCCGTCATCCGTGGCAAAAGCGGGTGCAATTTGCGGATTGCCTTGGTTGTAGCCGCCGATGCCATCGCCATGGGTCAGGGCACCGCGAAGCGTCAAGGCGTCACTCACTTGCAGGGCAGCCTCGACACCCAGGCCCCAGCCCAGAGCGCTATCCTGAGAGGCGGGCGTTTCAAGTCCAGCGGTATCGAACTCGAGGTGGCGGGCGACCCCTGAGACGGAGTAGCGAAAGGCACCCTCGGTCTCGGTATAGCGAAGCGTGACGTCAGGCAGCTGGCTCTTGGCGCCGGGGGCCGAGACCTGCCCACCCTGATCGGCAGGGTTCTCGAGCGACACGGAAAAATCGCCGGAGGTGTAGCGGATCTGCGTCTGGCGCTCCACGGCGGGTCGACCGGTAGGCCCGGTAAACGAAATCAATGGAGTGCTGGAGACGAAGCCCGCGAAGTTGGTCCAGGTTTGGCCGGCCAGCAGGCTGTTCCATTCGCCGTAGGCATGACGAAGCCGAAAGGCGGAACCATCGCCGTAGAAATCGCCTTCGATAGTGGTTTCAAGGTTGCTGCCAGCGACAGGGGTGGACGTGCCGAAGCCGATACGGCTTTCGCGAGCATGCATGCTGAAATGGCCGTTGGAGCCCTCTTCCCCATCCAATCGAGGAGCGGAGCGGTCAACCGTATCGCCCAGTTCGTTATCGAAATCGTAAATCACATCCAGCTTGGCGTAACCGTAAATGGAAGCGGTCGTGTCTCCCAATTCAAGCTCGTAAGCGAGGGAGGCTCCCGAAACGGCCAAAGCCATAGCGCCGATGGAGGAAATGGAAATTTGCTTGAGATTGTTGTGCATTGACACTTTCTAATCCTTTGCAGTCTGCTTGATAGTCTTGCCTGAGCGTTTCGAAACATGGCTTCGGTGCGCCCGGATGGGCCCGAGTACTAAGGTCGTTCTCTCGGATCTCCTTTCGTTGGCAAAAAATTTCCCTGCCTCGGTGGCTGGGCAACGAGGCGAAAACTTGGTTGCGCTTCGCAGAGGATGGCTGTCGGCATATATCGTTCATCCAGGTCGCCCCGGTTCCGGAGGCATGGCGGTGTCGCGAAACCAGCGGGCCGACCTGGGTGTTAGCGGACTGACATGAAGGTCAGTGAGTTGCGAAGAACGTTGCACTCATATGCCGGTAGAAATCTGTGGCATATGGTGTACCACTATGCTAATGGCTTGACGCTTATTCAGCATGCTGGTCGCACCTCGGTGACTGCGCACACGGCAGGTTGCTAGGTTACATCAGCAGGATGGCAAGGAGTGCAGCCACGACGATGCCGGAAATCACCGGCACAAAGTTGCGCCGTACCAGCGCCGCAGGGTTGACACCTGCAATGCCGGCGTCAGCCGCCACGCCGAAGGCCCAGGCGGCAAGCGTGCCACCACCGGCGAAGATCGCTGCCACCTGGCCGAGTGCGGCCAGTACGTTCACGTCAACCCCGGCGCCGATGCCCAGTGCGCCGGACAGCGAGCCCACCAAGGGCAGTCCGGAGAAGCCCGAGCCGTCCATGCCTGAAAGCAGGCCGATCAACGCCATGCCGAAGGCCAACAAGAAGACGTTGCCCTCGATGAGGTAGCCGATGTTATGGCCGATGTCGAACAGGTAGCCGGTCGAGCCGACGCCGATCACCGCCTCGGCGTGGTCCGGGTGGCCCAGCAGGAAGAAACCAGCGATGGGGATGATGGGGGCGAAGATCTTGATGGCGAAGAAGAAGCCCTCGCGGATGGAGTTGCTGATGCCGTCCAGAGCGTGATGGCCATGGGCGGCGAAGGAGGCGAGCACCAGCAGCAGAGTGGCGGTGCCGCCGAGCAGCGCCGTGGCGTCGCCGCCGCGAATCGCCTGGTCGGGCTGGAAGAGGCCGCGATAGATCATCAGTGCCGCGATGCCGAGCAGGATCACCGGCACGGCCACGGCGAACAGGCGCGCATAGCGGTGGGTCTCGAGGGGCTCGGGCGCTTCGGCGACGGTGGTCGGCTGGACGGCCGCGGCGTTGACCGATTTGGGCGGTTCGCTGGCTTGGGGCGCGAACAGCGTATCGGTCTCGGAGATCGTCAGCACGCCGCTGCGCATGTCGCGGCGCAGGTTGCGGAAGGCGAGGGCGACGGCCACGACGCCCACCGTGAACGAGAAGAGCAGGGTATAGGGCACTAGGGTGGTGGTCTCGATACCGGCGGCCCCGGCGGTGAGGCGGCTTGCGCCCTGGATCACGGGGTCGGCGGACAGCGCCATGCCATGACCAAACAGGTTGACAGCCATGGCGGCGCCTATGGCCGGCAGGCCTACCTGCATGGCGACGGGGATCAGCACCGTGCCGACCAGGGCAACGGCCGGTGTCGGCCAGAAGAAGGCGGCGGCAATATACATGGTGATGCCGAGGGCGAAGAAGGCGGTCCATGGGCCGACCATCAGTTTCTTCATGGGAGCGACCATGAGACGGTCGGCCCCGAGCTGCTGCAACGACTTGAGCATGGCCACCATCAGGGCGATGACCAGCATGATGTCGAATAGCTCGTTGCCTGCATTAAGCAGGGCCTTGAAGACCACCTGGATTCCGAAGATGCCTTGGTTGAGGCCGCCGTCATGGGGCGCGTTGGCGAGCAGGCCGAGCAGGAAGATGCCGGCCAGGGACGGGATGATGACTCCCTTGCGAAAACCGATGGAAACGAAGATCGCCAGGATCACCAAAAGGAAGACCCAGTGCGACGCGGTGAGTTGCACCTGTTCGAGTTGTTCCATGTTGCACCTTGTCGTGTCGTCAGGCTTGGCGATGGCGGCGCCGAAATCGTCGGGCGGCCCATCGAGTGGTTGTAGTTGTCGGTTGCTGCATTGCCACGGTTGCGATTGCCTTGCATGTCACGAAAGCGGTGCTGACGTCTTTCGCGCATGAAAAGCGTCAGGTCAGAGGTCGTCGCATTGGCATTCTCCTGTTGTAGAGGTGGCTGTCTGTGAGGAACCGATGGCCGGCTGCTAGCCCAGCAGCAGACCTCCATAGACCAGCGCACCAGCAACCACGAGGGCAGGGTGCGCCTTGAGGTGAAGCAGGGCGATCGCCGCCGCCGCTGCGATCAGCAGGGAGTGAACGAGCCCAGCTCCGGCCATGGCTTCGGAGAAGAAGCCCACCACCAGGCCGGCCATCATGACGGCAATGACGGGGCGTACCCATTGGCTCATGCGCTTGACCCGGGGCGAGTCGCGATGGCGATAGAGCAGCCCCAGGGCGCCCAGCAGCAGCAGCAGCGTGGGTACCACGGTGGCAAGAACGGCCACGCTGGCGCCAGCGATACCCGCCACTTCATAACCGACGTAGCCAGCCATTTTGGTGGCGATCGGACTTGGCAGGGCATTGCCCAGGCCCAGCACCTCGGCGAACTCATGTGCACTCATCCAGCCGTAGCGGCCCACCACTTCCGCCTCGATCAGCGGGATGATGGCCGGACCTCCGCCGTAGCCGACAATGTTGGGAATGAAGAAGGCGAGGAAGAGCTGGGTGTAGATCACTGGGTGGCCTCCTCGGTCTTCTTGCCTTTCGACAGGGGGGGCAGCATGGCCGCGACCAGCAGGGCACCGATCACCAGGCCGGGATGAATGCCGAGCCAGTAGATCAAGCCGCCCGCTACACCGGCCATGAGCAGGCTCATCGCCCAACCCAGTGCCAGGCGCGACTTGTTCATGAAGTCCCAGGTGAGCTGGGCCATCATCACCATCACTACCGGCACTACCCCCTGGCCCATGCCGTGGATCCAGCCAACCTCGCGATAGCGACTGAATAGCCCTAGCAGCAGGATCATGGCGATGATCATTGGCAGTATCACGGCCAGTACGGCGTTTATGCAGCCGAATGAGCCACCGACCCGAAAGCCGATATAGCCTGGCATCTTGGTGGCGATGGGACCCGGCAGGGTGTTGGCAATAGCCAATACATCAGCGAACTCCTCGTCTCGCATCCAGGCATGGCGCTTGACGACTTCCTGGTGTACCAGAGGAATTATCGAAGGGCCTCCGCCGAACCCGAGCAGGCCGATTCGAAGAAAGGAAAAGAACAACTTGCCTTGTTGTGATGTCGTCATGTCAGCCGATGTCCTAGTCAGTTCGTCTTGTCTGGCGTTTCAAAACAATCGCTTAAAGGTAAAGCTATTTTTCTAGTAATAATCGATTATTTGATCTAGATTATGATTCACAGCACCAAGCGTCAAGTAAGGTATACCAAATTCCAAAAAGAGAATGGAGTCACGCCATGAATGAAGCGCTCAAGCAGGGCAGCGCCACAACGGCGAGCAGAATCTACGAAGTGCTCCGCCAGGATCTTCTCGATGGCCGCTACGGTGCCGGCGAGCGGTTGTCGATCGCGCTGCTGCGCGAAACCTATCAAGTGGGCCTGAGTCCGCTGCGCGAGGCACTGAACCGTCTGGCTGCCTATGGTCTGCTGCGCCAGGAGAACCAGCGCGGCTTTCGCGTGCTGGAGCTGAGCCGCGACGAGCTTGCCGATATCACCGAGATGCGCCGGCAGCTCGAGGGCAAGGCGCTGGAGCTGGCTGTCGAGCATGGCGATGAAGAGTGGGAATCTCAGCTGTTGGCGGCTAACCATCGGCTGACGAAGGCTGGCTCCCATACGCCGATCGTGGAGTGGGAGCAGCTGCACTCGCGCTTCCACAATGCCCTGGTCGCCCCTTGTGGCTCGGTCTGGTTGCTGCGCTTCATCTCGCAGCTGCACGACCAGTTCGATCGATATCGGCGCGTGGCGCCACGAGCCCAGGAGCTGCGACATCAGCTCGACGCCCAGCACCAGGAGCTGGTCGATCTGGCCCTGGCCCGCGACTCCCGTCGTGCCCGTGCGCTGATAGAGGAACACATCACCCTTTCCTGCGAAGTGGCCCTGAAGAGCTGCCGTTAGGCAGCGCTGGCGTGGCGTGCTGAAGTCCTTTGCCGTTGCCCCCTTTACACAAGCAACGAGCTTCGACTAATGTTGGCTTATGGTATACCATAAGCCAATTTATGCATTGGCACGGATCACAACATGCGACCTGTCGCTGAGTTCGCCGCATAGGTGCCAAAGGAGAGCGGGATGGAAGGTCAGATGAGAAGCCAGGTGGGCCAGATGGATAGCTACGTGCTGACAGAGATGACCTGGCCAGAAGTTGAGGAAGCGCTCAAGACCGTCAAGATGGCTATCGTGCCGGTCGGGGCCCACGAGCAGCATGGGCCACACATGAGCGAGAGTTGCGATGCGGTGCTGGCCACCGAAATGGCCAAGCGGCTGGCGGCCGAGCTGCACCCGCTAGTTCTGGTCACACCCACCGTCAACATGGGCGTTTCCCCCCATCATCTGAATTTTCCCGGCACCATCAGCCTGCGCCCGGAAACGCTGCTGGCCGTGCTGCGGGACATGGTGGTCTCGCTCCAGCGCCACGGGATCGACAAGGTACTGTTTCTCAACAGTCACGGCGGCAACCAGACCACGCTTGGCCTGGCCTGCGCCAGCTTCGCCCAGGAGCTGGATATGGAATGTTACTACGCCAAGACCACTGCCTCGGCCAAGAAGGCCATAAAGGCCCATGTCTCGTCGACCCTGTTCGGGCACAGCTGCGAGCGCGAGGTTTCCGAGGCGTATTACCTGGCGCCCCATCTGGTGCGCTCGGAGCGTCTCGAGAAGGGCGATATCGTCCACGGCGGGCGCTGGGAAGGTATGCGGCCGGGCAACCCCCTCCAGGGTTTCTACCGCTACGAGGAGATGACCCGCAACGGTTGCATCGGCGATGCCACCCAGGCGAGCCTCGCCATTGGCAAGGCCATCGTCGAGGAGGCGCTGGCAGAACTGTCAGCGGTGTTGCGGCCGCTGCTGACCGAACCTGCCCGGGGGCAGGCCATGTATGGAGAGCGCGAGCTTGCCACCTGAGGCCAGCTCGAACCGCCCGAAGCGAGCGGATGGACCACAACAATCGAGAGCACAGCCATGTACATCATTTTGACTAGCAAGCTTGACGAGTACGATGCCCGCCCGGGGCAGGGCATCGCCCCGGTAGAATCCTACGAATACTTCTTCTACGGCAGGAAGAAGGCCTATTTCACCATTGCCGAGGTGAGCAGCGACCAAGGGCGGGTCAGCATTGTCGAGACCGGTGAAGGCGGCAAGACCAACAGCGTGCCGCTGAAATTCTTCGAGCGCTTCGATACGCTTGAGGCGGCCCGGGCCGAGCTCGAGCAACTGGTGACCTTCGGCTCCATCGACGCGCGCCTGGAGCGGGCTCCGCTGCACTGACACGATCCGGCGGTCTGCTCACCCCGTGCCTGCCAATATGGGGCTCGCTCCAGTCCTTGGCCCTTCGTGTACCAGATGCCGCTCGGTGGCTGCGTATGGTAAAATGCTGGATTACCTCTCACCGCTCCGCGACAGCCGAAGGTAGCCCGAATGGCCGAGACCTGGACCCAGGAAGACCTCTCTCCGATTCGCGACAAGGTATACGCCTACCTCAAGGATGCCATTCTGCGAGGTGAGTACAAGGCGGGCGATCGCCTGGTCGAAAGGGTGTTGGCAGATAAGCTCAACATCAGCCGCACGCCCATCCGCGAGGCACTGTTCCGACTCGAAACCCAGCGCTTCGTGCGTACGGTGCCGCGCAAGGGCGTGGTGGTCAACGAGATCACTCAGGCGGAGATTCTCGAGGTCTTCATGATTCTGACCTCTCTGGAGTCGCTGGCCGCGCGTCTGGCCGCGCAAAAGATAAACGACGCCATCGCCGCCGAAATCGACCAGCTCCTGACCGAGATGGAAGAAGCGCAGGACGATGGCGGTGGCGATGCTGTTGAGCTCAACGTCAAATACAACGACCTGATTGGCCGGGCCGCCGGCAACCCCAAGCTCCACGAGATGCTGATCGACCTCAAAGATTACGTGCGCGCCTTCTCCAACCTGAGCACTGCGCTACCGGGTCGTACCAAGGAGGCGCTGCGTGAGCATCAGGATATCCTCGGTGCGATCCGCAACGGCGAGGAGGACCTGGCCGAAAGCTTCACCCGTATTCACCTGGAGAAGTCGCGCAAGGCTTATATCAGCCGCTCGCAGGTTTAAGACGACCGAGACCAGGGCGGACCTGGGCAGAGAGTGCCGGGCCGGGCAAAGCAAAGACAGGACACTGCAAGTCGGGCATTCGTTATGCGAGTGCCCGGTTGCGTTGTGGCTTGTTTCATCATGTCAGCCGTATTGTCGCGCTAGCCGATGACGAGCTGGGACGAGAGGTTCTTGAGCGCCCTGGAGACGCTCATGGCGACGATATAGCCGGTCTTGGGATTGTTCGGCGACGGCGTGTTCTGCACTTCGATGCGTACCTCGCCGAACAGGCCCTTGGCGGAAACCTCGTGCATGTTCTTGTCGATCGTGGGATCGACGAGTACGCGCACCTCGGTCGCCTCGAACCCCACGCCGGCCAGACTCAGCGCCGCCGAGACGTTGACGCTCTCGGGGAATACACGGGACGACTCGCGGGCGTTGCCTTCGAAAATCACCGTCGGCTGTGTGATGGTATCGAGGTCGACCACTTCCTCGGCAAAGGTGCCACGCCAGGCCTTCACAGGTTTACGGGTAGTCAGCGTCACGCGCTCCAGCGGCCCCTGGGCGGCAGCGGCGATGCGGTCGAGGCCGGCGATCGCCGCCGAGGGTACCAGCACCCGCTTGCCATGCTGGCCGGCACTGGCCATGACTCGCTCGTAGAGCGCCGGGTCGCAGAGGGCGCCGACCGACACCACCATGAAGTCACTACCGTTGGCGAGCGACCTTTCGGCGTGGCGGATCACGGCCTCATGGCCGGCCGTCTCGACCACCACGTCGGGGCGGCAGGCGAAGAAGGCCTCTTCGCTGTCGGTAAGCGTGCAGTTCTCGAGGCAGACGTCGGCGTACTTGCCGGCGTCACGCACCAGGACGGCGGCCAGGCGGGCATCCCCCGCCTGGCCGCCTAGAATGGCCTCGGCGACGTCCCTGCCTGCCGTGCCATAGCCGATGAGTCCAACGTTAAGCATGCTTTTCCCCCTCATACCTCGGCTTTGGGCCTGACCTGGCGAGCGCCGTCGGCGCCGCCCTTGGGTGTCTCCTCCCAGGAAACCTTGACGTCTCCCTTGAGAAAGGTCTGGCAGGCCAGGCGATAACCCTGCTTCAACTCCTCGGGAGAGAGCAGCTTTTCTTCCTTCTTCTTCACGGCATCGGTGTTCTCGCGGCCCTCCTCGACCCGGCACTTGCAGGTGCCGCACAGGCCGCCGCCGCACTTGAACGGGATGCCTCCCTTTTCGCGCAGCGACACGCGCAGCAGGTTGGAGTCCTCTGGAGCGTTGACGACCTTGCCATCGTTGCTGATGAAGGTGATATCCGGCATGTCGATTACCTCGCTAGATCCGGCGATGCGTCAGGCAACGCTGCCTTCGAGTTCATGGGTGAAGTTGAAGCTGTCGGCATAGATGCGTTCGACGTCCAGGCCACGCTGGGAGAAGCTCGCCTTGGCGGCGGCGATCATCGGCGGCGGGCCGCACAGGTAGGCATCGAAGGCGCTCAGGTCGGCGAAGTCCTCGCAGACGGCCTCATGCACGAAGCCGCGTCGACCGCCCCATTCGGCGTCGGCTTCCGAAAGCACCGGCACGTAGCGGAAATCGGGCAGCGTCTTGGCCCAGTGGCGCAATAGCTCATCGAGATAGAGATCCTCGACGCGGCGAACCCCCCAATAGAGCGCGATTCCTGGCCGGTCGGGCTCATCCAGCAACGACTCGATAATGCTCTTGAGCGGCGCCAGGCCGGTGCCGCCGCCCACCATCAACAGATCACGCGGGCTCTCGGCGTCGTGTCGGAAGGTCCCGTGGGGTAGCTCCACATCGAGGGTATCGCCCGGCTGGTAGTGAGTGTCGAGGCGACCGGTGAAATGACCACCGGGCACGCGGCGAATGTGGAAATCGAACAGCTCGCCGCGGTGAGGCGATGCCATGGAAAAGCTGCGCGGACTGCCGTCATCCAGCATCACGTTGAGGTACTGACCCGGATGGAAGATGACTTCGCTGGCCGTGGGAATCCGCAGCACCAAGTGGGTCACGTCGTGGCTGAGCTTCTCCAGCCGCTCGATGGTGGCGACGTGGAAGTCTGCGGGAATGTAGCCCGCAGGCAACAGCTTGGCGCTGATGGTGAGGTCGCTCTGGGCACACGCCTGGCAGGCCAGGGCATAGCCCTCCTCGGCCTCCTCCTCGGTCAGTCCGAAGGGAAATTCGTCATACTCGACGCTTCCTTCCACCAGCTTGACGCGACAAGCACCGCAGCCGCCGAAGCGGCAGTCGTGGGCGAGCGGAAACCCCGCGCGTTCGGCGGCCTCGAGCAGCGGCTCTCCCGCCTGGGCTTCGAAGCTTTCTGAAGTGTCGGAGAGGGTAATACGGTAGCTCATGGCAGCCTCCTCGAGCGCACCCGTTCCAAGGCAAGCTTTGTCGTTGTTGCCGAGTGTCGGTGCTTGGCCGGTCGTCAGGGCGCGGCCCTGACGATGCTATTGGGTTGCGGCCGGGCTTACTTCTTGATATCGGACTCGACCATCACTTCGTGGCCGGACTCGCGCAGGTGATCCTGGAGCGCCTGCAAGGCGGCCAGTCCGGCTTGGGTGTCCTGTTCACCGTTGCCGCCGCTCAGGCCCACGCCGCCGATCACTTCGCCATCGACAACAATCGGGAAGCCGCCGACGAACACCGCGAACTTGCCTTCGAAGCTCCACTGGATACCGAAGGCTTCGTTGCCGGGCAGGGCAGGGCCGTTGGGGGCGGTGTTGAACAGGTGGGTCGAGCGCTTGTGGCCGGCGGCGGTGAAGGCCTTGTTCCAGGCGATCTGCGGGCCGGTGACGCGGGCGCCGTTCATGCGCTCGAGTGCCAGGGGATAGCCGCCGTCATCGACCACGCAAATGGTTTCCAGGACGCCGATCTCCGCGGAGCGCTGCTTGGCGGCCTCCACCATCAGCTTGGCTTCTTCCAATTCCAGGCGAAATACCTGTTTCATGTGTGTCACCTTGTCGTCAGGGTTGTCGGTGCCGCGCTCAGCGGCCGATGTAGACGGTCTTGGTCTGGGTGAAGAAATCCAGCCCGGCGCGACCCGATTCGCGGAACGTAGAGGTACTCGACTGCTTCAACCCGCCGAAGGGGGCATTGACCAGGTTGCCGGTGGTGGTGCGGTTGACCTTCACCGTGCCGGCCTGGATATCGAGCGGGAAGCGCTGGATGTAGCCGATGTCGTTGGTCACCAGGGCGGCGGCAAGCCCATAGGGCGTATCGTTGGCCTTGGCGATGGCGTCCTCGTAGCCGTCGACCTCGATCACCGCGACCACCGGCCCGAAGATTTCTTCGCGGGCGATGCGCATCTCCTGGGTCACATCGCTGAAGATGGCCGGGGCGACATAGAAGCCCTTGGCGTAGTCGCCTTCGCTGAGATGTTCGCCGCCGTGGACGTGAGTCGCCTCCTGCTTGCCTGCTTCGATGTAACCGAGCACCGTGTCGAGCTGTTGACGAGTGGCCAACGGGCCTATCTGAGTGCCATCGGTCATGCCGTTGCCGATCTTGAGCGTCTTGACCTTTTCCACCAGCCGCGTGAGGTACTCCTGCTTGCGGCTACGGGCGATCAACACGCGGCTGGTGCCGGTGCAGGCCTGGCCGGTAAGCGAGAACCCTCCCTTCACGGTCAGATCCACCGCGGTGTCGATGTCGGCATCTTCCAGCACGATCAGCGGGTTCTTGCCGCCGAGTTCCATCTGGGTGCGGGTGGTCATGGCCGCGGCACGGTGGATGCGCTCGCCGGCGGCAGTAGAGCCGGTGAAGGAGATGGCCTTCACCACGGGATTGGCGGTGAGCTCTTCGCCAATCGCCGATGCAGCGCCGGTAATGAAGTTGAACACACCGGCCGGCACCCCGGCGTGATGCAGGGCCTCGGCCAGGCGGTAACCGATCAACGGCGCATCCGATGAAGGCTTGAACACCACACTATTGCCGGTGATGAGTGCCGGCGCGATCTTGCGTGCCGGAATCGAGATCGGAAAGTTCCATGGCGTGATAATGGTGGCCACGCCAAGCGGCTCGCGCTGGGTGTAGACCATCATCTTGGCGTCGTCCTGGGGGAAGGTCTCGCCGGTGATGGTCTGGCCCTCCACCGCGTAGAAGCGCAGGGTCTGGGCCGAGCGGGTGATCTCATCCCGGCTGTTGCCCAAGAGCTTGCCTTCCTCGCGGGTCAGCTCCCGGGCGAACTGCTCGACGTTCTCCATCAGGTAGTCGGCGGCGCGATTGAGGATCTTGGCGCGCTGCGAGATGGGCGTCTCGCGCCAAGTCGCGAAGGCGCGATCGGCCGCGTCGATCGCGCGGCGTGCATCGTCGGCCGAGGAGGCCTGGAATAGGCCGAGCAGGTCGTCCTGGTCGGCGGGGCTGCGGTTCTCGAACGTCTTGCCCGAGGCGCTAGCGGCCCATTCGCCATCGATGTAGTTGAGAAACTGGGTTGCGTTATCCAAGACGCTTACCTCTTTGTCGTCGCTGGCTATCGTCGCTGGACCGTGTCCATTCGTGCTCGCATCGCGTGGCATTGCCATCTGCCGAGGTCGGCAGATGGCTCACGCGGGGTCAGCGGCCTCGATCAGGCGGCCATGTCCAGTTCGGTGATGGGTAGGTCGCCGGCAACATAGTCGTAGTACAGCGCGGTGGTGTAGAGCAGGCGCATCTGTGCGCCGATCTCACAGATCTTCAAGCAGCGCTGCTGCAGCTCAACGGTATCGGCGTGCTCCAGCACGATCTGGTAGCCGCGTTCGCCGTGGATCTCGTCGGAGACGATATGCAGGTCGAAGAATTCGACCTCTTCGTCGGTGAAGCCGTACTTTTCGCGCAGGGTCGGGGTCTGCTTGCGGTAGATCGACGGCACCTGGGACTCCAGGCCGACGACCAGCGCCGCCACGGCCACCACCGGGTGTTCACGCATGGCCACGGCATAGCACCAGCTCTGCAGGCCGCGGGTGGTGGGCGACATGTTGTCTGGGCTCTCGACGCGCTCGCGAGTAGTGCCGCAGGCCTCGGCGAAGCGAATCAGCAGGTCGGTATGGCGATCGCCGCCGAGTTCTTCCTCGTACATGTTCTGTAGCAGGAAGTCCTTGGCCTCGGTGTAGTTCTCGGGGGTGTTGGCGTAAATGTAGGCCAGGTAGTCGGCGAACGGGCCCACGTAGTGGTAGTGGTTCTCGGCCCAGCGGGCGAGGTGGTCGCGGGACAGCTTGCCGCTGGCCCAGGCCACGCTGAACGGTGCCTTGTTGGCGCTCTTGCCCTTGATGGCTTCTTCCAGGGCGGTACGGAATTCGTCGCGATTCATCAACTGTGCCATGGGGGAGGACTCCTGGTTGCCTGAACGCCGCCTGGTTCGGCAGGCCGCGCTGTTGTTGTTTGCCTTGTGTCGATAGCCGACACGTCCGGCGACTCGCCGGGTTTTTCGTGGATGGCTTATGGTATACCAAAAGCCATGAAAGAAGCGTAATTTCCTCTCGATCTTCCTGTCAAGGGATTTTCTGACTTGGGTCAAATTATTGGCCGATACCAGCCTGGCGCTGTGTGGATAGGGGAGTCGTGTCCTTTGAAGACCATGACAGTGACGCTCCTCGCAGGCTTGCGAGCACGCACGAGATGGCTCGGGAATGGCTCGGCGGGGCCTCATTTCAAGTCGGATAGCACGATAATGGCTTGTGGTATACCATGTGCTGAATCGGATATATAGACTGTTCCGGAAGATGTGACATGACCATTGAGGCAGCAAACATGGCCAAGCGTTGCCATGCCAGATCGGTGCGTGGGGAAGCGGTATGGGTAGGGCGGTGCTCGCATGGTGAGGGTATGTCATGCTGAAGCGGCTCTTCGAGGAGCGGCCCGGCGATGCGGGGCTGGACGGGAGGCAACGCCGTTTAGCCACCCTGGTAGTGGTGTTGGCCACCTTGATGGCCGTGCTTGACCTTGGCATCGTCAACATCGCTCTCCCGACATTGGCACATGGCCTGGGCGTTCCCGAATCTCAGGCGGTGTGGGTGGCAACCGCCTATCAGTTGGCATGTGCCGCCTCGCTGCTCACCTTTGCGGCTTTCAGTCGCCTGGCAGGGCAGTGGCGTGTCTTCTGGTGCGGTTTGGTGCTCTATACCCTGGGCGCGTTAGGTGCGGCACTCTCGACAAGCTTGGAATTGCTGCTGGCCTGTCGTGTCGTGCAGGGGCTGGGCGGGGCGGCGATATTCAGCTTGGGGCCATCGCTTTATCGGACCATCTTTCCACACCGACTGCTGGGGAGGGCGATCGGCCTGAATGCCATGGTCGTCGCCTTTGGCCTGGCCTCGGGGCCCACCCTGGGGGGCTTGGTGCTCTCACTGGCCAACTGGCCTTGGATCTTTGCCGTCAATGTTCCGGTAGGTCTTCTGGCCATCGGTTTGGCTTGGCGGTCACTGCCGTTCGAGCCCTGGCAGAAAGGCGGCTTCGACTGGCCGGGGGCGCTGCTCTCCGCGTCGATGATGGGAGGATTCGTGCTGACCGTGGAGCGACTCGGCCATTCGGGGCATTACGTTCTGGTCTGCGGGCTTGCCGCGCTCAGCCTGCTGTCCCTTGCTGTCTTCGTCTGGCGGCAAGGACGCACGCCCTCTCCGTTAGTGCCGCTGGGGTTGTTCGCGGAACCACGCTTTGCTACTGCCTCCCTGGTGACGGTACTGGCCTTCACTGCCCAGGGGGCGGCTTTTGTCGCGCTGCCCTTTCTCTACCAGAGCGTGATGGGCGTGTCGCCACTGCAGGCGGCCCTGCTCTTCACCCCGTGGCCTCTGGCGTTACTGATTTCTGGGCCCATGGCCGGTCGCCTGGCCGATAAGCGCGATCCAGCGCTGCTTGCGGCAGGGGGGCTGGCCTTGTTTCTGGGTGGTATGGCCGGGCTGGGCTGGATGAGTGCCGACGGCACGGCGATCTATATGTTGATACCTTCGCTGATTTGCGGGCTGGGCTACGGCTTCTTCCAGGCACCGAACAACCGCGAAATCATCGGCAGCGCCCCCTTGGTGCTGAGCGCAAGCGCTTCGGGGGTGCTGGCAACGCTGCGCACCTTCGGCCAGTGCCTAGGCTCAGCCTTGGTTGCGCTGGTCATGGCATTGCCTTTCGGTGGTGTATCTCTGGCCCTGTGGTTGGCGGCTCTGCTTGCGTTGGTAGCCTTGTTGGTCAGTCTATTTCGCCTCACTCAGCCGATGCAGGTCGTCGCCTCCTGACGTCGTTCCCTTGCGGTCGGTCGACTACCAGGCCAGCACGGCGCCGTCGGTGCGCGGCTCGGTGCCGCCGCATAGCACGCCGCTGTCGCGGTCGCGCAGGATCACCTGGCCACGGCCGAAGCTCAGCGAGTCGGCTCGCTTGACGATATGGTGGCCGCGGCGCGCCAGGGCCTGGGCGAGGTGGTCGGGAAAATGAGGCTCGACCTCGACGGTCCTGCCCCGGGTCCACTTCCAGCGCGGCATGTCGAGTGCCGCCTGGGGATTGAGGCGATCGTCGAGCATGGCGGTGATCACCTGAACGTGGCCCTGCGGCTGCATGTAGCCGCCCATCACGCCGAACGGCCCCACCGCCGTGCCGTCGCGGGTGATGAAGCCCGGAATGATGGTGTGGTAGGTGCGCTTGCCTGGCGCCAGCGCATTGGCATGCCCGGGGTCGAGCGAGAACGCCCAACCGCGGTTCTGCAGGCTGATGCCGGTACCCGGTACCACGATGCCCGAGCCGAAGCCTTTATAGTTGCTCTGGATGAACGACACCATGTTGCCGTCGCCATCGGCGGTGGCGAGGTACACGGTACCGCCCTTGATCGGATTGCCGTGCACCGGATCCAGCGCCTGCTCGTCGATCAGCGCCGCGCGGGCCTGTAGATAATCGTCGGCCAGCAGCTGTTCCACGCTCGGCCCCATGGCCTCGCGCTCGGTGATGTAGCGCAGCCCGTCGACGTAACCCAGCTTGGTGGCCTCGATGCGCCAGTGCAAGGTCTCGACCGGGTCGCGCCCTGCCTCGCCCAGGCGTTCTAGCAAGCCCAGCGCCTGCAGGGCGATCAGTCCGCTGCCGTTGGGGGGAATCTCCCAGATATCGTGGCCGCGATAGCGGGTGCGGATCGGCTCGACCCACTCGGGCTCGAAGGTGGCCAGGTCCTCGCGACGCAGCAGGCCGCCGTGCTCGCGGAAGAAGGCATCGATGCGTTCGGCAAGCTCGCCGCGGTAGAATGCTTCGCCGTTCGTTGCGGCGATGGCGCGCAGCGTGCGGCCGTGATCGGGTGCCGCCCAGCGCTCGCCGGGGCGAGGCGCCCGACCGTCGGGGGCAAAGGCATCGAACCAGGGCTTCAGTGCGGGGTCGTCGCTGCCGCGATAGGCCTCGAAGGCCTCTTCCCACATCCGGTTGACGGTCGGCGAGACGGGAAATCCCTCCTCCGCCAGGGCGATGGCCGGTGCCAGCAGGTCGGTGAAGGGCAGCTTGCCGAAGCGCTCGGACAGTGCCGCCCAGGCAGCCGGGGCGCCGGGCACGGTGACCGGTACGACGCCCTGCTCGGGCATGCGCTCGTGCCCCAGCGCTCTGACGGCCTCGATGGTCGCCGCCCGGGGTGCCGGGCCGCTGGCATTCAGCCCATGCAGCTTGCCGTCGATCCAGACGATGGCGAAGGCGTCGCTGCCCAGGCCGTTGGAGGTCGGCTCCACCACCGTCAGCGCCGCGGCGGTCGCGATCGCCGCGTCCACGGCATTGCCACCCTGTTGTAGGATCTGCATGCCCGCCTGGGCGCCCAGCGGCTGCGAGGTGGCCACCATGCCGCGGCTGCCGAACGTGGCCATGCGCCGCGAAGGGCTGGGATAGTAGTGCGCGTCATGCTGCATGGGAGGCTCCTTGAAGGTTGGGGCACGGTATCGATGCGTCGCAGAGGGCTGGTGCCTGGCCGCGGGGTTCAGCCGAGGAGGAGGCCCCCATAGACGAGCGCGGCCAGGATCACGAAGGCCGGATGGGTACGGAAACGCACCAGGGCAATCGCCGAGACCGTGGCGATCAGCAGCGTATGCAGCGGGCCGGCGCCTTCCAGTCCTGCGCTGAAGAAACTCCACGTCAGCCAGGCCATCATCACGGCGATCACCGGTCGTACCCATTGGCTCATGCGCTTGACGCGCGGCGAATCGCGGTGGCGATAGAGCAAGCCCAGTGCGCCCAGCATCAGCAGCAGGGTCGGTACCACGGTGGCGAGTACGGCCACCAGGGCGCCGCCGATGCCGGCCACGTCGTAGCCCACGTACCCGGCCATCTTGGTGGCGATGGGGCTTGGCAAGGCATTGCCGAGCGCCAGCGTCTCGGCGAACTGCTGGGCGTTCATCCAGCCGTAGCGGCCCACCACTTCCGCCTCGATCAGCGGGATGATCGCCGGGCCGCCGCCGTAGCCGACGATGTTGGGAATGAAGAAGGCCAGGAAGAGCTGCCAGTAGATCAAGGGCTCGTCTCCTTGCGCTTTGCCTGGTGCTTGGGCAGCGGGCACAGCAGGGCAATCGCCAGCAGCGCGCCGATGATCAGGCCGGGGTGCACGCCCGCCAGATAGATCAGGGCGCCGGCCCCCGCCGCCATGACCAGGCTGGCGATCCAGCCCAGGGCGAGTCGCGACTTTTGCCAGAAATCCAGCGCCAGCTGGCCCATCATGACCATCACCACCGGTACCACGGCATGGCCCATGCCGCGGATCCAGGCCACGTCGCGGTAGCGGCTCAGCGTGGTGAGCAGCGCGATCATGGTGACGATCATGGGCAGGATGACGGCGCCGACGGCGATCGCGCAGCCAAGCGTGCCGGCCAGCCGAAAGCCGATGTAGCCGGGCATCTTGGTGGCGATGGGGCCGGGCAGGGTGTTGGCGATGGCCAGGATGTCGGCGAACTCCTCGTCGCTGAGCCAGGCGTGACGCTTGACCACCTCCTGCTGCACCAACGGGATCATCGCGGGGCCGCCGCCGAAGCCGAACAGGCCGATGCGAGTAAAGGCCCAGAACAGGGCGCTGAGCGGCGCCTTGGCATGCGGCGTCATGGAGGCTCCTCATTCACGGGGACGAAGCGCAGGGTCGATGCTTCGGAAGGTTTACCCTAACGCGGCGGCGGCGCGCAAATGGGGTGTACAAATCGGAGGTGACGGCAGCGTCTAGTCGTCGACCACGGCAAGCCTGCCGCGCAGCCTGGCCTCGAGCGGCGCCAGGTCGACGACTATGTCGCTCGGCCAGTTCGCGGTGAGCAGCACGCCATCGCTGGCGTAATCGACCGCTTCGACGAGAACGTCGCGGCTCTCGAGCCAGGCGCGGGCCTCGGCCTCGCCGGCGAAGTCGACCTGAAGCTTGAGCGCGGTACGCTCGACCACTTCCCGCCGGGGCAGGTCGTCGAGCGCTCGTGTCACCGCCTGGGCGTAGGCGCGGGCCAGGCCGCCGGTGCCGAGCTTGGTGCCGCCGAAATAACGCGTCACCACGCAGCCCACCTGGCCCAGCCCGGCGCCCTCCAGCACCTGATACATGGGACGGCCGGCGGTACCGCCGGGCTCCCCGTCGTCGGAGAAGCCGATGGCGTTCTGCTCTCCCGGCGGCCCGGCGATGAAGGCGCTGCAATGATGGCTGGCACTGGGGTGAATGCGCCGGGCCTCGGCCAGTACCGCCTCGAAGGCGGCCGCGTCCGGGGCGTGGCAGAGCCAGGCGATGAAGCGGCTCTTTTCCACCTCGGTGACGCTCTCCCGCCAGCCGCCGGCGGGCAGGTCCGGGACCGGATAGCGCATCAGTGGGTCAACTCGCGCTCGCGGTCCTGCTGGCGCACCACGCCCATCACCATGCCGATGACCTGGATGTCGCTGTTCTTCAGGTAGATCGGCGGCATACTTTCGTTGGCCGGTTGCAAGCGGACGCCGTTCTTCTCGATGTAGAGCTTCTTCAGCGTGACTTCCTGCTGGTTGATGAGCACGACCGCGGTCTCGCCGTTCTCGGCGCTCTCCTGGCGCTCGATGATGATCACGTCGCCGTCGAAGATGTTGCAATCGATCATCGAGTCGCCGCGCACGCGCAGGGCATAGGTATTGCGCCGCACCATGCAGGCAGGGGCGCGAATGACGCCACCGGTCGGGCAGGCCTCGATGGGCAGGCCCGCCGAGACGTCTCCGAGCAGCGGCACCTCGATGAGATCGGTGGCCTCGACGTCGGCCCATGATTCGGCGATGGCGTGATTCGGGCGTCGGAACAGGTATTTCATGGAAGGCGTGGACACGGCATTTCCCCCCTCTGAGCGACCCTGTGGAAATTTACAGGTAACTGGCATCATATCAGCCGTCTCGTAAGTGGCAAGTTCCAACCGCATTCGGCTGACTTGACCTGAGGCAAGGGTGGCGCCGTGACGCACCTGGATCGCTAGCGGCAAAAAGCCATTCGGTGTAGCATCGGCGGCGAATTCAGCCTTCCCGGAGAGTGCCGTTGAGCCTGCGTCTGCAAGGGCAAAACCTGGCCTGCGAACGTGACGACCGCTGGCTGTTCCAGGGGCTGAGCCTGGACATTCAGGCGGGCGAGATCGTTCGTGTGGAAGGCCCCAATGGCAGCGGCAAGACCACGTTGCTCAAGATTCTCTCCGGTCAGCTGGCGGATTACGAGGGTGAGCTGTTCTGGGACGGCCGGCCGATGCGTGAAGCCCGCGAGATCTTCCTCTCGAACCTGCTTTACCTGGGCCATGCGCCGGGGGTCAAGGCGGCGCTGACGCCGCTGGAAAATCTGGCCTGGTATCAGGCCCTGGCCGGCCAGCGCGGCGGTGAGGCGGCGCGCTTCGCCGCACTGGAAGAGGTCGGCCTGGCCGGTTTCGAGGATGTGCCGGCCGGTCAGCTCTCCGCCGGGCAGCAGCGCCGCGTAGCGCTGGCGCGCCTCTCGCTCACGCCGCGCCCGCTGTGGGTGCTCGACGAACCCTTCACCGCGATCGACCGCGACGGTGTCGCAGCCCTGGAGCGGCGCCTGTTCGAGCATGCCCGTGCGGGCGGCTGCGTACTGGTCACGACCCATCATGAGCTCACGCCCTGCGCCGAGCTGCGTCGTATCCGCCTGGGCGGGGGAGGGCTCGATGTCGGCAACTGACGGGGCGCTGACGAAGGAGATCCGGGTGGCGGGCGAGGAACCTCGCGGCGGTTTGGCTGTCGCAGTGTGGGCAACGCTCAAGCGTGATCTGATGCTGCTGTTGAGGCGGCGCAGCGAGGTGCTCAACCCCCTGGTTTTCTTCGCCATCGTGATCACCCTGTTTCCGATCGGCATCTCGCCCGATCCGGCCTTGTTGGCGGCCATCGCTCCCGGTTTGCTGTGGGTGGCGGCGTTGCTGGCGGCCCTGCTGTCGCTGGACAGCCTGTTTCGAGCCGATTACGACGACGGCTCGTTGGAACAGCTATTGCTGACGCCGCAGCCACTCGCGCTGCTGGCACTGGCCAAGGTGGCGGTGCACTGGCTGCTGACCGGTTTGCCCCTGGCGCTGATGGCGCCCGTGCTGGGTCTCATGCTGGCGCTTCCAGCGGGCAGCTACGTGGTATTGGCCGTTTCACTGGCGCTGGGCAGCGCCAGTCTCAGCCTGATAGGTGCCATCGGAGCGGCGCTGACGGTGGGGCTCTCCCGCGGTGGCGTGCTGCTGTCGCTGCTGGTGCTTCCCCTTTATATCCCGGTGCTGATCTTCGGTGCCGGAGCCGTCCAGGCGGCCATCTTCGGTGATGGCGTGCTGGCGCATCTGGCGATTCTCGGCGCTCTGTTGGCGCTGGCCCTGATCTTCGCGCCATTGGCGATCGCGGCGTCGCTGCGCATCAGTATCAACGGTTGAGAGGTTGACGAGGCATGTGGGCCTTCATTAACAAATTGCGTTCCCCCAAGTGGTTCTACGGCATCAGCGCGCGTCTGCAGCCCTGGTTCTGGGCGGCGGCGCTGATCCTGATCGTCACCGGCACCATCTGGGGGCTGGCCTTCGCCCCGGCCGACTACCAGCAGGGCAACAGCTTCCGCATCATCTACGTGCACGTGCCGGCTGCCTTCCTGGCTCAGTCGATCTTCGTCTCCCTGGCAGTGACGGGGCTGGTCTTCATGGTCTGGAAGATCAAGATCGCCGATATGGCGGCCACCGTGATGGCACCGCTGGGTGCCGCCATGACCTTCGTCGCGCTGTTCTCCGGCGCGGTCTGGGGGGTACCCACCTGGGGCACCTGGTGGATGTGGGATGCGCGCCTCACCTCGATGCTGATCCTGCTGTTCCTCTACCTCGGCGTCATCGCCCTGCGTGGCGCCTTCGCCAGCCGCGACAGCGCGTCGCGCGCCGCCTCGGTGCTGGCCATGGTGGGCGTCATCAATATTCCAATCATCAAGTATTCGGTGGACTGGTGGTACACGCTGCATCAGCCCGCCACCTTTACCGTCACCGGGCGTGCCGCCATGCCGATGGAAATGTGGCTGCCGTTGCTGATCATGGTGCTGGGCTTCTACAGCTTCTTCATCGCCCTGACCCTGATGCGCACGCGCAGCGAGATCCTGCGCCGCGAATCCAACAAGCGCTGGGTGCGCGAGCTGGCCGAGGAGGCGAACTGATGGCTTTCGACAGCGTCCAGGAACTTATCGCCATGGGCGGGCATGCGCGCTACGTCTGGTCGGCCTGGGGCCTGACCGCCGTGCTGTTGCTGGGCGCCGTGTTCCATGCCCGCTTCGAGCGTCGCCAAGTCCTGCGCCAGTTGCAGCGCCGCATACGTCGCGAAGCCCATCAGGCCGGGCGCACCGGCATGACGCAACCGATTCAAACTAGCAGGGGTGAAAGCGCCAATGAGGCCTAAACGTAAACAGAAGCTCTTCATGGCCCTGGGCCTGGTGTCCCTCGCGGCGATCGCCGTGGGGCTGACGCTCTATGCGCTGCGCGCCAACATCAACCTGTTTTTCAGCCCGATCCAGATCGTCGCCGGCGACGCGCCCTACGAACGACAGCTACGCGCCGGCGGCATGGTCAAGGAGGGCAGCGTACGGCGCAACCCCGACAGCCTGGACGTGGAATTCACCGTCACCGACTACGTCGAGGACGTGCGCGTACACTACAGCGGCATCCTGCCCGACCTGTTCCGCGAAGGGCAGGGCGTGGTGGTGGTCGGCCAGCTGCAGCGCGATGGCTACATCAAGGCCGATCAGGTCTTGGCGCGCCATGACGAGAACTACATGCCTCCCGAGGTGTCCGAGGCGCTCGAAGCGGCCGGCTACTCCCCAGCCGACTACCAGGCCAAGGCCGCCGAGGTTGCCGAGCGCGTCGAGCAGCGAGATCGCGCGGGCCAGAATTGATCCGGAGACGTCATGTTCATTCGTATGATCCCTGAAATCGGTCATTTCGCCCTGGTGATCGCTCTGCTGATGGCGGCGGTACAGGGCGTGATGCCGCTGGCCGGCGCGGCGCTGCGTCGGCCGCTGTGGATGGCCTATGCCCGTCCCATGGCCGCCGGTCAGTTCCTGTTCGTGGTCATTGCCTACCTCTGCCTCACGGCGAGCTATCTTCTCGACGACTTCAGCGTGGCCAACGTGGCCAACAACTCCAACTCGATGTTGCCGTGGTACTACAAGCTGAGCGCGGTATGGGGCAACCACGAGGGCTCGGTGCTGCTGTGGAGCCTGATGCTGGCCGGCTGGGGCTACCTGGCGTCGCGCTTCTCCCGCGAGCTGCCGCGCGACATGGTGGCGCGCGTAATCGGCGTGCTGGGCCTGGTCGCCGTCGGCTTTCTGGCCTTCGTGCTGGTCACCTCCAACCCCTTCGAGCGCCTGCTGCCGAATGTGCCGAGCGACGGCGCCGATCTCAACCCGCTGCTGCAGGACATCGGTCTGATCCTGCACCCGCCGATGCTCTACATGGGCTATGTGGGCTTCTCGGTGGTCTTTGCCTTCGCCATCGCCGCCCTGCTCGGCGGCCGCCTCGATGCGGCCTGGACCCGCTGGGCGCGGCCCTGGACCAACCTGGCCTGGGCCTTTCTTACCGTGGGCATCGCGCTGGGTAGCTGGTGGGCTTACTACGAGCTGGGCTGGGGCGGCTGGTGGTTCTGGGACCCGGTGGAGAACGCCTCCCTGCTGCCGTGGCTGACCGGTACCGCGCTGATGCACTCGCTGGCGGTCACCGAAAAGCGCGGCGCGTTCAAGAGCTGGACCGTGTTGCTGGCGATCTTCACCTTTTCGCTGTCGCTGCTGGGCACCTTCCTGGTGCGCTCCGGCGTGCTGACGTCGGTACACGCCTTCGCCAACGACCCTTCGCGCGGCTTCTTCATCCTGATCTTGCTGGGCATCACCGTGGGGCTGTCGCTGCTGATCTTCGCTCTGCGCGCGCCGCGGGTCAGCCACCGCACCGGCTTCAACTGGCTGTCGCGTGACGCCCTGCTGCTGATCAACAACATCATGCTGGTGATCATGACCGTCACCGTGCTGATGGGAACCGTCTACCCGCTGCTGCTCGACGCACTCGACTTGGGCAAGATCAGCGTGGGCCCGCCGTACTTCAACGCCCTGTTCGTCCCCCTTACGGTCATCATGTGCGTATTCATGGGCCTGGGGCCGACGGCGCGCTGGAAGCAGACCGATCCGCGCCTGCTGGTCAAGCGGCTGTGGCTCGCCGGCGTCGCGGCGCTGGTCATCGCGGCGGTCATGCCGTTCGTCATCGGCGGCGAGTGGAACGCCTGGGTCGCCCTCGGCCTGGTGGCGGCGATGTGGATCGTGCTGCCGACGCTGCGCGATCTCTACGACAAGACCCGTCGCGCCGAGTCGTTCGGCGCCGGGCTCAGGAAGCTGTCGCTGGCCTACTGGGGCATGCAGCTCGGTCATCTGGGCGTGGCGGTCACCATCATCGGCGTGGCGGTGGTATCCAACTTCGAGATCGAACGCAACGTGCGCATGGCGCCCGGCGACAGCGTCGAAGTCGCCGGCTACACCTTTACCATGCAGCAGCTGACCAGCCGCCGCGGGCCCAACTACATCGCCGACGGCGCCGAGATCGAGGTGCGCCGCGGCGACAGCCGACGCAGCTTCACGATGAACCCGGAGAAGCGCGTGTACATCGCGCGCGGCATGCCCATGAGCCAGGTGGCGCTGCGCCCCGGCCTGTTCCGTGACCTCTACGTCGCCATGGGCGAGGACCTGGGCGACAACAGCTGGGCCATGCGCGTGCAGTACAAGCCGTTCGTGCGCTGGCTGTGGCTCGGCGCGCTGTTGATGGCAATAGGTGGGGTGCTGGCCGTGGTCGACCGGCGCTATCGGCGCCTGGCCACGTCGCGGGATCCCGAGGACAGCGCTCGTGAGGACACGGCACGGGAGGCTACGGCATGAGTCGTCGTCTGCTGTTGATGCTGCCGCTCATTGGCTTCCTGCTGCTGATGCTCTTCCTTTACCTGGGGCTGGGGCTCAATCCGTTCCATCGCGAGTCGAAGCTGGTCGAGGAGGCGCGGGCCTTCCCGTCCTTCGATCTGGTCACGCTGGAAGATCCCGAGCGGCGCGTCGACGAATCGCTGATCCAGGGTGAGGTCACCCTGGTCAACGTCTGGGGCGAATGGTGCCCCGAATGCAAGCGCGAAATGCCGCAGCTGCTCGACCTGGCCGATCGCGGCGTGCGTCTCGTCGGCGTCAACTGGAAGGACACCCGCGACAAGGCGCTGGGCTTCCTCGAGGAGTTCGGCGACCCGTTCGAGGTCAACATCTTCGATCCCGAGGGCGAGCTCGCCTTCGAGCTGGGGGTCTACGGAGCCCCGGAATCCTTTCTGGTCGACGGCGACGGCATCATCCGTTACCACCATACCGGCTACATCTCGCCGTCCGACCTTCGTGAACACATCCTGCCGGAGGTGCAAAAATGGCAGTGATCCGTTGGATGCTGGCCGCCACGCTGTTGCTGCTGATGACCGGCCTGGTGCAGGGCGCCGCCATCGAGGTGCGCGAATTCGACGACCTGGTGCTGGAAAAGCGCTATGACAGCCTGACCGCCTCCATGCGTTGCCCCACCTGTCAGAACCAGGCGATCAACGACTCCGATGCACCCGTCTCGGGCGACATGCGAGACCGCGTCTATCAGCTGCTGCAGGATGGGCGCTCGGACATGGAGATTCGCGATCACATGGTGCAGCGCTTCGGCGAGTACATTCTCTACAACCCGCGTCTGGAAGGTCGCACCTACCTGTTGTGGGGGCTGCCTGCGGTGCTGGTCGTGGCCGGCGGCATACTGGTGATGCTGATGGTGCGCGCACGGCGCAACGCCTCGGCACGCGCCCTCAGCGATGAGGAGCGCCAGCGCCTGGAAACGTTGATCAACCGGGGGAACGGCCAATGATCGTGCTGTGGCTATCCTTCGGCCTGCTGCTGTTGCCGGCCCTCTGGTTGCTGGTGGCGCCGCTGCGGCGTGCGCACCGGGTACACGACGCCCAGGCCAGCTTCGAAGCCAACGACCGCGCGGCCGAGCAGAACGTGGCGATCTACCGGCGTCGCCTGACGTCGCTGGAGGCGGCGCTGGAGCGCGGCGACATCGACCGTGCGCAGTTCGACGAGGACCGGTTGGAACTCGACCGCAGCCTGCTCGAGGATACCGAGAATCTGGCCCGCGGGCCGCTGCAGTCGCCGACTGCCGGCCGTTTCGCGGTGCCCGTCGTGGCGCTGGCGCTGGTGATCTCGGCCATGCTGTGGTACCAGCACGAAGGCGCCGAGGGCGACCTGCGCCTGTTCGAAGCCTTCCAGCAGAGCGACTCGCTGCCGGCCCTGCTGGAGCGTCTCGAGCAGGAAGCCCAGCGGCAGCCGAACAATGCCGATGTCTGGGCTTCGCTGTTTCCCCTTTATCGCGACTCGGGCCAGGGCGAAGCCGCCATCGGGGCGCTGGACCGCCTGATCGAGCTCGAAGGGCGCGAACCCTCACTGCTGGCGCAGAAAGCGCAGCTCCTGTTCTTCATGGCCGACCGCTCGCTCACCGACGAGGTCCAGGCGCTGGTCGACGAGGTGCGGGAGCGCGACCCACGCGAGCCCACCATTCTCGGCCTGCTCGGCGTCCATGCCTTCGACGAGGGCGATTACGAGCAGGCCATCAACCATTGGCGTCGCGCCATCGCGGGAATGTCCGACTCGAGCTCCTCCCAGGCGCTGCGCGAGGGCATCCGGATCGCTCAGCAGCGTCTCGGCATGACATCGGAGGAGCGGGAGGCCGCCGTGGCCCAGGGGCCGGGTGTACGGGTCCGCGTCAGCCTCGACGAAAGCCTCGAGGGGCTGCTCGACGCCGACACCCGCGTGTTCGTCATCGCCCGCGACATGGCGGGCGAGCTACCGCCGCTGGCGGTCGCCCGGCTGACCCTCGGCGAGTTGCCGGTCACGCTCACGCTCGATGATCGCCATGCCATGTCCGATGCAGCGAGCCTGTCCCAGGCCAGCGAGGTACGCCTGCTGGTCCGTGTGACCAAGAGCGGCGGTGCCGCACCCGAGATGGGCGACATGTACGGTGACGTGGAAGGCGTGCCGGTCGGCGACGTCGAAGATAAAGAAGCCGTGGAGGTCGTGATCGACCGTGTCATAGAATAGCCGGATGCGACTCACCTCGATCCGCCTGAGCGGTTTCAAATCCTTCGTCGATCCGGTCACGGTGCCCTTTGACGGCAACATGACCGCGATCGTCGGCCCCAACGGCTGCGGCAAGTCGAACATCATCGACGCCGTGCGCTGGGTCATGGGCGAATCCTCGGCCAAGACCCTGCGCGGTGAATCGATGACCGACGTCATCTTCAACGGGTCCACCGCGCGCAAGCCGGTGGGTCAGGCCGCCATCGAGCTGCGTTTCGACAACAGCGACGGCACCATGGGCGGTATCTACGCCCAGTATGCCGAGATCGCGGTCAAGCGTCAGGTCAGTCGCGACGGCCAGTCCAGCTATTTTTTCAATGGGCAGAAATGCCGTCGGCGTGACATCGCCGACCTCTTCCTCGGTACCGGCCTCGGGCCGCGTTCCTACGCCATCATCGGTCAGGGCATGATCTCGCGGCTCATCGAGGCGCGTCCGGAGGAACTGCGTGCGACCCTCGAAGAGGCCGCCGGCATCTCCAAATACAAGGAGCGTCGTCGCGAAACCGAGAATCGCATGCGCCGCACCCGCGAGAACCTCGAACGTCTCGAGGATATCCGCGACGAACTCGACAAGCAGCTCGAGCGGCTCAAGCGCCAGGCCGAGGCGGCGCGTCGCTACCAGACCCTCAAGCAGGAGGAGCACCGGCTCAAGGGCGAGCTGGCTCTGCTGCGCGGTCGAGCCCTGCGCGCCCGGCAGCGCGAGGAGGAGAGCCGCGTACGCGAGCTGGAAACCGCCGTCGAGCGCGAGGTTCTCGGCATGCGTCAGTGCGAGACCCGACTCGAGGAGGCCCGCGCCGACCACGATGCCCTGGCCGAGACCCTCGAGGCGAGCCAGGCGCGCTTCTTCGAGACCACCGGCGCCATCGCCCGGCTCGAGCAGAGCCTGGAACACGCGCGTAGCCGCGAGAGCCAACTCGCCCGCGACCTGGAGAGCGCCCGCCACGAGCTGACCGAACTCGACCGCCTGGGCGAAAACGACCGGGAGCGGTGGGGGCGGCTCGAGGAACGCCTCGAGACGCTGCTGCCCGAGCAGGAGGAGGTCGCCGAGCAGCTCGCCGAGCTCGAGGCGATGCTGGAGGAGGCCGAGCCCGGTGCCGAGGAGGCCGATCAGGCTTTCGAGGCGTTCAACGAAGGCTGGCGCGAGGCAAGCCGCGAAGCGGAGCGCAGCCAGGATCGCCTGCGCGAATTGGAGAATCGCCTGGCCCGGCTCGAGGCCGACGCCCAGCGCCGTCAACAGCAACAGCAGGAACTGCCCGACCTGGCCGAGCTGACGGCAAGACGGGACGAGCTGCGCGAGCGCCTGGCCGAGTTCGCCCTCGAGCAGGAGGGCGTCGAAGCCCGCCGCGAGCAGCTTCAGAACAGCCGCGACGCCGCCCGAGAGGCGGCGGCCACGTTGGAGCGCGAACGTGAATCCGAGCGCGCCAGGCGCAGCGCGCTGCAGGGCGAGTTCGCCTCGCTCGAGGCGCTGATCCAGGCCGCACTCACCGATCCCGACGAAGCGCTGGCGGAACATCTCCAGGCCCATGGCCTGGGCGAGGCGCCGCGGCTGGGCGAGGCACTCGACGTCGAACCCGGCTGGGAAGCGAGCGTCTCCTGGGTGCTGGCACCCTGGCTCAAGGCGCGACTCGCCGACCCCGAGAGCGCCCGCATGGCGAGTGCCGAGCCGCCCGCCGAGTTGGGGGCGCTCTCACCTGATGCCGCTGTCGAGTTCAAGCCCAACAGTCTAGCCGCCCGGGTGCGTGGGGCCGGTGCCGCCACGGCCTGGCTGGCGCCGATACGCTGCGTGGAGAGCGACGACCAGGCCTGGGCCGCGCGCGACGGTCTGGCCGTCGGCGAGAGCCTGATCACTCCGCAGGGCCTGTGGCTGGGGCGCGACTGGGTGCGCCACCGGGGCCAGGGGGCCGGTCCCGATGCGCTGCTGGTCAGCCGGCGTCGCTTGGAGGAGGTGGCCGCCGAGCTCGACCGGGTCGAAACCGCCCTGACGGAGCGCGACGCCATGATCGACACCGAGCGCGAGCGTGCCGAGCAGGCCGAGCGTGAACTGGAAGCGATTCGCCAGGAGGAACGCCGCCTGGCCGGTGAACAGCAGCAGCTGGCGGTGCAGGACAGCGGCCTGGCCAGTCGGCTGGAGCATCTGCAGGGCCGTGCCGGTGAACTCGCCGAGGAGCTCGAGGGCCTGCGCGAGACGGGCGAGGAGACGCGTCTGGCTATCGAGGAGGCGCGCGAGCAGTGGCAGCTGGCCATGGCGCGCCTGGAAGATGGCGCCGAGCGGCGCGAGCGGCTCGAGCGGGCCCGCAGTGAGGCGCGCGAACGACTGGCATCGCTGCGCTCCCGCCAGCGGCCGCTGAACGAGCGGGCCCAGCAGCTGGCACTGGAGCATCAGCGGCTTTCCACCGAGCGTGCCGGTCTGGCCGAGCAGCAAGGGCGCAGCGGCGATGCACGCGAGCGGCTCCTGGCCCGCTGCGAAGAGCTGACGGAGGCGCTCGAGGCGTTGCGCGAGCCCGACGAGGAGCAGCGTGAGAAGCTCGACGACCTGTTGCATCGACGCGAGAGCGACGAGCGCGCGCTGAACGAGGTGCGTGCGCGTGCCGCCGAACTGGTGGAGCGCCTGCGCGAGGACGAGCTGGCGCGGCAGAACCACGAGCGCAACCTGGAGGGCATCCGCGAGCGCTTGCAGGAGGCGCGCATGCAGGTGCAGGCGCTGGCGCTCAAGGCCGAGACCCAGGACGAACAGCTTGCCGAACTCGGCCACGAGGGCATGGCGCTGGAGGCCGAACTCGATCCCAATGCCACCGAATCGGCCTGGCAGACGCGGTTGGAGGAGACCGGCGAGCGCATTCGCCGGCTGGGCGCGATCAACCTCGCGGCGATCGAGGAGTATGACCAACAGGCCGAGCGGCGCAACTATCTCGAGGCCCAGCAGTCGGAACTCAATGAGGCGCTGGAGACCCTGGAGCGAGCGATCCGACGCATCGACCAGGAAACGCGGACCCGCTTTCGCGACACCTTCGAACGGGTCAACGAGGGACTACAGTCACTTTTTCCGCGAGTCTTTGGAGGTGGAACCGCGTGGTTGACGCTGACCGGGGAGGATTTGCTCGACACCGGTGTGGCCATCATGGCGCGTCCGCCCGGCAAGAAGAACAGTACAATTCATCTTCTCTCGGGTGGGGAAAAGGCACTAACGGCATTGTCATTGGTATTCGCCATCTTTCAGCTCAATCCGGCTCCATTTTGTATGCTCGACGAAGTCGATGCACCGCTCGATGATGCCAACGTGGGACGCTATGCCCGATTGGTGAAGGACATGTCGGAGTCCGTTCAGTTCATCTATATCACCCATAACAAGATCGCCATGGAGGCCGCGGAAAGGCTCATGGGGGTCACCATGCAAGAGCCGGGAGTATCCCGCCTGGTAGCCGTCGGGGTAGAGGAAGCCGCCGCGCTGGCCGAGGCGTAAGGGACTTGAAAGAGAGGGACGAAAGCGTTATCAGAAGGTCCGACACGCATTTCGGACACATTCAAAAAACGTAATGATAGGTAAATGCGCAGGGTCGATTGAACTCGCGAGTGAGAATGCCGGGGCTTGACAAATAAAAAAAGTGGCCTTTTTTTTGGCAATCGCGCTATGCTGTTCACGAACATCCATCCGGCATGGCGCCCTAGTGATAGGCAAGACGACCCATGGAACTTAGAGAATGGCTGATCATTCTGGGGCTGGCCCTGGTGACCCTCATCGTTGTCGATGGGGTGCGTCGCCTTAAACGCCAGCGCCGAGTGCCCCGTCTGGACCAGGCAGGGGATAACAACAACCAAGGTATTGGCCATGCAGAGGCCGATGACGATACCAGTTGGGAGCTGCCGAACGGCGGCGCTCGCGTCGTCAGTCCTGCCCGCTATACCGAGGTAAGAGAGAAGCCCAAGCTGGAGCGTCAGGCGCACCCCGGGCCTTCTCGCGTACTGGCCGGTTTCAAGGGCGGCCGCGACGCGGAATCGCATGCTCCGCCCCGCTCCTCTTCCGCGCCTGCCGCCGGTGCGGCGTCGGCCATCTCCTCGCCGGAACCCGCTCCCGAGCGCAGCAAGGTAGAACCTGCGCGGGCCGAGGCGGAACGTGAAGTCGCTCACGAGCGCGCCGAGGCGCCTCGAGCCGTGCAAGCGAGCGAAGCTACCGAGGCCAAGGCGCCGGCGGCACACGAAGCGGCAGAACCCGCAGCGCCCGTGGCGGGCAGGGCAGCATCCGTTGAGAAGACGCGTGCCGAACCCTCCGTGGCCGAGCAGGTTTCGGCGGAGCCGGACGAGACTCGTCGCGAGCCGACCTTGAGCGCGCTCGACGACGAAGTGCCGGACGACGCCAAAGGCGAACCGCTGGTCGCCGACCCCGAGGACCACGACGCCGACCTCGACGAGGACGAGCGCTACCGTCTGGTCGATCTGGAAGGCATGGGCGACTCCTTCAAGAACGGTTCACGCCGCATGGGAGAATCGGTACAGCGCTTCGGGCTCTCCATGCAGCAGCGTCTGGCCAAGCGTCGCGAACAGAAGCGCGAGGAGAAGGCGCGCCGCGAACAGGCACGTGCCGAGAAGGCCGCTCACGAGGCAGAGCGCCGTCGTCAGGAGGCCGAGGCCCAGGCAGCTCTCGAAGCCGAGCGTCGTCGTCAGGAAGCCGAGGCCATCGAGCGGGCCGACGATGACGATCCGTTGTTCGCTCCGCCGCGTTCGCGTGCCACCGAGCCGAGCGAGGCCGAGCCTGATGCCGCCCAGGCGGCCAATGCCGAAGACGACGTGGTGCGCGCGCATCCGACCCTGGCCAGGGCCCTGCGTCACAACGTCAACGCCGAACGGGCTCGGGATACTTTGAGCCAGGCCGACGAGATCATCGTCATCAGTGTTCTCTCACGCGATGAGGAGGGTTTCTCCGGCGAGGCGCTGCTCGAACTGATGCTGGCCTGTGGCCTGCGCTACAGCAGCGACATGGGCATCTTCCATCGCTTCGAGACCGAGGATCCCGAGAGCGAGCTGCAGTTCTCCATGGTCAACGTGCTCAAGCCGGGCACCTTCCCCATCGAGGCGATGGACGAGTTCCGCACGCCGGGCATCACGCTGCTGATGCCGCTTCCCGGGGCGCTGGATACCGCGGCGGCCTTCGAGGCGATGGTCGAGACCGCCATGGTTATCGTGCGCAACCTGGGCGGCGAGCTGAAGGACGAGAATCACAGCGTCATGACCGCCCAGACCGTGGAGTTCGCTCGTCAGCGCGTGCAGGAGTTCGAGCGGCGCAATCGCCTGAATCGCTATCAGGTGAATTAGCGGTAAGTGTCAGCTGGAAGCTGGAAGACAACCCCCGGTGGCGTCCCACCGGGGGTTTCGCTTTGATAAGCTAGGAGTCACGCTGGCTTCGAGCTTCGAGCTTCGAGCTTCGAGCTTCGAGCTTCGAGCTTCGAGCTTCGAGCTTCGAGCTTTGCGGCCCTCGCTATAAAACCGGGAACCAGGACTCAATGACCCAGCCCGACAAGGACATTCTCGACGAAGCCGCCGAGCTGCGCGCCGAACTCGACGACGCCAACTATCGCTACTACGTGCTCGACGAGCCGCGCCTCACCGACGCCGACTACGACCGCAAGCTGCGCCGGCTGCAGGAGCTGGAAACCAAGTATCCCGAGCTGGTGACGCCCGATTCGCCCACCCAGCGGGTCGGGGCACCGCCCGATGCGGGCTTTCCCGAGGTCCGGCACGCCGTACCCATGCTGTCGCTGGACAATGCGCTCAGCGAGGAAGAGGTCGAGTCCTTCGTCAAGCGAGTGGCGGACCGCCTGGAAACCGATGGTGAGATGATCCGCTTCTGCTGCGAGCCCAAGCTCGACGGAGCCGCCGTATCGCTGGTTTACGAGCAGGGCGTGCTGATCAGCGGTGCGACCCGTGGCGACGGGCGCACCGGGGAAGGCATCACCTCCAACCTGCGCACGCTGCGCTCGATCCCGCTCAGGCTGCGCGGCGAGGCCCCCGAACTGCTCGAGGTGCGCGGCGAGGTGATCATGAGCCATGTCGGCTTCGAGCGCCTCAACGACCGGGCGCGCGAAGAGGGCGGCAAGGTGTTCGCCAACCCGCGCAATGCCGCCGCCGGCAGCCTGCGCCAGCTCGACCCGGGCATTACCGCCACCCGGCCACTGGAATTCAGCGCCTACCAGGTGGCGCGCGTCGAGCCCGACCCGGGCGATGCCAGTCATAGCGAACTCATGGCGCATCTCAAGGGCTTCGGTTTTCGTGTCAGCCAACAGCTCGCGGTAGTCACGGGCAGCCGAGGCATCATCGACTATTGCCGGCGCCTGGGCGAACAGCGCGATGCGCTGGGCTACGACATAGACGGCGTGGTGATCAAGGTCGACGACCTGCGCCTGCAGCGTGAACTGGGCTTCGTCGCGCGCGCCCCGCGCTGGGCCATCGCCTTCAAGTTTCCGGCCCAGGAGGAAACCACCCGGCTCAACGACGTGGAGTTCCAGGTCGGTCGCACCGGGGCGATCACGCCGGTGGCGCGGCTCGAGCCGGTCTCGGTGGCCGGTGTCACCGTGTCCAATGCCAGCCTGCACAATGCCGACGAGATCGCGCGGCTCGGCGTCAAGATCGGCGACACCGTGGCGATCCGCCGTGCCGGCGACGTCATTCCCCAGGTGGTGCGCGTGCTCGAAGAGCTGCGCCCCGACGACGCCCGCGAGATCGTCTTTCCCCGCCACTGTCCGGTGTGCGAGTCCGAGATCGAGCGGCTCGAGGGCGAAGTGGTGGCGCGCTGCTCCGGTGGGCTCTACTGCGCCGCCCAGCGCAAGGAGGCGCTCAAGCACTTCGCCTCGCGGCGGGCGATGGATATCGACGGCCTGGGCGAGAAACTCATCGATCAACTGGTCGAGCTCGACTGGGTCAAGTCGCCGGCCGACCTGTTCCGCCTCGATGCCGAGCGCTTGGCGGCGCTACCGCGCATGGCCAAGAAATCTTCCGAAAAACTGGTGGCGGCACTGGAAAAGGCCAAGTCCACTACCTTGCCGCGTTTCATCTACGCGCTGGGTATCCGCGAGGTGGGTGAAGCCACGGCCGCCAATCTGGCGCGCCACTTCGGTACCCTGGATGCGCTGATGGCCGCCGAGCAGGCCGATCTCGAGGCGGTGGAGGATGTCGGTCCGGTGGTGGCGACGCATGTCCACACCTTCTTCCGCCAGGAACACAACCGCGAGACCATCGAGGAGCTGCGTGCGCTGGGTGTCACCTGGGCGGAGGAGAGCATCGGCGAGCGCCCGCAGCCACTGGCCGGGCAGACCTGGGTGCTCACCGGCACGCTGGAGAACATGACCCGAGACGAGGGTAAGGCGCGCCTGCAGGCCTTGGGAGCCAAGGTGGCCGGCAGCGTGTCGAAGAAGACCGCCGCGGTGGTCGCGGGCGAAGCCGCCGGCAGCAAGCTGGCCAAAGCCCAGGAGCTCGGGGTCGAGGTGCTCGACGAAGCCGCCTTCCTCGAGCGGCTGATGGCCTGGGAGCGCGGCGAGGGCAAGCAGGACGAGGAGGACGAGGCATGAGTGGACGTTTCGTCGAGGTGCCGCATCGAATGCTGCCGCCGGAGACGCTGGATGCGTTACTGGAGACTTTCGTCACCCGCCAAGGTTACGACACCACTGACACCGGCGAGGGCATGCGCGGTTGGGTCGTCGAACTCAGGCGTCAGCTCGAACGCGGCGAGTTGATCATCGCCCACGATCTGCAGACCGAGAGCACCGAAGTGATGACGCTCGCCCAATGGCGCAGCTTCGGTCGCGACCTGGCCGACGACGAGGAAGAGGGGTAGGGGGAGAATTAAGGTTGCGACCCGTTGCTGCTGAATCATGGCCTAGCTTATGCCTGTCTAGCCGCCGCGGACGATATCGCGAACGATCCGTCGCCCCGGGTGCAGGTGATCGACCAGCGGCCACTCCAGCGGGAGCGGCTCGTCGCAGATCCTCGAGGCGATCAGTTCGGCGCACAGCGGCGCACTGGCCAGGCCGCGCGAACCGTGGGCGGCGCTGATCCACAGCCCCGGATGGTGTCGCCCCGGCACGTCCGGCACGCGGGTGGCATCCTTGCCCAGCGCGGCATAGTCGCGGCGCCAGGCGTCGGCATCGGGTACCGGCCCGGCATAGGGCGACTTGTCGGGGCTTGCCGCGCGCACGCCGGCGCGGCCGGAGCACGCGGCTGGCTCGAACGCCACACCGGCGTCGCGCAGCGCCTGCACCAGAGCCGGCAGGCCGCGCTCCAGCTCGGCGAGGTTGGCGGCGTGATCGGCGTCGCGCAGATCCGTTTCCGCCTCGTTGGGCTGAAAGGTGGCGCCGAAAGTGAGCACGCCGTCCAGCGGCGGTGAGACATAGCCGCCGCCGCACACCACCCGCGCCAGCGCGGGGGCATGCTCAGGCAATTGCAACTGGCTGACCTGGCCGCGTACCGCTTGCAGCGGCAGGCTCGCCGTCTGGGCGAAGCGATTGGCCGCCACGGCGTTGGCAATGACGACCTGATCCACCTCGAGACTTTCCCCGTTCGCCAGCGCCAGGCGCCAGCCCGCATCGGTCGCCGACAGCGCCGTCACCTCGGCGCGGTGAAAGGTGATACCCGGCGTCGACGCCAGACATTCGCACAGCGCGGCGGGGCGCACCCAGCCGGAGATGGGGTAGCTGAGTCCGGCGTGTGCGATCGGGATTTCCGCCAAGCGGCTCGCCGTCTCGGCGTCGATCTCGGCCAGCAGCGCTTCGGGCAGCCGCTGGGTGGCGAGGAAACGTGCCTGCCGCGTCTGTTCGCGCTCGCTCATGGCCAGTTGCAGCAGCCCGCACGGCGCCCATAGCCGATGGTGGGGATCGAGTCGCTCGAGCCAGCGCAGGCTGTATTGCAGCCCGGCCAGGTAGACGCGGCTCTGGTCGTTGGGCTCGGCCGCCAGCTTGACGTAAAGCGCCCCCTGGCGGTTGCCCGAGCCGCCGGCGCCTGGCGCCTCGCGATCGAGCAGGGTCACGTCGATGCCGCGCCGCGCCAGGGCACGGGCCACGCTGGTTCCGGCGATACCGGCGCCGATCACCGCCACGTGGCGTGCGGGGCGTGGCGCTGGCGGAGCGAACCAGGGGGTCGCACCACGTCGCTCTAGCATCTCATCGTCCGGCGGACCGGCAATCTCGCCTACCAGCATCTCGCGCTTGCGCCCATAGCCCGGTGCCTTGCGCCAGGCGAAGCCGGCCGCGGCGAGCCCGCGCTTGACCACGCCGGCACAGGTAAAGGTGGCGAAGCTCGCACCCGGGTGTGAGCGGGCGGCCAGGGCACCGAACAGTTCGGGGCGCCACATGTCGGGATTCTTCGACGGCGCGAAGCCGTCGAGGAACCAGGCATCGACTCTCCCCTCGAGCAGGGCCAGGCGCTCGGCTGCGTCGCCGAAGTGCAAATCGAGCGTCACCCGCGCGTCGAGTTCCAGGCGATGCACGCCCGCCACCGGCTCGGGCCACTGGCGCAGCAGCGCCTCGGCGCGCGATGCGAAATCCGGCCAGGCGCCAAGCGCGCGAGCCAGGTCGTCGCGGGCGAGCGGGTAGCGCTCGGTGGATACCAGGTGCAGCCGGGCCGATGCGGGAGCGTGTGCATCGAAGCAGGCCCAGGCGCAGAGCATGTTGAGCCCGGTGCCGAAACCGGTTTCTCCGACGACGAAGGGACGGGCAAGTGCCCAATCGGCGAAGCGCCGCGGCAGGTTGTTGCCGGCGAGAAAGACGTGTTCGGTTTCGGCGCGACCGTCGTGGCGCGAGAAGTAGACATCGCCGAAGCGAGCCGACAGGGGGGCGGCGTCACCGGCCTCGTCGGTTGCCCAGTCGAGGCTTGCGGTCTCCAGACCGGCCAGCGGCGGCAGGGAGGCGTGGGATGGCGGCATGGGGGATCTCGCGGTGAGCTTGGGGCTTCGCCGGGCTGCTCAAGAAATGATCGATCGGCGCACGGCGGCCCGGCATGGGCAGTTGCGACAGCCATCCGCCGCGTTTCAACAGCGTTATCCACAGCTCCTGTGAAAAACGCGGCGGTGGACAACTCGGCCGCGGATAACTAGGGAAACACCTTCTTGAACGGCTTCACCGCCACCTTGGCGTAGACACCGGCGATTACGTAGGGGTCGGCGTCGGCCCAGGCCTGGGCAGTCTCGATGCTGTCGAACTCGGCCACCACCAGGCTGCCGCTGAAGCCCGCGTCGCCCGGGTTGTCGGCATCCACCGCGGGGTGGGGGCCAGCCAGCACCAGACGCCCATCGTCGCGCAGCTTCTCCAGGCGGGCCAGGTGGTCGGGGCGGGCGGCCAGGCGACGTTCCAGGCTGTTCTTCACGTCTTCACTGATGATGGCGTAGAGCATCGGGCGTTTCCTCAAGCAGGAGCGATGGCGGGACGAACACAGCGGTGCGTTGACCGGCCCTCGCCGGGCGCGCACCATGGGGCCACTATTTTGACAAAGTTGTCTGCCTGCGTCATGCCGATACCCCTCCCACCCGGTCGCTTCGCCGGGGATCCCGGCCCTCTCGGGGTCGACCTGCATATGCACTCCACCGCCTCGGATGGCGCCCTGGCGCCGGGCGAGGTCGTGGCGCTGTGCGCCAAGCGCGGTATCGCGCTGATGGCGCTGACCGATCACGATACCGTGGCCGGGGTCGCCGAGGCCGAGAATGCCGCGCGGCGCCTGGGCATTCTGCTGCTGCCGGCCGCCGAACTCTCGACTCGCTGGCAGGGCGTCGGCATCCATGTGGTGGCGCTGCTGCCGACGGGCGTCAGCGGTGCGCTGGAAACCGCGTTGGCGGCCCAGGCACGGGCCCGTGAGGCGCGCGCCGTGGAGATCGCCGCGCGCATGGAGAAGCTGGGGCTCGACGACGCCCTGGCACGGGCGCGCGAGCAGGCCGGGTCCTATCGTCCGCTGGGGCGCCCCGACTTTGCCCGGGCGCTGGTGGCGGCGGGGCTGGTACCCGACGTGGCCACGGCGTTTCGCAAGCATCTCGGCAGCGGCAAGAGCGGTGACGTCAAGGCGCACTGGCCGCCACTGGCCGAGGTGGTGGGGTGGATCGTCGAAGCTGAGGGCGTGGCGGTTCTCGCCCATCCGCTGCGCTACGGGCTGACGCGGCGCAAGCGTGGCCTGCTGCTGGATGCCTTCGTCGAAGCCGGGGGAGAGGCCGCCGAACTGGTCAGCGGCTTCCAGAATGCCGACATCACACGCGATCTGGCACGCCAGCTCGACGAGCGTGGCTTGTACGGCTCTGTCGGCAGCGACTTCCATTTCCCCGGGGGGCACCTGGCGCCGGGCAGCATGGGGCCGGTGCCGCGCACCGCCGTGCCGCCGGTGTGGATGCATCCCCGGCTGGCGAGCGTCGTCGCGGCGCGCTGCGACGCCGATTCCACCGGCGCGCTATAGTCAGGTCAGCCACGTTCTCTTCGATCCAATGTCTCTCTTCAAAAGGCAGGAAGCGTGAATATGAGTCAGTTCTTTCAGATCCACCCCGAGAATCCGCAGAAGCGTCTGATCGACCAGGCGGTACAGATCATTCGCCAAGGGGGTGTAATCGCCTACCCCACCGATTCCGGCTATGCCCTGGGCTGCCATCTGGGCGACAAGAAGGCGATCGAGAAGATCAAGTGGCTGCGCTCGCTCGATGACAAACACAATTTCACCCTGGTCTGTTCCGACCTGTCCGACATCGGCACCTACGCCAAGGTCGACAACAGCGTCTTTCGTCTGCTCAAGGCCAATACGCCTGGGGCTTACACCTTCATTCTCAATGCCACCTCGGAAGTGCCGCGCCTGTTGCTGCACCCCAAGCGGCGTTCGATCGGCGTGCGCGTGCCCGACCATCGCATCACCCATGCGCTGCTCGAGGCGCTGGGCGAGCCGCTGATGAGCGTGACGCTGATCCCGGTGGGCGAGGAGCTGCCGATGACCGATCCGGAGGAAATCCGCGAACGCTACGTCGCCCACCTCGACCTGATCATCGACGGCGGCGCCTGCCACCTGGAGCCTACCAGCGTGATCGACCTGCGCGAGTTGCCGCCGACGATCGTCCGCGAAGGCCGCGGCGATCTCGCACCGTTCCAGGAGTGAGCGTTCCGCGGAGGCATGACGTCGCGGCGGCCGGTCACTTCGACGGCCCGTAGCGGCCAAGCTCGGCCTGGCGCGGGTCCGGCGAGGTCTCGTCGAGCCAGGTACCGCACAGCAGGCAGTAGCGGGCACGTCGCTCGTGGCGATCATGGCCGCAGCCGGGGCAGGCTTCCTCAGAGTAGCGGTCGGCGCGTACCGCGCGGATCACCTCGGCCGAGAAGACCCCGGTGGGCACGGCAATAATCGAGTAGCCGATCAGCATCAGCATGACCGTGATCGCCTTGCCCAGCGAGGTCACCGGTACGATGTCGCCGTAGCCCACCGTGGTCAGGCTGACGATCGCCCAGTAGATCGACATCGGAATGCTGGTGAAGCCCGCTTCATGCGACTCGATCAGGTACATCACGGTGGCGAAGATGATCACCACCATGAAGATGCCGAAGAAGAATAGAAAGATCTGGCGCGTGCTGCGCCTGAGCGACTCGAGCAGAAGGCGGCTTTCGCCGACGAACTGCATCAGGCGCAGTACGCGGAAAATGCGCAATACTCGCAGCAGGCGCACGATCACCAGCGTCTGGGCGCCGGGCAGGATCAGCATCAGCCAGGTGGGCAGGATGGCGATCACGTCGATCACGCCGTAGAAACTGCGCAGGTAGCGCCAGGGCTTCTCCAGGCAGTAGAGGCGCAGCAGGAGCTCGACGGTGAAGAGAAGCGTGAAGCCCCACTCCAGCCAGTAGAACAGCTCGCCGTAGGCGATTGCCCAGGCCTCCACCGTGTCCAGCATCACCACCAGCACGCTGGCCAGGATCGTGATGATCAGGACGATGTCGAAGCCCTTCGCCAGCGGCGTGTCGGATTCGAAGATGATCTGGAACAGGCGGGTTCTTACCCCCTCGCCACCCGGCCGAAACGGCTCGCTCATCCTTAATTGCTCCCTGGTGCGGTTCTATTCGTGCGCGGAATGCTCGTGCCGGCTATAACGTCAGGCGCTGCGCCAGCCGGAGCGCCAGGCGGCCGAACTCGACGCCAAGCCAATCGGATTCGCCGAGCAAAGCGGCCAGTCGGCGGGCCTCGTCCTCGCCGCTCGAAGCCAGCCGGCCGAAGGCCTCCCTGGCCTCGACGCGCCAGCCATCGTCGCCGGTATCGCCGTAGGCGTCCAATGCGAGCAGGGCGCGATGCAGCCAGGCGCTCGGGCTATCTCCCTGCGGCAGCGACCAGTGCCCGGTGAGCAGTGCGGCACCGCGGGCTGCCTTGCTGGCGTCGGCCGGGCGCAGCGGCACGCTCTCGGCAAGGGCGATGGCCAGCGTCCATAGCGCCTGCGGATCGCCGTCCTTGAGCTCGAGTTCCAGCTCGCGGATCGGCACGTGCCGGCCGGCGGCGCGAATCTCGCCCTGATCGAGGGCCACCTCGACGCTTGCCTGGGCCAGCTCCAGCCGCCAGGTCCGGCGTTCGAAGTCGGTGGCGAAGCGAGGCTCAAGGCGGGCTATCGCATCGGTGGCCAGCCCGACCTGCGGGGCCAGCTCAGCGAGCCCCTCCCGGTCGAGGGTGTCACCTTGTACCGGCCACTCCCACTCGCGACGCCGGCTGTAACCTCCCGCGCCTTCGCCGCTGCTCTTCAGCGTCTGAACCCGGCGTTCGCCATAGCGGCGCAGGCGCAGCGCTACGCGTGCCGCTTCCAGCTCGCCCTCTGGCGTGTCGTAGTAGGTATTCGTCAGCCGCTCGGCATCATCCACCCCGGCGCGCAGCAGCGGGTGGCGGAGCAGGCGTTCGGGGCCCGTGTCGGCCAGCGCCAGCTTCAGTTCGATCTCGTGGCTCATCCTTTTTCCTCAGCCCCGTTTTCCCGTCAGTGCAGCATCGGCCTAGACTGCTAAACTTTTCAATGACGTGACAAGTACCGGTCGATATACTCGCACCGCCATTCTCCAAGCGCATGATACGCCATGGTCAAATCCAATCCGTTTTCCGCTATGTTCGGTCGTTCGCCGTTCCAGCCGCTGCTGGCTCATATCGGCAAGGCCAACGAATGCGCCGACCAGCTGTTGCCCTTCTTCGAGGCTTCGCTCACCGGCGACTGGGACGAGGCCGCCAGGGTCCGCGAAATCATTACGCAGCTCGAACATGAAGCCGACAGTCTCAAGACCGAGCTTCGCCTCAATCTGCCCAACACCCTGTTTCTGCCCGTCTCGCGCAGTGACCTGCTCGACCTGATCAGCGTGCAGGACAAGATTGCCAACAAGGTTCGCGACATCACCGGCATCATGCTGGGGCGCCGCATGCAGATCCCCGTTGAGCTGGCCCAGCCCATGCGCGATTACATGCAGACCTCCGTGGCCTGCGTCGCTCAGGCGCGCCAGGCGCTGGAGGAGCTGCAGGATCTGCTGGAATCGGGCTTCGGTCGTCACGTTTCCGACGTGATGCAGAACCTGATCCGCGAGCTGCACATCCTCGAACAGCAGGCCGACCAGCAGCAGATCGCCATCCGGCGTCTGCTCTTCGACCTTGAAGACCGGCTCAAGCCGGTGGATGTGATCTTTCTCTACAAGATCATCGACTGGGTCGGCGAACTCTCCGATCGCGCCGAGCGCGTCGGCAGTCGGCTCCAGATTCTCACTGCCCGGTAGAACATCGACGCCCGGCATGGCCGGGCGATGTTCTTTCAACCTGACAGCCACATAGGATTCCAGCCCCCTATGTCGATCATTGCAGAGCACGCGAATACCTTCATTATCCTGGCCTGCCTCTTCGGGTTCTTCATGGCCTGGGGCGTCGGTGCCAACGACGTCGCCAACGCCATGGGCACCTCGGTCGGCTCCAAGGCGATCACCATCAAGCAGGCGATCATCATCGCCGTGGTGTTCGAATTCCTGGGTGCCTGGCTCGCCGGCGGCGAAGTTACCCAGACCATCCGCAAGGGCATCATCGATCCCGCAGCGTTAGAGCACGATCCCCAACTGTTGGTCTACGGCATGCTGGCTTCGCTGCTGGCCGCCGGTACCTGGCTATTGGTCGCCTCGATGAAGGGCTGGCCGGTATCGACAACGCATTCCATCGTCGGCGCCATTGTCGGCTTCGCCCTGGCGGGTCTCGGGATCGATGCCGTGGGCTGGCCCAAGGTGGGGCAGATCGCCGCCAGCTGGGTCGTGTCGCCGCTGCTCGCCGGCACCATTGCCTTCACCCTGTTCAAGTCGGTACAGCACCTCATTTTCGAAGCCGACGACCCCTTCGCCGCAGCCAAGCGCTACGTGCCGTTCTACGTTCTCATGGTGGGTTTCGCCATCTGCATGGTGACCCTGACCAAGGGGCTCAAGCACATGGGCCTTAACCTGGGCTTCGGCACCAACCTGCTGCTGTCGGCCTTGTTCGGCCTCGCCGTGATGGCCCTGGGTGGCTGGATGGAGCGTCGCGTACAGGCCGGCAGTCGCCAGACCGATCATTTCGGTTTCACCGGGGTAGAGCGGGTTTTCGGCGTACTGATGATCTTCACCGCCTGCGCCATGGCCTTCGCTCACGGCTCCAACGACGTGGCCAACGCGGTGGGGCCGCTGGCGGCAGTGATCAGCGTCGTCGAGCAGGGCGGTACCATTGGGGCCTCGGCGCTGGTGCCTTGGTGGGTGCTGGTGCTGGGCGGTGGCGGCATCGTGGTGGGCCTGGTCACTTACGGACACAAGGTCATCGCCACGGTGGGCACCGGCATCACCGAACTGACGCCGAGTCGTGGCTTTGCCGCTACCCTGGCTGCGGCACTGACCGTGGTGCTCGCCTCGGGTACCGGTTTGCCGATCTCCACCACCCATACGCTGGTGGGGGCGGTGCTCGGCGTGGGCCTCGCCCGTGGCATGGCGGCACTCAACCTGCGCGTGATCGGCACCATCGCCATGTCCTGGCTGATCACCCTGCCGGCCGGCGCGGGCCTGTCGATATTGTTCTTCTTCATGTTCAAGGGAATATTTGGGTAAATCGGGCGAGGGAATGACTCCTACGCGGCGGCACCGGATGGTGCCGCCGTTTTCGTCGCTCTGATATAGTCGAATTCGATACACCTCCTCTCATCTGCTGCCGGAGAGCGGCCTTGGACACTCGTTTCCCCTTCGTCGACTGGTTCCGTAATTCCTCCCCCTATATCAATGCGCACCGGGGCCGAACCTTCGTGATTCTCATCGAGGGCGAGGCCATGGCGCGCGGACGCGGGGAGCAACTGATCCAGGACCTGGCGCTGCTGCATACCCTGGGCGTTCGCCTGGTGGTGGTGTTCGGCATCCGCCCGCAGGTGGAGCAGGCGCTGAGCGAAGCCGGTATCGTGCCGCAGCGCCACAACGGGCGCTGGGTGGCCGACGAGGCGATCATGACCTGCGTCGAGCGGGTGGCCGCCGAGCAGCGCCTGTGGCTGGAGGCGCGGCTCTCGCTGGGCCTGCCCAACACGCCGCTGCATGGCGTCGAGCTGACCGTGGTGTCCGGCAACCTGGTGATGGCCAAGCCGCTGGGCGTGCGCGACGGTATCGACTACGACCACAGCGGCGAGGTGCGCCGGGTGCGGGTCTCGGCGGTGCAGGGGCTGCTCGACCGCGGCTCGCTGGTACTGCTGCCGCCGCTGGGGTTCTCCAGCACCGGCGAGGTATTCGATCTGGACGCCGCCGAAGTGGCCCAGCACGCCGCCATGGCGCTGGCTGCCGACAAGCTCATCCTGCTGGGCGAGGCCGCCGGGCTCTACGATGAGAATGGCGCCATGCAGCGCCAGCTCACTCCCGACGAGGCCGAACCGCTGCTATCGCACGCCGCGCCGGGCAGCGAGCCGGCGCGCCATATCGCCGCCGCCTGTGCCGCCGCCCGCAACGGCGTGGCCCGCACCCATCTGCTCTCCTGGCACGACCACGATGCCCTGCTTGGCGAGCTGTTCACCCGCGACGGCGTGGGCACCATGATCACCCGGCATCGCTACGAACAGCTGCGTCCCGCGCAGTTGAACGACATCGGCGGGCTGCTGGAACTGCTGGAGCCGCTGGAACGACGCGGCATGCTGGTGCCGCGCTCGCGCGAACGCCTGGAGCACGAGATCGACGATTACCTGGTGATCGAACGCGACGGCATGGTCATCGGCTGCGCCGCGCTGCATCGTTTCGACGAAGCGGCCATGGGCGAGCTGGCCTGCGTGGCGATCCACGTTGACTATCGCGGCGGAGCGCGGGGCACGCTATTGCTCTCCGGCATCGAACGGCGCGCCCGCCGGCTGGGATTGGAGGCGCTGTTCGTTTTGACGACACATACGGCGCACTGGTTCGTCGAGCACGGTTTCCGCTCTGGCGGTATCGAAGAGCTGCCGCCCCTCAGGCGCGATACCTATAATCATGCGCGTAAGTCAAAGATTCTCATCAAACCTCTCGTTTAAGCCTGCCAAGGTCCTGCCGCTGTCGAAACCCGTTTCGGACAGCGGCAGCTGTCGCTCCAAGGCAACGCCGGTAATAGCGTTGTCTCAAAAAGGCAACAAGCTAACTCTTTGTTTCCAATGCTCCTCCTGACAAACCGACAAAAGGGTGTCTCCGATCGGTGACGAAACGTGCCCTTCGGAACCCCTGGGTGACGCCTTTTTGCGGCGACGCCCTTGCGTGCCAACTTTTCATTCTTTGCAAGTTATTGTTTTTGTTTGATAAGCGAAATTCCTGGCACGCAAATGGCACTATACAAAGCGAGCAACGAAAGAAGTGATTCAAACGGCTCGAATCACTTCGATCCACGGGAGGCTCGGGAACCACCACCCCCCATGCCCTGTGCAACTCGGGCCAAACGAGGATCAGCGTTCGCTCCGCGATGTGTAACTTAGGTTGCGATGAGACGGGTACCGCCAACAGGCAAGGAAAGGTACCAGAAGGGCACGGATGCCCCGGCAAGGATGCCTCATCCCCCTCGGGGGATCGAATCACGCGGCATCGCCGGCGAGTGGATCGCGGCGGTGACGCCAGGTAACGAAGCAGAGCGGTTCGCCGCTCACCTGTACCGGCTGGCTCCTGGTAAGCCAACAGACGGAAGCGGGGCTTCGGGGCCCTCGGGCCCACGGAAAGTGTGGACATGGCTCGGCCAGGCGATCGATGCCCATATTTTCTAACCCCTTCAGTTCCCTGCGTACTTGGGCCGGCTCCCGCCGGCCTTTTTTTTCTGAATTGTTAGCGGGAATGTAAGGACACGAGAAGCTGAACGTGGAACTCTGTTATCCTTCAGGCATGCACCATGGTGGTTTTTTCCCCTTTATTAAAAAGAACACTGGTCATGACCAAACGGGTCTCGCGCCGCTGGCGTCCACGTTCCCTGCTGCAGCTGGTGCTGCTGGCCTTCCTTGTCGTGATGTTGCCGTTGGGAATCCTCATGTATCAGGCCGGACAGGCCCTCTCCGAGCTTTCGCGCCTGGCGGATGTCAGTGCTCGCCAGGCCGTTGAGGAGAGCCGCCGTGCGCGGCTGCTGAGCAACCTGGCACTGGACATGGAGCGTAGCGCGCGGCAATACGCCGTGCTCGAGCAGGAGAGCCTGCTCGATATCTACGCCGAGCGTCACAGCGAATTCACCGAACTGCTGGCACAGCAGCGCCGCTTCCTGCCGCGCGACCCCGACGTCGTGGCGCTGGAGGAGCAGCTGCTGCTGCTCTCGCAACTGCCGGAACTGGATGCCGAGGCGCTGGAGGTGTGGCTGGCGCTGTTCGGTCCGTTCTCCGAACACGTCGAGGCCATGCGGCGGGCCACCAACCAGCAGATCGATGCGCGGATCGAGATGATTCGTTCCCGAGCCGAGGCGGTGCAATCGCGCCTCTGGCTACAAACCACCGCGCTGGTCTCCTCCAGCCTGCTGCTCATGCTGCTGTTCAGCTGGTTGATCATCCGCCCGGTGCGTCAGTTGGAGCATCGTATTCTCAGCATCGGCAGTGGGGTGGAAACCAATGATCGAGACACCATCCAGGGGCCGGCGGAACTGGTCCAGCTCGGCGACCGTCTCGACTGGCTGTCGACTCGCCTGAGCGATCTCGAAGCGCAGAAGCAGCAGTTCCTGCGGCATATGTCCCACGAACTCAAGACGCCGCTGGCCAGCGTGCGTGAAGGCTCGGCGCTGCTGGCCGATGGAGTGGCCGGCGAGCTGAGTCCGCGCCAGCGCGAAATTCTGTCGTTGATCGATGCCAGCGGAAGCGAGCTGCAGCGCCTAATTGAGCAGCTGCTTGACTATAATCTGCTGCAGCACAACCAGCGTATCACTCTCGAACGCATCGATATCGCGACCCTGGTCAAGACCACGCTGGCCAAGCATCGACTGGCACTGGAGAACAAGGGCATGCGGGTGACGGCCTTCGATGGCCCCCTGGATTGGGTGGTGGATCGCACCGCCGTGGGACGGATTCTCGACAATCTGGTTTCCAACGCCATCGCCTATGGCGAGGATGGCGGTGACCTGTTGGTTCGCGCCCATGGCGGGCGCGATCACCTATTCCTTGATGTCGCCAACAGCGGCGAACCTATCGCCGAAAACGATCGCTCGCGACTGTTCGAACCCTTCTTTCAAGGGCGATCCCGCCGCAAGGGGCCGCTCAAGGGCTCGGGCATCGGCCTCTCGGTGGCCGCCGACTGCGCCCGGATCCAGAGCGGCAGCCTGGCGCTGGTCGAGGATCGCGAATTCGAGGTGTGCTTTCGTCTCACACTGCCGCGCCGGGCAGTTCCCCTGACCCAAAGCGGAGAGAATACCGTGCCCGTCGAAGTGGGCGACAGCGCTAGGAGCGAAGCAACATGAAGCTGAGAACACTCTGTGTCGGTGTGGCCGTGGTATGGCTGGGAGGATGCCAGTACCTACCCGAGCAGGTCATGACCGGCTCGGAGGAAGAGGCGACGACAGCCGCCTCCTGCCAAGCAGTGGTACCGTCCTTTGAAGAGAATGCCTGCCTGTTGCCCAGTTGGGTGTCATTAGGCCTTTCCTCGCAGCGTGGCGACGCCGAATGGCGCCGGGATACGGTGACAGGACTGGGCACCGACCCGAACCGGAGTGAAGCCGAACGGCAACTGATCCGTGCCGTGGCGCTCTCCTGGGGCAGTGAACGCGAGTGGGCGGAGGCGGCCGAGCTCTATCAGACGTATACGCATGCGGCACCGGCCGGACTGCAGCAACTGCTGCTCTACTGGCGCAACGAACTGGAGGGGCGACGCTCCCTGGCCAGACAGAACTCGCGAACACGCGAGCAGCTGGCCGTCTTGCAGCGCGAGAAAACGGAGCTCAGCCAGAAGCTCGAGGCGTTGACGACGATCGAGCGGAACATGAACTTGCGATAGTAGTCGCCCTGAGCGACACGGGAGATACGACGTGATGGAAGCGGCTCGACTGACCGATGCCCGTAAGGCTGAGACCCGCAGGTCTCCGGCGCGAGCCTCCGGCGCCAGATCGGCGGAGGCGCACATCCTGCTGGTCGATGACGATGTCAGCCTGTTGCGTCTACTGGGAATGCGTCTGGAAAGCCGTGGTTTCCGCGTAACCACGGCGGAGAGTGGCCCCGAGGCACTGCGTTGCCTGGAGGCCGAGCGTCCCGACCTCGTACTCTCCGACCTGCGCATGGACGAAATGGATGGCATGGCGCTGTTCCAGGCCATTCAGCGCCAGGTCCCGGGGCTTCCCGTCATCATCCTGACCGCTCACGGCTCCATTCCCGACGCCGTGAATGCCACCCAGCAGGGCGTGTTCAGCTTCCTCACCAAGCCGGTTGACCGTGACGAGCTGTTCAGCGCCATCGACGAGGCGTTGACCCACACGCCCGTCGGTGCCGGCGGGAGCGACGATGCCTGGCGGGCCGAGATCATCACTCGCAGCCCCACCATGGAACGGGTGCTCGAGCAGGCGCGCATGGTGGCGTCATCGGACGTCAGCGTGCTGATCACCGGCCCCTCCGGCTCGGGCAAGGAATTGCTGGCGCGGGCCATCCACGACGCCAGCCCGCGCGCCAGCAAGCCGTTCGTGGCGATCAACTGCGGCGCCTTGCCGGAACAGCTGCTGGAAAGCGAGCTGTTCGGTCATGCCAAGGGCGCCTTCACCGGGGCCATCAGCGATCACAAAGGCCTATTCCAGGCCGCCGACGGTGGCACCCTGTTTCTCGACGAGATCGGCGACATGCCGCTGCCGCTGCAGGTCAAGCTGCTGCGGGCGCTGCAGGAGCGTCAGATCCGTCCGCTGGGCTCTACCCAGTCGTTCCCGGTGAACGTACGCATCCTCTCGGCCACCCACCGCGACCTCAGCCAGGCGATGCATCAGGGCGAGTTCCGCGAGGACTTCTTCTATCGCCTCAACGTGGTCAACCTGAAGCTGCCGGCGCTCAAGGATCGCGCCGAGGACGTGCCGCTGCTGGCGCGACACCTCGTGGCTCAGGCGGCGGCCCGGCACAAGCCGTTCGTCAAGGGGTTCTCGCCGGAGGCGCTCAACCTGCTGGCGACCAGCGCCTGGCCCGGCAACGTGCGCCAACTGGTGAACGTGGTGGAGCAGTGCGTGGCGCTGACGCGTTCGCCGATGATTCCCGAGGCGCTGGTGGCCCAGGCCCTGGCGGCGGAGGACAGCGCGCTGCCGACCTTCAACGACGCCCGCGCCAACTTCGAGCGCAGCTACCTGGTCAAGGTGCTCAAGATCACCGAGGGCAACGTCACCCAGGCGGCGCGCATCGCCGGGCGCAACCGCACCGACTTCTACAAGCTGCTGTCACGCCACGAACTCGAGCCGAGTACCTTCAAGCCCGACTGACGGCACCAGGCGCCGCCTCCACGAGAGGCGGCGCTTCACTTCTTGAGGCGTCGTTTCACTTCCACCTGCAGTCTTCCCTCGCCCAGCCGGGCGGTCAGCGCCTGCCCCGGCTGGGTGTCGGCGGCGCGTCGTACCACTCGGCCTTCGGCATCCTGCAGAATCGCGTAACCGCGCCCCAGCACCGCCAGCGGGCTCACCGCCTGAAGCTGCCTTGCCAGGCCGCTTAGGCGCTCGTGCTGCTGCGCCAGGCGGCGCTGCATCGCCTGCTCCAGCCGGCTGTGTGCACTCGATAGCCTGATGGCGGCCCGATCGATGCCGCGCCCCGGGTGGCAGGCGTTGAAGCGACGCTGCACATGCGCCAGGTGGCGTCGCTCGGCGGTAAGCCGGGCCTGCAGCGCGCGGTGCAGCCGGGCGTCCAGCGCCTGGAGCGTCTGGCGCTGGCGGGCCAACCTTTCACCGGGATGGCGCAGCCGTGCGCGCAGGTGGTCAAGGCGCTGGCCCTCGCGTTCGAGGCGCGCCTGGGTGCAACGCATGAGCTGGCGCTCCAACCCCAACAAGCGGCGTTCAAGGTCGCGGCGATCCGGTACCAGCATTTCCGCCGCGGCGGAGGGGGTGGGCGCGCGCACGTCGGCGGCCAGGTCCGACAGGGTGACGTCCACCTCGTGGCCCACCGCCGACATCACCGGCAGCCGCGAATGGAAGATGGCCCGTGCCAGGTGCTCGTCGTTGAACGCCCAGAGATCCTCCAGGCTGCCGCCGCCGCGAGTGATGAGGATCACGTCCCGCGTCGGGTCGAGCGCCTGCTGGCGATTGAGCAGCCCCAGGGCGGCGATCAAGGCCGGCGCCGCTTCACGCCCCTGCACGGGTACGCCGATCAGCGTGACCCGGGCCAGCGGCCAGCGTGCCTGAAGCACCGCCAGCACGTCGCGGATCGCCGCGCCGGTGGGCGAGGTGAGCACGAGTAGATGGCGCGGCGGGCAGGGCAGGGCGCGCGCATTGGCGAATGTACCCTCGGCGGCAAGCCGCTGCTTGAGCCGTTCCAGCGCCAGCAGCAGTTCGCCTTCGCCGGCGGCCTGTACCGCCTCGGCAATCAGTTGATAGTCGCCGCGCGGCTCGAACAGCGACACCCGACCGCGTACCTTGACCCGGTCGCCGTCGCGCATGGGAGCGGCGACGAAGCGGGCACGGTTGCGAAACAGCGCACAGCGCAGCTGCGCCGAGGCGTCCTTGAGGGTGAAATAGACATGTCCCGAGGCCGGGCGCGACACCCCGGAAAGCTCCCCCTCCACCCATACCTCGCCGAGGCCCGATTCGAGCAGCTGACGGGCGCGACGATTCACTTCGCTGACGGAGAGGGCGGTGGCGTCGGGTGGGGACATGCGCGGTCTCGCTGAACGAACGATGCCGCCACTCTAGCATGGCCGCCGCTACATTTGACGTGGGCGCGCCCGGCAGGAGGGCCAGGACAAAAAAAGCGCCGGGGCGAACCCGACGCAAGAATCACTTCATGGGGAGGGCATTGGCTCGAGAGGTCTTACTCGAAGTCTGTTTCAACGTCCTCTTCGGTTAACTCGGCGCTGTCGTCGTTTTCGTCTACGTTCTGGTTACCCATGTCGGAGCCGGCGCCGACAGTGCCCGTCTGCCAAGCGCTCGTGCCTTCGGTGCGAACTTTTTCGCGCTCGGTGTCGAACCACTCCTCGCTGTACTCCGGGTAACCTTCCAGATCCTCGGACTCGGCGTTGATGAGGATGCGGTGCGTGGTGTCGCCATCGTCACGCTCGGTCTCGAGGCTGAGCTCCTCGACGTCCGCCACGATCTCGCGACCGCCCATGCCCAGGATCTCGCCGGTGGTGATCACCACCTTGCTGACTTTCTGCTCATCGTCGAGCAGGATATTGCTCACGTCACCGACATCCTCGTCGGGATCGCTCTGCAAGTAGACGTCGGCACCAATAATGTCATCGGCCGAGTAGAGGCCCTGTGCCGCCTTGGCGTCGTCCTCTTGTGCCACGGCCTGGGTGCCAAAGGCCAGGCTACCGGTTACGGCTGCTACGGCGATGGTCAGTAGGCGCTTTTGCATGGTCATACTCCTTTCCCTTTCCTTGGATTCAGGAATTTGCCCTGGTTCAGGGTATTGCTGCTTCAATGGCGCGACACGTCAGAGGTTTCGCGCCCAGTCGTCGGCCTGGCGCTCGGCTTCCTCGCGCTCCAGGCCATAACGTTGCTGGAGCTTGCCGATCAACTGCTCTCTCTTGCCGGCAATTTGATCGAGTTCATCATCGCTGAACTCGCCCCAGCTGGAGCGGGCCTTGCCACTCAGCTCTTTCCACTTACCTTCGATCTGGTCCCAGTTCATGACGGCTCTCCTTTCCGTGTGCGGACCTATCGTGCACTTCTCAAGCTAGTTCACGCTTGTCGCGCTGTAAGTCAGTGAGCGTTTCAGACTGTTTCGAAGTGTGATTCGGCAGGGGCCGAAAGCCGACGCCGAATTGCCGGAGTGCCGGGCCGGCCGTTATAATGGTCGATTAACTTCGCTCCCTCCCCACCAGCTCACTGGGTGTTGCCGACTATGCTACGTATGGCCCAAGAAGCTCTTACGTTCGACGACGTATTACTCGTACCCGGCTACTCGGAAGTCCTGCCCAAGGACGTCAGCCTGCGGACCCGCCTGTCCCGCGACCTCTACCTCAACATCCCCCTCGTCTCCGCTGCCATGGATACCGTGACCGAAGCCCGCCTGGCCATCGCCATGGCCCAGGAAGGCGGCATCGGCATCATCCACAAGAACATGAGCATCACCGCTCAGGCCGCCGAGGTGCGCAAGGTCAAGAAGCACGAGAGCGTCATCGTCAAGGACCCGGTGACCGTCGGGCCCAGGGCCAAGCTCGAGGACCTGCTTTCCATGGCCCAGGAGTACGGCTTCTCCGGCTTCCCGGTGGTGGAGGGCGAAACGCTGGTGGGGATCGTCACCGAGCGCGACATGCGCTTCCAGCCCAACCACGGTGACCGGGTTGCCGACATCATGACCCCGCGCGAGCGCCTGGTCACCGTGTCCGAAGGCACCGGGCTCGACGTGATCAAGGCCAAGATGCAGGAGCACCGGGTCGAGAAGATGCTGGTGGTCAACGACGCCTTCCACCTGCGCGGCCTGGTCACCTTCAAGGACATCGAGAAGGCACGCACCTTCCCCAGCGCCGCCAAGGACGCCGACGGCCGCCTGCTGGTCGGCGCCGCGGTGGGCACCGGCGCCGAGACGCCGGACCGCGTGGCCGCGCTGGCCGAAGCCGGCGTCGACGTGATCATCGTCGACACCGCCCACGGTCACTCCCGTGGCGTGATCGACCGCGTGGCATGGGTCAAGGAGCATTTCCCTCAGATCCAGGTGATCGGCGGCAACATCGCCACCGCCGCCGCCGCCCGCGCGCTGGCCGAGGCCGGCGCTGACGGCGTGAAGGTGGGCATCGGCCCCGGCTCCATCTGCACCACCCGCGTAGTCGCAGGTGTCGGCGTGCCGCAGATCACCGCCGTTTCCAACGTGGCCGAAGCGCTCAAGGAGTTCGACATCCCGCTGATTGCCGACGGTGGCGTGCGCTTCTCCGGCGACCTGGCCAAGGCCATCGCCGCCGGCGCCAGCAGCGTGATGGTCGGTGGCCTGCTGGCCGGCACCGAGGAAGCCCCGGGCGAGGTCGAGCTGTTCCAGGGCCGTACCTACAAGGCCTACCGCGGCATGGGTTCCATGGGCGCCATGTCCCAGAGCCAGGGCAGCGCCGACCGCTACTTCCAGGACAAGGACAGCGGCGCCGAGAAGCTGGTGCCGGAAGGCATCGAAGGCCGCGTACCCTACAAGGGCATGATGAGCGCCATCGTCCACCAGCTGATGGGCGGCCTGCGCGCCTCCATGGGCTACACCGGCTGCCGCGACATCCACGAGATGCGCACCAAGCCCGAATTCGTGCAGATCACCGGGGCCGGCTTCGCCGAATCCCACGTGCATGACGTGCAGATAACGAAAGAAGCGCCCAACTACCGGGTGGGCTAGCGGCGCCGCTGATCTGGCGCCATGCGTTGTTGAAAACGGCCTCAGCATGCTCATTGACAACCACGTCAACTCCGCTGCTTCGGCCGTTTTCGCCTAGCCTGACGCTCAGCCAGCGCCGCCGCTCGTTCTTACCTATGTTGCCCCGCCGCCATACGTTGCCAGTAGAGACGCCCAGATGACCGACATTCACGCCCACAAGATCCTTATCCTCGACTTCGGCTCCCAGTACACCCAGCTCATCGCCCGCCGCGTGCGTGAGATCGGCGTGTACTCCGAAGTGAGCGCCTTCGACATCACCGAGGAGGAGATCCGCGAGTATCGGCCCAACGGCATCATCCTCTCCGGCGGGCCGGAATCCACCGTGGCCGAAGGCTCGCCCCGCGCGCCGAAGTGCGTGTTCGAACTGGGCCTGCCGGTACTGGGCATCTGCTACGGCATGCAGACCATGGCCGAACAGCTCGGCGGCGCCGTGGAGGGCTCCAACAAGCACGAGTTCGGCTACGCCCAGGTCAAGATCGAGAGCGGCGACGACCTGTTCCGCGACATCAAGGACCACGTGGACCACGACGGCAAGGCGCTGCTCGACGTGTGGATGAGCCACGGCGACAAGGTCGCCCGCGCCCCCGAGCCCTTCACCGTGACCGCCTCCACCCCTAGCTGCCCCATTGCCGCCATGACCTGGCCGGAGAAGCGCTTCTACGGCGTGCAATTCCACCCCGAGGTGACCCACACCCTGCAAGGCCAGCGCATCCTCGAGCACTTCGTGGTGGGCATCTGTGGCGCCGAGAAGCTGTGGACCCCGGCGCGCATCATCGAAGACCAGGTCGCCCGCGTGCGCGACCAGGTCGGCGACCGCCACGTGCTGCTCGGCCTCTCCGGCGGCGTGGACTCCTCGGTGGTAGCGGCGCTGCTGCACAAGGCCATCGGCGACCAGCTCACCTGCGTGTTCGTCGACAACGGCCTGCTGCGCAAGAACGAAGGCGACCAGGTAATGGAAACCTTCGCCCGCCACATGGGCGTGAAGGTAATCCGCGTGGACGCCGAGGAACTGTTCCTCTCCAAACTGGAAGGCGAGAACGACCCGGAAGCCAAGCGCAAGATCATCGGCAATACCTTCATCGACGTGTTCGACGAAGAGGCCAGCAAGATCGAAGGCGTCGACTTCCTTGCCCAGGGCACCATCTACCCCGACGTGATCGAATCCGCCGCCAGCAAGACCGGCAAGGCCCATGTGATCAAGTCGCACCACAACGTCGGCGGCTTGCCCGAGACCATGAAGCTGCAGTTGGTCGAACCGCTGCGCGAACTGTTCAAGGACGAAGTGCGCAAACTCGGCCTGGAACTCGGCCTGCCCTACGACATGGTCTACCGTCACCCCTTCCCGGGGCCGGGCCTGGGTGTACGCATCCTCGGCGAAGTGAAGAAGGAGTACGCCGACATCCTGCGCGAAGCCGACGCCATCTTCATCGAGGAGCTGCACAACGCCGACTGGTACCACAAGACCAGCCAGGCCTTCGCCGTGTTCCTGCCGGTCAAGTCCGTTGGTGTGGTCGGCGACGGCCGCCGCTACGAATGGGTCATCGCCCTGCGCGCCGTGGAAACCATCGACTTCATGACCGCACGTTGGGCGCACCTGCCGTATGAGCTGCTGGAGAAAGTCTCCAACCGCATCATCAACGAGATCCGCGGCGTATCGCGCGTGACATATGACGTCAGCAGCAAGCCGCCCGCGACGATCGAGTGGGAGTGAAGCGCGCCTAGGCAGAACGCCTGGCGCGGCTAAGCTGATCGGGATCAAGGGCTTACCAAATGGTAAGCCCTTTTTCTTTGCAATTCGTTACAGGGTTTTGTTTACTCAGGTTAAGGTCGCCGAGACGACCGCCGATAGAAGAGACAGGTAGTACAACGCAGACAGGGCTGTCGCAGGGAAAGGATGTTATCCCCGGGCGGTAGCGTTTCTGATGATGGAACTATAGATATAGCGAATTGAATCGAGTTAAAAGTATTGTCTGATTTTTTCACAGTGTACTCTTAATGCCAATGTTTTTTACCGCGCATGAGGAGTTTTTTCTAAAGGTCAAGCAATAATCGGTTAAGTATTATACGAGTAACCGTATGTTCTGCAATGCGAAGCGCTAACTACGTGCAATAATCGAAGGAAGGCTAGTAGTTGCCATACGAGCCGACGTCGCTTTTATAATTTCAAGAAAGTTAAATTCTGATTAGTTTTTTATTACTTGGGTGAGGTAAAAGATGGATCAGGCATTAAAGGTTCTTCCGGGCAGTCTGGAGATTGATAACAATCAAGCTGCAAAAGAAGTTATGGATTTGCTCGTTGAGAAATTTCATAACTGTGAAGGTTACTTGGCGTACAAGTTAACTACCCTTAGTCGGGAAAGTGAAGAACAGTCACCAACATTTATAATAATGGCAAAGCAATATGGAATTATTTTAGTGGATGTTGTTGATGAGGAGATTGTTTCTTTTTCTGAGGAAGAAGGAAAAGTTGTTTGGATGTGTGCAAGTGGTGAAAGGTTGTTTTCTAGAAGTTTTCTAATGGATATTTTTGTCGATGATGTTGAGGCTAGGCTTAAAAACAGCCTTGAGTTATACGATAGAAAGTCTAGGAGAGTAAAGATCCCCATATCCTCTTATATTGTGCTGCCTAGAAATAATTTACCTCGTAATGAGCTTGCTGGAATAGTTGAAAGTGAGGGGGTGTCTAATTATTTGACGCGTCCAGATTTGGATGCCCATTTAACAACAATTGCTTTTGAGGAAGCTGAAATAAGTCAAAGTGAATTAGATAAGACTATCAGTTTGATTGAAGGTACGTCTGTTTTTGAAGATACTTTCTCCGTTGATTTTACAGAAGAGAAAACTCTTGGAGGTATGGTTAGAAAGTCGCTTCAGAAAATATTCAAGCAGGATGATGCTCAGCGCCAAGTCTCTATGCAAGTTCCTGAGGGGCCACAAAGAATTCGAGGATTAGCTGGAACAGGAAAAACAATTGTGTTGTCTTTAAAGGCTGCAATTACACATAAGAGGAAAAAAAATTACAATATATTGTATGTGTTCAACACGCAGAGTCTGTACGGACAAGTCACCGGGCTTATCAAGAAATACTATGCATACGAGGCAAAGTCTTATCCTGATTTCGAGGATAAGTTAAAAATTTTACATGCGTGGGGCGGCAAGGGGAAAGAAGGTTTATATTCATTTTTGTGTAAAAAGTATTCGATCCGCAGTTTAACCTATAGTGAAGTCAGGGGGGCGACCCATCCCCTACAGTTCATTTATCGGGACTTGATAGAGAAAGGTGGGGTTAAATTAGAGCCTATTTTTGATATGGTGTTGATCGATGAGGCTCAGGATCTTCCGCCAGAGCTTTTCCAAGTTATTTATAAAATCACTAAAAAGCCTAAGAGAATTGTGTGGGCATATGATGAGTTTCAGTCCTTAGGGGACATGAAAATCAAAGAACCTTCTGAGCTGTTTGGAGTTGATGAATATGGTAAGCCATTTATTGATGACGACTTGCTAAGTGGTGAATATTTGGGTGGGATTCCAAAGGATTTCATATTGCCGAACTGCTATAGAACTCCGCGCCCTGTTCTCATGATGGCGCATGGTATCGCATTAGGTCTTTATAGCCGGAACGGTTATATGCAGTTATTTGACACAGCAAGTGAATGGGAAGCAATCGGTTATAGGGTTAAAGAGCCACAAAAAGAATTGTTTCAGGAGGGGGATGAAATTGTACTAGAAAGGCCTGAGGTAAATAGTAAAAACTCCATGGAAAGATCATTCCTAGAACAGGGTCTTGAGCCGTTTGACTTAATTTTATACGAAAGATTTGATACTTTCTCAGAGGAGGTTGCGTGGGTTGTAGAGAAGGTTAAACGCATAACAGAAGATGAGGGTGTTAAACCTGAAGAGATTGTTATTATAAATATTAATAACAGAGCTTTTTCAAAGTCTGAGGCTTTGAGGATACGCAAAGATCTTTCTGATATCGGTGTGGCAAGCGTGACGCCTGGATATGTTGAGAGTACAGATATATTTGGCGTTAAGGGTTGTGTGACAATATCAACCCCTTTTAGAGCTAAAGGGAATGAGGCTAATTTTGTTTTTGTAATGAATTCACAGATGGTTTCAAATGATAAAACATTTAGAGCAAGGAATGCTTTCTTCGCATCCCTAACCCGTACTAGGGGAATGTGCTTTATATCAGGCCATGGTGATGGTATGGGAGAGCTGTATAACGAGTTTGAAAGCGTGAAGAGAAATTTCCCCTGTTTTTCTTTTTCTAGGCCGAGCAATTCTAAAGTTAGCTTCGTTAGGAAAGTGCTTGAGAAAAGTGACTTTGAATTGGATGAAATTTCCTCAAGCTATGAGAACCTTAGAAGCGACCCGGATTTTTTAATCAAGCTAATTAAAGATGACCCGGAATTGCTAGAAAAAATAAAGAGGGGTTTTGAAGATGAGTAGTATTGGTGCGGTTGAGCAAAGTTTGAACAGTATAGGTAAGCTCTATGGGGACATCCTTGCTGATAGCCGCGTCTACAAAAAGGATAGAGAGATAAGTTGGTATTATTACTCTGCTGGAATTGCTAAAAGGGTTTGTTATCCTCGGGAGTACCAGCTCTTGATAGACGCCCAACAATTTAGCTTTTTGTTGACAGATGGTAGTTTCTTTCAGTTTTATTACAGCTTTTATGATGGGGGCGATTTGAAGAAAGCGAGATTGGCATTTTATCCGGCCCCTATGTTGATTGAAGAGAAACAGGATGAGATAGAGACTTACATAGATACTGCATCAGAGGCCCTTTCAGAAGTCTATTTTTCTATGCTTGAAGATATCGATTCTGGTTCTGGGTTCTATCCTGGAAAAAATTCACACCTACGGGTGGATTATGATCACGAAGTTGTAAGCCACTCTAAGCTGCATCTGCAGTTCGGCGCTTTGAATGAATTTCGTTTATCCGCTAAATCAATATGTTTGCCTTTCGGCTTCTTTACAATGATCTTGCGTTCTTTGTATTCTGACTGGTATGTATCGCTATCGGCGAGGTCAGGTTTTAGAGATGCTGTGAGGCATTCCTATAACAGAAAAACATGTGTTGATGAGCATGAAGATATATACTTAGATGTTGGGGATGAAGTTCGTTTGGGAAGATGAGAAAGTATATATTCTTGTTGGGCGGCGTAAATACTATACGTCACACTTCATGCCTGTACAGTGATAGTATTTACCTGACATATGCCAAGTTATTCGTTGTGCCGAATGATGGTGGCTAGTGGGCAGGGTAGTCATAGGTATCCTGAGTTGCGTCCAGCAAGTAAGACAATCTGAATAAAGCGGGCGCCTCAAGGGTGCCTGCATTCGAAGTGATTTCGGACTCAGAAGCGATCGACACGGAACGGGGCCATATCCACCGCGGGCTCTTCGCCATCCATCATCTGGGCGAGCAGTTCGCCGGTGGCCGGGCCCAGGGTAAAGCCCTGGTGGCCGTGGCCGAAGGCGAGCCACAGCCCCGCCTTGTCGGGGGCAGGGCCGATCACCGGCTTCATGTCGGGCAGGCAGGGGCGGGCGCCTTTCCAGGGCTGGCTGCGAACAGCTTGCGTGCCACCTTCTCGGCGGCGGCCAGCTGCTTGTACTGGGGCGGCGAGTCCAGGTCGGCAAGCTCGGCACCGGTGGTCAGGCGAATCCCGGCGCGCATCGGCTCGAGCAGGAACCCCTTCTCGGCGTGCTTTCTTGGCGCTGATAAGCCATTAAGGTAATAGCATCTGAATCAGTTCTTCCCGCTCCATCTCCAGTATCTCTTCCACCATTGAGTTCTTCATCGGATCGTCGCTCGCCTGCCACTCCTCTAGCAGGGGGACAGCCTCGGGCGATTCGGCCAGGCGAGCCGCCAGGACGTGGTTAGCATCCGGGAGGGCGCTGATTTCGCTGGCATAGTCACTCTCCACTTCTGCATAGCAGGCTAGGGTTTCCGTCGTGGCTCCCTCCAAACGTTCTTGCAGCATGCAGCGCATCAGCCTCCCTTCCTTGTGTAACTCTCCTTCTTTCAGAACATCCAGGTCAGCCTTGGCCGCTGCGTAGTGGCCAAGGCTGGCGTTTAGCTGTGCGCGGCTAGTGAGAAGGTCGGTGTCGTTTGGGTGCTGTTCGAGCCCCTCATCGTAGATCGTGAGCACATCCTCGAGCTGGTTAGCATCGCCACGTGCTTCGATGAGTGCTGCATTGGCGCGCTCTAGGTAGTGCGCCGGAGGCTCACCTTTGGCCGATGAACAGGCGGTGAGCAGCATAGCGATCATCGCAACAAGTAGGATTTTCTTCATCGCGGTTCGGCCTCGATCTCGAAAGTGATGCTTGTCGTGCGGGAGGCCAAGTTACCTGGGCCGCTGGAAAAGTAGTAGCCACCGGTAAGTTGAAGTGTCAGGCGGCGGGGCGGCATAGGCAGCGTGAAGGTAGCATGGCCGATGGGGGTGAAGTCGTCATCAGGCCAAGCGGAAATGCCCCCTCGCTCGAGATTCTGGTTGGCAATAGTTAGGGGGCCATGGCGAAGTGTGGCAGATACGAACCAATCGACAGAGCCGAGGTGGCTGGCAGCAGTTCTGCCCATGGCGCTAACGCTTAATGTGTTGTCACGCAGCGTGACATGGCCTCGTAGATTGTAAGTGGCATGAATGCCTACGCCCTCGGCAAACATGTAGTCGCGTTTGGTTTCGAGGAATGGAACGGAGAGCTCGCGATACTCCAGTGTGGGCACTTCGATGTTTTTTGGCTCAATATCGGTAGTCAAGGTAGTAAGAAATTCGCCGAGTAACGTATAGCTACTTGTACTTGAGGTAGAAGGTACTTCACTCATGCCGTGCGAACCCCCTTGATATAGACTTTGAGCTTCTCGGGTTTATCATGGTCGGGGACCAAATGCGTTAAGCCTTGGGCGTCGCTGACACCGCTGATCCGCTCTCCATTCTCCCGAACGATCAGGTACTCCATATCTGACACGGGGTCGCCGGCGGCATCGACAAGGCGGAACCGCTCATTGTAGCGTTTGGGTAGCTCGCTGAGCATGCTGGCCGCAGGCGTACTAGGCGAGCCGACTTCAGTGCTGCAGCCCGTCACTACCTGACCGCCACAGGAAGTGGCGCTGCCATTAATGGCTGCGGCTGAGCCCTCGATTGGATACCACGCCACGCCGGAGGTAATGCTGGCGCCACACGAACTCTTGTCACCGACTCTGGCGATGGGAATGCCATCCACCGTGGCTGTGCTTGCCCCGGAAACGATCCGATGTGGTCCACCCTTGCAGGAACAGACTACTTTATCGCCAATCTTCGCAAGATCCATTGCGTTCCTTCCTTGTGTCCCCATGCCATTGTGCCGGTATTGATTATCGCTAGCTGTGGCGCCTTGGCTACCGCTGGGTGAGAGTTTGAGAGATCGCTTACGGCAGTCGGAGAAATATCTTACAGAGCTAATGTGCCAACAATTCAACTCCGGTCATCGCTTAGGTAGCTTGCGGCAAGTACTAAGCGACCTACCAAGAACTATGTGCCCATACCGGGGTGGCTTAGTACCGAGTTCTTCGCTGCGGCGAATGGTAGTAGCCATGGTGGGCAGGGGAGTGGTGCGTATTCCTGCGCCAATTCCGGTGCGAGAGTTTACAAAAAGCGGGCGCCTCAAGGGCGCCCGCTCTCGTAGTGACTTCACATTCAGAAGCGATCGACGCGGAACGGGGCCATATCCACCGCGGGTTCTTCGCCATCCATCATCTGGGCGAGTAGCTCGCCGGTGGCCGGGCCCAGGGTAAAGCCCTGATGGCCGTGGCCGAAGGCGAGCCACAGCCCCGACTTGCCGGGGGCGGGGCCGATCACCGGCTTCATGTCGGGCAGGCAGGGGCGGGCGCCTTTCCAGGGCTGGCTGTCGCGACGCTTGCCCAGCGGGAACAGCTTGCGTGCCACCCTCTCGGCGGCGGCCAACTGGTTGTACTGGGGCGGCGACTCCAGGTCGGCAAGTTCGGCGCCGGTGGTCAGGCGAATTCCGGCGCGCATCGGTTCGAGCAGGAAGCCCTTCTCGGCATCCATTACCCAGTGGTTGAGCTGGGCTCCCTCTTCGGCGGAGTAGTGCATGTGGTAGCCGCGCTTCACGAAAAGCGGCACTTTCATGCCCAGCCTCGCCAGCAGTTCTCCGGCCCAGGGTCCTAGGGCCACCACCACTTCATCCGCCTCCAGGGCGCCCTCGCTGGTCTTGACACGCCAGCCGCCCTCACCCTGGAGCACGTCCTCGACGCTGGCCTGCATCACACGGCCGCCCTGTTCGGCGAAGCTGCGGGCGTAGGCCTGCACCAGGCCGCCCGGGTCCGAGACCATCCAGGGCTGCGTCCAGTGGATCGCCCCGATCAGCCCCTTGCCCAGATGCGGCTCCTTGGCGTAGAGCGCCTCGGCGTCAAGCACCTCATACGTAACCCCGAAGCGCTCGTGGTTCTCCCGGGCCGTTTCCTGGCGTTCCTCGAACTCCTTGCGGGTGCGGTAAAGCTCCAGCCAGCCGCCCTTGCCCACCAGCGCCTCGGCGCTGGCGGCTTCGATCATCGGCGCGTGGGCATCCTGGCAGCGCATGATCAGCGACGCCCACTCGCCTACGATGCGCTCGTAGCGCTTACCGCTCGAGTTCAGCCAGTAGTTCAACAGCGGGCCCGCTGCGTTCATCATGCCGGTGGGGCGGTAGCGGATATCCACCTTGCGGTTGGGCAGCACCCGCAGCAGGGTGCCGATATCACGGGGGAAGGCGTAGGGGCGCACCGCCTCGCGCTGGATGATGCCGGCATTGCCGAAGGAGGTCTCAAGCCCCGGCTCGCGGCGGTCCACCAGCGTGACGTCATGACCGCGACGCACCAGATGCCAGGCCACGGATACGCCGACCATGCCGGCACCAAGAACGATGATATTGCGGGCCATGAAGGTCTCCCTGCCGATATAGATACAGAAAGCGCCGCCGCGGGGCAGAGCCTGTCATGGGAGGAGTTTAGCAGTGCTTCCCAGAAAATCGGTAATTCATTGATAACTAAGATTATAAATCTGCAATGAAGTCAAAAATTAGAATTATTATTCGAAAATTGAGGGGTGGATAGAATGATTGCTGCGTCAGTCTCCTGGGGATTATCCGTGCCTGCGTAGTTGGCGCACCAGCTTGCCGAGGTCGTCGCTGTGATCAATCACGCGATATTTTCTTCAAGCGCTCATCGGCACGCTTCACCGTTTTTATCTTCTCCGGTCGCTTCATGGCTTTCCAGTGGCGTATCTCTTCCACCGTGCGGCCGCAGCCGATACACAGATCCCCTTTCAGTTGGCAAACCGAGACACACGGGCTTTCGATACTCTTCGCCATTCAATGCCTCGTTGGTTTGGTGCGTAGCCGACGTCGCCAGTCGCCGCCGTGCTCCCGCTGGCACGCTTCTTCGCTGTCGAAATCGAGATGCCGCGAGGCGTCGCCGACATCGAGGCCGGCCTCGGCCAATGCCTCGGCGGTCAGGTCAGCGATGCAGCGTCGGGCATCGCCCTTGAGCGCATTCGCCAGGTTGGGGTGGGTGTCGAACACCCAGGTAACCACCAGGCTCTCGGGAAAGCGCTGGTAATCGACACGGTGCGTCAGCCAGCAAAAGCCGGGCAGCAGGGGCTTGGCCTGCTCACAGGCATGAGTCAATGAAGCGGTCAATCGTCGCTCCATCTTGCCGCGTTCTCGCTTGGCAATCATTCACTCTCCAAAACCTTTAGCCTGCCACGGGAAGCAATCCCGCGAAGGCCTGGTCGGTTCCGACGTCAGCCATGCGCCATTAGGCTATCAGGCCATGGTCGTGACTGGCTTAAACACCCATGGCTAGGTCGTCATTAATCTTCCAGCTGCCAGCCGCGCTCACCGATTAGCGGCCAGCACAGTCGCGAGGCCTTCTTGCAGGTCCTTGACGAAAGACTCGGGAGCCTCAAGTGACGGAAAATGCCCCCCGCGTTCGGCCGTTCTCCAGCGCACGATCTGTCGGTACCTCTGCTCTGCCCAGGGGCGCGGACACTTCTCGATGTCGCGGGGATAGATAGTGATTGCTGACGGGACATCGACCCGAAGTTCGGGGTCGACCGAGTTAACTCCGCCGTGGCTTTCGTAGTAAATGCGGGCCGACGATGCGCCGGTCTGCGTCAGCCAGTACAGGGTGACGTCGTCAAGAATGCGATCTCTGGAAATCGTCTCGAACGGGCTATCTTCGGTATCTGTCCACTCGGCGAACTTGTCGAGGATCCAGGCAAGAAGCCCGACGGGTGAGTCGACAAGCGAGTAGCCGATGGTCTGCGGTCGGGTCGCCTGCTGCTTCGCGTAAGCTGCGCGGTAGAGCCAGAAATCGCGCGTGTCCTCGGCCCATTTGCGCTCGGCCGCCGTAAGCCCATCCATGGTCAACCCGGGCGGTGCCTGCGCCAACGTCGTGTGGATGCCGAGTACATGCGCCCGGAACCTGCCGCCGAGGACAGTGGTGATTACCCCTCCCCAGTCGCCCCCGTGGGCTGCGAACTTGCTGTAGCCGAGCCTTCCCATCAGCTCCACCCAGGCGGCCGCGATCTTTCCGGCTCCCCACCCGGTGGTAGTCGGCTTGTCGCTGTAGCCAAAGCCCGGCAGCGAGGGGACCACGACGTGGAACGCCGGCGCGTCCGCAGCTTTCGGATCTGCCAGTTCGTCGACGACATCGATGAACTCGGCAATGCTGCCTGGCCAGCCGTGCGTCAGGATCAGAGGCGTGGCATCGGCGCGTGCGGATCGGCGGTGCAGGAAGTGGATGCCGAGATCATCGATCGTCGTGCGGAACTGGCCGATACGGTTAAGGCGCGCCTCGAACGACCGCCAGTCGTACTCGGTGCGCCAGTAGTTCACGACATCGACGAGGTCGGCGAGAGGAACGCCTTGTTCCCAACGGCGAGGGTCGGGCGCGGCGCGATAGACCGTCTCGACCTCCGGTAGCCGTGCCGCGGCCAGTCGCGCGCGCAGGTCGTCGAGCTCAGCCTCACTTGCGTGGGCTTCAAATGCCTGCACGTCGCTGGTTGGATGGTTCATGAGATGCCCCTGCCGGAGTGAGCTGTCGCGGTGACTATGCCAGCCTCAAGGTTGACGCCGACGGCGCCGGAATCGGGGACGTGACAAGGCCTTGCGAAATCCACGCCAGACATCGGCAAACAGCTGGGCAAGGAATCCGGCGCGCAACCGGGCATTGCGCTGCTCGATATCACGCATTTTCGGATCCGGGTTATGAAAGGCCATGACGTCATCCCGCTGCTGTAGCAAGCACACTGGATATCACGGGTCACAGCGCCTGTCGAGACAGCTCCCTCTAGGCAGAGATATGCAGAGGCAGGCCCGTGAACATGCTGCCATGTCGATCGAGAAGGCCAAGCCAGCATCCGCGCCAAGGTGGAGCACACGCTGCATGTCATCAAGGACCTCTTCGGCCACCGGAAGGTTCGCTACAAGGGGCTGCCCAGACATCAGGCACTGCGGTTCGCCCTTGGTAATCCAGAGCTGGCGGGATGGTGCCAGGGTCATGCAGACGGGGAGAGGGCAGCTGAGAGATTTCACCCTCTCTTTGCTTGCCAGTTCTGATGGCATTCAGAACGTCGCGTTTCGGTGGCGCCTGGAATAGGCGACGGTATTCGCGGTTGAACTGCGAGACGCTCTCGTAGCCCACCTCGAAGGCGGCATTGGTCGCCGAGGAGCCTTCGTCGAGCATCAGCCTGCGTGCTTCGACCAGACGCAGCCGCTTCTGGTACTGCCCCGGTGTCAGTGAGGTCATGTGCTTGAAGTGCTTGTGGAACGAGCTGGGACTCATGCCGGCTTTCGCCGCCAGTCGTTCCACGGGCACGCGCGACCTATACTCGGCCCTGAGGATCGCAATGGCGGCGGCGAGACGGCCGGCGTGGCTGTCCGGGTCAGCCAGCGTCTGAAGGACGCTGCTGTGAGGTCCCGACAGTAGCCAGTAGTGCAGCTCCCGCATGATTCCCGGGCTCAGGAGCGGCGCCGCTTCGGGGCGGTCCAGCAGGCGCATCAGACGCGATGCACAATCAAGCAGCGCAGCTTCGGTGTCTATGGCGAATAATGTAGGCATTTCGGAGGAAGGCCGGGGGTGCGGGCTGCCGAGGTGAGCGGTGAGTTCGCGCAATATCGACATTTCGAGTTCGACTGCGATCGCCAGATAGGGCTCGCTCTGGCTCGCTTGCACGACCCGCCCGATAACCGGCATGTCGGCACTCACCAGGACGGACTGGCCGGCGGAGAAGAGCCGCTCCTCCTTTCCCACGATCAAGCGTTTCGCACCCTGAAGTACCAGGCATATCAGCGGCTTGTAAACCGAATGCAGTTCGCCGGACGGCGCCTCGAGGCACATCATGCGTAGCCCTGGCACCGGGGTAAGCGCCATTCCGCGGCGGTTGGCGTGGCGGCTGGTATAAGCCCGGACAGCCTGTTTGAGCGAATCCATAACTTCCCTCCCGCATTTCGGTTCGAACGTAGCATGGCGGCGATGAGATAGCACCGACTCGACAGGATCAGGCAAGTTTTACGCAGGCATTGGCAAGCCCTCGCCCGGCCGAATGGTTAACAGTGAATGCCAACGCGTATCCCGCCACGAACCAAAGGCCAAGCCGAGGAGAAGCACTCATGACTGCATTCACGCTCAACGGGCGCGAGGTGGAAGTCACCGCCGAGCCGGATACGCCGCTGCTCTGGGTGATCCGGGAGCAACTGAAGCTTACCGGCACCAAGTACGGTTGCGGCGTCGCGCAGTGCGGTGCGTGCACGCTGCATGTCGATGACGAGCCGGTGCGAGCCTGCGTTTTCCCCCTATCCGCCGCCGAAGGCCGGTCCGTCACGACCATAGAGGGGCTGTCCGAGGATGGCTCGCATCCCGTCCAGCAGGCCTGGGTGGAACTGGACGTACCGCAGTGCGGCTACTGCCAGTCGGGGCAGATCATGAGCGCAGCCGCACTGCTGGCGCGAAATCCGAGTCCCTCCGATGCGGAGATCGATACGGCGATGGCCGGCAATCTGTGCCGCTGCGGCACCTATGTGCGCATACGGGCGGCCATTCACCGCGCCGCCGAGGCCTGACGCGATCCGCTACCCAGTCGATCCCTCTCCAGCTCGCTTACCCCTCCATGCTTACTCAAGGCGCAGGTAGAACGATGAAATTGCAAGATGTCTCCCTTACCCGTCGCTCCTTTCTGGCCGGCGCTGTCGCGGCCGGTGTTGCCCTTGTCGTTCCCCTTCGGCTGCCAGCGGCATGGGCACGGCAGAGCGAGGCGGCGGGTCTCTCGCAAGCCTTTATCCGCATCGACACGAGCGGCCAGGTGACCTTCCTGCTGCCCACCAGCGAAATGGGCCAGGGGACCCACACGGGGCAGGCCCAGATTCTTGCCGATGAGCTGGGTGCCGACTGGTCGAGCATCGTGGCGGGCATGCCGAACCAGCCGACACCCGACTACCGGATTCCGTTCATCGGCCAGATGCGCTCCGTGGGCTCGTTCGGTATCCGCTTCTGGCACGACCCGTTGCGCCTCGCGGCCGCCCAGGCGCGGGAGATGCTGACACAGGCGGCGGCCGAGCGCCTCGGAGTAGCGCCCGCGGCCTTGCATGCCGAGAACGGCTTCATCGTTCATTCCGACAGCGGCCGGCGGATACCCTTCGGCGAGCTGGTGGAAGACGCCATGGCGTTGCCGGTGCCGGAGGAGCCGACCCTGCGACCCGATGGCGAGCGAACGCTGAGCGGACGACGTGTGCCGCGCCTCGATACGCCTGATAAGGTGACGGGAAAGGCCGTGTACGCAGTGGACGTCGAGCGAGAAAGCATGCTGTATGGCGCCGTCCGACTCGCCCCGGTCTTTTCCGCCGAGGTCGAGTCGATCGCCGAGGACAGTGTTACCGGGATGCCTGGCGTGGTCGCGGTGGTTCGCGTGCCGCGCGGCGCGGTGGTCGTCGCCGACTCCTGGTGGCAGGCCAAGCGGGCCGCCGATGCGCTCGACATTACCTTCACCGCCACTGATGCCGACGAACTCTCCACCGAGGCGATCGATACAATGCTGCGCGAGGCGCTGGACCGGCCCGACGTTCCCGTCTCCACCTTGCGCGGCGATGCGGAGGCGACGCTGTCGACCGATGGCCAGGTCGTCGAGGCCGAGTACTCGGTACCGCTTCTCACACACATGAGCATGGAGCCGATCAACTGCACCGCCGAATCCACCGATGAGCGGACGGAGCTGTGGATCGGTACCCAGGGCCAGGATGTCGTTCGCATGACGCTCGAGAACGCGTTGCAGCTGCCGGCCGAGCAGTGCTTCATCAACACCACCTATCTGGGGGGAGGTTTCGGCCGCAAGACCCATGGCGAGATTGCTCTCCAGGCCGTGCTCGCCAGCCGCGCCGTCGGCGGCCGGCCGGTCAAGCTACTCTGGGCCCGCGAGGACGACGTTCGGCAGGGCCAGTACCGCCAGACGATGAGGTGCCGCTTCCGGGCGGCCCTGGACGATGCCGGCAATATCACCGGCATGCGTATCCGAATCGCCGGGCCGCAGATGGGCCGCGAATACGGTATCGATCCGGAGCAGCGGGCGCAGGCGACGGGCAACCTCGCGAACTTCGATCCCTTCTCTCTCGGCGGGCTGTCGGACATGCGCTATGTCATCCCGAACTTCGTCGTGGAGCATGCCGTGGTCGATCTGCCGATCCCGCTCTGCCCCTGGCGTTCGATTGCCCACTCTTTCAACGGCTTCTTCTTCGAGAGCTTCATGGACGAATGCGCGGCGGCAGCGGGTCGCGATCCGCTGGAGTTTCGCCGAAGCCACAGCGAAGGGCAGGAGAGGATGCTCGCCGTTCTCGACCGGGTCGCAGAGATGTCGAGATGGAGCGAGCCGGCCCCCGAGGGAATCGCGCGCGGCCTGGCGGTGGTCGAAAGCTACGGCTCCTACGTCGCCCAGGTCGTCGAGGCTCGCGTCGACGACGAGGGTATCGATGTGCGGCGGGTTCATGCGGCCATCGACTGCGGGCGGGCGATCAACCCGGGCCAGGTGGAGACGCAGATTCAGGGCGCCGTCATCGATGCGCTCGGCATGGCACTGAGGCAGAAAGTGACGATACGCGACGGCCGCGCTGAACAGTCCAACTTCCACGACTATCCGCTGCTGCGCATCGGGGAGGCGCCGTCGGTGGCGGTGAGCATCGTCGAGATCGGCTCTCCGCTGGGCGGTGTCGGTGAGCCGGGCATTCCCCCGCTCGCGCCGGCGCTGGCCAACGCGCTGTTCGCCGCCACGCAGCAGCGGATCCGCCACCTGCCGTTGACCGATCACGTCCGGGTGTAGCACAGGCGAAGACAGACTATCGGGGCCCGCTATGTATCTTAAACATGTGTATCTGGAACATGCTCAGGACGTGCTTGGACAATGGCTTGCCTGGCGCCGAGCGGGGGAGGTCGCGCTCGCCGTCGTGACGGCGACGGAAGGCGGCGCGGTGCGCCTGCCGGGCGCGCTGATGGCCGTGTCCGCGGCGGGTGAAAGTTGCGGCTACCTCTCAGGCGGATGCATCGACGCGGATGTGGCGAGGCATACCCGGGAAGCGCTTCGCTCGGGTCGGATCGAGCGCCTGAGATACGGCCATGGCTCGCCTTTCATCGATATGCCGTTACCCTGCGGTGGTGCGATAGAGGTTTGTGTCCTACCCGATGCAGAGATCGACGTCCTGCGTGCGTGCCACGATCGGCTCGCCTCGCGCAAGCCGGTGACGCTCAGTCTTGCGGAATCCGGCGACCTCCGGCTGGGGCACCCGGCAGTGCCAGGTGCGTTGTCCTTCCACTACACGCCCAAGCTCCGCCTGCGCATCGCCGGGCGCGGAGCCGACAGTTTGGCGCTTGCCCGGATTGCGATGGCGAGTGGTATCCCCACCGAGCTGCAGCTCCGCGATGGCGCCGAAACCCAGGGCGCCCGGCGCCTGGGAATCGAGCGAATCACCAAGCTGACGCTCCCATCGACGCTGCCGACTCTGAACGACGATCCCTGGACGGCCTTTCTCCTCGCCTTCCACGATGCCGATTGGGAGGAAGCGCTGCTTGCCCAGGCCCTTGCAGGCCCGGCCTTTTATGTCGGCGCGATTGGCAGCAAGACGACCCATGCCCGGCGTTGCGAGAGGCTTCGTGCGGCTGGCATCGCCGAGGGCCAGATCGGGCGCATCCACGGCCCCGTCGGTTTGATCCCATCCATGCGCGAGGCGTCGGCGCTTGCCGTTTCCATCCTCGCGGAGATCATCGAAGTTTATCAGCGCAAGGTGCGCTTTCCCTTCGCTTCGACGGCGCTTGTGCTGTTGGCCGCGGGGCAGTCCCGTCGCTTCGAAGAGGGCGACAAGCTCCTGGCGCGGTTCCGGGGGCAGCGCGTCATCCAGCGTGCCGCAGCAGCACTCCAGGGGCATGACCTTGCCGCCCGTATCGCGGTCGTCGGCCCCGACCAGCCCGCGCGAGCGGTGGAGCTGCGCGCCGCAGGCTGGACCGTCGTGGTCAATGCGGAGGCGGCGCAGGGCTTGTCGACTTCACTGGTTGCTGGCATTCGTCAGGCAGGTCAGAGCCGGAGCGTCGAGGCGGCCCTGGTCCTGCTCGCCGATATGCCGAATGTCCCGGATGCGCATCTCTTCGATCTTCGCAGCGCCCTGACGCCGGAGCGCTCCGCGGTCTTGTCGTCAGCGGGAGCGGTGCATCTGCCGCCTGCCATCTTCGATAGTTCCGTCTTCGACAGGTTGAACGGCCTGGCAGGCGATGCCGGCGCAGGCCAGGTATTTCACTCCTTGGATCGCACTGCAACCGTGCCGATTCCCGCCGATTGGGCGCTCGATATCGATACACGGGAGGATCTGATGAAGGCACAGGCTGGCTTTGCCGAAACCACTTGAATGGACCGTGGCTGGAACATGCGAATGGTTTAATGCTGCGCGTTACGGGAATTTGCCTTGAGAGCATCCACCACTGCTCGAGCGCCTTATAAGGTCGTGCGGCGCGGTGGGGTGCTCAGCCTGCTGTGACGGTCATGCCTCCGTCGGCCATGACGACAGAGCCGACCATGAAGCTCGCGCGATCCGACGCCAGGAAGGCGACCACTTCGGCGATCTCTTCCGGTTGTGCCGCGCGTCCAATGGGCGCGCCCTCACCGTGTTGGGCCAGAAAGCCAGGGCCGTCTTCCATGACATCGTTCAGGATATTGGTAACGACATCGCCCACCCCGATGGCGTTTACGCGAATGCCGTGCTCGATGACTTCAAGCGCCAGCGTGCGGGTCAGCTGGGCCAGAGCGCCCTTCGATGCGGTGTATGCCGCAATGGTCGGGAAGGCAAAGTAAGAGGCATAAGAGGCAATGTTGACGATCGCGGCAGACTTGTTCGGCTTCATCGCTTTCACGGCTTCGCGGCAATGCAGAAACGCCGCAGTCGCGTTCACGGTCTGAACGCGCTCCCAGTCCCCCCGCGTCATGTCCTGCACCAGCTTGTTGATGATGATTCCCGCGCAGTTCACCAGAATGTCGAGCCGGCCGAACTTCTCAACCGCCAGGGCAACCGCATCCTCAGCGGCGCCGTCGTGGGTGATGTCGGCCACTAGAGGCACCAGCCCCGGCCGGGCCAGCTCTTCGACGGAGGGGTTGAGGTCTTCTGCAACGACCTTCGCGCCACGTGCGTTCAGCAGCAACGCGATAGCTTTACCGATGCCGCTGGCAGCGCCCGTTACCAGTGCAACCTTGCCTTCAACTTCCTGTGGGACAGTGTCTATGATGTCAGTCATGTTTTTCTCCAGAGTCGGAACCAAGCGAGGCATTCGCCGGCCGGCACCCATCGGGGTGCAGTCGTTGATGACGGTTTTACTATCGCGCAGGAGGGCGGGAGCGGCTTTGGGAGGCTTGCGCCGACTATCGTAGTTTTGCGCCGAGGAGCAACGCTGATGGGTAGAGCTTCGTGAATAAATACGAGCCTGTCGTTTCTTCTCAGGACGCTTTGCGTGTTCCAGCCGAGTCCATGTTGCAGCGCATGCCGAGCGAGCACCTTGCGTTGCCGCAACGCTCTGGGCTGCAAGACGTTGTGCTGCATCTATTCACGCATCACAGCATCACTGAACCCGTACTGATTCCGGCCGTGGCCGAACCGCTGCTTGTCATGGTGCTGTCCGGATCGGCCATCGTCGAGGAACGCTCTCAGGGCGGTGAGTGGGAATCGGTGCAGGTGCAGGAGGGAGACTTCTACCTGACCAGCACTGCGCTGCCCTATGAGATGCGCTGGCAGACCAGAGGGGGCGACACCTTCGAGGTGATGCATCTGTATCTCCCCCATACGCTGATCGATCAAGCGTCCCGCCACCTGCTGGGTAGCCAGGCCGGCCCGATCAGCTTCCTGGACATTTCCGGCGGACGAGACGACCTGGTGCGGATGCTCCTCGAGCAGATACGGCTGGAGCTGGTCAAACGGCACGAGCCCAGTTCACTGTTCGTCCATAGCCTCGCCCAGGCATTGACCGTTCATCTTGTCCGGACTTACCGCGACCCAGAGGCCAAAGGCAGGCGTAGCAACGCGCTGCAAGCTTACAAACTGCGTCGGGTCATCGACTTTATGAATCAGCGCCTGGCCGAACCCTTTTCCCTGGCGGACTTGGCTGAAGCTGCGCATTTGAGCGAATACCACTTCAGCCGGCTGTTCAAGCGGGCAACGGGGCTGTCACCGTCGCAATACTTCATTCGTCTGCGCATGGACCGAGCCCGTCAGCTGTTGCTGGACACCGACCGCAGCATCATCGACATCGGAATGGAGGTTGGCTATTCGGGCCCTAGTCACTTCTCACAGGTATTCCGTCGCCAAGTTGGCATCGCCCCAAGCGCCTATCGCAACCCGGAGCACGGCTAGAGGCTTTCGCTGGTGTCCAAGGCCGCCGCTTACCGCCTGGGAACTAACCTACATCCCGTCCATCCGTATGAGCGCTTAACCAAGCCATGTCGGATGCCAACATATCTGCTTCGCGCCGGTTTGATACGGGTGATAGCAGGCGCCAGGAGCCCATGCCGCATGCCGAAACGTACCAAGCCATACCTACTTCACGCATCTATTCGCCCTGATACGAAGGTCGACTACGGGTCTTTTCCCTTTAGCATCCCCGCTGTACGGGAGGTAGAAAGCATAGAGTTCCATCCCAATGTGACTTTCTTCGTCGGTGAGAACGGCTCGGGTAAGTCAACCGTCCTGGAAGGCATTGCCGTCGCGCTTGGCTTCAGCGCAGAGGGCGGAACCAAAAATGTTCGCTTCCAGTCAGCAGGCTCAATATCGCCTCTTCATGAATATCTGCGCCTCGCAAGGGGAGTGCCGAAGCCTCGCGACGCGTATTTTCTCAGAGCCGAAAGCTTCTTCAACGTAGCAAGCTACATGGATGAGACAGGCTACCTTAAGGGCTATGGAGGCCAGTCACTGCATACGCAGTCGCATGGCGAGTCTTTTATGGCCGTCCTGCTGAACAAGCTCCAGGGTAACGGAATCTACCTGCTAGATGAGCCTGAGGCGGCATTGTCACCCATTCGCCAGCTCGCGGCGCTCACCGCCATTCACCAGCTTGTCGAAGATCACTCTCAGTTTGTCATCGCTACACACTCACCTATCCTTCTCTCCTACCCAAACGCGAAGATCATTCATTTCGATAAATTAGGTGTGAATGAGGTTGCGTTCGAAGACACCGAGCATTTTGCTGTCACCAAGGATTTCCTGAACAACTACCCGAGGCGCCTTGAACAGCTTTTTCAGGATGACACCGACGCCTGACGTAGCATTGAGTGCCACGCCGAAGGATTCGGTGTCAGCGATGTCCGCCATTCCAATGACTTGCATGGCCTTGTAGCAACTAGGCGACCTGTTCGAATAGCTCACCGTCCGGTGGTGTAGGCCGCCGACGAGGCGGTGACGTGTCAGCCGTGCCATTCACCCCTTGACACCTCGGAGGATGGCGCCCACCTTGGTAGACAGACTTGTCTGTTCAGGAACGCTTAATGAAGACGATGGGTTCATCGCCGGTCTCCCGGCCTCGCGAACGTATCATTGAGACCGCCAGCCGTTTGTTTTTCCGCCAAGGCTATTGTTCGACGGGCATTAACCAGATCATTAATGAATCAGGGGTCGCCAAGGCCAGTTTTTATGCCCATTTCCCGAGCAAGGAGGACCTCGCCATTGCTTGGCTAAGGCAGCGCGAAGAAAGCTGGATGCAGCAGTTCAAGGAACGGATTGACCAGCATCAATCGGCCGCTAAGCGTATCGCCGCCATGTATACCATGTGGTACGACCAGATCCGCGAAGAAGGCTACCGTGGTTGCGGATTTGTCAATATGGCAGGGGAGTTCAGCAATGAAGAAAGTCCGATCAGGGCTTTCGTGCGTGACCACAAGGATCGTGTAAGGAAAATCATTGCCAATCGTGTGCTGAATGAATATCGGGCTGAGATGAAGCCTGATGACTTCAATGAGTTGGCTGATGCTATCTACTCACTTTTCGATGGCTCCATAATTCAAGCCCAGAATTTTATGCAGGATTGGCCTGTTGAGGCTGCATTGAAGGCTTCCATAAAACTACTTGCTCATTCTCGTGGCGAGATTGAATAGGCATATGAATATTTGCCTATTCACCTTGCTGAGGCGAAACTCACCCTTCAATGTTGTCGGGGCCGGCCTCTTGATAGTGGCTTCAACTTACGGTCTTTCGCGCTATACCTATGGCCTGTTTGTGCCTGCCATCAGGCATGATTTTACTTTAGACCAAGCGACAGTGGGCGCCATTGGTAGTGCTTCCTATTTGGGGTATCTACTAGCAACGCTTGTCAGTCCACTACTGGTACGCCGTTTCAGTCCCCGCCTGCCGATCATATTGGGGGGAATCACAGCGACGCTGGGTATGTCGTTGGTCGCCCTGGCAGGTAACCCGATTTGGTTGGCATTGGGTGTTACGCTTGCGGGTTGTAGCCCAGGGCTGGCTTATCCACCGCTTTCCGATGCTATCAAGCAACTGTGCCGCGCTGAAAAACAGAGTCGCTACTATGCCATCATTAATTCGGGAACCAGCTTTGGCGTTATGGTATCTGGCCCCTTGGCACTCATCGCGGGCCCTCGTTGGCAACTGGCTTGGCTGTGCTTTGCGTTTATCGCGCTGGTTGCCACGCTATGGAATCTGTTGGTCATGCCGGGCGATACGCGTGAAGCTGACGGTCATCAATACTCCAATAAAGAGTCGTATGCACGCCAGGAGCCCATGCTGAAGCTGATGAGGCGCAAATTGAAGGACGAAGCGGTGCGTCGTTTGCTACTGGGCGCGTTGTTGTTCGGGCTGGTAACGTCCGTTTACTGGACTTTTTCTGTTGAACTGATCGCGGGAAAAAATCGCCTTTCCGAGGTTGGCAGCGTGATTTTCTGGATGGTGGTCGGTATTGCCGGAGTGGCGGGCGGGTTGGCCGGAGAGATGGTAACTCGCTTTGGGCTAGCCAAGGTATTGAAATGGGCAACACTGTCCATTGCTGCCTCAATAGTATCGCTCACCATGGCGAGTGAGGGCATGCTGGTGCCAACCATGTCGGCAGTGGTGTTTGGTGCCACGTTCATACTCATCACCGCGTTATACGGTATCTGGAGTGTCAGTTGTTTTCCTGAAGCACCCTCTGCAGGCTTTGGTTTAACCTTCTTTCTTATTTCCGCCGGTCAACTGATCTCGCCCACCCTCGCTGGGGTTGGGGCAGACTTTTGGAAAATGGCAGGTGTGTTCCAAGTGACCGCCGTATCCTGTCTCGGGATCTTGCTGTTACTGCCCGCCCAGGACATACGGAGTATGTGAGTAATCCCGGGCGGCCACTCTTGATAGTTCGGCAATCCTAATTCGCTGCAGGAGGCGCAGGCGTATGAGTCGATCGTCCAAAGCGCCTGGTGGCCCATTGCATTCCCCACTTCACTGCGTCGTCCAGGTAGCTGTATACCACCGGAATGACGAGCAGGCTCAGCAGCGTCGACGTCATCAGCCCACCGATCACGACGAAGGCCATGGGCGCCCGGAAGCTGGGGTCGCCGGCCCATCCCATGGCGACCGGTAGCATACCCGCCCCCATGGCGAGGGTGGTCATCACGATCGGCCGAACACGCTTGCGACATGCGTCGAGAATGGCTTCCTGACGATCGAGGCCATGCTCCTGGCGCTGCGTTTTTCAGAGTCTTACCGGGGATCGGAACGATCGAAAAGTATTTGCGTAAGTTCTCAGTAAGTGTGCGGCTGCGACAGTGAACACTCTTTGCACCCAACGTTGACTGAAGGGCCTCTGGTCTTTCGAGAATCCGCGCATGATCTATCGACTCCTGCACCGGTGGCGCTGGCTTGGCGCCTGGACCCTGGCCAACCTGCTGCTTACCTGGATGATCTCGCTGCGCTATGTCGGCTATATCCAGCCCGAGGGGGCCGAGCAGTGGAGCTACCTGTTGATAGTTTTCCTCGGCCATCTCTCGCTGCTGGTATGGATGGGAGCTTTGCCGATGTTCCTGCTGGCCACGCTTTTGCGTGGCATCGGGCTATGGCTGATGACCACCCTGTGGGCGAGTGGCCTGCAGCTACTGCTGCTGCTTGATACCTTCGTCTACGCTCAGTATCGCTTCCACTTGAGCGGCTTCATCCTCAACCTGCTGCTCAACGCCGGGGGCGACGTGTTCAGCTTCTCATGGGTCGCCTGGGCACTGGCCGTCGGTGGCGTGCTGGGCATGTTGGCGGTGCAGGGTGGTCTCGGGCTGCTGTTCAAGCGACATCCACCTTCACGACCTGTGGGTGCAATGCTGGTAGTGAGCTTGTTGGCCCTGCTGGGGGTGCACGGTTGGCATGCCTGGGCGGATGCCCACTACGACCGCGACATCACCGGCATGACGCGTCATGTGCCGGTCTTCTATCCGGCCACTGCCAAGCGCTTCTTCGTCAAGCAGGGGTGGGTCGACCCCCAGGCGGTGCGCGATCGGGTGGATCTCAAGGCGACGGAGGGCGAGGCGCAGGACCTGGTATACCCCTCCGCGCCGCTGACCTGCTCGCCGTCAGTGTCTTCCGACAACCTGCTGCTGGTGGTGCTGGATACCCTGCGTCACGACATGCTCACTCCTGAAGTGATGCCGAATCTTTACCGGTACGCCAATCAACCCGGTTGGTTCAGGGCGCGTGAGCATATCAGTGGTGGCAACTCCACCAAGGCCGGCGTCTTCAGCCTCTTCTATGGCCTGCCAGTCACCTACTGGGATGCATTTACTGCCAGCCAGACGCCCCCCGTGCTGATGGAGCGATTCGAGGCCGCCGATTACCGCTTTCAGGTTCTCTCTTCGGCGACGCTGGTGAGCCCTGCCTTTGACCGTAACGTTTTTGCCGGCCTCAAGGATGTCTCGCTGGAGCCAGCACAGGGCGAGCCCTGGGAGCGCGACCAACAGATCACCGATGACTGGCTAGCCTGGATGGACAATGAAGATGCAAGGTCAGATGAGCGGCCGTTCTTTGGTTTTCTATTCTATGACGCAGTGCACGGCTACAGCCATCCGCCAGACTTTCCGCGGTTCACGCCCTATTGGGAGCGTATCAACCACATGAGTCTGGGGCCTGACTTTGATCCCGAACCTTATTGGAACCGCTATCGCACGGCGGCGCGCTATGTGGACCAGCAATTGGGACGCGTACTCGATGACCTGGCGCGCCGTGGGCGGCTTGAGGATACTGCGGTAGTGATTACTTCCGACCACGGTGAGTCCTTCAACGAACATGGCAAGAACTACTGGGGACATGGCAGCAACTACACGCCGGAGCAGGTCCAGGTCCCGCTGGTGATGCATTTGCCGGGACGGTCCGGTGGTGCGCTGGAGCGGCGAACGCACCACGCCGATATCGCACCAACGCTGCTCGAGGAACTGCTCGACTGTGAATCGGCTCCTCAACATTACACCCTGGGGCAAAGCCTGTTGGACGTCGAACCCCATCGCGACTGGATGCTTTCAGGCAGCTACATGGGTTATGGCATCCTGATGCCCCACTATCAGGTAGCCGTGCACCCCACAGGGGCCTTTGAAGTCTATGACTACCGCATGAACGAACTCGACGATATCGAGCTCCAGGCCCGGGTGTCGAACGAGGTACTCAGGGCGCTGTCGAGGTTCTATCGCTAAGACACCTCAATGCCTATAACCATCTGTTGAACAGGCCAATGGGGAACCCGACAAGGTGCAGATCTTCGACCCCGAACCACGGTGCGGCGTTGAAGGCTCGGCGGTTTCAATGACAGGTACAACAAGTGACAGATCAGGTACGGTGTTGCCATGACTCACTTGTATCGACGCCTCCCGTTTGGCAAGGCTCGCTGTGATATGATCTTGCCCAGCAGCAGTGGACACCTCGTTAAGACAGTACGTTGCCCCCCTCTGCCAGCTCGCGGCGCTCCTATCCTTCTATCCTACCCAAACGCGAAGATCATTCTTTTCGATAAATCAGGTGTGAATGAGGTTGCATTCGAGGACACCGAGCACTTTGCCGTCACCAGGGACTTCCTCAACAATTACCCAAGGCGCCTTGAGCAGCTTTTTCAGGATGACACCGACGCCCACTCTTGATTGCAAGGCTGTCCTAATCCGTTGCTGGAGGCGCAGGCGTATGAGTCAATCGCCCTAAGCGTCTGGTGATCCACTGCACGGCGTCGTCCACGTAGCTGTACACCACCGGGATAACGAGCAGGCTCAGCAGCGTCGAGGTGATCAGCCCGCCGATCACGACGAAGGCCATGGGCGCCCGGAAGCTGGGGTCTCCGGCCCAACCCAAGGCGACCGGCATCATGCCTGCCACCATGGCGATCGTCGTCATCACGATGGGACGGACACGCTTGCGGCAGGCATCGATGATCGCGTCCCAGCGATTCAGGTTGTGATCTCGGCGCGCGATGATGATGTAGTCCACCAGCAGGATCGAGTTCTTCGTGGCAATGCCCATCAGCATGATCAATCCGATCATCGCCGGAAGCGACAGGGAGGAGCCGGTGACGAACAGCGCCAGGAAAGCGCCCGGGACGGAGAGCACCAGTGCCACGAGAATCGTGACCGGCTGCATGAAACTCTTGAACAGCATGAACAGCACCAGGTAGATGCACAGGACGCCGGTGAGCATCGCGATACCGAAGCCCGTGGCGACCTCGGCCATTTCCTCCGCGTCGCCTGTCGCTGCCTGGTGAATGCCTGGCGGCAGCTGGCGCAAGCTGGGCAGCGCCTGCACGATCTGCTCGATCTCTCCCAAGGGCTGCCCCTGCAGGGCGACCTCGAAATTCACGTTGCGCAGCCTATCGTGTCGGGTGATTTCCGCAGGACCGTTGCCCCATTCGAAAGACGCCACGTTTTCGAGTGGCACCATCCCCCTCGCACCGGGAACGGGTAGCCGTCTGAGGGTCGCGATGTCTTCTCGCGCGGCATCCGCCAGGCGCACCATCACTGGCACCTGGCGCTCACCGAGGTTCAGCTTTGGCAGGTCCTCGTCGTTGTCGCCCACCGTGGCGATGCGCAGCGTGTCGGCAATGGCCAGCGACGAGACGCCAAGGTCGGCGGCGCGGCCGAAATCAGGGCGTACGATGAGTTCGGGTCTGACCAGGCTGACCGTTGAACTCACGGCCCCGATGCCGGGAATGGCGCGAAGATCCCGCTCTATTTGCCGGGCATGCTGCTCGAGAAGCCGACTATCCTCTCCGGCCAGCACCAGCTCGTAGATGTCGTCGTCGCCCACGCTGGTTCGCACGCCGGGAAGGGTGGCGAGCGCATCGCGCAGCTGCTGCTCGATCGTCTGTCTCGTGATGCCGGCACGGTTCGTGCGATCCACCAGACCTACGGTCAGCATCACGCTGGTCACATCGGCATCGTTACCAGCCGATGCGTCCCCGATGGCGGAAAAGACGCGGGTGACCATTTCATGCTCCTCCAACCTTGCGCGTGCCTGCTCGGCAAGCTCTGTCGCTTCCGACAAGGTGCTCCCGGGCGGCAAGGTCAGCGTCGCCTGGGTCTGGGAATTGTCGTCGGGGGGGAGGAATGCGCCCGGCAGGATCGATGCCAGCCATAGGCCACCGGTAAAGCATGCTACCGCAGCGATAAGCGTTGCCTTGCGGTGGCGCAGGCACCAGCTGGCGCCGACCAGGTAGTGCGACACCCACGTCGGTTCGCGATGGTCCTGGCGGGGTTTGCGCAGCAGATAAGCGGCCATCGTTGGGGTGAGAAGACGGGCAACCACGAGCGAGAACAGCACCGCCACGGAGGCGGTCCAACCGAACTGGACGAAGAATCTCCCCACCGTGCCGCTCATGAATGCCGTGGGCAGGAAAACGGCAATCAAGGTGAAGGTGGTGGCGACCACGGCCAGGCCGATCTCCGCCGCCGCATCCATCGCTGCCCGGCGTGATGGCTTGCCCATCAGAAGATGGCGCTCGATATTCTCGATCTCGACGATGGCGTCGTCGACCAGTACCCCGATCACCAGCGAGAGCGCCAGCAAGGTCACGGTGTTGAGCGAAAAGCCCATCAGGTTCATGAGGGCAAAGGTGGGAACGATCGACAGCGGTAGCGTCACCGCGGCAATCAGCGTCGCACGCCAGTCGCGCAGGAAGAGGAACACGACCAGCACGGCGAGCAGCATTCCCTCGAACAGCAGACGCATGGAGCCTGCGTAGTTTTCCCGCACGGGCTCGACGAAGTCGAAGGCTTGCTGGATCTCGACATGAGGATGTTGCGCCTGCAAGGCGGCGAGGGCGGACTTCACGCCCTCGGCCACGTCGACTTCACCGTAGCCTCGTGCCCGGGTCATTTCGAAACCGACGACGGGCTCCCCATCGAGAAACGCCGCCGAACGCCGCTCGGCCACGCTATCGGTGACGGTGGCGACCCGATCGAGACGAATGCGGCGGCCGTCGCTGAGCGCCAGCTCCATCGCCGCCAGTTCGGACGCCGATTCGGCGTTGGCAAGGATGCGCACGGCCTGTTCGGCACCCCCGGCATTTGCGCGCCCACCGGGCGCTTCCAGCTGCGTCTGGCGCAGCTGACGCGAGATATCGAACGCCGTGGTGTTCAATGCCAGCAGGCGATCCGGATGCAGCTCCACGCGGACTGCGCGATCGACACCGCCGATCCGCCGTACCTCTCCCACACCCGGCACGGCCAGTACGGCCTTGGTGATTTTGTCGTCCACGAACCAGGAGAGTGCCTCCTCGTCCAGTTGGGATGAGGCCACGGTGTGGATCAAAAGCGGATCGTCGGAGAACCCCCGACTCTGGATCACCGGGTCACTCAGCTCGGCAGGCAGGTCTGAGCGTATGCGGGAGACGGCATCGCGTACGTCATCGACCGCCTCCTGAATGGTTTTTTCCAGCCGGAACTCAACACCGATTTCGGCGTTTCCGTCGGTCAGTGTCGTGGTGATGTGCTTGACGCCGGGCACCGTGGCGATGGTGTTCTCGATCTTGCGGGCGACTTCGTTCTCCATCAGGGTGGGGGCGGCCCCCGGCAACGAGGTGGTGACGACCACGAAGGGTATGTCCACATCCGGCAGGTCCTGGATGGACATTCCCCTGAAGGACACCAACCCCCACAGGGTCAACAGGAGGAATAGCAGTCCGATAGGAGCGGGGTTTCGAATCGCCCAGGAGGAGGTATTGAACATCATGGCTGCCTCCCTGACAGCGATAGCGCCTGTTCGACACGTACCCGATCGCCGTCGCCCAGGAAGGCGCCACCCGAAGCGACCACGCGGGCCTCAGGATCGAGCCCGGAAATTATTTCGATCCGATCGCCCTCGGTTTGACCGAGGGCTACCTTCGCCTCCGTTATCACGCCGTCCTCGCTGACACGGTGCACGTAGCCGAAGCCATCGCGGAGCTGCACCGCGGAGCGCGGCAGGGTCAGGGCCCGGTGCGTTCCCAACTCGAATTCCCCACGCGCAAACATTCCCGCCCGTGCGCCGTCGCTTGCCGGGAGATCGACATAGACCAGGCCATTGCGGGTGGAGACGTCCACCAGCGGAGCGATCATGCGCACACGACCTTCCAGCTCGCCTCCTCCCGGCAGGGTGACCCTGGCGACCTGGTCGGGCTGCAGCTTCTCCAGATCGGAAGCGGCGACCTCGGCCCGCCATTCCAGCCGACCGCGCCGAATCAGGCGGAACAGTTCCTGGCCCGCGGGAAGCACCGCGCCGATGGTGACACTGCGCGCTGAGATCACCCCATCGTCGGGGGCGAGCACCTGGGCCTGGGCCAGGCGGAGTTGCTGAGTGTTTTCGGTGGCTCGCGCCGCTTCCAGCCGGGCCCGCGCGGTACGTTCCGCCGTGATGTACTGAAATATCTGCTGTGTGGCCATCGCGCCTGTCGTTTGCAGCTCGCGGGCGCGCTGGGCGTTGTCTTCGGCTTCGGCGAGTGCCGCCTCGGCCTCGGCGACGGCGGCGCGGCTTTGTGCGAGTTCGGCGCTCACCGTATCGGACGCGAACGTGGCGAGGACCTGGCCGCGCTGGACCACGTCGCCAACGTTGACCTCGACGCTGGCCAGGCGCAGTCCGTTTGCCTCGGTGCCGACGCTAGCTTCCTGCCAAGCCATGATGTTCCCGTTCGCGGCTATTCTGATGGGCAGTATGGCGGATCGAGGCGTGGTAATGGCTACGGTCAGTGCGGGTTGAGCAGCCGCTGTGGTGCCACTTTCCGAGGCGCCGCTGGAGGCTTGCATGACCCATGTGATCGCTGCAGCAAAGCCCAGCGCCATGACCGCTACGGCAGCGAACGAACGAGGCTTATTCATCTTCGTGTTCCTTGTGTTCGGTAGCGGGCCAGCCGCCGCCTAGCGGGCAGTACAGCCGGAGCCAGGCGGAGATTCGCTCACGCTGCGGTTCGATCACGACGCTGTGCGCGGCCACCATGCTGCGGTGCGCATCCGCGATCTCGACTCATGGACGAGACTTTCCAACAATGCGTCTTTCAGAAGACTTACCGGTGGATCGGGGCGAACAAAAGATTTTCGGTAAGTTTCAGTAAAAAGGCTGGTGCTGGGCGCACGGCCCAGGGGGCATTATCTTCGATGTATGCAGATACACCTTCGGAGCGTCATCGGAGCCATCGACAAAGCGGATCGCGTCTCGATTATTTCCGGCGGGGCACACTGGACACTGAAGGCGTATTGCGCTCGGGCGGCTCGATAGCCATAAGATAGTAACGACGGTTTTCCATGACCCTTCGGGCCGACGGAAACATTCCGGTCAACCTTTCCATTGGCCAGTCGTCTGGAACTGCCAGGAATAGACGTTGGAACCGCTGACTCTGGTGTAGGTCGGCCAGTTGCTCCGGTGTCACTTCCCGGACCGTTCCACGGGAATAGAATCTGGCTGAAAATTGTAGGTCATCCAGATAGAGCAGCAAGCTGTCACCATCTTCCCGCAGGTTCTGATAATAGTTGACTAGTTCCTTCTCGGTTTTGAGTGGTTTCAGACCCAGTGCAGCTGCTCCCACAAATGCAGTTAGCAGTATTGGAACCAGGCCAGTCATAACTGCCCGAGCCCTCGCTGACCAGCCAGCCTCAAGTTCTGCTGCCCAGCGCCCGATCAGAATCGCCGTAAATGGCAATGATGGCAATATATAGGTCCAAATCGTGTTACTGGCGAGGGAGAAAAACAGCATCGGTGACAGCGCGCAGGCTAACAGGAAAACCAGGGCCGGGTCTGTTCCCGCGCGACGAAGAGGACTAGTGTCCCGTTTCTTGATACACGTAGCAACCAGGGTTGCCACTGCAGCTATTCCCCAGGGGAATGAGGCCCAGGTCCAGAATACCCATATCATGCCTTTAGGTTCGTTATGGGCACTGCCATAAAGATCCCCCGCCCAACCCGGGTCCAGAAAGCGGCGCAGGTGCTCACCTACGATGAAATAATCCAGAAAGCCGGGAGTCTTGATTTCCGCCAGAAGGTACCAGGGGCCAGCCAGCAGTGTCATTAACAGAGCCCCGCGCACCCAGGGAAAGCGTGTCAGCTTGATGGCTTCTTGTCGGTTAAACAACAACCACAACGTAATCGGAATTACAGTCAGCACAAGAGCCACAGGCCCCTTGGCCAGTAGTCCAATGGCTGCGCCAATAAAGAATAGCCACCGCCAAGCACCAGACTGTCCAGAGATCACCTGCAGGAAGCTGACCAGTGACAGGGTGGTACCTAATGTCAGGAAGGCGTCGGTAATTACAGCGCCAGCGCTGATGTAGGTAAGGGCCATGGTAGCGAATACCAGGCTGGACCACTGGGCGACCCTGGATCCCATAAGTGGCTTGGCGGAACGCCAGACAAGCCAGACCATCGCTAGTGTTGCCAGCCACGACGGGAAGCGTAGAGCGAATTCCGACAGGCCAAACACTTTTATGGACAGAGCTTGTGTCCAGAAGGACAAGGGTGGTTTGCCCCAGAAGGGCACGCCAGGCTCGAACCACGGTGTAATCCAGTCTCCGGTTTCCGCCATTAGGCGAGCAATCTCGGCATACCGCGGCTCGGTGGTATCCACGAGTGGGTACAACGCCATGCCAATCAAACGACTGGCAAGTACCGCCGCCAGGACCAGCAGAAATACGTTGAACTGCTTCAACATGACGTTCCCCCGCTTTGCGAGCTCGTGTTCTGGCGACGCAGGCGCTGCGGGCTTTCCACCACCTCCTCGGTCACATAGAGCGGTCGTTGCTTCGATTCCATATAGGCCTTGCCGACATACTCACCAACGATGCCAATACTCAACAGCTGTATGCCACCCAGGAAACTTATAATTGCTACCAGAGATGGGTAACCGCTGGTGGCAACCCCCAGCGTCATAGCCTTGATGACGATCCACAGACCGAACAGTGCACCGACGCTCGCCGCTACCAGGCCAATGATCGTTGCCCATCGCAAAGGTGATATCGAAAAGGAGGTCAGACCTTCAATAGCCAATCCAACCAGTGCTGGATAATCCCATTTGGTGTCACCCGCAGCCCGAGGATCGCGATCATACTGGATCACTTGGGTCGGTAGTCCAATCCAGGCAAATAGTCCCTTCATGTAACGATTGCGTTCCTCTAATTGCAGCAATACGTTGACGGCCTTGCGGCTCATAAGCCGGAAATCGCCGGTATCCACAGGGATATCTGTTCGGCTTGTCCTGCTGAGCAGGCGATAGAACAGATGCGCACTCCAGCGCTTTAAAAACGTTTCTCCGGACCTGGACCGACGCTGCATCAGGACCACATCGACGCCGGTACGCCAACACTCGACCATGGCGGGTATATGTTCGGGGGGATCCTGTAGGTCCACATCCATCACGATCACGGCATCGCCCCTGGCGTTCTCCAGACCCGCCGTCAGCGCAGCCTCTTTGCCGAAGTTACGGCTGAGCTTGACGAGCCGGATGCCAGGGGTACGGGCTATGAGCTCCTTGATGTAATCAGCACTTCCATCCTCGCTGCCATCATCAACCATCACCAGTTCCCAATGGATGTTCATTGCCTCCAGAGTGGGAATCACTCGGTCAATGAATAGCGGAAGCATTACCCGTTCATTGAACACGGGAACAACGATTGACAGCAAAGACTTCTCGGTAGCATTGGTCGGCAACTCAAACTGTTGGCTCATGGAACACCAGCCTCTTATAAATTAAGTAGTTCAGTGCAGCGACCACGCCTGTAGTGACAACCTGTGAAAACAGTACGGGAGAGGCCAGGATGGTGTGGAGCAGGTAAAACAAGGCGAGGTTGCACAACCAGGCAAAAAGGCAGGAAGCGGTGTAGCGCCATATCGTGAACCCGTGAGGGCCAGCCCTCCTGAATGCCAGCCTGCGCTGGAGCCTATAGTTCATCAGGGCGCCAGCCAGACTGCCCGTTGCAGTAGAGAGCGTTGGCCCCAGCCCTATGCTCACCAGACCTGCCAACACCAGCCAGTGAAACAGTGTGGCAAGGCCTCCGGCGGCAATAAATCCCTGAACTTGCGCGGGAACTTTTCGACTGCTAAAGAAAATGGACACGTTGATATCCAGTGATATCTGCCTAATTACTGAGGCTTGCATACCCATGTGATCGCTGCGGCAAAGCCCAGCGCCATGACCGCTGCGGCAGTGAACGAACGAGGCTTATTCATCTTCGTGTTCCTTGTGTCCGGTAGTGGGCCAGTCGCCGCCTAGCGCGCGGTACAGCCGGATCCAGGCGGCGATTCGCTCACGCTGCAGTTCGATCACCGCACTCTGGGCGGCAACCATGCTGCGGCGTGCATCCTCGAGCTCGAACAGGCTGGCGGTACCGGCGTGGTAGCTGGCTTCGATGGCTTGGTAGGAGCGTTCAAATCCCTCGGCGGCGATGGCCGCGTCCTCGCTGCGTTTCGCCGTGCTGTCCAGTGTGACGAGGGCTTCCTCGACATCGCGGATCGCTTCACGCAGGCGGGCGGCATAAACGGTGGTGGCGGCCTCGTAGCGGGCGCGGGCCGCTTCCGCATTGGCACGTCGCGTCCCGCCGTCGAACAGCGGTAGCGTTACCGTCACTGGCCCGATGCTCCACACGCTGCCATTGGTGCTGATGCCCCCGCTGGCGATGCGTGTCGTGCCGATGCTTCCGGCCAGCGTAATTCGGGGCCAGCGCTGCGCACGCGCCTGATCCGAATCGGCGCTCGCGGCCAGCACGTCATTCGCCGCCGCGATGATATCGGGGCGCTGCGCCAGCACCTCGGCCGGCATTGCCGTGACGGTGAGTTTGGCCGGCTGTGGCAGCCGGCCGGTTGTGGTGGCGAGTTCGCGCCGCAGCGGTGCCTCGTCCTGCGACGCAAGGGCAGTCAGGGCCTTGATGAGAAGTTCGCATTGCGTTCGCTGCTGAATCAGCGTTACGTTGCCTTGGGCTGCGCTGGCATTCGCCAGTTCCGCCTCTGCCGGGGGGCGGAAGCCCTTGTCCGCAGCCAGGCGAGTGACCTGCGCCGTCTGCACTCGCGATTGGGTATCGATTTCGGCCTGTCGGACCAAGGCCTCACAGGCACGCAGCTCGACGTATGTCGTAGCAATTTCGGCAGCGACCGAAACTCGGGCGTCATGCCAACCGGCCTGGCTGGATTCGAGCCGGGCACGTGCGGCGTCAGCGGCGGCACGGCCTGCGCCGAACAGGTCCAGCTCCCAGCCGAGCTGCAAGCTTGCCGAGGTTTCGGTGCCGACCGGCGTGTCCAGGTCCGGTCGTCCCCGGCTCGCGCTCACGCTGGCGTCCAGCGAGGGCAGCAGGGCGGCGCTCTGCGCCACGCGTGCGGCCTGGGCATCGGCGATGCGGGCGGCTGCCTGCGCCACTGTCGGGCTGACCTGCTGACCGGCCTCGATGAGGCGCAGCATCAAGGGATCGTCGAATTGCGCCCACCAGCGGCTCAGGTCCCCCAACTGACCGCCGTGAGGCAACGGAGCGTGCCATTGCGCGGCAACGGGCGCTGCGGCGCTGCCGGGCATGGTTGCGGGTTGAGTCGATGCACAGCCGGCGAGCAGCGCGGCGGTGGCAATGACGAGCCAGATCGCAAGCAAACGCGGCTTGCGGCCGGGAAGCGTCCTGATGTCTGCCACACCTCGTTGGCGGGACATGGAGGCAACGGGAATGACATCGGTGGCTGGGAACATGCGGTGTCCTCGTCTCATGGGACGAGACTTTCCCGTAATGCGTCTTTCAGAAGACTTACTGGCGGCTTTGGATCGATTGGGTGTTTCGGTAAGTTTTCCGTAAGTAGGCGGCTGCGAAAGTGGGCTTCTTTTAACAACTCACGAGAAAACGCTCATGTCTCTAATATCCCCACTTGACTCGATCTCCTCCGCCTCTGTCTCACGTATGGCGGCCGTCTCCGTGCTCGCCGTTGGTCTCTGCACCTCGGCGACGGCCCTGGCCCAAGAGCCGAACGACGCCGAGTCGTCCACCACGACCTGGGGGCTGGGGCTCGGCGTAATGAGCGAGCAGGAGCCCTACGCCGGTATCGGTCGGGACAACCAGCCCCTGCCGCTGCTTGAGGTTGAGAATCGGTACATTCATCTCTTTGGCCCGGAGATCGAATTCAAGCTGCCGAGCCTCGATATCAGCGATTCTCAAGAGCTCGACTTTGGTATCGTCGTCCAGTATGACGGCAGCGGCTATGAAGAAGGCGACGCTGATATCCTCGATGGCATGAGCGAGCGCAAAGGTGGCTTCTGGGCGGGTGCCAAGATGGAGTGGAGCAGCGATTTCGTTGATTTCGGCGCCGAATGGCTTGCTGACGTGTCGGGCAACAGCAAGGGCCAACTCATCAATGTCGGCCTGGAGAGAACCTGGGACTTCGGAGAGCATTTCCTGCTTACGCCGCACGTGGGCGCGAGCTGGCAGGACGCTAAGACAATCGATTACTATTTCGGCGTTCGCGACGATGAGGTTCGCTTCGATCGGCCTGCCTATGCCGGGGAGTCCGCAACTAACATCGAGGCAGGAGTACGTGGCGTCTACATGTTCGATAAGCACCACTCGGTGCTCATGGGCGTCGAAGTGACGCGCCTGGCGGATGAGATCAAGGACAGTCCGCTGGTGGATCGCTCGACCACTAATAGCGTGTACCTTGGCTATCTCTACCGCTTCTGATGAGTCGAATACTCTTGGTCGAGGACCATGATCGGCTGGCCCGGCTAATGTGCAAGGGGCTGGAAACCGCTGGCATCGCCGTCGATGTGGCCGAGCGCATCGATGCCGCATGGGCCGCCGTCCAGCAGATGCCCTACCAGGCATTGGTTCTCGACCGGGGGTTGCCGGACGGGGATGGCCTCATCCTGCTGCAGAAGATGCGCCGCGTCGGCCTCGGCGTGCCTTGCCTGGTGTTAACGGCGCGCGATGCGCTGCATGATCGGGTACAGGGTCTCGAAGCCGGGGCCGATGACTACCTGCCCAAGCCGTTTGCCATGGACGAGATGGTGGCACGCGTCCGCGCGCTGCTGCGCCGCCCAGTGGAGTTTCACCCGATCGATCCCAGCCACGGCGACCTGACGCTGCGCCCCGAAGCCGGTGTTCTATGCAGGGGAGACGAAAGCATCACCCTCGCCCCCGCGGAGCTGCATATCATGCAGCTGCTCTTACACAAGCACGAGGAGGTGGTGCGTCGCAGCGCGCTGGAGGCGGCGGCCTGGGGGCTGAGCGACGCGGTCACGCCGAACGCCCTGGATGTGGCCCTGCACCGTCTACGTCGCAAGCTGCTCGCCATCGGTTCACGGCAGCGCATCGTCAACATCAGGGGGCTGGGGTATGCGCTGCGTGAAAATGCTCCCGCTGAATAGCATTAGCCTGAAGGTGCTGCTGGCCTACGTGGCGGGGATGGTGCTCAGCATCGTGCTGCTGGTGATCGCTGCAGTAGTGGTGATCCAGAGCAACATGCTGGCCCGGATGGATCTGGCCGACGCCGCGGAGGGGATGGCGGACAATATCGAATTCGACAGCAGTGGCAGACCCGTCGGGTTCGACTCGAGCATGGACGACCGCGCTTGGCTATACGAGGGCCCTCAGCGCGAGACGGCCTATCGGATCCTGGATGAAGCTGGAAACACGGTCGTCTTCTCAAGTGCCGGAGAGGAATTCTGGCCTTCCGATGGCGATCTGCTTCGCTTGGCGCGCGGAAACTTCACCTTCGAGCATGGGGGAAACACTTTCTACGGCGCCACCGAGCCCCTCGTTTACGATGGGCGAAGGTGGTATTTGCAATTCGCCGTCAGTGCGAGGTTCATGGATGTCGTCTATACCGTTGCCTGGCCGCAGGTGGTCGCCGGCGTCACGGTATTCGGCGCTGTCCTGTTCGTCGCCTTCGGCTTGTGTGCCTATATCACCTTGCGCTATACCCTCAAGCCGCTGCGAGACTTATCGGAATCCGCCGCGACCATCTCGCCGCGTTCCATTGATGCCCGGCTGAAGACGGAAGCGGTGCCCACGGAGATCGCCCCTCTCGTGGACAGCTTCAATCGGGCCTTGGAGCGCCTCGAACGAGGCTACCGTGTGCAGCAGGAGTTTCTCGGCAACGCAGCACACGAGTTGAAGACACCGCTGGCGTTGATCCGCGCGCAGATCGAGTTGAAAGAGGAGGGCAAGAACGACCGCGACTCGCTATTGAGCGACGTCGAGTACATGACCCGCCAGGTGCAGCAGCTACTGCTCCTGGCGGAAGCCAGCGAGGCGCACAACTACCACTTCACCACCGTCGGGATGCAGGAGGTCGCCCACGATGCCGCTTCCTACTTGCAACGCATGGCGGAAACCGCTGACGTGCACTTGGCGGTGCGTGCTGTCGGCGACGTGAAATGGAAAGCGGACCGCGCGGCCTGTTTCACCTTGCTGAAGAATCTGCTGGAGAACGCCATCCAGCATGCCCCCGCGCAGACCTCCGTCAGCGTAGAGATCCAGGGCGATACGGTAACCGTGCGGGACAGAGGCCCCGGCGTCGATGCAGAACAACTGCCCCTGCTATTCGAACGCTTCTGGCGCGCCGCGCATCGGCGGGACCACGGAGCGGGACTTGGCCTGGCCATCTGCCAGGAGATCGCCCTGGCGCATGGCTGGCGCCTCACAGCCGAGCAGGCCGAACCGGGGCTTCGCTTCCGTCTGTCGAATGGGGAAGGGGACGAGGCCTCCCGCTAGAGTCACTAAAGTTCACAAGCGTTCTGCTCGGACTGCAACCCCACGGGCCGTTCGCATCGGCTAGGAGGGGGCATGCCGCCCTTCGTCGCCAGCAGCAATCGATTCGACGCCGTTGAGGATCAGTGTAATTCCGAACTCGAAGCTCGCGTCGAAATCCCACGTCTCCGGCCACGCCAGATGCTCGATAGCCTCGTAGCCGCGGCCAGCGATGCGCTCGGCGCGGATCTGTGCGGAAGGTTCCAGATCGGGAACCCGCCGAGCCTGGTACGCCGCCTGGGTGAGGGTGAAACTGACCAGTAGGAAATAGGTTCGCGCGCTGTCGATATCGCCCAGGCCCGCCTCACGGAGCGCTCGCAACGTGACCTCCATGGGCGCGAACACCGATGCAGGCGCAGCGCCTTCGAATTCCAGGAGGCGCGGCAGGCCAGGGTGCTGGAGGCAGAGACTGCGAAGAACGCTGAAGCAATGGTGAACTTGATCGCGCCAGTTGGCGTGCTGCCCGTCGAAATCAGCAGCGGATATGACATTTTCCGCCACGGCCGAGAGGAGCGCACGCTTACTGCTGAAATGGTTATAGAGCGCCATTGGCGTCACACCAACCGCCTCGGCTAGACCGCGCATGGTAATCGCATCGGCGCCGGCTTCATCGATCAGTGCCAAGCCAGCGGCGATTACCTTGTCGCGCGTGAGATTGCGTGACTTCCCCTTGGAAGCGCCCCGCGCCGTCTTTCTTGCTCTACTTGAGGGAGACACCGCGCTTACTCCTAGCGAATCAGGGCCAGTGCCATCGAAAGGAAGCCGAGCATGTGGAGCGTTGCCCGTGCGACATGGGAATACTCCCAAAGGTTTCGCATGTGCCGCCAATCGGCATCCGGTGCGGAAAGGAAGCCGAAGAACGTCTCGCTGACGCCGGTGAGGCTCGTCTCCTTCAGCCACGCCGCGTTCACCGGATGGGTGACGACCCAGTAAACCGCATGGCCAACGAGCAGGAAGCCGAGCGCCGCGGCGATCCACCAGAATCGCTCGGCATTCGTGGGCGTCAGTATGAGCAGAGCAATAAGCGCCAGCATCCCTCCGATTTCGCCGATGAGCCCTCCGATCGTGAAGCCTGGGTAGTAGATTGCCTGCACCGCCCGGTAGGTCGGCTCATCGAGCCGTAGCTTTCCGGGAAATTCCAGGGCGTGCGCGAGCGAGAGACCCATCGTCACCGCCACGAGGAGCAGCGCTGTCAGTGATAGCGTTGTGATCATTCCGGAACCCGCCATTGAGCGTCTCATATATACACCGTAGACATACAGTGTATATCTTACAAGGCGATGAGGGGCGAGCGCTTCAAGGCGCTCACGCTCAATGTCGAGAGGATATCGCCAATCTGAAGGTAGCCTTCATCGAGCCGCAGCGCGGGGCTAACCAACCTGAGTGCTGCAACCCGTGATGACCTGGCCGCCGCAGGACGTGGCACTGCCATGAACGGCAGCAGGCGAGCCCTCGATGGGATACCAGGCGACGCCGACGGTAATGCTGGCGCCGCAGGAACTCTTGTCGCCGACCCTGGCGATGGGAATGCCGTCTACCTTGGCCGTGGAGGCACCGGAAACGATGCGATGCGGTCCGCCCTTGCAGGAGCAGGCCACCTTGTCGCCAATCTTCGCTAGATCCATGAATTTCTCCTTATGCCTTGACCGTGCCCCATGGTGTGGTTGTCGATTATCGCGCGCTTCGCACCGCTGGCTACCGGCCAGGGCCAGGTTGAGACATGACTTACAGGATGGTCAGTTATGGCCTACAGGGTTCCGTGTCACGTAAGGGTAAAGAGGGAATCGATAGATAAGGACTGCTGGCCGATGAGAACGGCTCCAGCATTTCGTTCGAGGACTACGCCATCGCCCTGGTCGACGAGCTCGAGCGCCCTGCCCATGTGCGCCAGCGCTTCACCGTGGCTACTGAGTCCGACGCCATGCGAGGCGGCTCGTAAGCGCCGCTCAGGGCGAGCGACTTTGGCCGAGTAGGGCCAAACGCAACAAGGCCCGCCTAGGCGGGCCTTGATATCGAACCGGGGAGGTTCGAAAACTCGTGACCGTTAGGTCAGGCGAGTGTGATGTTCGAAGCCTGAAGGCCTTTCTTGCCCTGGGTCACGTCGAAGGAGACGCTTTGACCTTCCTGCAGGGACTTGAAGCCTTCTGCCTGAATTTCGGAGAAATGGGCAAAGACATCGTCACCGCCATCGGCGGGAGTAATGAAGCCGAAACCTTTGGAATCGTTGAACCACTTGACTGTTCCAGTCGTCATAATAAATCCTTTCGCGCATTTAGCGCCTTGCAATATTCCTGGTTTTACCCAGATGTGCCGCGGGTAAAACAAGGTTCAATTACAGGCTGCCGAATGAATCCGAACGCTACTGAAACCGTACTGCTTGCTACCAGCTGAACCCACGGTGTCATGCTTGGGTGCCATGGGTCAAAAGTTTTCTTTTTTATTTTTTGCGTCGGTTTTAACCGCCTGGTTTTGCTGAAATTAATTCCGCCACGCCAGCCCCTGAACGCAACAAGGCCCGCCTAGGCGGGCCTTGATATCGAACCGGGAAGGTTCGAAAACTCGTGACCGTTCGGTCAGGCGAGTTTGATGTTCGAAGCCTGGAGGCCTTTCTTGCCCTGGGTCACGTCGAAGGAGACGGTTTGACCTTCCTGCAGGGACTTGAAGCCTTCCGATTGAATTTCGGAGAAGTGGGCAAAGAGATCATCGCCACCATCGGTAGGAGTAATGAAACCGAAACCTTTGGAGTCGTTGAACCACTTCACTGTACCAGTTGCCATGTCTTGAATCCTTTCGCGCAATCGCGCCTTGCAATGTTCCTGGTGTTACCCAGATGTGTAGCGGGTGAACAGGGATAACTTACAGGCTGCCGAAAGAATTCGAACGCTACTGAAACTATGCCACTTGCTTACCAGCTGACCCAAGGTGTCACGCTTGGGCACCGTGGGTCAAAAGGTTTTTCGTTTATTTTTGATGACGGCGGACGACCCTCAGCTTACCGCTGCTTCCGCCTCCGCAGTAGAACCGATCGCCATCGGCTTCGAGCCCCGACACTCCCATCCCCGGCGGCATCTCGAGACTCTCCAGTACCTCGCCCGTGTCGGGATCGATGCGCCGCAGATCGCTTGCGTCGTCTTCCCACGTACCGTGCCACAACTCGTCATCCACCCAGGTGACGCCGGTAACGAAGCGGTTGGTCTCGATGGTGCGCAGAATCGCTCCGGTATCGGGGTCGAGCTGCCGGATCTTCCGCTCACGATACTGCCCCACCCAGAGTGCTCCTTCGGCCCAGGCGAGCCCGGAGTGACCACCGCCCGGAGGAGCCGGGATCGTGGCGAGCACGCGTCCGCTGTCGGGGTCGATTCGCTGGATACGCTCATCGGCGATCTGGAACAGGTGCCGGCCGTCGAAGGCCGTGCCCGCCTGTGCGGAGACTTCAAGGTGTCGCGATGTCTGTCCGCTTGCAGGATCGAGCGCGCTCAACGTGTCGCCGGTAGCGAACCAGACGTGCTGGCCATCGAACGTGACGCCGTGCACGTTCTCGACGCCGGGGAACGGGCCATATTCACGGAGAATTTCAGCGGTGGAGCGGTTCATTGCGTAGTCCTCGTTACTCGGTAGGTGTTGTCAGCCTAATCACCCGGCAGGAAACCGGGGAGTAACAAGGTTGTCGTGAATCCCGGCAGCGGCGGGGTCAGCCAGCGGCGCGACCGCCCGCGCCCGTACGCCTGCACCTTGCCTTCTTCCGCCAGCGAATCGAGCGCGCGCTGCACGGTGCGCTGGCTGGTGTCGAGCGCAAGCGCCAGGGCCGAGCTCGACCACGGCTCGCCGTCCGCCAGCAGGGCGAGCACTGCGGCGTGCTTCTCTTCGAACGGCCGTGCCAGTACCGCGACTTCAGGAGCGTGGCGCGGTATCAGCGCATAGCCACGTTTCGTCGCGCGCACGTCGGCGAGCGAAGCAAGCGCCGAGCGAAGGCGCCCGATTTCGACACGCAGCCGCGCACGATGCGACTCGTCGGCGTACGCCGTGCGGAATGCCCGGGCGATGAGCGTCTCCCTCGGCACGTCGCTCGGCCAGGCTTCGCCCAGCAGACGGGCGAGGGCGAACAGCACGGGGCGGCCGGTGAGTGAGACCGTCGTGTCAGCGCTACGCACGCCGTGGCGACAGGCGTCCACGACGAGCGCCTTCGACGCCAGCAGGGCTTCGACCTCGTCGAGCAGCAGGAGCCGTTCTTCGCCATGCGCCACCAGGCGTGCGGCGGGAGTGTCCAGCACGTGGCGGGCGCTTTCGACTTCCGCCGTCAGCGCGGGAATGCCGGCACGCTGGGCGTCGCGCTCGGCCCGGGCGAGGGCGTCACGCGCAGCCTGGGTGCGCAGGCGGCGCGTCGCGATGCCCAGCACCACGAGTTCGTGGGCGATTCTCAAGGCGGGCGGGAAGGGGGAAAGATCGAGATCGGCGATCATGCGTTCCGCCTCGTCGAAGCGCCCTATGAGCAGCAAGCGGCGGGCTTCGAGATGCCGCGCATGCGCGGCGTTGACCCGGTCGCCGTACGCGTCGAGCGTCGCCCGTGCCGTGTCGAGGGCCCTGGCGGACCCGCCCAGGTCGCGCGAGACGAGGGCGATCTCGGCTTCGGCGACGATGCACCGCGCGCGGGCCACGGCGTCCTTCGGGCTGAAGGCGCGCGCTGCACGACGCAGGAGCCGCTTGGCGCTGGCGAAATCGCCGAGCTGCGCCATCGAGATCCCGCGTAGCGCGAGCGCAGGCGCGTCGTCACGCAGGGCGACCAGGTTCAGGGCGCCGAGGGGGTCACCCACGGTGAGCGCACGTGCCGCGGCCATGATCAGTGAGTCCATCGGAATCCCGCCAAACTTGTTACTCCCACCGTTCGGTTATCTGGCACTAAAGGTATCTCATGACCGCGAAGGAGCGCGTCTTATTGGGATGGAACGAACAGTGGCACTGGCGAAGGGAGAGAAAAACGATGACGACACACATGATCGGAACACGTGAAGAGTGGCTGGCAGCACGGCTCGAACTGCTACAGGCTGAGAAGGAGTTGACGCAACGCAGCGACGAACTGGCGCGGCGACGGCAAGCGCTGCCATGGGTCCGTATCGACAAGGCGTACCGATTCGAGACCGACGAAGGAAGCGCCGCGTTGGTGGATCTTTTTCGCGGGCGTTCGCAGCTCCTCGTTTACCACTTCATGTTCGGGCCCGACTACACGGTGGGCTGTCCATCCTGCTCGGCGATCGCGGATGGCTTCAATGGCATCACCGACCACTTGGCCAACCATGACGTGATGCTGTGGGCGGTGTCGCGGGCGCCGCTCGCGAAGCTGCAGGCGTACCAACGGCGGATGGGTTGGACCTTTCCCTGGGCGTCCTCATTTGGCAGCGACTTCAACTTCGACTTCAATGTCTCGATCACCGAGGAGCAGCAGCGCGAGGATAGTATCGAATACAACTACCGGCGCGAGCCGGCGAGTCAGTTACGCGATAGCGACCAGCCTGTCACCGAGATACCCTCGCGATCGATACCCGATGGGGACAGTGTTGGCGCTGCCATGAGCGGAACGGACAAGGCCGCGTACACGCGCGAAAGACCGGGCATGAGCGCATTCGTGCTCGCAGATGACATCATCTACCACACCTATTCCACCTATGCGCGCGGGCTGGATGGCCTGTGGGGTATGTATCAGTGGCTCGATCGCGCTCCCAGGGGGCGCAACGAGACGGGTATATGGTGGCGCCGCCACGACGAGTACGACAAGCGCTGAGTCAGGTCGCGACGGTTGCCAAGCTTGAGTGCCGGGGTAGGGCCATTGATTGTTGTTCGCTTGAATTTTTGGGAAGGTTTAGTGCAATGTTATTACATTGCATAAAAACACAAAACCTGTCGCGTACCGCTCCAGGTTGCGGTCAGGACTTCACTTCCTTCGTAAGGATCGATGGTGAACACGATAAAACTTTCCCTTTGTCCTGGTGCCGTTGCCGCGCGCTTCGGCCCCGTGTGCCTGCGTGCCTCGTTCGTGCTGTTGGTCGGCCTGCCCGTGGCAGGCGCTGGTGCCCAGGAGCTGACGAGCGGCTCCGACTACGAGCTGGAGGCGATCACTGTGCTGGGCACGCGCGAGCGCGCCTACCGCGACGTGGTGGCGCCTACGGCCAACAAGAGCGATACCCTGGTCAAGGAAACGCCTTTCTCCATCCAGACGGTGACCCGTGAGCTGATCGAGGATCGGGGCGTCACCACCTTCGGCGAGGCCGTGCGCACCGTGCCCGGTGTCACGCCACAGGTCGGCTGGGGTGGCAGCAACGACCGCTTCCGCCTGCGCGGTTTCGCCACCTCGGCGAACCTGAAGAACGGCTTTCGCCGCAGTGTGTTCGCGCCGGTCGACGAACTGGTGAACATCGAGCAGATCGAGGTGCTCAAGGGGCCGGCCTCCGCGCTCTACGGCCGCTTCGAGCCGGGCGGGGTGGTCAACCTGGTTACCAGGAAGCCGCTGGACGAAGCGCAAACGCGTCTCGACCTGACCGGCGGGCGCTACGATTTCTACCGCGGCACCTTCGATACCACGGGGCCACTGAGCGATACCGTCAGCTACCGGGTCACCGGGGCGTGGCAGGATAGCGGCAGCTTCCGTGACTTCATGGAGGCCGAAAGCCAGTTCATCTCACCGGTGGTGCAGTGGCAGCCCACGCCGCAGACCACGCTCACCGCCGAACTGGAGCTGGGGCGGCGCGACTCGTCATTCGACCGCGGCTTCGGCAACAGTCCGCTGTTCCTCGAGGTGCCGATTCACAACAACTATGCCGAGCCGGACGCACGCCTGGAGAACGAAAGCGCGCTGGCTTCCGTCGTGCTGGACCATGCCTTCGACAGCGGCTGGGAGCTGCACAGCGGGATGCAGGCGTCGTGGGCGCGCACCGATGCGCTGTGGTACCCCTACGGCTTCGAGCCGATCAGCGGGGCCGACACGGACGACCCCCAGGTCAACCGCCGCCGCCAGCGCAGCATCGACGAGCAGACCGACGCCTCGGTGATGGCGGAGGTGTCGCGCCGCTTCGATACGGGGGCGGTGGGGCACCGCGTGCTGCTGGGCGCCGACTACCACTACGACGAGTGGGACTTCGAGGCCCAGGCCTTCCTCGGCCCCGGGGGCTTCCCGGTCAACCTGCCGATCGACCTGTACGACCCGGTGCATGGCCTGGCCCCCAGCGGCCCGCTGGAGCCTTACGACGCTTCGCACTACGACAGTCACAACGTCGGGCTGTACTTGCAGGACGAGCTGAAGCTCGGCAGCCAGTTGCGGCTGTTGCTGGGGGGGCGCTACGATCGTTCGCGCAGCGGCGCCAGGGCCGAGTACCTGCCGGTGGAAGGGCGCCTGACACGTACCGACGAGGCGTTCTCGCCCCGCGTCGGTCTCACCTGGACGCCCAGCGAGGAGGTATCGCTGTATGCCAGCTGGGCGCAGTCCTTCCTCACCGAGCCCTCCAACGGCATGCTGCGCGAGGGCAACCTGCCGTCTCCTTCGCGGGGGCGGCAAACCGAGGTGGGCACCAAGCTGAGCCTGCTCGATGGCCGCTTGGAGCCCACGCTGGCGCTGTTCGACATTCGCCGTCGCAACGGTGTGGTGTCGGACCCGGACGACTTCAATTACGTGATTCAGGTCGGCGAGCAGCGCAGCCGCGGCTGGGAGCTGGATGTGCCCTACGCCGTCACGCCGCAGTGGCGCCTTCTGGCCAGCTATACGGAACTCAAGACGGAGATCACCGAGGACAGCGACCCCGCGCTGGTCGGTAACCTGGTGGCCAATGCGCCGCGTCGTTCCGCCAGCTTCTGGTCCACCTACGATTTCGCCGGCCGTGCCTCGGGGCTCAGCGTGGGGCTCGGCGCCATCTACGTGGGCACGCGCGAGGCCAACACCGCCAACAGCTTCGAGCTGCCTTCCTACACGCGCTGGGATGCCAATGCGATCTACCGATTCGGGGAAGGGCAGCGCTACCGGGTGCAGATGATGGTGCAGAACCTTGGGGACAAGCGTTACTACGATTCCGGTGGCTCGTTCGTGCCCACCTTCCCCGGTGCGCCGCGCAGCGTGTTAGCCACGGTTGGCATGACGTTCTGACGAGGGAGGGAGAGCGGGGAAGGGGAGAGTGAAAGAGAAAGAGGGCGGGCCGGCGCTTGCCGACTCGCCCCGGGCGGTCTTCAATGGCTGTGGTCATGATCCGTGCCGGTACCGCCTACGGCCACGATGCTGAAGGGCGTGCCTTCGACTTCTACCTCGCCGACTTTCTCGAAGCTCGTGGCTTCCACCTGGTGCAGCTTGCTCTCGAGCGGGTCGGTCACGAAGACATGCTCGCCGGCCACTGCCACACGCGGGCGCGGGTCTCCCCAGTGGCCGTCCATCGAGTACGGGGCGGTGAGCCGCAGCGATTGGCGGATCTCGCCGGCGAGTACGTCGAGCTGGTGGAGCTGGCCGTCTTCGGTGAACACATAGGCGTAGCGGGCCCGGATCGGGTCGACGGCGAAGTGCACGCGGCGAGTGGGCAGCTCGACCAGGCGGAAGGCTTCCTCTTCGCTCGGATCGATCAGCACCACGGCGTTCTGGTCCGGGCTGTCGAGAAAGTTGCCCAGGAAGTATTGCAGCCCGTGGCCGCCGACCAGGGTGGTCGTCTTGCCCTCCGGGAGGGTTTCGGCATAGGGCAGATGTTCGATGGATGGCTCGCCACCCTCCGAGCGAACGATCAGCAGGCCCGTTTCGCAGGCGAAGGCCATCAGGTTGCCCGTCATCGCCTCGCCATGCAGCTCGGGGCATTCGGCCAGTTCGCCCAGCGGAGTGCCGTTTCGATCCTGTGCCCGGATGCCGATGGGCAGGTTCGAGGGGTCCTCGGGGTGCGGCTCGGAGATTAGATCGTAGTCGCCATAGGGCACGACCACGCCGTGGTGGGGAGAGCCCACATCCACTTCACGCAGTTCGACACTTCCCGCCAGTGCATCGCGCTCGCGGAAGATCCTGGCAACGCCTTCCTTGTCGAAGAATGCGGCCCAATGACCTTGGTGCTCCACGAAGTGCACCGGGTACTCACCTTCGATCTCGATTCCCAGTAGCCGCGGCGCCTCGACCTCGATATCGGCGTGGTCACCGTGGTTATGAAAGGCGATGCCCGTGGAAATGGCGGTGACGACATCGGCCGAGCCCTGCACCGCATACACGGCTTCGCCGTTGTGGCTGCGATAGAGCGACGCCGGGCCACGAATGTCGAACGACGCCAGTTGCTCGCCTTCCACCGCGTCGATGACATGGACTACCGGCTCGCTGTGGTCGGCGATGAACAACCGCCAGGCTGTGGCCTCCTCGGCCTGGGCGCTGCCGGCTGCCAGCCCGGCGGCCAGCAAGGGGAGGGTTAGGCTCAAGGTAGATCTTCTCATTCTTCAACTCCTTGGCTTGGGAGGCTGCGCAATTTTCGGGTGGCACCTGGAATGAGCGCTGGAAGGGGAGGCAATCGTGCCGGGCGTCTTGCCGAGCGATGGCTTCGTGGGGCATCAGCCCCGGTGGGCTCGGGTCGTCCGGCGCGTTTGAATTATTTGTTATGTTATAACGTTCTCTGTATTAGAGCAATGCGGTACCCTGCGCTCATGAGAACGAAGTGCGGCCGAAACCGCTGTCACTTAGGCCATGGGCCATGCATGGCGATTCAACCGCTCGGGCCGTGCGGTCCGTCAACGGTCGAATTCGTTGCCGGTACCAGGCTGGACGAGGCGCTAGGCATTAAGCTGTACTTCGATCAGTCCGATATTCGGGTAGCCTGATGTCAAGCTCAGGTCCGTTGGGCCTGAAACAGCGCTGCCAGGGAAATGGCAGTCGGTACGTTTTAATCGGGAAGTAAGGGTATGAAAGCAAACGGCTCGTGGCTCCTGTGGCTAGTGTTGGCAGTGTCACTCTCGTTTTCCGGCCTGGGCATGGCGCAGGAACAGGAGCAACAACAGCAACAGCAACAGGATAGCGAGAGCGAGGAGACGCAGTGGTTCACTGTCGAGACCTTGAACGCTGGACTTGACGAGCCACCTGAGGAGGTCAAGCGACAGACGCCACGCGAAGCGATCCGGAATTTTCTGGAACTCACCGAAGAGGAAAATTTCACTGCGGCGGCGCACCTTCTCAACCTCTCCGAGCTGGACCGTAATGAGCAACAGGAGCGCGGCGCGCAGTTGGCCAGACAGCTGGCGACGGTCTTCCGGCGTGGCGAGTGGATCGATGCCTCCAACCTTTCGGGGCGACCGGACGCTGCCATTGAAGACCCCTCGGGCCAGCACCCCATGACCGGTAAGCCACGCCGAAACCTCGAGCTGGCGTCGCTCCAGGCGAATGGGCAGACCTACGACATTCGCCTGGGGCGGTATCGGGCGGACGACGAGGAGCCGGTCTGGCTGATCACGCCGGATAGCATCTCGTCGATCCCGCTGCTGTATGAGGAGTACGGCCCCTCGCTGATGGAGTCGTATATTCCGGAGCGTTTCAAGGCCTCCTTCGGAGTGCTCGAGATCTGGGAGTGGATCGCCATCCCGGTGTTCCTGCTGGTAATCGGCCTGGTGGGATGGGGCATCTTCGGCCTGGTCGGATTGCTGGCTCGGTGGTTCCCCAACGGCGCGCCAAGCATTTTCGCCGGCAGGATTCGGGGCCCTACGGCGCTGCTCGTCATGTCGCTCGTGGCCCAGATGCTCCTCGACTACGTGGTCTCGTTCACGGCCATGGCCACCACCTTCATTCGCGTGCTGCTGATCCTTATCGTGGCCTGGGGGGTCGGGACGATCGCGCTTCGCCTGGTGGATACCATTCTGCTCAAGGTGACGCGGCGGATGGTGGGCGAAATCGACGACACCAAGCCCAAGGACGATCGCAAGTTGCTAACGACGCTGTACGCGTTGCGTCGGGTCATCATCCTGATCACGGTGACCGCCGTTTCGGTCTACGTGCTGAGTCAGATCCAGCTCTTCGAGACGCTGGGAATGTCGCTTCTGGCGTCGGCCAGTGTTCTGGCGGTGCTGGTGGGCATTGCGGGCCAGGCGGTGCTGGGCAACATCCTGTCCTCATTTCAGGTGTCGCTGGCCAAGCCCATCCGCATCGGCGATCTGGTGATGTTCGAAGGGCAGTGGTGCTACGTGGAGGGCATCTTCTACACCTTCATCCGGCTGAGGAGCTGGGACGAGCGTCGGCTGATCGTGCCGGTGACCTACTTCGTCTCCAAGCCCTTCGAGAATCTGTCCGTCAAGAGCGCCAAGATGTACCGGACTCTTGAGATGACGCTCCATTTGAGCGCCGACATCCAGGTCATCCGGGAGAAGTTCCTGGAATATGCCGAGGAAGAGGACAATGTCGTCGAGCCCCACAAGTTGTGCTGCTACGTCACCGGGCAGACCGAGAGGGCCCAGACGATTGCCTGTTACCTTATGGCGTCCGACCCCTTCGCCGGCTGGATAGCGGAGATGAATATCAGGGAGAGGCTGATGGCTTTCATCCGGGACAATCACCCCGACTGGTGGCCGCGGGAGGTGGTGGTCATCAGTCATCACGATATCGCCAAGGGCGAAAAGCCACGTGTGCGTCCGACAGCGGAACCGGATAGCCACGATGACGAGGCTTCCGCGTGAATGCAAGGCATGGCATTGCCACTGACTGCCAGGGGCGTAACGAGGCGGAGGGTGTCTGGTGGCGTCGCCACGACGAATACGACAAGCTCTGGATCAGGTGGCGGCTGCTCCGGACATCCCCGCATAAACCTCGCTGACCCAGTCGACGAATAACCGGTAGCGCATGATGTCGTCGGTTAGGGTAGAACGCCCTTCGCGTAGGGCATTCTCGTCGTGGTAGCGCGGCACTTGGGTCAGGCCGCACCGATGCGCCCACGCCATTGCTCTCGTGTGACGCCGTGATTCGGGTGGGACGTACCCACGAAATCGGACGGCGGTTGGCCCAATGCCTTGCGAAACATGGTGGAGAAGGCGCTTGGGCTGTCATAGCCCAGCTCCAGGGCGACGGCGGTGATCGATGCGCCGGCCGACAGCTTGGGCAGTGCCGCCAGCAGGCAGGCCTGCTGGCGCCATGCACCGAACGACAGGCCGGTTTGCTGCCTGAAGAAGCGGGTGAAGGTGCGCTGACTCTTGTTCAAACGCCGCGCCCATTCGACCGGTGATGTCTGGATGCAGGGCCGCCGCAGGAAGTCCGCGCATAGTCGTGCGAGTTGAGGGTCGCGGGGCAGGGGGGCGAAGAGCGGCAGGGTCGCCGCCTGATGCAGCTCATGCAGGACGAGCTGTAGCAAGGCGCCGTCGCGACCGCTTTCGTCATAGCTCGCGGGCACCTCGGCGGAAGCGAGCAGCAACTGGTGAAGCAGTGGGCTGACGATCAGAACCTCGCAGTGCCGGGTGTGACGCGGCGAGGCCTCCGGTTCGATATACAGGCTGCGCGTGCTGACCCCAAGCATGCGTACACGGTGCGGCTTTCCAGCAGGAATCCACACCCCGCTATAAGGTGGCACCACCCAGGCCCCATCGTCGGTACCGACCTCCATCAGTCCCGTCATGCCGTAGAGAAACTGGGCTCGCCGGTGGGTATGGGTTTCCAGTAGGGCGCCGTGCAGGTAGTCGGTGCCGATGGCAAGCACCTCTCGTGGCGTCGCATCGACGCTATCCAGTGCTACGTTGCGCATGGCAAATCCATGATGGCTGAAATGAAAGTATTATTGGCGCACTCTCGAAAGATGGCCAGTAATGTCAAGATATATCCTGCGCGCTCGTTCGTTCTGACGGAGCGCCATCATGTATCTCTTGCTGTTCTTGTTCGGGGGCTTGGCGGGCGTGACCACCGCTCTGTTCGGGTTTGGTGGCGGCTTCGTCGTCGTTCCCTTGCTGTACACCCTGCTCACCGTCAACGGAGTAGAGGGCCCGATCGGACTTGTCGCCATGCAGGTCGCCGTGGCGACCTCGACCGGCGTGATGATCGTCGCCGCCTCGCTGGCCACGCTGCGTCACCATCGGGCTCGGACGCTCGAGTGGCGACCGCTATGGCCCTTGGTCGGCTATATCGCCTTGGGCGCCATTTTAGGTGCCACGGCGGCCATGTCGCTCCATGGTGAGTGGGTCCGCTGGGCCTTCATTCTCTATCTGGCAGCCACCATCCTCGACTGTGCCTTTCGGCCCGGCTTCTTGGCCCGGCCGAGTCGGCCGGCTCGGACCATGTCGAAAGGCGCGACGGCCGGTGCGGGCGTAGCAATTGGAAGTGTTGCGGCCTTCCTGGGTGTCGGAGGCAGCGTGATGACGGTGCCGCTGATGCGCCGCCGGGGCGCGGGAATGGCCCAAGCGACCGCCATGGCCAATCCTTTGTCGCTGCCTATGGCACTGGTCGGGACGGCGACCTATGTGCTGCTGGCCGGGGACAGAAGCGCAACGCTGGGGGCCTGGTACGCCGGCTACGTTGACCTGCGGGCCTTCCTGGTCCTGGTGGTCGGCTCATGGCTCGGCATCAAGCTGGTTTCTCCCCTCATTGGCCGCATCCCGGATCGCCTGCATGCCAACCTGTACCTGGTGCTCTTGGTGATCGTATTGGTCGTGATGCTGGTTGTGTAGGCGTGGCCGGCTGGACTTAAACCAGGACTGCGAGAGATTTACCACGATGCGCTAGCCTAAGCGTTTCGCTATGACACGGGATTGTCCACTCAGTTGGATAGTCATGGCGAGTTCCGTGTCTTCTGCCCGCGAATATGACGCTCTAGCATTGGCTCATCAACGTGCTGAGGAGTTCGAACCGATGAGCAAACCCGAGTTTTTCGTCACCCCCGGCTACGGGGATAAGGCGCTGGAGCTGTTGTATTATTCCCAGGCAGTGAAGGTCGATAACCGCGTGGAGATTTCCGGGCAGGGCGGTTGGAACGACGATTTAGAAATTCCGGAAGCGCTGGTGGAGGAGATCGAGCAGGCGTTCCGCAACGTCGAGCGCACGCTCGAGACGGCGGGCGCCGGCTGGGAGCACGTCATACACGTCAATTCCTACCACGTCGGCGGTCTGCCACCGGAAGTGAACGAGACCATGACTCGGCTGTATCGTCATTACATGCCCGGTCACGCGCCGATCTGGACGCAAGTCGGTGTCGAGGCGCTGGGCCTGCCGGCCATGCGCATCGAGATTCGCGTGACGGCGATCGTCGCCTGACTTGCGAGCGGCTTGCCTTCGCGTCAGGCTCGCCTCGCGACCGGGCTGTGGCCAAAGGTCGTGAGTAACCATTCGATGAATACCTTCAAGCGGGCGGTCTGGTGTCGGTTGGGCGGATAGAGAATGTGGAACGGCATGCCTGGGCGGTTCCATTCGGTCAGTACCGGTACCAGTTCACCCGAATCGATATGCGACTGTACGCAGCGCTGAAAGTGCTGCCCGACGCCAAGCCCGGCAAGCAGCATCGCCATCAGACCGTTGCCATCATTGGCTGCAAAGTCCCCATCACGCATTTCGAATCGCTCGGCGTCGCGTTCGAAAATCAGCGGCAGCGGTTTGCCCGTGGCGGCGATGAAGTATCCCAGCCGCGTGTGCGCTTTCTCCAACTCGTCGGGATGGGCGGGCCTTCCCCGGCGCTCCAGGTAGCTTGGCGCGGCGCAAGTGACGTAATCGAGTTCGACAAGATGGCGACCGACCATCGCCATGTCGTCGAGCCGGCCGGCGCGAATGACGCAGTCAACGCCTTCACCCACGATGTTTACCGCTCGGTCGCTGATGCCCAAGGCAACGGTAATGTCGGGATACTCGCGCTGAAACTTTGCCAGGGCGGGGATCAACAGGCTGGTCGCGAAGGTCGAGGGGGCATCGATGCGTAGCTGCCCCCTGGGTTTGAGCCTGTTGCCCTGCATGGCGTTGTCCACGGAATCGACTTCCGCCACCCAGCGCTTGGCATGTTGGCAGTACTCCAGGCCTTCCACCGTAGGTACCACCGCACGGGTGGTGCGTTGCAATAACTTGACGCCGAGATGGCTTTCCAGATCGAACACCAACTTGCTCACCGTCGATCGCGGTATCGCCAATTGGCTGGCGGCTTGGCTGAAGGAGCTTGTTTCCACGACACGGACGAAAATCCGCATGGCTAAGAGTTGGTTCACGGTCGTCTGCTCGCTTCGTGATGAACATGCCGAGTGATTATCCATGAACTTGCCGAAATGCGAGATACGCCCAGGCGACTTAGAACGGCAGCGGCCGGCGCTGTTTCTGCCTTTTCGCCGCTTCCGCCCACCAGCCGAGGTCGTCGACGAAGCGGGCGAAGGAGCGTTCCAGCGACTGCCCGGCATCGCCGATAGGGGTGCCGTTCTCGTCCAGTGTCTTGGCGATGGGGCCGACGGTCACCGAGCTGGAGATGACCACCATGCCCATCTCGGCCAGGGTGCCGTGCCAGATCAGGGCGGAGCGCGCGCCGCCCAGGCGGCCCGCTGAGTAGCTCACGATGCCCGCCGGCCGCCAGTACCATTCTTCCAGGAAGTGATCGGTCAGGTTCTTGAGGCCGGGCTGCATGCCCCAGTTATACTCCCCGGTCACGAACACGAATCCATCCGCCTCGCGAATCTTGCTTGCCAGGGTTTCCATCGCCTCCGGCGCCTCGCCGGACGGGTACTCCTTATACATGCGATCCAGCATCGGCAGATCGACTTGCTTGGCGTCGATCAACTCCGCTTCGAAGCCGTGTGCGTTCAGGGTTCGCACGGCGTAGTTGGCCAGGCGAATGCCGGCGCGGTCGGAACGGTAGGAACCATAGAGCACGAGGATGCGGTCGGCCATTTCACGGTCCTTGCTTGAGAGCGGATGAAACGCGACGGAAGGTTGGCGTCGCTATCGAAGACAGGTCATCGCTACCTGCAGTGAAGATAGCTCAGCCTGCGTATCTCACCCACTCGGGACGGGGAGCGTGCGGGCTGGCGCTGTGCGGCGAGGCCCGTGGCGTGCGAGTTCTGACGTGGCGTCAAGCGAAGCGCTTGCCGTAAGATCGGGCCATGAAAGGGAGAAAGCGTCGCTCCCTCGCAACATGCGAGCGGTATTCTGACGATTCGGCACACGCAGGGAAACGATATGGCGACGATTCGCCGTGAGCTGGTGGCATTGATCGAGCGGGGCGCGATACCCCGCGAACAGGTGGCGCGGGCGGTTGCGCTGTCTGGACTTTATCCCTCGGGCCTGGCCTGGCGGCGGTTCGTGGATCGACTGCTGCTGTGGCTGGGCAGCCTGGCCCTGGCCTTCGGGGTACTGTTCCTGGTCGCCTACAACTGGAGCGAGATGGGGCGCTGGCTGCGCTTCGGCCTGGTGCAGGCGGCACTGGTGGCGGCCGTCGGCGTCTACTGGTGGGCCGAAGGGAACGTAGTGGCCCGAGTGGCGTTGACCGCGGCGTCGCTGTTGCTGGGGGTGCTGCTGGCGCTGTTCGGCCAGGTCTACCAGACCGGCGCCGATCCCTGGCAGCTGTTCTTCACCTGGGCACTGCTGCTGCTGCCCTGGACGCTGGTCGCTCGTTTCGATGTGCTTTGGGTGCTGTGGCTGGGGCTATTGAACCTAGCCGTTGCGCTCTACTTCCGCACTTGGGGCGGGGCGTTCGATGTCCTGTTCGTGGGCGATGAGATCGCCCTGTGGGGCGTGTTCCTGCTCAATACCGTGGCGCTGGCGGCGTGGGAGCTGGGCGCGCGGCGCCGGCGCTGGCTGTCGGCCGGGTGGGCCACGCGGCTGCTGGCGGCGGGTAGCGGTGTGCCGATCACGCTGCTGGCGATGGTGCCGTTCCTTGACGAGCAGGTCTCGTTCACGCCGGCCCTGCTGGCGTATGCGGCATGGCTGGTTGCGCTCTATGCCGCCTATCGCCACTGGCGGCCGGATCTGTTCATGTTGGCGGGGGGCTGCCTGTCACTCATCCTGGTTATCACGCTGTTTCTCGCCCGGCACCTGCTGTGGCACACCGAGGCGGGCGGCTTCCTGCTGCTCGCCGTGGTGGTCCTGGGGTTAGGGGCGGCGGCTGTCTACTGGCTCAAGCGGCTTCATGGGGAGATGTCGGCATGAAGCGCGCTTCGGTTTCACTGAAGGAAAGGCTGGAGCGGGATGGCGTCGACGTAAGCGAAGCTGGCTCGTCGGTGCAGGAAACGCCCTGGTTCGTGCGCGCATTGCAGGCAATCTCTGGCTGGCTTGCCGCCGTATTCCTGCTGGGTTTCATTGCCCTCGGCGCAATGTTCGTACTGGAGAGCACTTCCACCGCCGCCGCGCTCGGGCTGCTGATGATCGGTGCCGCCTACGCCGTATTGCAGATGCCACCCGGTGATTTCAAGGAGCACCTGGCATTGGCTGCAAGTCTCGCAGGTCAAATGCTGGTGGCCTGGGCGCTGGTGGATGCCTTGGGGGAGGCGAGCGCTAACTTTTGGTGGGTGCTGCTGGGGCTGCAGGTCGCGCTGGCACTGGTCATGCCCAGCCTGACCCACCGCGCCTTCTCAGCCTTCGCGGCGAGCCTGGCGCTCTACCTGGCCCTGGCCGAGAGCGTTGCCGCCCCTGACGTCGCCAGCGGCATGCTGCTACTGGCGCTGACCGCGATCTGGCTGAACGAGTTTCGCTGGCCGCTGCATCTAAGGGCGATGCAGGCGTGGGGGTACGGGTTGCTGCTGGGGTTGCTCGCTATACAGACGATGGAGCATTTCGGTCAGTCGTTGCTGCTGGGGCGTTATTACCCCAATGACATGCTGGCCTGGCTGGGGCCGTGGCTGGGGGATGCCCTGGGCACGCTGGCATTGCTGCTGCTGCTAGGGCATGTGTTTCGTCGCGGCGAGCGCCGGGTCGCGAGGTCCGTGCAGGCGATCACTTACGTCAGCGCTGTCGTGCTGATGCTGGTCTCGCTGCAAGCCCACGGCTTGAGCCACGGTGTCGTGGTGGTGACGCTGGGCTTCGCCATCGGCAATCGCCTGGTCATGGGGCTCGGGGCGTTACTGTTGCTGCTCTCCATCGGCAGCTACTACTACTGGCTCGACGCCACCCTGCTGACCAAGGCCCTGATACTGTTCATTCTCGGTGGGTTGCTGCTATCGCTGCGTTGGGCGCTGCGGCGCTGGTGGCGGGGTATAGCCCCAGCCGACGAGAGCCATGGCGAAGGGGAGGGCACGCAGCCATGACGTCGTCAGCCAAGTGGAACAAGATCGTGGTGGTGGCCGCCACGCTGCTGATCCTGGCGCTGGTCAACTGGGCCATCTGGGCCAAGGAACGCCACCTGACCGAGGGCGAGGTGGTCTACCTGACGCTGGCGCCGGTGGATCCGCGCTCGCTGATGCAAGGCGACTACATGGCGCTGAACTTTGAAATCGCCAACCGAATTCAGGACGCGCTGTACGCGCGACGCCTGGACGATGGCGAAATTCGCGCCGCCGACGGCCATGTCGTCGTGCATCTGGACGAGCGGCGCGTGGCCCGCTTCCAGCGACTTGGCGCCGAGTCAGATAGCTTGGATGATGATGAGATGCGTCTTCGCTATCGCGTGCGCAACGGCCGGGTGCGGTTCGCCACCGATGCCTTCTTCTTCCAGGAAGGCCATGCCGAGCGCTATGAGCCCGCCCGTTACGGCCGGTTCCGTGTCAACGAACGCGGCGAGCCGCTGCTGGTTTCCCTGCATGACGATGAACTCGAAAAGCTGGGTGAGGTGGAGCGTTGACGGCGATGCTGACTTCGGCACTGGAGCGACATTGGCCTGTTCAAAGGACATAGGGGTGCGGGAAGCATGAACAAGGAGCTATGCCACCGCATTCTGATTGGGGTAGAGATGCTCTTGCTGGCGCTGCCGGCGAGTGCGGTCTGCCTGCTCTTTGGCCTGGCCCTGCTGAGCACGGTGGGTTTTTCCTGGGGCCTGGAAGAACTGGCGATCATGCTCTTCGTGCCCAGTGGCACACTGGGTATCGTGGGGCTGTGGTGTGAGTTGGTCACTTACCTGAGACGACGGCCGCGGCTCATTTGGTGGTGGTGGGCTGCCTGCATGGGCGCCGGGTTGGTGGCTGTCTCCCTGGTGCTAGTCGGCTTGATCAACTTCGGTTGGGAACCGCCGGAGTGGGTGATCATCTTCGCATATGGGGTCTTTGCCAGCCCGCTGCTGGTGCCCTTTCTCCATCTCGCTTACCTGTTGCGGACGTCTCGGTAGCCATGTGTCCCAGGCGCAGCATCAGCGATTCTTTTCAGAGCAAGGATGACAAAGCTGAAAGAGTAATACCGTGCCCCTTGGAAGCACCGAGTTAACGACAGGAGTCTTTCATGCAGCTAAGAATCGTCCGCCGTCTCTTGCCCGAGTGGGGCACGACCTATGGCCCGCCGGGGGAGGGACCGTTCCCGGCCGTGATGATCCTGCATGGCTCGGAGGGGGCCTGGTCGGGCTGGAGTCATCGCAACGCAGCCATCATGGCCGCCCATGGTTTTCTAGCCTTTCCGCTCGGCTACTCCAGCGGTGGCAACGCCTGGAACGCGGGGCATATCAACGACTACCCGCTCGACCGCAGCGTCGAAGCGCTGGCCGCACTGCGTGCATTTCCCTGCGTCGGGCCTCGCGTTGGCCTCTATGGCGTCTCGCGTGGCGCCGAGCATGCCTTATTGTTGGCTTCGCTGATGGCCAAGGAGGGGCTGGAAGGGCTTCCTGAGGCCATCGCAGCGCATAGCCCGCCGGATGTCGTCTGCGGTGCCTTCGATTCACGTAGCTATCGCGATGCGGGTGACCCCGGCTGGCAGGCCTGGGATGCCAATAATCGAGCATGGAAATGGCGAGACTCCCATGAGGGCTTGCTTCCCACAACGCCAATCGAGGTGGAGCGGTACTTGGGACCGCTTTTTCTCTCTCATGGCACCGAGGATCGCATGTGGTCGGTGGAAATGACACGGCGCCTGGAGCAGCGGCTGCAAGCGCACGGGCGCCAACCCGAAGTGCATTACTACGAAAGAGAGGACCACCTTCCCGGCAGCGCCGGCGAAAACCGGCATCATCAACTTCTGCTCGACTTCTTCGCTCGGCATCTATAACGCAGTTGTCACTTAGCTGGAGCGCTAAATTCATATGCTGCCAAGAACGGCGGTTCCTGGCAGCGATACCAGGTCGGCTTGAGCAACGTGGCCGACCGTGTCCATCAATCCCTGCTATCCTAGATATAGTGCCCAGTGCAACGAGGGCTAGGGCTAATAGAGTTCAGGGACGGACGATAAATTGAATATTTCACAACGATTTCGTTATGTAAAAAATCTTCGCGATAGCATTGCTTATACAACAAGTAAGATAATTTTCATTTATGTCGTTCTGGGCATATTGGTAGTTTCACTTGAAGTGCAGAATTTACCAGATTTTTTGAATGCAATAAAATTCAGTGACACTGATGCGGCGCGGACCTTACTCGCAACCCTTATGGCGGGAATGATTTCGCTAGTCGTGTTTAGCTTTTCAATGGTTATGTCCGTCCTTACTCAGGCGGGAAGCAATTTCTCTAATAAGCTAGTTTTTAGCCTGATGAAGGAGAAAAGACACCAGCATGTGCTTGGGCATTATCTAGGGACTATTTTATATATTTTATTTCTCCTATTGGTTCCTATGGAAGGAAGCTCGCCTGATACCTGGCGTTCCTTGGCGGTCTACTTAAGTGCGGCAATGGTGATAAACAGCCTTATGTTATTTGTTTTTTTTATTCATACCGCTTCACAGTCTGTACAAATCAATGCAATCACACAAGAATTGCTTCGATCGACGCAGGCTTCCTTGGAAAAAATGAAGAAAAGGGAAAGAAACGAGCGCTTCATAAGTGGATGCTGTGGTTCTCGCAATCAGATTGACTACGCAATATATTCCCAGGATAGCGGTTATATTCAGAGTGCGGACCTCGATGCCCTGGCAAAAATATCTCTAAATAAAGGCATGGTGATACATTTGAATTTCAGTTTTGGTGACTTTGTCGTCTCCAACTTCCCAATATTCGGAGTTGCGACTAAAAATAAACCTGACGATGAAGTTAACAATAAAATTATTTCTTGCCTTGATTATGCTGAAGGCGAGTCTACGAAAGATCATTATATCAACGGGTTTACGCAATTGATGGAGGTGGCTGTTAAGTCTCTCTCGCCTGGAATCAACGATCCTGGCACTGCAAGGCTGTGTATTCATCAAATAACGGAATTGCTCACGCAGCGTCTTAAGATAACGCCTTGCAACATGATCGTCGATTCAGATAATAAGTGCCTCGTGTCTTGGCATGAAGAAAGTTTTGATAGCTTATTGTTCCGATTGTTTAACCCTATTCTTCATTACGGGAAGGGTGATTTGAGCATATGTCTATCGCTTCTTAAGGCCTTCAAGACTTTGTCCAATTTTGCAAATGACGAAGATAAGCTAGTGATCCAGCAGCACGCTGAGCGTATAATTGACATTATTTCAAATAACTATGCGGATCCTTTGGAAGTGAAATTTGTGGAGGAGAGATTAAGCGAAGGAGTACACAAGTTAGATTTGCCAAAGAATCTTCCCCAAAGGGCGGTGGGTTGACGAATGGCTCATCTTCTTCTCTTTTCGTAGCTTCCTTCCTGTGGGTTGGTCGGGCCAGAAGGTCGGATTCTTTCGCTCGACTCATAGCCAGCGGTGTTCTGGTGTCATTGTTCTTTATGGCGCTGCTGGCCAGTGGGGCATTGTCCTTAGGTGCCGCCGGTAGCTGAGAGAAAAGCCGTCATTCCAGTGAATGACGGCTTTTGCGAGAGACTGCGTTAGACGCCACTTACGCAGCGCACCCAGGGCTTCATTCGAACCGCTTTACCCACTCTGTCACCTCGTCGCCGCTGCCCATGCCGGGCTCAACCAATCCGTCGACCATGAAGGTCGGCGTACTGTGAATGCCGTTCTGGCGGGCATACTTGGTGTGGCGCTTGATCTCGCTTTCGAGGACGGGGATCTCGAAGGCCTGGGTGAGTGCCACGCCACTGGCTTCCTCCAGGCGCTTGAGCACGTCGCTGGGTGTGGCGTCCCGGTTCGGCCCGGTGCTGTGGTTCTCGAAAACGAACTCTTCGCGGCGATCGGCCACGGCGGCCATGACCCGCTTGGCGGTCTCCCTGCCGCCTTCCAGTGTCGAGGCAGCCACGATCGCGCGGGTCACGATCGGCGAAAGCAGGTGCCAGGGCTGGGAGTTGAGCCAGATTCGTACGCTAACCTTCGATTCCCCGGCCTGTGCCAGGAAATCGTCCAGCTTGTGGAAGGTTTTCACCGAAAACGGGCAGGTCGGTTCCAGAAAGACCTCGAGCAGACGCGAGCCGTGACCCCAGACGAGCGGATCGGCGTGCCAATCGTTGGCCATAAGTCCTCCTTGATGAGTCACCGGATTGCAGGCAAAGGCGCCGTAAAGGTGCTGGCGCATGGGCGAATACCGTAAACGTAGCAGAAGGCGGGGATGATCTTCGTTTGTCGCCAGGGACACCACACGACTGGCTCGCGGCGGTTTCATTAACCGGCTATCTTTGTCGGTCTAACGCTCGTGACGCCAACCCAGGCGAAGGAGCGAGTCGTGCCATTTGTCGCCAAGGAGGTTCCATGAGCCAAGAGAGCGAATACGTTCCGCCGAAGGTCTGGAAATGGGAGAAGGAGAGCGGCGGCCAGTTTGCGAGTATCAATCGGCCCATCGCCGGGCCGACCCACGACAAGGCCCTGCCGGTCGGCAAGCATCCGTTTCAGCTCTACTCGTTGGCTACACCCAACGGGGTGAAGGCCACGGTGATGTTCGAGGAGCTGTTGGCGCTGGGCCACAAGGACGCCGAGTACGATGCCTGGCCGATCAGGATCGGCGATGGCGAGCAGTTCGGTAGCGGCTTCGTCGAAGTCAATCCCAACTCCAAGATCCCGGCGCTGATGGACCACAGCACCACGCCACCGACCCGGGTGTTCGAATCCGGCTCGATCCTGCTCTACCTGGCCGAGAAGTTCGGCGAGTTCCTGCCGAGTGATCCCGCCGGGCGCACCGAGACGCTCAACTGGTTGTTCTGGCAGATGGGCAGCGCGCCCTATCTCGGTGGCGGTTTCGGCCACTTCTACGCCTACGCGCCGATCAAGATCGAATATGCCATCGACCGTTTCACCATGGAGGCCAAGCGACAGCTCGACGTGCTGGACCGGCGCCTGGCGCAGACGCGCTATGTGGCGGGCGATGACTACACCATCGCCGATATCGCCATCTGGCCCTGGTATGGCCAATTGGTGCTGGATAGCGTCTACGAGGCGGCTGAGTTCCTGCAGGCGCAGGAGTACGAGCACGTGCAGCGCTGGGCCAGGGAGATCGATACTCGCCTAGCGGTGCAGCGTGGACGTATGGTCAACCGCACCTTCGGTGAGCCCGAGGAGCAGTTGCATGAACGCCACGACGCCAGCGACTTCGAGACGCGAACGCAGGACAAGCTCGAAGCGAGCAAGTAGGCGGTGGGCTCCGTTTGCCTGCTTGGTGTCGGTAGCGGATGATGAGCTTTCGTTCCGAGGACGCGGCCGTAGGCAGGCGTCCGTAGCGGCGAGACTACAGGGAAGGGCGACGTGTGGATGGTTGGACCTGGTTGACCTATATCGGCGTGATAACGGCCCTGATCGTCTTTCCCGGACCCGTTGCGCTGTTGTGCACGTCGCATGGATTGCGGTTCGGGCCGCAACGCACCATCGCCACCGTGCTTGGAGGCGGAGTGGCTTCGCTGGTGCTGATGTCCCTATCCGCACTCGGGCTCGGTGCCGTGCTGGCGACGTCGGAAACGGCCTTCATGTTGCTGAAGCTGGTCGGCGGCGCCTACCTGATCTACCTGGGGCTGCAGGCGTGGCTTGCCGTACCCCGGTCACCGCTGGAGGCGGCGCCTCACCCCATGCCTGGCCCGGCAGGGAAACACTCCGTGCCCGGCCTGTTCCGCCAAGGGTTCCTGGTGGGCATCGGTAACCCCAAGGACCTGCTGTTCTTTGCCGCATTGTTCCCCAATTTCATTACCGTCGGCGAGCCGCAGCTGCTGCAGTTCGTCATCCTGGCGCTGACCTGGCTGGTCATCGATACGACACTGATGACGCTATACGCCACCTTGGGGTCGGGACTCGGCCGTTGGTTCGACAGCCCGAAAAGGATGCGTGCCTTTCACCGAACGACCGGCGGGCTCTTCATGGGAGCCGGCGGTACCCTAATCGCTTCGGGACGCTAGTCTCCGTCGCGTCGATGACACCCTTTGGCAATCCTGCGAGCGACACATGCAGCTACGTCGACTGGAGCGGCACGATCTCGAAGACTGCGCGCGTCTCTATGCGCAGGTGTTCGTCGCCGAGCCGTGGAAGGAACCCTGGAATGCCGAGCGCGCCTTGGCCCGCCTCGCGCATTTTCACGATTCCCATGGTTTCGTGGGCATGCTTGCGGAAACCGATGAGCAAGGCGATATCGTGGGCTTTGCGCTGGGCACTCTTGAGCCTTTCTGCACCAACAGCCTATTTTATCTGCGCGAGATGTGCGTGAGCGCCTCTCAGCAGTCGAAGGGCGTGGGGACACAGCTGTACAGCGCCCTGGAACGGGAGCTGACGATGCGTGGCGCGGGGGCGATCTATCTCGCCACCGACCGTACCATCCCTGCCGCCGGGTTCTACCAGGGACTCGGTTTTCATTGCAGCGACAATATGGCGTTCTTCGCCAAGCGCCTTTAGGAGGCACCTCCATGTCGTGTCGGTACGCCATCATGCTGGTCGGGAGCCTGCTCGCGCTGGGAGGTTGTCAAGCCGAGGAGGCTTCGCGCACTGCCTCGAGGATCGTCCCTGAAGCGGTCGAGGTGAAGTTCGTGGAGTCCGGCTGTCCCCCCGATCGCTGCGCTGAGGTGGTGGTGAACGCGCTGCGCTTTCCCGATTCACCCGCCCTGAGCGAACGGCTGCGGCAAACGCTGCTTTCCATGAGCACGGGGTTCACCGATGGGAGCGATGAGCCGTCGACCGATTCCTGGGAAGCGTTTGCGCAGGCGTTCTTTGCCCAGGCCAAGGACGCCCGTCAGTTCGGGCCCCTGCACTCCGCCAGCCAGGCGACGCTCGAGGCGCAGATCTACGCCCAGCACGACGACCTGCTGGTCGTCGAACTCGACAGCTTCGTCTACCACGCCGGGCAAGCCCACGGTATGCCTCTGACCGAGTTCATGGTCATCGACGAGCGCCTGGGGCGCGTCGTGACGCTCGAGGAGATGCTCATCGAAGGCCGAGAGGAGGCGTTTCGCGAGGTACTGGCGCGTGCCCACCGGCGCTGGCTGGAGCAGATCGATGCCGACGAGGATTTCCGAGCCAACTGGCCGTTTAGCGAGAGTCGCAATGTCGCGCCGCTCGAGATGGGGTGGACGGTACGGTACGACGTCTACGAGATTGCCCCCTACGCCCTTGGCCAGCCGGAACTGCATATTGCCAATGACGAACTGATGGGAATCGTCAAGCCCCGCTATCTCGGCCTGACCACGGACTGATGCCGACCTAGCATATCGAGGTGATGCCACTTCTCCATTGGCAACTAAAAGATTGCATCGGAACGCACAGGAGGAAAGAGTGCAAAGAGTTCTGATAAGCGCTTGCCTGCTGGGCAGCCACGTGCGCTACGACGCGGGCGCACTGTCTCTTCCTTCCGCCATCCTCGAACGCTGGCTAGCCGAGGGGCGTGTGGTGTCGGTATGTCCCGAAGTGAGTGCCGGCATGAGCATTCCGCGCCCGCCCGCCGAGATCCGCCTGGGTGATGGGGCCTCCGTGCTCAAGGGGCAGGCAAGGGTGATCGAAAAGGCCGGGCGGGACGTGACGAGCGCATTTCGAGCCGGGGCGGAAATGGCGTTGAACCTCTGTCGACGTCACGGCATTCGAGTAGCGGTACTGGCTGAGTACAGCCCTTCCTGTGGCAGCGCTCACATCTACGATGGGCAGTTTGCGGGCACGAAAGTGCCCGGCATCGGAGTGACGACCGCCTTACTGAGAGAGAATGGAATTGCTGTGTTTGGCCAGCATGACATCGAGGCCGCGCAGCAAGCGCTTCTTACTGCCGAGGCGACATGCGATCGCTGCGACAGGTCCGATGAGGGAGAAGGAAAAGGAGAGTACACATGCTGAGTTCCGACGACCTGCGTCACCTTCGCCGCTGCGTGGCGTTGGCCACCGAGGCGCTCGAGAAGGGCGACGAACCGTTCGGCTCCGTGCTCGTCGATGGTGAGGGGCGTGTGCTGGCCGAAGATCACAACCGCGTGGCCACGGGCGACCGAACCCGGCACCCCGAATTCGAGCTGGCACGCTGGGCGGCCGCTCACATGAGCCCGGAAGAGCGTCTCGCCGCCACCGTCTACACCTCGGGGGAGCACTGCCCCATGTGCGCGGCGGCGCATGGTTGGGTCGGGCTGGGGCGTATCGTCTACGCCAGCTCTTCCGCGCAGTTGTCTACCTGGCTTGGCGAACTGGGCGTGCCGTCTGCCCCCGTGCGCCCCTTACCGATTCAGGAGGTCGCGCCGGATATCGTCGTGGAGGGGCCGGCGCCGGGCCTGGCGGAGCAGATACGCGAGCTGCACTGTCGCTTTTATGGCACTGAGCCACACTGAAGGCACCATCTCGGGCGGAGCGACAGTAGAGGAGGCATACGGCCAGAACTCGCAGCAAGCGCCAGGGAGGCTGCGCGACGATATGTCGACGCCACTGGCCGCGTGGCGTCGACTCGTAAGGTCAATTGAGTAAGAGCGAGATTAGCGAATCACGAAACCGCGGCCTACCGGATCGCGTTCATCGATCAGCCACTTGGCGTAGCCGATCAGCTCGGCGGTGCCCTGCACGCTGGGGCGGATGGCCCGGTAGCCGCCAATCTCCGTTTCGCCAAGGATCTCCCCGGTGAAGCGGCCGCTGCCGAGCAGGCCCTCGGAATGGATGGGGCGACCCACTTCCAACTCGTTGCGAGCGTGGAACATGGCCATCATGGCGCTGGTGCCGGTGCCGCCGGGGGAACGGTCTAGCTTCCCATCGGAGAATACGTGGACGTTGCGGTAGAGCGAATCCGACTGTGAGCCCTCGTGCCAGAAAGTGACGAAGTTCAGGCCGTTGATGTGCGGGTGGGTTGGATGACTAATCTTCATACGGGCGTTGAGCTCGGCCTTCACGGCCTGGCCAGCATGGGAGAAGAAACTGCCATTGTCGGGGCCGATCGGCTGCTTGTCGGCGGGCACCCGGATGATGGCGAAGAAGTTGCCCCCAAATACCAGGTCGGCGCTGAGAATGCCTAGACCGGGGACGTTCACGGGAATGTCCTGTTCCATGACGAAGGCAGGCACATTTTCGAAGCGGGTCCAGTGTACTTTGTCGGCGTCGGCTTTCACCTCGGAAACCACGGTGCCGGCGGTAGTTTCGAAGCGGATGCGAGTGAGGCCGTCTTCCTGGGCCGGCGGCGCCAGGCGGTGGGCCACCATGGCCATGGAGAGCGCAATGGTGCCGTGGCCGCACATGTCGACGAATTGCTCTCCATCGATCCACAGCATGCCGGCGTCGTGGTCGGCATCGGAGGGTGGAGTGAGAAACACGCCGAACATGTGCTGGTGGCCGCGCGGCTCGCGCATCAGACTGGTCCGTACATGGTCGTGGTGCTGCTGAAGATAACGACGCTTGTCGAGGATGTCGCCGCCAAAAGGATAGGGAATGCCACCATGCACGATGCAGGTCGGCTCGCCTTCGGTATGGGTGTAGATCACGTCGAGAAACTGCTGGTTGTTCATTGGATTTCCTGTGGCTATGGCGTTGAGGGTTTGGGTACGCGGCGCGCGGCTAGAGACCGAGCCAGCGGGGTACGCTCATGACGATGCCTTCGGGCCAAACGATCACGGCGAGAAGCACGAGCAGCATCACGGCGATGAACGGCAGGTTGGCGTGGGTAATGCGTATGACGTCGACTCTGGAAATCACGCTGGTGATGAACAGCGCGGCGCCGACGGGCGGTGTCTGCTGGCCGATGCCCCAGCACAGGATCACCACCATGGCAAATTGCAGTGGATCGATGCCGAGCAGCTGCACGCTGGGCAGGAACAGCGGCACCACGATGAACATCATGGCGATGCCGTCGAGGAAGGTGCCGGCGACGATCAACACCAGGCTCAAGATCAGCAAGAAGCCTATCGGACCCATGTCGAGGGCTGCGATGGGACCGAGTATCAGCTGGCCCAGGCTCTGGTAGGTGAAGGTGTAGCCCAGGGTATGCGCCGCGGCGGTCACGAACATCACCGCACCGGTGAGCACGGCGCTCTCCACCAACGCGAGATAGAGAGCGCGAAGTGAAAGCGAGCGGTAAAGCAGCATGCCGGCCAGCACGCCATAGGCGACCGCAACCGCGGAGGCTTCGGTGGGCGTGAAAATGCCACCCAGGATGCCACCCAATATGATGATCGGCATCATCAGGGCCGGCAAGGCGCCGATGAAGGTGCGGCCCAGCTCGCTCAGGGAGAAGGCGGATTCGATGGGATACTGTCGTTTCACCGATATCCACCAAGCCATCAGAATCAGGCCGAGGGCGGTGAGCACGCCTGCAATCAGGCCAGCGGCAAACAGCGCGCCGGTCGAAAGACCCATATAGGCGCTGAGCAGGACCATGGGCACGCTGGGTGGAATAATGATGCCGATGGTAGAGGATGACGCCGTCACTGCGGCAGTGAAGGGTGCCGAGTAACCGCGTTTGATCATCTGCGGGATCATAACGCCGCCCACGGCCGCGGTATCGGACATCGAGGTGCCGCTCATGCCGGCGAAGAACATCGAGGTCAGGATGTTCACCGCGGCCAGGCCGCCGCGAATGGCACCGACCAGGGCACGGGCCAGATCGATCAGGCGCGCCGAGATGCCGCTGTGATTCATGATCTGTCCGGCCAGGATGAACAGCGGTACCGCTAGTAGCGGAAATGACTCGGTGCCACGGTAGAGGCGCTGCACCAGAACCAGCATGTCGACACCGGAAAAGGCCAGGACGGCAATCGAGACCAGTGTTAGCGCAAAGGCAATGGGCATGGCCAGGCCGATCAGGGTCAGCAGGGCGAAAAGAATGACAAGCAGAATCATGAGGCACTCTCCTCCAGTGCGGCTTGCCGAGCGGCTTCATAGGGAGGAACCTCGGCCTTGGCGGCGGCAATGCACTGGCGAATCAGTTCCATCAGCATGCCCACGCCGGAGATGGGCACGGCGGCGTAGAACAGCCACTGGGGGGCGCCCAGCATCAGGGTGGTGCGGTGGGAGAAGGTCAGGGTCTGTTCCAGCCCCCACACCACCATGACCATGCAGACCACGCCGATGAGTGCCTGGTTGAGGAAGAACAGTATCCATTGGCCGCGGGCGGGCAGGCAGGCGGCCACCACATCGATGCGCAGGTGCGCACCCTTGCGCAGCGCCAAGTAGCCGCAAAAGAAGGTCACGTAGACCAGAAGGCCCACCAGCACTTCGGCGCTCCAGGATAGCGAGGCATTGAGTATGTAGCGTGCAATCACGGCAGCCAGGGCGAGCAGGGTGATGGCAGACAACAGCAGTGCCGCGACCGCTTCGAAAAAACGATCAAGCATGGGAGGCTCCTGCAGGGAAGTGGCGGGCCGGGGCGGCCCGCCGGACTGACACGGTGAGGCTCAGGGATGCTCAGCGATGCGCTGTACCAGCTCGCGCGCTTCGTCCGACATGTCCTCGGTAAAACGTTCCCACAGCGGTTGGGACGCTTCGATGAAGGCTTCGAGATCGACTTCGTTGACTTGCATGCCGTTCTGCTCGACCAGGTCGATAACGCTCTGGTCGGCACGCTCGCCGAAGTCGGCGGTGGCGTCGAAAGCCTTCTGTCCGCCTTCCAGCAGCGCCTGCTGCACCTCATCGGGAAGATCCTGGAAACGCGCTTCGTTCATCAGCAGGAAGCCCACGGTATAGACATGCCCCGAAAGCGAGAGGTAATCCTGCACTTCGTAGAAGCGACTGGCCTCGACCTCGACCAGCGGGTTCTCCTGGCCGTCGAAGACGCCGGTCTGCAACGCTGAGTAGAGTTCGGGATAAGGAAGCGGCGAGGCGTTGGCGCCGTAGGCGTTGAACATCTCCACCCGCTGGCGGCTACCCGGGGTGCGGATGCGCAGGCCGCTGAGGTCGTCCGGCGTTTCGATGGCGCGACGGTTGTTTGTGATGTGCCGGAAGCCGCCCTCGTAGAAGCCGATGACCCGATAACCCTGTTCCTGCAGTCGTTGCTTCAGGGCATCGCCGATTTCGCCACCGAGCACGCTGGCGACATGCTCGCGATCTCGGAACAAGTAGGGCAGCGAGAGAATGCCCATGTCCTCGTCGATGGTAGTGATTGGTGTCTCGATGGTGGCGATGTCGAGCGTGCGGGTATCCAGGGATTCGATATTGCTGACCTGGTCGCCCAAGGCGCCAGAATGGAACAGTCGGACTTCGACGCCTTCTGCGGTGGCTTCGGCCACGTGGCTAGCGAGCGTATTGAGGCCGGCCATTTGGATGCCCTGCTGGCTGCCGATCGTGGCGGCGCGCAGTTCCAGTTCGGCGGCCGTCGAGGAACCGGCAATGCCGAGGCCCACTGCCACGGCGGTCAGGAGACGCGGGAGTTTGTGCTTCATGGTGACGCTCCAGAGGTTGTTGTTGATGGGAGTCGTGTCACTGGGTGAACGAACACTTGCCTCTAGGGTAGGGCTGCGCGATGGCCGCTTATAGAAGAAAACGGACAAGAAAGGGGATGTATTGGACATGTGCCGTTCAGGCGTAAGGACTCAGGAAGCTTGGGCACCCGCCTGGTTGCGCAGCCCCTTGCGACGCGACTGCCTGGGGCTGCAGGAATAATGGGCCTGAAAGTGACGTGCCAAGTGGGACGCATCGGAGAAACCGCACTCGGCCGCGATTTCGGCGATCGAGCTGTCGGTATGTTGCAGCAACCATTCGGCATAGCGCAGGCGCATGGTCTTGAAGTAGCGCATGGGCGTAGTGCCCATCTCCTGCTGGAACAGCCTGTCGAGCTGGCGCGGGCCGAGGTTGATGCGCTCGGCCAAGGCCTGAGTGTCGAGACGTGTGTTGAGCGACTGTTCCATGGTCAATACGGCAACCCTGACACGTTCGTCGCGTATTTCCTGGATGGCTTCAAAGAAGTGGGTTTGTGGCGAGTTGGAAGTGCGCATGCCGTTGAGGATCATGTGGCGAATAGCCTGCTGCGCCTTGTCCGGCCCGCACTCACGACGGATAAGGTGCAACGCCATATCAGTGGCTCCTGATGAGCCGGCACACGTGATGACACGCACCGATTCGAGGAATAGTCGATCAGGTGTGGCGTCGATGAGGGGGAACTGCTGACGGAAATCGTTAATGACATTCCAGTGTACGCATACTCGTTGGCTCTTGAGCAACCCGGCCCGGGCAATGGCAAAAGTGCCGGTACATACACCCACCAGCTTTACACCCTGGCGATAAGCATCCTTCAGGTAGTGGCTGAGCGCCCTGTCCTCATGAGGATCGAGATAATTATTGCCACCGCACACTGCTATATGGGTGAAAAGTTTCGGATCCCGGTAGGGTGACTGCGGATGTACCTCAAGACCGCAGCTTGAGGTGACCGGCCCCGGCCCCATAATGTGCCAGCTGCAATGAATTTGTCGGCTCCTGCCACCTCTATCAGCGGCCAGCCGCAAGGAGTCGATGAAGCCGGCAAAAGCATTCAGGGTGAACAGGGGTAGCAGGATGAAGCCGACTCTCAATGGAGGTGTTTTGGCTTGCGGCATGAAAACTCATCTCGCAGGAACGTTTCGCCAGTATGCACTCAAGGAGTCCAGGCTTCGAGCGGACGTGCCTCACGCTGCATTAAGCCAACGCTGTTGCGGCTTGTTCTGTCAGTGCAGGACTCTGCCACACTTAAGGCACTTCTCAGACTGAGCGACAGTGGAGGCGTCATGGCGAGTTCGCAGCGCAAGCGGCAAGGAACGCAGAAAAAGAGGGGAGAGCTGCGTGTCGGCACGTCCGGCTACCAGTACCGGCACTGGAAGGAGCGTTTCTACCCAGGCGAGCTGACGCAGAAGGAGTGGTTCGGCTACTACGCCGAGCGCTTCGATACGGTGGAGATCAACAACACCTTCTACAACCTGCCGGAGGCCGGCACCTTCGATCAGTGGAAGGAGGCCGCGCCCGCCGGCTTCGAGTACGCGCTGAAGTTCAGCCGCTACGGCAGCCACATGAAGCGCCTCAAGGACCCGGCGCAGAGCCTGGACAAGTTCATCGAGGTCGCCCAGCGCCTCGATGGCTGTCTCGGTCCGGTGCTGGTGCAGCTGCCGCCGAGATGGAAGCCTCGACCGGAACGACTGGATGCCTTCCTGGCCGAGGCTCCGAGTCGGCATCGCTGGGCCATCGAGCTGCGCGACCCCGATTGGCTGAACGACGAGATCTACGACGTGCTGCGCCGGCACCGGGCGGCGCTGTGCATTCACGATATGCTCGAGAACCACCCGCGGGAGTACACCGCCGACTGGACCTACCTGCGCTACCACGGCAACCACTACAGCGGCAGTTATTCCCGGCAGTTCCTCACCGCCGAAGCAGAGCGCATTGCCACGCTGCTGGCAGAGGGCTGCGACGTCTACGCCTATTTCAACAACGATCAGGAGGCCGATGCGCCACGCAACGCGCTGGACCTGCGCCGCTACGTGAACGACAAGCTGTAGCGGCCGGAGCGGCGACTAGACGCGCTCTTTTCCCTCTCGCCAGCGGGCGGCCGGGTCCGCTTCCAGCGGCAGCGCTTGAGCGACACGACTGCCGTTCTCCCGGTGCTGCAAGGCAACCGCCCCCGCCGAAGCCAGCGTGATGCAGGCGATGGCCAGCCACTGCACCGGACCGAGACGTTCACCGAGAACCAAGAGGCCGGCCAGCCCGGCAACCACGGGTTCCAGGCTCTCGAGCAGTCCCACCAGGCGGGCGGGCAGCCGACGAAGGGCGGCCAGATCGAGGCTGTAGGGAATGACGGCAGAGACGATGGCGAGCCCCAGCCCCGCCAGGAGCAGGGAGGGATCGAGTAACGCCTCGCCCGATTCGCCGATGCCGAACGGCAGGGTGAGCAGCGCGGCAAAGGCGACCGCCCACGCCAGCAGGGAGCCGTCCTGGCTATTGGCCCCGGCGCTGCGATTGACCAGGAGATAGGTGCCCATGGCGGCGCCGGAGGCCAGGGCGAAGAGCAGGCCGGGCAGGGAGAAGGCAACCTGGCCGGGAAGATAGAACAGGCCGACGCCGAGGATCGCCAACCCGCACCAGGCGAGCTGGCCGCGGTGCCGGGCGGCGAACAGGGCGACCGCCAGCGGGCCGAGCAACTGAAGCGACGTGGCCATACCCAGCGGCAGGTAGGCCAGGGCCGGATAGATCAGGTTCATGCCGGCGATCGAGGCGCCGAAGGCGGTGATCAGGCCCCAGGTACGCCATGAGCGCGGGAAAGCCGGGCGCCACAGCAACAGAAGCACTGCTGCCGCCAGAGTCAGACGCAGTGACGCCACGCCCATCGGGCCGAGATAGGCGAACAGGTGCTTACCGAAGGCCTGGCCGATCTGAATGCTGACGACGCTTCCCAGCACCAGCAGCGACGCGGGTGGCCGAGACGGTGGGCGCCACGCAAGCCGAGACCGTCTCATGCCCGCTCGCCATCCGCACGCAGCAGCAACGCCCCGGCTCCCACCATGGCGCCGCCGGCCACTTGGTGGCGCCATTGCCATAGCCGGGGGCGGTTCAGCCTGGGCAGGGCGCGGCGGACGAGAAGCACCACCAGCCCCCAGTAGAGCACACCCGCCACGATGTCGATGAAACCGAGCAGCAGTATCTGCGGCCCGGCGGGCAGCCGGGTGTCGATGAACTGTGGCAGCACGCTGAGAAAGAACAGGGCCGCCTTGGGGTTGAGCGCATTGGTGATGAACGCCGCCCGAAACGGACGGAGCAAGCGTTGCGTATCGGGTACGGGGTCTGCACGTGGCGTGGCATTGGCGGCACGAAGGGGCGTTCTGCCGCCGGACAGGGCTGTTCGAAAGCCCAGCGCGATGAGATAGATCGCGCCCAGCGTCTTGATGGCGGTGAACGCCGTGGCCGAGTTCGCGGCGAGGGTAGAGAGGCCGGCGCAGGCCAGCAGCATGTGCAGGCAGAGCCCCGTCTGGGCCCCGAGCGCCGCCGCATTGCCCGAACGCCGGCTGCGGGCGGCGAAGCGCGAAATGACGACCAGGTCGGGTCCGGGAATCAGGTAGGCGATCCCGACCACGGCCAGAAACCCCAGCAGGTCAACGTTCATCTCTTCCTCCCGTGCGCCGGTGATGATGACGAGCGGCGCGTACCCGGTCGCCGCATGCCGGACAGCACCAGCTCTGGTTGGGGCGTTGTCGATGGAAGAACTGGCCGCAGCTGGGAGCGTCGCAGAAGGCCAGGCGGTAGAGCTGCTCGTCGCCAAGCAGGTCGACGACGGCATCGGCCAGCGTGGCCAGAACGTCGCGATGGGCGTCGCCCGAGCGCGCCGGCAGCCGATGGCGCTGCCGCGGTCGTTCGCCCAGCACCCGCGGCAGGGGTGTGCTCGTCACGATGGCATTGACGCGCGCGACGGCGGGCTCGGGCAACGCCTCGCCCGCCACCGCGGCGCGCAGCAGGCTGAGGGTGTCGTCGCGTAGTGCGAGGAAGGCCGAGAGCAGCCCCTCGTCGATCGTGCCGGGTTCGGGCAGCCGCTCGCGCTCGTGCCGGAACCACTCCTCCAGCGCCGCCGTGTCGCTCAGCAGCTCGGCCATCCGTTCGCCGCGTCTCCGTACCGTATTGGCCAGGTCGACGGCGAGATGATCGCCAAGCCAGTTCCATTTCTCTTCCGTCATATAGGAACGGTAGAAGGAATCATGGTTTTAAGCAATAAAACCGTGAGAAAAAGACTGGCACAGTTCGAACTGTCGAAATCGCGTCCGGCCATCCGATGACGTAACGCCAATTCCGGTAACAGTCGCTTCAAGGAGACCGATCATGCCCAGCACCATTCGTCTTCATCGTGTTCTGCGGGCCCCATGCGAGCGGGTCTATCGCGCATTCATCGATCCGGATGCTCTGGTCAAGTGGATGCCGCCCAACGGTTTCACCGCCCAGATCGAGAAGATGGAGCCGCGCGAGGGCGGCGGCTATCGCATGTCGTTCACCAATTTCTCCACGGGCCAGCGTCACTCCTTCGGCGGGGAGTACCTCGAGGTGGTGGAGGCCGAACGGCTTCGCTATGTCGATCGCTTCGATTCACCGGAACTGACCGGTGAAATGGAGGTAACCATTACCTTCGAGAAAGTCAGCGTCGGGACCGAGCTGCGGATCGTGCAGGAGAGAGTACCCGATCTTATTCCGCCCGAGGCTTGCTATCTCGGCTGGCAGGAGTCGCTCGAGCTGCTGAAGCGGCTGGTCGAGGCGGACATCCCCGACGAGTGACGCGCACGCACCGGCGGCGTTTGCCTCACCGCGTAACACCCGGCGCCTAGAGCGGCTCCCGTTAATGAAGGCTATGAAAAAGGCCCGGCATTGCCGGGCCCTTCGAAATGCTCAGATTCCTTTTCTTCAGGTTTCGTTCTCTTCTTCTCCTTGGGCGTTGTCGGTATCGTTCGGCTCGGGTTCCTCGCCTCCCTGAGTACCTTGTCCTCCCTCAACGCCTGGGGCGCCCGCTTCAATGGGGTCGTTGCTCACCTCGCCGGAGCCGCCATCGGTGCTTCCCGACTCCATCTCGCCCTCTTTTTCCTTTTCCTCTTCCCATTCGGTCCCTTGGTCGGCATTCGTTCCAGCCGACCCGGCTCCAGCCGATCCGGAAGAGCCTGCGGTACCGGAAGCGCCTTCCGTCATGGTGGAGGTGCCGCCTTGCTCGCCGGTGGCATCCGCTTCCTTGTCGTTACCAGCCGACCAGGCGAAGGGACTGGCAACCAGACCCATTGTGACTCCCAGCACGCCGATTCGCTTGAGTGCGTCGCGCGACAACATGGCATTACTCCTTGGACTTCATGTCCTGAATGCGGGCGGCTCATACCCGTGGTGGCCGCTCCGCTCCTTGGATGGCCGTGGCCTCGATGGTCGAACGCCACGGTCGCCGCCGTCCCCGGAGGTGACGGTCTCTGAAGCATAGACCGTCGACAGATATTGCGATGATGGCATTTTGTCGACTATCGCTCAGCGTCGCTGTGCACCGAGTTGTTCCCGCCGGTACCCGCCTTGCCGTTCCAGCATCCAGCCAGGGTATTCGGGGGGGAGCTGGCTGACGCGATCGAGTTCGGCGAGTTCGTCGTCGCTCAGGGTGACGCGGGTGGCGGCGATGTTGTCGTCGAGCTGGTCGACACGCTTGGCGCCGACGATCACGCTGCTCACCGCAGGCCGGTGCAGCAGCCAGGCCAGTGCGATCTGCGCGACGCTCACCTCCTTGGCTGCAGCGAAGACGCGCATCACGTCGATGCAATCGTAAGCGCGCTCCGTCGCCACCGGGGGGAAGTCGAAGTTCGCACGGCGACTGCCGGCTTCGACCTGGCCTTCGCGGCTGTACTTTCCACTGAGCAGCCCGCCGGCGAGGGGGCTCCATACCATCAGCCCCAAGCCTTCGCTCTCCAGCATGGGGACGATCTCGCGCTCCAGGTCGCGACCGGCGATGGTGTAGTACGCTTGCAGCGACTGGAAACGGTTCAGTCCCTTGCGCTCGGCGATACCCAGTGCCTTGACGATCTGCCAAGCCGCCCAGTTGGAAACCCCGATG
>NZ_PJRN01000013.1 GCF_002930105.1 Billgrantia saliphila | reverse complement strand
GCGAGGCGCTCGACGAAGGCGAGGTCGGTCTCGCGGTATTGCACGCAGTACTCCCGCGTCTCGGGCTCGCGGGTGGCGGCGAAGGCCACGTCACGCAAACCGCGCTCGTCGCACAGGGTGTTGAGCACGGTGAGCGGCGAGACCTGCTGGAAGATACGCGAATTGTGGCGAAGGCCCAGGCGCCACAGCGCGGGGCGAACGACCATCGAGTAGAAGGTACGCCGATGGCCGCGGTCGCCACGGCCGAACTCGCTCACCACGCCATGGAGCCGGCGCAGCGCCTCGCCGTCTTGCCAGATCGTCAGGGTCGCGGGACGGTCGAGGACCTCCGTGGCGGCGAGGCCGCCGTCGCGGCTGGCAAAGCGCACGCGGAGGGTGAAGGGGGCGGAGAGCGCCTCTTCCAGGGTGAAGTCGATCACCGCGAGGCCCTCAACCCCGGGGAGGGTCAGGGTGAATTGCAATCCGCTTGCCTTGGCCATGTGCATGTTCCCTGAGCACTCGTGGAAGAACCGATTCTCTGGAAACGAAAGGTTACGCAGGCAGGCCAAGCGCACAAGAGCCTTTCAATAGAAAGCGAGCAAGTCTGACAGGCGACATCGGCAATGTCTTACATAGCATCAGCCCTTCCCCTGCCGTCAGCCCGCCGATGATCCAGCGCTGGCAGATCAGGAACGCCACGTTAGGGCAGGACGTGCCAGGCACACTTGTAAACAAGAGCGGACGGCTGCCGAGGCATGCCGCCCGCGGGCTCAACGACCCGGTCTACTCGTGTTCGGCTTCCTGGTCATGTTGCGCCAGCCAATCGCGCAGGAAGGCGATCTCCGCTTCTTGGGTCTCGATCACCTCGCGGGCCAGGTCGCGAATGGATGGGTCCTCGCCGTGCTCGAGCGCCACGCGGGCCATGTCGATGGCGCCTTGGTGGTGGACAATCATGCCGCGAGCGAAGTCCACGTCGGCCTTGCCGCTGAACTCCGTCTGCATGTCGGCGTGCATGCGCTCGGCAATCTCGCGATAGGCCTGCACCGCCGGGTTGTCGGCGTGCTCGTCCTCCGTCTCCACAGTCGCCCCGTGGCCTTCATGTTCGCCGTCGCCGCTTGCCGGCGCCGCCTCGTCGGTGTTCAAGGCCGTCTCGGACTCGGATGCGCCCTCCTCGGATTCGCCCCCTTCCGGTGTGCTTGGGTCGGACGCTTCCTCCGCCGACGATTCGTCTGCCGATGTCTCGTCCTGCCGGGTGGTGGACGTGTCGTCCTGGGACGTCTCGATCCGCTCCTGGGCGTCGGTCCTCTCCTCCGAGGCGAAGAGGGGTGTCGCCAGCAGGGCGCTGCCGGCCAGGATGACGGCCAGCGCCTCGCGGTAACGTACTGCCGGGAACTGCGACATGTGCTCTCCTTGAACCATGGATCATAGGACTACGATAACCGCCTGCGCCGTGCAGGTCATCGATGATTATCACGCGCAGCAGCCCATCCAGCTCCCCCGCAGAACGACCTAGCGCTCCTCGCCGAAGCGGGCCAGCTGCATTTCGCGCAGGCGGCTCAGGGTACGGCGAAACGGAAACGCCAGGTAGCCTTGGCCGTAGAGCTCATCCATGGGCACCTCGGCTTCGAGATGAAGCGGCACGCGGCGGTCGTAGCACTCGTCCACCAGGGCTATGAAGCGGCGCACGCCATCGTCACGCCGGGACAGTGGCGGCAGCTCCCTGTCGCCGGCTTCGATGCGTTCGGTGCCGTCCTCGGTGCCGCGGGCGATCCCTCGGGCGGTACTCGCATCGCTCAGCCTCGGCACTTCGCCGAGCAGGATATGGTCGAAGCCGTCGACCAGGGCGATGAAATCGAGCGCGGCCAACGGCTGCTCGCACAGATCGGCGTAGCGACACCACACCACACGTTCGCTGCGCCGTTGCACGAGGATCTGTCGATGGCCGAGCTCGATGGGCTCACGGCTCGCCCGGTATCCCGCTCGCCCCGCCTCTTCGCTCAAGCGCTCGAACAGTGTCGCCAACGCACTCGGCCGGCCGGGCTCGGCCACCCAGTAGCGCTGGCACGCGCGGCCGGGATGCCGCCGATGATCGCGTCCGCCGTCGAGCTCCACCACGCGCATGTGGCGTTCGAGTGCGGCGATGGCGGGCAGGAAACGCTCACGGTTGAAGCCGTCGGCATAGAGTTGATCCGGCGACTGGTTGGAGGTACAGACCAGGACCACGCCGCGCTCGAGCAGCGCCTGGAGCAGGCGTCCGAGAATCATTGCATCGGCGATGTCGCTGACGAAGAGTTCGTCCAGGCACAGCACGCGCACTTCGCCGGCGAGCTCCCCCGCGAGCGCCGCCAGCGGGTCGGCGGTACCGCTCAACTGGAACTGACGCTGGTGGACCCAACGCATGAAGTGATGAAAGTGCAGCCGCCGCGCCGGTACTTCGAGGTGGCGATGGAAGGCGTCCATCAGCCAGGTCTTGCCGCGCCCGACCGGCCCCCAGAGATAGACGCCAGCGACCGAACCGGTATCCGGCGCCACCTCGCCATGCAGGGCCTGGCTGCATTCGTCGAGCCACGCGGCAGCCTGACGCTGGGCGTCGTCGTGAGCGAAGCCCAGTCGCGCCACGGCATCATGGTAGACCGCCAAGGGCGTCGCCGCGCTCATGCGTCCAATCGACGCGTCATGATGGTAACGGCTTCGCCTCGGTAGTCGACGTCCTCGTGGTCCTGCCAGCCAAGCCGCCGGTAAAGCGCCTGCTGATCGGGCGTGAACAGGTAGAAAAGGTCAACGCCGCAGCCAGCCGCCTCGGCTTCGACGCGGCGGATCAGCCGCGAGGCGATGCCCTGGCCGCGCCACTCGGGCAGCACGAACACCGAGGCCAGCCAGGGGGTGAGTTCGGGGCGGGAGTCCATGTCCCGGGCCATCAGCGCTGCCGTTCCCACCGGCTGATCGCCTTCCATCGCCACGAAGATCGACGGCACGCCGCCATCACCGCACTCGCGGCGGAAGGCTTCGCACCAGGACGCGGCCGTGTACCCGGGGTTCAAATGGCCCCACTCGGCGTAGGTCCAGCTCGCCACGGTGGGGACATGGTCCGAGTCGGGGCTCAAGCGAACAATATTGATCGGATCCTGCTTGGACATGCTCTCTCCCTAGTGCCGACAGATATGGCTGCCGCTTCGCTTTGGCAGATCCCACAGGGATTCTATCCTGAGACGACATGGACCGCAGAACGCCAAGCGCCTACCGAGGCGCAGGCAAGGAGAGCGATATGGCAGTGTCATTGAAGAAACTCGAAGAGCAAATCCTCGTCATCACCGGCGCCACCAGCGGCATCGGACTGGCCACCGCGCGGCAGGCCGCCGATCGCGGTGCTCGCCTGATCGTCGCCGCCCGCGACGAAAGCGCCCTGCAGACGCTGGTGGAGGAGTTGCGCCAGCGCGGTGCCGATGCGGTTTACGCAGTGGCCGACGTTGGCGACCCCGACCAGGTCCACGATATCGCGGAAACCGGCATTCATCACTTCGGCGGTTTCGATACCTGGATCAACAACGCCGGCGTTTCGCTGTTCGGCTACATGACCGACCAGCCGCTCGAAGACCAGCGGCGTCTCTTCGATACCGATTTCTGGGGCGTCGTCCACGGCTCGCTGGAGGCGGCCCGCCACTTGGGCCTGCGCGCCGAGCGGCACGGCGGCGCCATTATCAACCTAGGCTCCGTGGTCTCGGACCGCGCCATCCCGCTGCAGGGCATCTACTCGGCCTCGAAACATGCGATCAAGGGCTTCACCGATGCGCTGCGCATGGAGCTCGAGGATCTGGGGGCACCGGTATCGGTCACGCTGGTCAAGCCGGGCAGCATCGCCACCCCCTTCCCGCACCACGCGGGCAACCACATGGACGTCGAACCCACCCTGCCGCCGCCCCTCTACGAGCCGGACGTGGTGGCCAAGGCCATCCTGCACTGCGCCGAGCATCCGCAGCGTGACCTCCGCGTCGGCGGCGCCAGCAAGGGTATTGCCATGCTCGGCCACCTGGCACCGAGGCTGGCCGACCGCATCATGCGGCGCAGCATGATTCCTCAGCAGCAGTCGGACCAGGCGCCGCAGAACATCGGCGGGCTGCACCGGCCGGCACCGGGTGTCTGGCAACGGGCCGAGTTCGATCATCCGGTCGCCAGCAGGAGCCGCTACACCCAGGCGAGCATGCACCCGGCGCTGACCGCCACGGCCATCGCTGGCGCCGTGCTCGGCATTGCGGCGCTCACCGGCACGGCGCGGCGAAAACGCTATTGAGATACCAACGCGCCGTCTCTTGTGGCGTGAGGTCTATCCCAGTTGAAAGGGATAGACCGAGCCGATCTCGAGAAGGCGCGTCAGCTCGTCCAGCGCGGTGAGGGTCTCGTCGGCGAGCTGAGGATCGGCCAGATCGTCGGGCGCCAGCCGATCGCGGTAATGGCGCTCGACCCAAGCGGTCAGCTCGCTGTACAGGCCGTCGGTGAGCAGCACGCGGCCGGTCAGTGAGGTCCGCTCGGCGGCCGACAGGACCACGCGCAGACGCAGACAGGCGGGGCCACCGCCGTTGCGCATGCTCTGCTTGACGTCCTTGACGATCACCTCGCCAATGGGATTGTGACCGGCCAACAGATGATCCTGGATGGCGCGCCATACCGACTCGCGCTCTTGGCATTCGCCGGGCACCACCAGGGTCATGCTGCCGTCGGGGTTGCTGAGCAGCTGTGAGTTGAACAGGTAGGAAGCCACGGCATCGTCGAGGCTCACCGCCTCGCTCGGCACCCGCACCGGGATCAGCGGCGTGACCATCTTGGCGCGCAGCGCATCCAGAGTGCCCTGCTCGTCGAGGAAGGCCATCGCGTGGTAGAGCAGCACCGGGCCGTTGCCTACCGCGATCACGTCGTTGTGGAACACGCCGGCGTCGATGGCGTCGGGATGCTGCTGGGCGAATACCATCTGGGCTTCATCGAGCCCGTGCTGGCGCGCCACCGCCTGGCTCGCCTCCAGGGTCTGGCGCGCCGGAAAACGCTTGGGTGCCCGACGCTCTCCCGGTCCCCCGCCGAAGGCCTGGCGGCCATAAACGTAGAGGTGCACGCCGGGCTCGCCGTGGTCACCGCACAGGCGGGTGTGGTTGGCCGCGCCCTCGTCGGAAAAGGCCGGGGTCGCCGGCAGGGCCGGATGATGAGCGAAGCGCGACTCGTCACGAAAAATCGACGCCAGCACCCGCGCGGTGGTCTCCGGTTCCAGAAAGCGATGAAAGCTCGACTGCAGGTTGGCCGGGGTGAAGTGGACGCGGCCGTCCGGCGCATCGCGGCTCGGCGTCACAGTGCCGGCGTTGGCCGTCCACATGCTCGAGGCGGAGCACACCGCGCGCAGTACCTGCGGTGCTTCGCTTGCCGCCCGTGCCAGCACCTCGCGATTGCTGCCGGTGAAGCCGAGCGAGCGCAGCGCGCCGAGGTCCGGCCGCTGCTGCGGCGGCAGCACGCCCTGGGCGTAGCCGGCGTCCATCAGCGCCTTCATCTTGACCAGGCCCTGCAGCGCCGCCTCGCGCGGGTTGGAGACCAGGCCCCCATGGCTCATCGAGGCGACATTGCCGTGCGCCAGGCCCGAGTAATTGTGGGTCGGCCCGACCAGCCCGTCGAAGTTCACTTCCCGGTAGTCGGCGGCGTTCATCGCTTCGCTCATAAGACGACTCCAGGCGGCAGGTTATCGGGCAGGGTCAGGGTCTCGGCCTCCATCGAGGCCACCGGATAGGCGCAGTAGTCGGCGGCATAATAGGCACTGGGGCGGTGGTTACCGCTGATGCCTACGCCGCCGAAAGGCGCGTCGCCCGAAGCGCCGGTAGTCTGGCGATTCCAGTTGACGATGCCGGCGCGGATGCGCAGCAGGAAATCGTCCCAGTCGGCTCGCTCACCGCCGATCAAGCCCGCGGCAAGGCCGTAGCGGGTATCGTTGGCCAGCTCGATGGCATGATCCCAGTCGCGGTAGCGATAGACCTTGAGCAGTGGCCCGAAGTACTCATCGTCGGGCACATTGAGGCCGGTGACGTCGATCAACGCGGGCGACACCAGGCTGGTGCCGGGCTGCAGACACTCCATGCGCGACAGCACCACGCCGCCCATGCCTTCCAGCTCCTCCTGGGCCCGCAACATGCCCTCGGAGGCCGCGTCGTTGACCAGGCCGCCGTAGAAGGGTGCCGGCTCCTCGAACTGCCCGGCTACCCGCAGGCGGCCGATGGCGTCGACCAAGGCGTCGAGCAGGTGGTCGCCGACCTGCCCTTCCGGCACGATCAGACGCCGGGCGCAGGTGCAACGCTGGCCGCCGGAGAGAAACGCCGACTGCAGAATGGTCAGCACGGCCGCCTCCTGGTCGGGCACGTCCTTGACCACCAGCGGATTGTTGCCGCCGAGCTCCAACGCCAGGATCTTCTCCAGTTGCTCGGCGAATTGACGGTTGAGCAACCCGCCGACCCGGGCACTGCCGGTGAACAGCAAGCCGTCGATACCGGGATGGGACGACAGTGCCTGACCCACCGGGGCGGCGCCCTGCACCAGGTTGATCACGCCGGCAGGCAGCCCCGCCTCCTGCCAGCACTGCAGGGTCAGGTCGGCGGTCAGCGGTGTCTGCTCGCTGGGCTTGAAGGTCACCGTATTGCCAGCCAGCAGCGCTGGCACGATATGCCCGTTGGGCAGGTGGCCGGGGAAGTTGTAGGGACCGAACACCGCCATCACGCCATGCGGACGATGGCGCAACACCGCCGTGGTGTCGCCAAGATCGCGGCTGCGCTCGCCGGTACGCTCCTGGTAGGCGCGCACTGAGATCGCCACCTTGCCGATCATCGCGCCCACCTCGGTGCGGGCTTCCCACAGCGGCTTGCCGGTTTCGGAGGCGATGGCCCGCGCCAAGTCCTCGCGGTGGGCCTCAAGCGTCTCGCGGAAGCGCTCCACCACGCTCAAGCGCTCGGCGAAGGGTAGCCGGGCCCAGCCCGGGAAGGCGCCGCGGGCGGCCTCCACGGCCGCCGCCACCTGGGTGTCGCTGGCCGCCGCCCCCTGCCACAGGGTCTCGCCGGAGACCGGGTCGCGCTTGGTGAAAGAGGTCGCTTCGCCCGACTGCCAGGTGCCGCCGATCAGCAGCTGTTGCATCGCTTTCATGTGCTCTCCTCGGTATCCAGTACGCGCAGCGGGTCGCCGGACGCCACGCCGAGACGCTCCGCTTCCCGCTCGCTCAGGGTAATGGTGTCGTCGCCGTCGGGGCCTCGCGCCACCCAGGCGGCCCGGAAGTCGGCCATCACGCCGTTGGCCGCCAGCCAGCGTGGGCGTCCCGGCGGCACTTCGCTCATCGAGCGCACCTCGACCCGGCAGCGACGTGACTTGCGCACCGCGCGCACGTCGTCGATATAGGCCTCGACGGTGGGGCCGCCGTCAAAGATGTCGATATAGCCCTCCCAGCGCAGGCCCTCCTTCTTGAGCATGGCCAGGGCCGGGCGAGTATCGCGATGGACCTTGCCGATGCAGTCCCGCGCCTCGTCGGAGAGAAACGGCGTATAGATGGGAAACTTGGGCATCAGCTCGCCGATGAAGCTCTTCTGGCCGAGCCCGGTGAGGCGGTCTGCCTCGTCGAAATCCATGGGGAAGAAATGGCTGCCCAGGCACTCCCAGAACGGGCTCTTGCCGCGCTCGTCGAATACACCGCGCATCTCGGCCAGCACCTTGTCGGGAAACTGGTCGCGAAATTCGGCCATGAACAGCCAGCGCATCATCGACAGCAGCGCGCCGTTGCGCTGGTGCCGACGGTCGCCGCCGCGGTACTGCGGGCGCAGGAACAGCGAGGCCACCTCGGCGTCGCCGGTGTGGTCGGAACTCAGGAACAGCGTATCGATGGTGCGGTGGAGGTCGAGCTGCACCGAGGAATGGGCGAGCGTACCCAGGCGGTAATGATAGAACGGCACCTCGCGCCCCACCTGTCCCTCGATGGCGCAGCAGCCGGCCAGCTCGCCGTTCTCCTCATCCTCGAGCACGAAGAAGTAGTTACGCCGATCCGGCGGCGTACGCTGCCCGAAGGCGCTCACCGCGGCCTCGATCTTGGCGGCGAGAAACTCGCGGTTATCGGGCAGCGAAGTGAAGCCCACCCCGGTCTCCCGGGACACGGCCTGCAGCTCGTCCAGGTCGCCCTCGGCAATCGGTCGGATGCGCATCACAGCTCTCCCTCGTCGTAGCCCAGCTCGTCCTCGCCGGCTGCCGGCAGCGCCAGCGGCGCGGCCAGTACCGCGCGCCCCTCCTCCACACCGAGCAGCTCGGCGTGCTCGGGCGATATCATCAGCTGTCCGGTAGGCGACAGCGCATAGCGGGCCACCACGCAGCGGAAGTCGGCCAGGCGCTGGTTGGCGATCATCGCCGGCTCGGCATCGGGCAGGACGTGCGCAGGGCGCACCCGCACCGGGTGCCAGGCAGCGCGGCGGAAAGTCTGCAGGCGGTCGCGTTCGCCCTTGATCACGGGGCCGGCATCGAAGATATCGACGTGGCGCGAACGCATGAAGCCTTCGGCCAGCATCTCGGTCATGGCGCTCTCGTGCTCGGGGTGCTCGCGCCCGATGGCGGCCCGCGCCTGGGGCGTGAGCAGCGCCAGGTAGAGCGGAAACTGCGGCATCACCTCGGCGATGAAGCTCTTCGAGCGCACCCCCGCCAGGTAGTTGATGTCGTGGTAGTCGCGCACGAAGAAGTGTCGCCCCACGCTGTTCCAGAAGGGCGACTCCCCCCGTTCGTCCAGGTAGCCGGGGAAGGCCATCGCCAGCACCTCGGCGAAGCGCTCTGGGTACTGGGCGATGAACATCAGCCGTGCCCGACGCAGCAGGCTCTCGGCACTGGTACCGCGGTAGCGCGGATCGAGCGACAGCGCACACAGCTGGCTGGTCTCGGAGACCTCGTGGGAGAGCGACAGGGTCTGCACTTCGCGACGCACGTTGAGTTGCTGCGAGGCGTGGATCAGGGTCTCCTGACGATAGGTGTAGTAGGCCTCGCGCGCGCCGGCTTCGGCGCGCACGGTGGCGGTGCCCACCACCTCGTCGCGCTCCAGGTCATCGAGCACGAAGGTGTAGTGCTCGTCACCGGGAAAATCCACCTCGCGGCCAAACGACTGGCGCGAGCGGGCGATGCGCTCTTCGAGGCGATCGCGATGGGCCGGCAGGTTGGTCAGGCTCGGCGTGGCCGAGCCTGCCAACCGCTCCAGGGCCGGCAGGTCCGCCGGGCGGACGGGGCGTACGACCATCATGGCGGGGTCTCCCGATCGGTTGACGGCAGCGTCGCGCATGGCGTGTTCCGACATCACTTCGCCGCTACCATCCGCGCCACGGCACGCTCGAGTCGCGCCATGCCTTCGGCGATATCGGCCTCGGGAATCACCAGCGACGGCGCCATGCGCAGCACGTTGGGCCCGGCGATCAGAGCCATCAAGCCCTCCTCGATCGCCAGCGGCAGGATATCCTTGGCCCGGCCCTCGTACTCCGCCGCCATCTCGGCGCCGATCAGCAGGCCCATGCCGCGCACCTCCTTGAACACGCCGTGCTTGCGGTTGATCGCCTCGAGGTGCTCGCGGAACAGGTCGTGGCGCTGCTTGACGCCGCCCAGCACCTCGGGAGTGTCGATGTGTTCCACCGCGGCCAGGGCCACGGCGCAGGCCAATGCGTTGCCGCCGTAGGTGGAGCCGTGGGTGCCGATGGCCATGGCCGGGGCGACGCGGTCGGTGGTCAGCATGGCGCCGACGGGGAAGCCGCCGCCCAACGCCTTGGCGCTGGTGAGGATGTCGGGCTGGATGCCGTAGTCCATGTAGGCGAACAGCGAGCCGGTACGCCCCACACCGGTCTGCACCTCGTCGAAGATCAATAGCGCATCGTGGGTGTCGCACAGGTCGCGCAGCCCTTGCAGGAACTCCTGCCGGGCCGGCACGATGCCGCCCTCGCCCTGCATCGGCTCGACCATTACCGCGCAGGTGTCGTCGTCGATCAGGTCACGCACGCTGTCGAGGTTGTTGAACTCGCCGTGGACGATGCCTCCCGGCACCGGACCGAAGCCCTGAGAGTATTTGGGCTGGCCGCCGACGCTGACGGTGAAGAAGGTACGGCCGTGGAAGGATTGCTGGAACGAGACGATGCGATGCTTGTGTTCGCCGAAGCTGTCGTGCGCCCAGCGCCGTGCCAGCTTGAGCGCCGCCTCGTTAGCCTCGCCGCCCGAGGAACAGAAGTAGACCTTGTCGGCGAAGGTGCGCTCCACCAGTGATTTAGCCAGCTTCAGCGCCGGCTCGTTGGTGTAGACATTGGAAAGATGCCAGAGCTTGCCCGCCTGCTCGGTGAGCGCTTCGACCAGCACCGGATGACAGTGGCCCAGCGAGTTCACGGCGATGCCGCCGGCGAAGTCGATGTACTCGCGTCCTTCCTGGTCCCACAGTCGGCTACCCTCGCCGCGCACCGGAATGACTTTCTGGGGAGAGTAATTCGGCACCATGTACTGGTCGAAGTCGGCGCGGATCGGGGTATGGCTCATCTCGGTCTCCATTCCTGCAAGGGGGTGATAGCAACGCAGTGATGATGTCATTCGAGTATAAGGAGCCTTGCCAGTGCCGGCTTTCAGCAATGGGACCCTGATTTGTATAAAAGGGCTGTAGCCAAGGTTGTACAAGAAGCGAAAGGCGGCAAGAGGAGAGAAGCATGATCAACACCACGGCGTGGAATCGAATCCGCTATGGACTCTACGCACCCATCTACGATCTCGTTGCCGACCGCGTCTTTCGCCGCGCGCGCCAGCTGGCGCTCGATGCGGTGGATTGGCAGCCCGGCATGCGAGTACTGCTGGTCGGTGCCGGCACGGGCCTGGACCTTCCCTGGCTGCCACGCGATATCGAGGTGCATGCCACCGACCTGTCGCCGCGCATGGTCAGGCGCATGCAGGCACGGGCCGAGCGGCTGGGGCTGGATGCCCAGTGTCGCGTCATGAACGCCGAGGCGCTGGCCTATCCCGACGCTCACTTCGACGTGGTGATCATGCACCTGATCCTGGCGGTGATGCCGCACCCCGAGCGCGGCCTCGCCGAAGCCAAGCGCGTGCTAAGGCCTGGCGGCCAGCTCTGCGTGATGGACAAGTTCCAGTGTGACGAGCGCCCGGCCGGCCCCCTGCGGCGTCTGCTCAATGTCGCGACCAGCGCCGTGGCCACCGACATCACACGTCAGGCCCGCCCGCTGCTGGAGGGCGGCGGCTTCGCCATCGTGCTCGACCGTCCGGTGATGCTGGGGTCGTTGTTCCGCGCCCTGCTGGCGCACCCCACCGAAGCAGACGCGCGAACGGCGGGAAGCGCTCAGTGAAGGCGCTCTTCGCGCGGCGTCACGCCGAAGTGGTTGCGATAGGCGGTGGAGAAATGCGCGGGCGAGGAGAAACCGGTCTTCATGGCGATTTCGCCGGCGGGCAGGTCGCTCTCGCGCAGTAGCCGGCGCGCCTCCTTCAGCCGCAGGTCGAGGTAGTAGCGACCGGGCACCGCCTGCAGGTATTTCTTGAACAGCCGCTCGAGCTGACGGCGCGAGATCCCCAGGTGCTCGGCCAGCTCATGGGTGGTCAGCGGCTCCTCGATGTTCGCCTCCATCAGCATCACGGCATCCACCAGCGGCGCCGGCGCATGTCCCAGGCGCGCACGCAGCGGCACCTGCTGAGGCTCATCGGCCATGCGCACCCGCTCCAGCACGAAGTGCTCGGAGACCCGCTCGGCCAGCCCGCTGCCGTGATGGGACGCGATCAAGGTCATCATCATGTCCATGGCGGCGGTACCGCCACCGCAGGTGAGACGGTCGCGGTCGATTTCGAACAGCTGCTGGGTGAGCCGAACGCGCGGGAAGTCGCGGGTGAACGCCGCAAAGCGCTGCCACGGCAGGGTGGCGCGATAACCGTCCAGTACCCCCGCGCGCGCCAGTAGCTCGGTGCCACCGCCAACCCCGGCCAATACCACACCGCTGCGCCCCAGCAGGCGCAAGCGCCCCAGCACGCCGGTCTCGCGCGTGGCCGGCAGCGGGCTCGGCGCGCAGACGATCAGCATGTCCAGCTCTACCGGCGCCAGCTCGAAAGGCCGGCAGGCCGCCAGGCTCATCTCCGCCAGGCTCGTCACTTCACCACCCTCGGGCGCGAACGCCTGCAGCCGATAGAGCCGCCGCCCGGCCAGCTGATTGACCACCATCAGCGGCTCCAGCGCACACGCCTGCGCCAGCAGTGAAAAGCCCGGCAGCGCCAGCACCCCGACCCAACGGGTCGGGGGCTCACGGGAAGCGATGGAAGAAGAATCGGGCATGCCACAGCGCCATTGCCGGAACGAAGCTGAAATGGTACTCGATCGGCAGCGTTGTCCATACCTTACACAACACAGGCGCTAACTACGCACCCCGTAGTTGGGAAACCACGGGGTGCGTCGAAGGCGGCGGCTCAGCCGCCGAGGCGCGAGACCAGAAGCGTGATCAGAAAGATGCCCCCGAGGATGGCGACGCCCAGTACCAGCCAGTGCACGCCCTTGGGCGAACGCTTGGCCTCCGGCTGTTCGGCATCGGGCTCGGGATGTGCGAAATCTTCGGGCAGCCTCTCTTCGGTGAGGTGCGCTTTCTTTTCCTCGGGTGTCTTGCTCTCCCTGGTATCCATGGCGGACCTCCTTTGCCGCTGGGTTCGCCCGCCATGGTAGCCAGGAGGCTCCCTAAGGCGGGCCTATAGCGTCACGACATCGAAGTCTACGTCCGGGTTCACATCGGCTTCGTAGTCGACATCGTCCCGCTCGAACCCGAACAGCTTCAAAAATTCGTGCTTGTAACCAGCATAGTCGGTGATCTCGAATAGGTTCTCGCTGGTCACGCGCGGCCACAGGTCCTGGCACGCCTGCTGCACATCGTCGCGCAGCTCCCAGTCGTCCAGGCGCAGGCGGCCGGCTTCGTCGATCGTCATTTCCCCACCGTAGAGCCGTTCGCCGAACAGGCGGTTGAGCTGGTCGATGGTGCCTTCGTGCAGGCCCTTCTCCTTCATGATCTTGTAGACCATGGCGATATAGAGCGGCATGACCGGAATGGCGGCGCTGGCCTGGGTCACCACCGACTTGAGCACCGCTACGTTGGCACCGCCGCCGCTGGCCTTGAGCCTGGCGTCGATCTCGCCGGCGGCGCGATCGAGATCCTCCTTGGCCTTGCCCAGCGCACCGTGCCAGTAGATCGGCCAGGTGATCTCGGTGCCGATGTAGCTGAACGCCACGCTGCGGGCGCCGGGGGCGAGCACGCCGGCCTTGTCCAGGGCGTCGATCCACAGCTCCCAATCCTCGCCACCCATCACCGCCTTGGTGTCTTCGATCTCCTGCTCGGTGGCGGGCTCGACCTCGGCTTCGATGATGGTGTCCTTGTTGGTGTCGATGGCGGTGGCGCGGTAGGTCTCGCCGATCGGCTTGAGCGCGGAGCGCTTCACTTCGCCGCTGTCGGGCAGGCGGCGCACCGGCGAGGCCAGCGAGTAGACCACCAGGTCGATCTGGCCCATGTCCTGCTTGATCAGCTCGATGGCCTTCTCGCGCGCCTCGTGGGAGAAGGCGTCGCCATTGATCGACTTGCTGTAGAGCCCCTCGGCCTTGGCGAACTTGTCGAAGGCGGCGGCGTTGTACCAGCCGGCGGTACCGGGCTTCTTCTCGCTGCCGGCCTTCTCGAAGAACACCCCCAGGGTATCGGCGCCGTAGCCGAACGCCGCGGTGATACGCGCCGCCAGGCCATAGCCGCTCGAAGCCCCGACCACCAGCACCTTCTTCGGCCCCCCTGCCCTGTCTAATTGACGAGCGCGGGTCGCCTCGATCTGCTCGAGCACGTTCTTCTCGCAGCCGACCGGATGGGTGGTGGTACAGATGAAACCGCGAACCTTGGGTTTGATGATCACGACAGACCTCGTTGTTGGTATCCCGGCGCTACGGCCGGATGGATTCGAGTGAGCGATGGCGACATTCTAACGGCCGCCCGGGCGTCTGTCCGCTCTTGAGCGGGGCTGGCGACTGGGGCACGATGCACTCCCGGGTCAATGCGCAGTCAGGAGACAACCATGGATGCACAGACGCTGGTGGACGAACGCGGCGAGCTGTGGCTGGCGCTGGCCCCGCTGTGGCTGGATCGCGAGCCCGGCGAGAGCGAATACGCCCATATGGTCGAGGTGATCCAGCGTCACGAGCTGACGCTGCACGAGCTGGAGTGGGTCTTCCGTCTGGAGCTGGCTCCGGTGCTGGCACGCAACCAGATGTCGGTGGCAGGCGAGTGGCGCAATTTCGACGATTACCGCCTGATGCAGCGGTTGGTGGCGCACAACCTGCGACTGACCGGCTGGAGGCGCAAGAGCTGGGCACTGTTCTCGGGGCTAACCACGATGATGACTCGCCATCGTTGGAACGAGCTGATGGCGCGGGTCATGATCGAGCGCGGCGAATCGCCCCATCCCTGACCGATGCCTCGCTGGATTTGCCGCTAAAGCTCAAAGTTCTCGTCGAGCGCCTCCTCCAGGGCGCGTACCAGCGCCAAGCCACTCGCGTTCGGCGAGAAGCGCTGGATCACCCTTCCGTCGCGCCCCACCAGGAACTTGGTGAAATTCCATTTGATCAGCGTGGTGCCGAGCACCCCCGGCGCCTTGTGCTTGAGTTCCACGAACAGCGGATGAGCGCCGGCGCCGTTGACCCTGATCTTCTCCATCACCGGGAAGGTGACACCGTATTCGCTCGAACTGAAGGCGCAGAAATCCAGCGCCGTTTCCGGCGACTGGCGCGCGAACTGATTGCAGGGAAAGGCCAATACGGTAAAGCCGCGGTCGCGATAGCGGCGATAGAGACGCTCCAGCTCGCCCAGTTGAGGGGTGAAACCGCAGCGGCTGGCCACGTTCACAATCAATAGCACCTGCCCCTGCAGGGCCAGCAGATTGAAGGGCTCGCCGCGAAAGGTACGGCATTCATGTTCGTGGATGGCCATCTCTTGCCTGCCTCGCTGTCTTCCGTCACACGCCACGCCTCGCACGCAGCCCATCCCACCCATGGGCTCACACGAGCCGACCCGGCCAGGCCCTGCCTACCACTCCTTGCTTCAAGCCTACCGAGAAGATGGGGAATCGTCACGCTCGGCATGCGTTGACCCCCAGGCCGCGGCTGGCCATGCTTCGAAAATCCCATCTCGCGGGACACTAAACAAGAGGAACCGTGCCATGCGCGATACTCAGCCACGCCACCGCCTGGCCACCCACGAGGTGACCAACCAGCCCGAGCCGTTCTGTGACCGGGACCTGATGGCCGACGACCTACCGCTGCGCGAGGCACTGGAGCGCGACGCCCCCGCTTGGGTGGCCGAACGCCTGGCGCCGTTGGGCCGCGAGATGGGCAGCGTGCGCGTGCAGGAGCTGGGCGAGGCGGCCAACCGTCATCCACCGGAGCTGCGCCTGTTCGATCGCCATGGCCGGCGGCTGGACGAAGTGCGCTACCACCCCGCCTACCACGAACTGATGCGCCTGGCGCTGGAGGGCGGCTGGCACGCCGTGGCTTGGCGGGAGGAGGGACGCGGCGGGCACCAGGCGCATATCGCCGCGCTGTATCTCATGACCCAGGCCGAGCCCGGCTTTTGCTGCCCGTTGACCATGACCCACGCCGCCATGCCGGTACTGCGCCGCAGCCCGAGGATAGAAGCCGCCTGGGCCCCGGGCCTGCTGGCCGACGTCTACGACCCCCGCGCGCTGCCGCCGGTCGAGAAGCGCGGGCTCACCTTCGGCATGGCGATGACCGAAAAGCAGGGCGGCAGCGACGTGCGCCGCAATACCACCCGCGCCGAGCGTGACGGCGACGGCTGGCGGCTCACGGGCCACAAGTGGTTCTGCAGCGCGCCTATGTCAGACGCCTTTCTTACCCTGGCCCAGACCGACGACGGCCTCACGTGCTTCCTGGCGCCGCGCTTTACGCCTGAAGGCGAGCGCAACGCGATCGAGATCCAGCGGCTGAAGGACAAGTGCGGCAACCGCGCCAATGCCTCGGCCGAAATCGAGTACCGCGGCGCCTGGGCCTTCGCGATCGGCGAGCCCGGCCGCGGCGTGGCCACCATCATCGACATGGTGCAGCAGACACGCCTGGATGCCGCCACCGCGCCGGTGGGCATGATGCGCCAGGCGCTGGCCGAGGCCTGGCGCCACGTGCGTCAGCGCCAGGCATTCGGCCGTCTGCTCGCCGAGCAACCGCTGATGCGGGCGGTGATCGCCGATCTGGCGTTGGAGGTGGAAGCCGGCGTGGCGCTGTCGCTGCGCGCCGCCCGCGCCTTCGACGGCGCTGCCCGGGGCGATGCGCACGAGACCGCGTTGGCGCGGGTGCTGCCCACGCTGACCAAGTACTGGCACAACAAGCGCGGGCCCGGCTTCATGGCCGAGGCCATGGAGTGCCTGGGCGGAATCGGCTACGTGGAGGAGACGCCGCTCGCGCGGCTCTATCGCGAGGCGCCGGTGAATTCGATCTGGGAAGGGTCGGGCAACGTGATCTGCCTGGACCTGCTGCGGGTACTCGCCCGACATCCCGAGTCGATCGCCGCCCTGCGCGACGAACTGACGGCCGGGCGCGGCCAGCAGCAGGAACTGGACCTGGCGCTGGCCGCCATGGAGCACGACCTGGCCCAGCCCAGCGAAGCGCTCGAGCCGCGCGCCCGCTGGCTGGCGCAGCGGCTCGCCCAGTGCCTTCAGGCATCGCTGCTGCTGCGCCATACGCCGAACGAAGTGGCCGAGACCTTTTGCCGTTCACGCCTCGGCGTGGAGGCGAGCCCGGCCTACGGGGTGCTGCCGACCGGCGCGCCGCTGGCGGCGATTCTCTCGCGGATCGGCGACTGATCCGCGGCCAACGCCACGATCTCATCGGCGGGTACCGGCCGCGACAGGCCGAACCCCTGCACGTGGGTGCAGCCGAAGCGGGTCAGCGTGGGCAGGCAGTCGAGTTCCTCGACCCCTTCGGCCACCACGCGGATACCGAGGCGTCGGCCGAGCAGCGCAATCGCCTCGACGATCGCCGCGTCCTGTGTGTCCTGCTGCAGGTGGCGAACAAAGCTGCGGTCAATCTTGAGTTCGCTGATGGGCAGCATCTGCAGCCGCGATAGCGACGAGAAGCCGACGCCGAAATCGTCGACGGCGACCTCCATACCGCTCAGGTGCAGCCGAGCGGCAATCTCCGAGCCCAGCAGCTCGTCGTCCATGGCCGCCGTCTCGGTGATCTCGAGTATCACCAGCGGTGATTCCGCCGGCAAGCGGTGGCGAATCAGCGCCGTCAGTTGGGATTCCATCAGGTCGTCGGCGGTGACGTTGACCGACAGCGACAGCAGCACGCCCTGCTGGCGCCAGCGCTCGGCGTCGGCCAGCGCGCATGCCAGCACGTGGCAGGTCAAGCGTCGGCTCTGCCCCGCGGTCAGCATGGGCAAGAAGCTCGCCGGCCCGATCAGGCCGATCTCGGGATGCACCCAGCGCACCAGCGCCTCGACGCCACTGAGCCGCCCCGTCGCCAGCTCGAACTGGGGCTGGTAGTGCACGGTGAGCTCGTCCCGGCCGAGCGCGCGCTCGATCTCCTCGGCAGAGAAGAAGGGCTCATCCTCGGGTACGATGGCCGGCTTGCGACCGGGGTGCAGCCGCTCCAGCCGCTGGCGCAGCTCGGCCAGGCGCATCGGCTTGTCCAGCGAGCCGAGCATCTGGAGCCCCAGGGTGTGGCCGACCCGCTCGGCAATGCGTGAAATCTTGCGCTCGACGCCGCCCAGCAGCAGTACCCAACCGGCATAGCGCTGCTCAGCCAGCAGCCGCAGCAGGGCGATGCCGTCGGGGTCGCCGAACTCCAGACCCATGATGACTAGTTGGGGGGCGCATTCATCGAGTTCGTCCAGCAATTCGTCCGCGCGTCGGTAGCAGCGACTCTCCATGCCCAGCACGTGCAGCTGCAGCGAGAGGATCGCCACGACATCGGGATCCTCATCGAGCACCATCGCCAGCGCCCGCTCATCGTTATCGTCGTTAATCAGGTTCATCAGGGCCACGCTCTCGAAGTATCCCGAGGCTATCATCATCCCTGACGAGACATCGGATGGGGTCTCAACGCTAGTCGCTCAGCCGAGGGCGCCGGCCACCACGCGCAGCGCAATTGCCAGCAGCATCACCCCGGTGATGCGATGCAGCCAGTGGGCGCGCGCCTGCAACCACGGCAGTATTCGCGAGTGGGTCAGCGACACTGCCACCAGTACGTACCAGCCGCCATCGATGATCATCGCCGTGGCGACAATGATCGCCTTGGCGGCCAGGCTCATCTCCGGCGTGACAAACTGACTGAGCAGGGCGATGAAGAACAGAATCAGCTTGGGGTTGCCCAGTGCCACCAGCATTCCCTCGCGGGCCGCCTGGCGGCGGGTGGTGGTCGCCGCGGTCGCCTCCAGCGCCGCTGCTCGACCGGCGCGCAGCGCCTTGATGCCGAGCCAGGCCAGGTAGGCCGCCCCACCCCAGGTAATGACCTGGAACAACGTAGGGAAGCGCACGATCAGCGCCCCCAGCCCCAGCACCGTCAGCAAGGCGTAGACTCCCACGCCAAAGGCGTGGGACAGTGCCGCCACGATGCCGGGTGCCCGCCCGCCGCCCAGGGTATGGCGCAGCACCAGGGCCAGGCTGGGTCCCGGCGACATCGCTCCCATGGCGCAGACGGCCACCAGCGACATCCATAATGAAAGCGGCATGGCGACTTCCCCTTCTCGTTCTTGTTCTGCTCAAAGCCATCTCAGGGCACCGCATCCGACGCCAGGATGCTAACGGTGGAATTGTCCTTCACGCTCCGGCTGCCACAGGATGGCGTCGATGCGCAGGTGCGCCTCGCCCCCGCCGGGCAGCGGCCAGTCGATCTCGTCACCGATGCGCAGGCCGATCAGGCCGGCACCGATCGGCGCCATCACCGACAGCCCATCCTCGGTGTTGGGCAGTGAATGCGGGTAGACCAGGGTGCGAGTCATCTGGCGGTTGCGCGTCAAGTCGGTGAACTGCACCTGGCTGTTCATGCTGACCACGTCCGCCGGGACCTCCTCCGGGTCGACCACCTCGCCCCGCTCGAGCTCCTCCTCGAGGCAATCGGCAACACAGCGATCCTTCTCGTTCGCCTGGTCGATGAGCCGCTGCAGCCTCTCGGCATCCAGGCGGTTGATGATAATGGGGGGACGGGACGACATATGACCTCCTGGCACCGCCTCGAACGTGTGCGGCATGCAACGAAAACAGCCCTTCGCCCGCCTTGGGGAGAAGGACTGCCGAAATGAAATGATAAGCCCAACGCGGGGGAATGTCAGGTCCGCCTGGCGCCTCCTAGCCTTTCGGGCGACGCCTCGATGTCACCAGCAGCACACCGGCCAACGCGATCAGCACAATGCCGACGAAGGCCCCCGGACTCTGCATCTGCCAGCCGAACAGCGCCAGCACCGCACCCAGGGCACCGAGCGCCCAAGCGAACCGCTTCACACCCATATCGCCACCTCATCTCGATTTTATCGTTCAGCATGCCGTCACGCGTGGCGTCATATCAAGGGAAGCGGGGGATAACCCCGCGCGATCTCTTGCCACCGCTTCGCTGCGGCTGGTTCGGCGCTGCCACCATGGCCTACGTTCAGAATGGCCCGTACAGAGCCAAGGGACTGGATCCGCCACAATGGGAGGTTGTCATGCGCTATCGCTACCTGGAAGCCAACGAAGGGGACTTCACCTTCCGCGAGGACAAGGAGACCGACCACGCCGAGGAGGAAGCGCGTCAGGCCTGCGCCAAGCTCAACGGCTCGGGCCCCTGAACTGACTGCCCGGCCAGAGTGGGCGTCCTCACGTTGACCGCACTGTCGGCCCGTGGCACAGGCTCATGCCACGGATCGCTTCGGTGCAGTGCTTCGAGCCGCGAGGAACGCGCCGACAAGCCATGCTGTCAAACCGCCAGGTAATGAATTCACAGGGTCTGGCATGAAGACACACGACACCTACCGTGACGACGGTGAGCCGGTCGTCCTCGAGGGCACCCTCGAGGAGAACGTGGCGCACTACTCGGAAGAGGGCTTCTGGGACAAGGTTGGCGACAGCGCCCGCAAGGCGGGGAAGAAGACCCTCGAGCCCGCGCTGAAGATGTACTATTCGGCCCAGGATCCCAGCACTCCGCTATGGGCCAAAACCGCCATCTATGGCGCGCTTGGCTACTTCATCTCGCCCATCGACGCCATCCCCGACCTGACTCCCCTGCTCGGCTATACCGACGACATGAGCATCCTGGCCGGCGCACTCGTTATCGTCGCGGCCAAGATCAACGACAAGCACCGAGAGAAAGCCAAGGCTACCTTGGCCAGGTGGTTCGGGTAATGCCCGACTGACCATGCTCGGGAAGACAAAGCCGTAAACGCAAAAAGTCGCTCATGAGCGACTTTTTCCGATGGTAACGGCGGTCGGACTCGAACGGCGCGGCGTTCGCGACTTCACTATCCACCCAGTCCACAGGTCGCTTACGCAGGGTGCCGTCCTGATTGAGCTCGCTTTCGCCTCGGCTTGCCGGCGGTGGCCGGCTCGCGCCAGCTCAAGACGCCACCTTGATGGCCTCAATTATGGTTAGACGGCCCGTGGTGAATGCCCCGGTGTCGATGTAGTGGACGTTGCCGAGTGTGGTTGGCTCGTCAAGAATGGTGTGGCCCACCACTACGGCATCGATGTTGGCGACCGGTGTTGTTTCCATACGGCTGATGCGGGTACGGCTCCAGACAAGTTGCCGACTATCGACAATTTCAATGTCCGCCCAATCGGCGGGCGGCTCGGCGTGAACCATGCCGATCTGCTTGCCGGCCACTTCAACCTGGCGAGCATGAGGCAGGTAGCGCAGGGCTTCGCCGAGGATGATGCGTACCTCCTGTGCTTCTTCCAGATATACCCAACTGCCGCCATTCATTTGCCAAAGATCCCAGGCCTTGCCGGTATCCCGAAATGCGTCATGGGCCAACATTTCGTGGTTCCCGCGCACGCCGTAGAACCAAGGTTCGAATGCCAGCGAGAGACACTTGAAGCTGTCGGCGCCACGATCGATCAGATCACCTACGCAGAACAAACGGTCGACCTTCTTGTCGAAGTCGACGCTGCGCATGGCATGCATTAGCAAATCGAACTGCCCATGGATGTCCCCGACGAAGAAATCACGACCCTTGTTGTTTGCCTCATGCTTTTCCAACCGGTTCATAGCTCCAGCTCCTGGTTGCGCTCCCTTAATGCGAACCGACGCTCTCCTCGTCGAAAGCCTGGGCGACGCCAGCACCCACAGCCAGATGACCAGGCTCTCTAAGCCGAGCCTCTCTCGCAGCCAGGCCGAAGACGCGCCCCGGCCGAGTATCTCGTCCTGCTGGGCGGCGGTATTGACATGGGCGTGGCTAACTACATCAAAGTAGACACCGGTCGGCGGATTTCGGCGTGCCCGCCAGCACGCTAAGGGTCGCGTTTCCGATGTCGATCGGCTTCATGCCATCTCAGCCCTGGTCACGGTATTCTTCGTGGTCCTCATCCAGGCTCTGCAGCCGAAGTGGAACTTCTTTTCAATGCGCTGCGCAATTGGCTGACCGACAACCTCACCTGGTGCTTCCGCTCGCCGAGCGTCGACAAGGCGAGACAAATGGGCAAGGACCTACGCCTCCAGGGAAGAACGTAGAGCACAATCAACAACCAGCTGCAGGTGTTCAAGCGAGTGCTCAACCTGGCCTATCGGGGAGTGCGACTGGATCGACCAGCCTCGGGTCGACAAGGTCAGAAGCGGTGGCCGAAGAACGCGGCACGTTTACCTGACCTCCGACGAGCTTTGGCAGCTGCTGCTGGCCATTTCGGACAGTTGCGACTAGGACAAGCGAGTCACTACTTCACCGACCTGCACTTTCACGACCTGCGGCATAGCTACGCGCACATATTCGACGCTGGACTGAATGCGATCGCCATCCGGTTGCCTCGGCCAGATACGACCGACTGCGACCAATCACTGGAGAAAGGGAGGAAAAAGGAAGCGGAAGGACCGTCAACTTATTGGTTGGATGTGGTACCGGCGGTCGGACTCGAACCGACAAGCACTTGCGTGCGGCGGATTTTGAATCCGCTGCGTCTACCAATTCCGCCACGCCGGCAGCGCCGAGCATTATACGTGGCCGGTGCGACAGGTCAATCGGCAGGCCTGACGCGAGGGACGATTTTGGGTATCCTTGCCGGCTGTTTCGGGTTGCCCGGCAGCCACGAGCGAACCCATTCCACGATCCTCAGCGGACCGACCTGCATGCAGCGTGCCGACTTCCACTATGAGCTCCCCGAGGAGCTGATCGCCCGCTATCCGTCCGAACGACGCAGCGACTGCCGGCTGCTATGCGTGAGCGGCGAGACCGGCGAGCGCATCCATCGCCGCTTCACCGACCTGGTGGAGCTGCTCGAACCCGGCGACCTGCTGGTGTTCAACGACACCCGTGTGATCCCGGCACGGCTGCACGGCCACAAGGCCAGCGGCGGCAAGGTGGAGATGCTGCTGGAGCGCCCGCTGGACGCCCATCGCGGCCTGGCCCACATCCGTTCCAGCAAGTCGCCCAAGCCGGGCACCGAGTTGATCCTCGAAGGCGACGTGCGCGCCGTGGTCGAGGGCCGACGCGAGGCGCTGTTCGAGCTGCGCTTTCTCGGCGAAACGCCGCTGATCGAACTACTTGAGCGCCACGGGCACATGCCGCTGCCGCCCTATATCGATCGTGCCGACGAGCTCGGCGACCGCGACCGCTACCAGACCGTCTACGCCCGTCGCGACGGCGCCGTGGCCGCACCCACGGCGGGGCTTCACTTCGATGAGCCGCTGCTGGAACGCCTGGCGGCGAAAGGCGTCGAAAGCGCCTTCGTCACCCTGCATGTGGGCGCCGGCACCTTCCAGCCGGTGCGCGCCGACGACATCCGCGAGCACAAGATGCACAGCGAGTGGATCGAGGTGAACGAGACGGCTTGCGAACAAGTGCGTATGGCCCAGGCCCGCGGCAGGCGTGTCATCGCCGTGGGCACCACCAGCGTGCGCTGCCTGGAGAGCGCCTGTGCGGCGAGCGAAGACGGCGAGATCGCCCAGTTCAGCGGCGAGACCGATATCTTCATCTATCCCGGCTATGCGTGGCGCTGCGTGGATGCGTTGATCACCAACTTCCACCTCCCCGAGTCGACCCTTTTGATGCTGGTCTCCTCCTTCGCCGGGTATGAGACCACCATGGCGGCCTATCGCGACGCCGTGGCCGAACGCTACGCCTTCTTCAGCTATGGCGACGCCATGTTTCTTAGCCGCAAGACGGCCTGAGCGCGCTCAGCACGTCTTGTTCTGATATCGAGATATCCATGCGTAACGAATGCTTCATGTCCTTCGAGCGGCTGGCCTGCGACGGCCGAGCCCGCCGCGGTCGCCTCACCTTCCCCCGCGGCACGGTCGAGACGCCGGCGTTCATGCCGGTGGGTACCTACGGCACGGTCAAGGGCATGACGCCCGCCTCGGTGGAGGAGATCGGCGCCGAGATCATCCTCGGCAATACCTTCCACCTGTGGCTGCGCCCCGGCACCGAGGTGATCGAGGCCCACGGCGACCTGCACGACTTCTCCCAGTGGCACAAGCCGATCCTCACCGACTCCGGTGGCTTCCAGGTCTTCTCGCTGGGCGAGATGCGCAAAATCACCGAGGAGGGGGTGCACTTCCGCTCGCCGGTGGATGGCGCGAAGGTGTTCATGGGCCCGGAGGAGTCGATGGCGGTGCAGCGCTCGCTGGGCTCGGACGTGGTGATGATCTTCGACGAGTGCACGCCCTACCCGGCTACCGAGAAGGAGGCCGAGCTCTCCATGGAGCGCTCGCTGCGCTGGGCCAAGCGCTCCCGCGATGCCCACGGCAGCTCCCCCTCGGCGCTGTTCGGCATCATCCAGGGCGGCATGTACCCGGAACTGCGCCGGCGCTCGCTGGAGGGTCTGCTCGAGATCGGCTTCGACGGCCTGGCCATCGGCGGCCTCTCGGTGGGGGAGCCCAAGGAAGAGATGATCCGCGTGCTCGACTACCTGCCACGGTGGATGCCCGAGGATACCCCGCGCTACCTGATGGGCGTGGGCAAGCCCGAGGACCTGGTGGAGGGCGTGCGCCGCGGCGTCGACATGTTCGACTGCGTGATGCCCACCCGCAATGCACGAAACGGCCATCTTTTCACTGCCGAAGGCACGATAAAGATCCGCAACGCCAAGCATCGCCACGACACCCGGCCGCTGGAGGAGAATTGCGACTGCTACACCTGCCGGCACTTCTCGCGAGGGTATCTGCACCACCTGGATCGTTGCGGCGAAATGCTCGGCTCAATGCTCAATACGATCCACAACTTGCGCTATTATCAGCGGCTGATGGCCGGTTTGCGCGGTGCCATCGAAGCGGGTACATTGGCTGACTTCGTGGAAGGCTACTATGCGCAGCGGGGGCTGCCGGTACCTGACGCCCCGGATTCTTGACCGATCGGCGGCGCCGATCGACGAACTCTCATTCGCGACCCAACTTACCTTCAGGAGACACTCCCCTCATGCTGGATTTCTTTATCTCTCCGGCCATGGCCCAGGACGCGGGCGCCGCGGGCGGCGGCATCGCCCAGATCGTCATGCTGGTCGGCTTCGTTCTGATCTTCTACTTCCTGCTGTGGCGCCCTCAGGCCAAGCGGGCCAAGCAGCATCGTGAGCTGGTCGGCGGCATATCCAAGGGCGACGAAGTAGTGATCGGCGGCGGCCTGGTGGGCCGTGTGACCAAGGTGGGCGATGAGTTCCTCACCCTGGAAATCGCCGAGAATACCGAGGTCAACGTGCAGAAGAACGCCGTGGCCAACGTGCTGCCCAAGGGCACCATCAAGTCCATCTGACGTCGACGTCCCTCGCCCTTGCCGACGGCCCCACCGGGGTCGGGTGACGGCGAGGGCCGTTCAGCGGCCGGATGCCTCGCCCTGCCAAGGGCTCGGGCATGCGGCCGCGCTGCCGTCCCGTAGCCTTCTCACGCAACCTAGGGCAGGGCTCCCATGCTCAACCGTTACCCCTTGTGGAAGTATCTGCTGATACTCATCGTGCTGTTCGTCGGTCTGGTCTATTCATTGCCCAACCTCTTTCCCGAGGACCCGGCGGTACAGATCAGCAGCGCTCAGGGCGATTCCACCATCGATGACGCGCAACTCGACCGTCTCCAGCAGACCCTGCGCGACGCCGATATCGAGATCAAGGCCATCGAACGCGACGAGACTCGCGTCCTGATCCGCCTCGACGATCCCGATCATCAGCTGCGCACCCGCGACCTGGCGGCCGAACAGCTCGGCGACGACTACGTGGTCGCGCTCAATCTCGCCGAATCCACCCCCGACTGGCTGCAGGGGCTCTCCGCCTCGCCCATGACCCTGGGCCTGGACCTGCGCGGCGGCGTGCACTTTCTGCTCGAAGTCGACATGGAAGCGGCACTGACCCAGCGCCTCGAGGTCAACGCCAGCGCCATCCGCGAACAGCTGCGCAGCGAGCGCATCCGCTATCGCGGCACCGAGATCGAGGATCGTACGCTCTCCATCGCCTTCGGCAGCGAAGAGGATCGCGATGCCGCACGCCGGCTGATCAGCCGCGAGTTCCCCGGCTTCGAGTACGCCAGCGAGCAGCAGGGCCGCGCCGCGCTGCTGGTCATGACGCTGACCGAGCAGACGGTGAACGAGATCCAGGACTACGCCATCAACCAGAACCTGACCACCCTGCGCAACAGGGTCAACGAGCTGGGCGTGGCCGAGCCGCTGGTGCAGCGTCAGGGGCCGGATCGCATCGTGGTCGAGCTACCCGGCGTGCAGGACACCGTGGCCGCCAAGCGCGTGGTGGGCGCCACCGCCAACCTGGAATTCCGCCTCGAGGCGCGCCCCGACACGCCGGATGCCGAGACCGAGACATTCAGCTTCCGTAACACCCCCTCGCGCACCGCCGACCTGATGCGCGACGTGATCATTACCGGCGACAGCGTTTCCAGCGCCAGCCGCAGCTTCGACGAGAACGGCCGCCCCCAGGTCAACATCAACCTGGACGGCACCGGCGGCACACTGATGAACCGCGCCACGCGCACCAACATCGGCCGCAACATGGCGGTGCTGTTCATCGAGCACAAGACCCGCGACCGTACGGTGATGGAAGACGGCGAGCCGGTCATCGTGCGCGAGCCTTACACCGAGCGCGGCATCATCAGCCTGGCCACTATCCAGAGCGCGCTGGGCAACAGCTTCCGCATCACCGGACTCGACTCGCCCACCGAGGCGGCCGATCTCGCCCTGCTGCTGCGCTCCGGCTCGCTGGCCGCACCGATCTACTTCGTACAGGAGCGCACCATCGGCCCAAGCCTCGGTGCCGAGAACATCGAGCGCGGCATCCTGTCGGTACAGATCGGCCTGCTGCTCGTGGTGCTGTTCATGCTGATCCGCTACAAGGTGTTCGGCATCTTCGCCAACGTCGCCCTGGCACTGAACCTGACCCTGCTGGTGGCCGCCATGTCGCTGCTCGGCGCCACCCTGACGCTGCCCGGCATCGCCGGCATCGTGCTGACGCTGGGCATGGCGGTGGATGCCAACGTGCTGATCTTCGAGCGCATACGCGAGGAGCTGCGCGGTGGTCTCTCGGTCCAGCAAGCGATCCATGCCGGCTACGAGCGCGCCTTCAGTTCCATCGTCGACGCCAATATCACCACCCTGCTGGTGGCGGTCATTCTGTTCTCGATCGGCACCGGTCCGGTCAAGGGCTTTGCCGTGACCCTGTCGCTGGGGATCCTCACCTCGCTGTTCACCGCCCTGATGGTGACCCGCGCGATGGTGAACCTCAGCTACGGCGGCAAACCGGTCAAGAAGCTCTGGATCTAAGGCTCACCAACTTGAGGTGGTTATGAAGACCCTCGTCATCCGTCAGATCGACTTCATGGGCAAGCGCCGGATCGCCTTTGCGCTCTCCGGCCTGCTGATCCTGCTGTCGATCGCTTCGCTGTTGTTCCAGCAGCTCAACCTGGGACTGGACTTCACCGGCGGCACACTGGTCGAGGTCCGCTATGGCGTCGCGCCCTCTCTGGACGCGGTACGTCAGACCCTGGAAGCCGCCGAGTTCCGTGACGTCTCGGTACAGACCTTCGGTGCCTCCAACGAGGTGCTGATTCGCCTGCAGCAGGCCTTCGACGCCGAGGTGGGCGACCGCGTGGTCGAGCTGCTGCGCGCCGAGGGCGACGCGGTCGAGCTGGTGCGCGCCGAGTTCGTCGGCGCCCAAGTCGGCGAGCAATTGCGCGACCAGAGTGGCCTGGGCCTGCTGGTGGCACTGGGCGTGGTGATGCTCTACGTCGCCTTTCGCTTCCAGTACAAGTTCGCCATCGGCGCCCTGCTGGCGCTGATACACGACGTGATCGTCGTGGTCGGCATATTCTCGCTGTTCCAGCTGGAGTTCGACCTGACGGTGCTGGCCGCGCTGCTGGCCGTGATCGGCTACTCGCTTAACGACACCATCGTCGTCTACGATCGCATCCGCGAAACCATCCGCACCTCGCGCATCGAGGACATGCCGGCGATCTTCAACGAAGCCATTAATCTGACCCTGTCGCGCACGCTGGCGACCTCCGGCACCACGCTGCTGGTGCTGCTGGCGCTACTGGTGCTCGGCGGCGACATGATCCATTACTTCTCCATCGCCCTGATCGTCGGCATCGTGGTGGGTACCTTCTCCTCCATCTACGTGGCGGCCGCCCTGCTGCTCACCGTCAAGCTGGAGCGCAAGGACCTGATCCCGCCGAAGAAGGAGGCGGATGAAGAGGAGGAGCAGCTGCCCTGAGGAGAGCATCGTAACTTGATGCGCTCTGGAGCCTTTCCTTTCTTCTGGATTTGCAAAGCAAGACCGCCCCCGCAGCGCTGCTGCGGGGGCGGTCTTGTTTCGGGTCTAGGCTTTCGCTCAGAAATGAGGCTTGAGCTGCTGCACCAGCGCCTTGAACAGGCGCGGACCTGCGGCCATCAACTGGCCTTCGGTTTCCACCGAGGGCTGGCCGTCCGGCGTTCCCAGCAGCGCCCCGGCCTCCTTGAGCAGCAGGCTTCCGACCAGGCGATCCTGCTCTTCGAGACCCAGCACGAAAGCGGCATCCGCCCGGCCCGCGGCGAGTTCGGCCAGATCGAGCAGGCCGCTACCGGTGGCCAATTGGGCCTCGATCTGCGGGCCGAGCTGCTGGATCAGGGTCAGGTAGGCTGGCAGCAGGCGCGTACGGTAACCGCTCTCGGGCAATCCCATGGCCACGCGCGTGCCGGGGATGGCGGTCGTCTTGGATACGCGGATGCGCTTGCCGTTGTGCTGGGCGCCGCGGCCGCGGCTGGCCAGGTATTCGTCGTCGCTGAAGGGGCAGATCACCACCGCATGCTCCGGGCGACCCTTCACCAGGCAGACCACCGACAGGGCGCAGCCGCTGCCGGCCACCCCCAGACTGGAGTAGCCGTGGAAGGGCTCGATCCGCCATTCGATGTCCCGCCCTTCGCCTTCGCCGGCGCGGTGCGGGGTGAAACGGCCAATGACACCGTGCTGAGGGTAGCCACGGCTGAGCTGACGCACGATCAGCGTCTCGGCGTTACGCGCGGTATCTTCGAGCAGACGCTCGAGATTGTGTTCTTCGTGTGCGTTTTCGATGCGCTCACGAATGCGCAAGAACTGTTCGGCGGCGCTGCGCGTGGCGCGCAGCGCAAATTGGACCATCGGATGCATGATCGGGCCTTGGAGCGTCGGTGATGTTAAAGAACAGGCTAGTTCGAACGATGGAGTGGGGTCGAACGTGTCGGCGCGCATCCTAGCAGAGTCGCGCCCCCTGCGCCATCGTCGGGGTGCCGTGGTAGACTCGCCCTTTCCCATGGACACGACGGAAATCCGCGAGGCCGCCCCGCATGCTCGACCGTATTCGCATCGTGCTGATCGGCACCAGCCATCCCGGCAATATCGGCGCCACCGCTCGCGCCATGCACAATATGGGGTTGTCTGACCTGGCTCTGGTCGCGCCGCGCTGCGAACCGCTGACCAGCGACAGCATCTCGCGGGCATCAGGCGCCGATCATATCGTGCATGCCGCCCGGGTGGTCGGGAGCCTGGTGGAGGCCATCGCCGACTGCACCCTGGCGGTGGGCGCCAGCGCCCGCTCGCGCACCCTGCCGTGGCCGATGATCGCGCCGCGCGAGCTGGGCAGCCGCCTGCCGCTCGAGCTGGCCGACGCCGAGGCGCGAGTCGCCTTGGTCTTCGGCCGCGAGGACAGCGGTCTCTCCAACGCCGAGCTGCAGCGCTGCCACGCTCACGTGCACATCCCCACCAACCCGGACTTCAGCTCGCTCAACCTGGCCGCCGCGGTGCAGGTGCTGGCCTACGAATGCCGCCTGGCGTGGCTCGAAGCCGGAAGCGACGTCGACGCACAGGACGATGAGCCGCACCAGCCGTTGGCCAGTCACCGGGAGCTCGAGCACTACTTCGCTCATCTCGAGCGCACCCTGATCGCCATCGGCTTTCACGACCCAACGCAGCCGCGCCAGCTGATGGCTCGATTGCGCCGCTTCACCCTGCGCGCCCGCCCCGAGCGCATGGAGCTCAATATTCTGCGCGGCATCCTTTCAGCCACGGAGAAATGTAGCGCCACGCCGGGGAGCGAGCGGGACGAGGGAACGCCTTGAACGCGACCCGCCGCGCCCCCATATGGTGAGATTGTTCCCCCCGCCGCCCAGGCCGCTCAACCGCCACCAAGGACCGCTGCATGTTTCAACGACTGCGCGAGGACATCAACAGCGTATTCGCCCGTGACCCGGCGGCGCGCAACTTCCTGGAAGTGCTGACCAACTATCCGGGGTTGCACGCGCTGCTGCTGCATCGCCTCGCCCACTGGCTGTGGCAGCGCCATCTCAAGTGGCTGGCGCGCACCCTGTCGACCTTCTCGCGCTGGCTCACCGGCATCGAGATCCACCCCGGGGCGAGAATCGGCCGGCGCTTTTTTATCGACCACGGCATGGGCGTGGTGATAGGCGAGACCGCCGAAGTCGGTGATGACGTCACGCTCTACCAGGGCGTAACGCTGGGAGGGACGAGCTGGCACAAGGGCAAGCGTCACCCCACCCTCGAGGCCGGCGTCATCGTCGGCGCCGGGGCCAAGATCCTAGGACCGTTCACCGTCGGCGCCGGGGCCAAGGTCGGCTCCAATGCCGTGGTCACTAAGGAGGTGCCCGCCGGCGCCACGGTGGTGGGCATCCCCGGCAAGATCGTCAAGCGCGCCGAGCCGGACGCCGCCGAAGCGCTCGAGATCGATCCCGAGCGCCGCGAAGCGATGCGTCGGAAGTTCGGCTTCGATGCCTACGGTGTGAGCGAGGACATGCCCGACCCCGTGGCGCGCTCGATCCAGGCCATGCTCGATCACATGCATGCGGTCGACCAGCGTATCGAACGCATGTGCGGCACGCTGCGCAAGCTCGACGACAACTACCGCGAGGGCAAGCTGCCGGCGCTGCGCAACGAGGATTTCGCCGACGTCCTGTCCGATGTCGACTCCTGCTGCGGCCCGACTCGTGCAGCCGACACGGCCGCTTCCGAATCGGAACATGACGAGGATCAAGGTGGGCGTCCATCCTCATCCGGCAATGGTTGACCACTAAGGTCAGGCTTTACCATAATGGCGCTCTGTTGACGTGGCTCGCTGCCGATGGCGAGCCGCCGCGAACCGAAGGCCGGGATTTTCCGTGCCGGGTTTCGCCCCATCGCGTCGGATGAGCCCGCCATGCGCTTGACAACCAAGGGACGCTACGCCGTCACCGCCATGCTCGACCTGGCCCTGAACGCCGACAAGGGACCCACCTGTCTGGCCGACATCTCGCGCCGCCAGGAGATCTCGCTGCCCTATCTGGAACAGCTCTTCGCGCGCCTGCGGCGCGCCGAACTGGTCAAGAGCGTGCGCGGCCCGGGAGGAGGCTACCTGCTGGCGGCGCCCATGGGCGAGATTTCTATCTCGCGGGTGATCGATGCCGTCGACGAATCCGTGGACGCCACGCGCTGCCAGGGCCTGTCGGATTGCCAGCAAGGCGATACCTGCCTGACCCACTTTCTATGGTGCGACCTATCGGACCAGATTCGCGGTTTTCTCGACAGCATTACCCTCGCCCAACTGGTCGAGAATGGCGAGGTCCGTCGTATTGCCGCTCGCCAGCGCAGTCGCCGCGACGACGACACCATCCTGACCTCCTCGCCCTAAGCCGCCCTGCGGCGAGGCCAGACCGGAGACACCGCGAGCCATGAGCGCCCTCATCTATCTCGATTATGCCGCCACCACCCCGGTTGATCCGCGCGTCGCCGAGGCGATGAGCCGTCACCTCACCCTTGACGGCAACTTCGCCAATCCCGCCTCGCGCAGTCATATGCTGGGCTGGCAGGCGGAACAGGCCGTCGAGAGCGCACGCCGCCAGGTCGCCGACCTGATCGCAGCCGACCCGCGCGAGATCGTCTGGACCAGCGGCGCCACCGAGGCCGACAACCTGGCGCTGATCGGCTTCATGCGCGCCAACCGCGAGCGTGGGCGGCATCTGGTGACCTCCGTCATCGAGCACAAGGCAGTGGTGGACACGGCGGTAGCACTCGAGGCCGAGGGCTTCGAAGTGACCTGGCTGACTCCGGGTGCCGACGGTCGCGTCACGCCCGCCCAACTGCGCGAGGCCATGCGCCCCGACACGGTACTGGTCTCGTTGATGGCGGTGAACAACGAGTTGGGCTGCATCCACGAGCTGGCGGCCCTGGCCGAGGTGGTACACGCCGGCGGCGCCATGCTCCACGTCGATGCCGCCCAGGCAGTGGGACGCCTCGACCTCGACGTGAATCGCCTGGGCGTCGACCTGATGTCGCTCTCCGGGCACAAGGTCTACGGGCCCAAGGGCGTCGGGGCATTGTACGTCAGGCGCAGCCCGGACATTCGCCTCGAGGCACTGATTCACGGTGGCGGCCACGAGCGCGGCATGCGCTCCGGCACCCTGCCCACCCATCAGATCGTCGGCATGGGTGAGGCCTTCGCCCTGGCCGCGGCCGAAGGCGAGGCCGACCAGGCAAGAATCCTGGCACTGCGGAACCGCCTGCTCGACGGACTGTCCGATCTGGATGGCATCCACCGCAACACCGATATCTCGGTCGCGGTGCCCAACATCGTCAACCTGGCTTTCGAGGGTGTCGACGGCGAATCGCTGCTGATGGCGCTGCGCAGCATCGCCCTGTCGACCGGTTCGGCCTGCAATTCCGCTAGCGTCGAACCATCCTATGTATTGAAGGGTATCGGCGTACCACGCTCGCTGGCACTGGCCTCGCTGCGCTTCAGTTTCGGTCGCTTCACCACCGATGCCGATATCGACGCGGCGCTGGATGCGCTGCATCATGCACTTCCAGGGTTACGCCGCTAGGCTTGTGGAACCGGCCCGGCGACTCATTTTGCTGCAGGAGAACCCACCATGGCGCAACTTTCGATCACCACCACCGCCGCCGAGCAGATCCAACGGGTGCTCGAGGAGCGTGGCCACGGCCTGGGCCTGCGGGTCTCGGTCAAGCCCAGCGGCTGCTCAGGCTATAGCTACGTACTGGATTTTGCCGACGTGGCGGCCAACGACGACGTGACCTTCGAGGAACACGGCGTGACCGTCTTCGTCGCACCCGAAGCGCTGGAGATGCTCGACGGCAGCGAAGTCGACTACGTCTCGGAGGGGCTCAACCGCTTCTTCCGTTTCAACAATCCCAACGTCAAGGATCAGTGCGGGTGCGGCGAGAGCTTCTCCGTCTGAGCATGCCGGCGCGGGGCCGACGATTGTTCAACGCCCGCCGGCAGCGGTATACTCTGCGCCCACTGTTTCTTCGCCGAGGCAGCGCTGACGGCTCGACCGACCAAGCGACGCCGAACGCATCTTGAATCCGTAGCGCCGCGCCGCGCCGGCTTCCCCGGGAGCCCGGTGCGTCGTGGCGCTATCCCCATACGCATCAATCGTCAAATCAGATCAACGGGAGAGGCCCCATGGCTACCGAACGCACCCTGTCCATCATCAAGCCCGACGCCGTCGCCAAGAACGCCATCGGCGAAATCATCGCCCGCTTCGAGAAGGCCGGCCTGCAGGTCGTCGCCGCCAAGATGCTGCATCTCTCCCAGCAGCAGGCAGAAGGCTTCTACGCCGAGCACAAGGAACGCCCCTTCTTCAAGGATCTGGTAGGCTTCATGACGTCCGGCCCGGTAGTGGTGCAGGTGCTAGAAGGCGACAACGCCATCGCCAAGAACCGTGAGCTGATGGGCGCCACCAACCCCAAGGAAGCCGCCCCGGGCACCATTCGCGCCGACTTCGCCGAGACCATCGACGCCAACGCCGTGCACGGCTCCGATTCGCCGGAGTCCGCCCAGCGCGAGGTGGCCTATTTCTTCAATGCCGACGAGATCTGCCCGCGTTAAGCCGTCTTCGGCCCGCCGTGCCCTTCGCGGGGGCGCTCCAGTCCCCGCTCTCGTCCCGCCCCGACCTACGTGATGCCATGAACGCCACCACCGCCCAACGCACCAACCTGCTCGGCATGACTCGCGAGGAGATGGAAGCCTTCTTCCTCTCCATCGGCGAGAAGAAGTTCCGTGCCGCCCAGGTGATGAAGTGGATTCATCACGACGGCTGCGACGACTTCGAAGCCATGACCAACCTCTCCAAGACCTTGCGTAACCGACTGGCCGAAGTGGCCGAGATCCGCGGTCCCGGCGTGGTCTACGAAGGCACGTCCAACGACGGTACCCGCAAGTGGGTATTGGAGGTGGAGGATGGCAGCTACGTCGAGACCGTGCTGATTCCAGCCGACAACGGCAAGCGCCGCACCCTCTGCGTGTCGTCCCAGGTGGGCTGTTCGCTCGACTGCAGCTTCTGTTCGACCGGAAAGCAGGGCTTCCAGCGCAACCTTTCCGCCGCCGAGATCATCGGCCAGGTCTGGGTTGCCCAGCGCAGCGTCGGGCCACGCAAGGATACCGCCAACCGTCCGGTGACCAACGTGGTGATGATGGGCATGGGCGAGCCGCTGATGAACTACGACAACGTGGTGCCGGCGATGAAACTGATGCTCGACGATAACGGCTACGGGCTCTCCAAGCGCCGCGTGACGCTGTCGACCTCGGGGGTGGTGCCGATGCTCGACCGTCTTGGCGACGAACTCGACGTGAGCCTGGCGATCTCGCTGCACGCGGCCAACGACGAGTTGCGCAGCGAACTGGTTCCGCTCAATCGCAAGTACAACATCCGCGCCCTGCTCGATGCCTGTCAGCGCTACCTGGCAAAGTGCGACGACACGCGCATGGTGACCATCGAGTACACCCTGATCAAGGACGTCAACGATCAGCAGGAGCACGCCCGCCAACTGGCCGAGCTGCTGCGCGAGCTGCCGTGCAAGATCAACCTGATCCCCTTCAACCCCTTCCCCCATTCGGGCTACGAGAAGCCGTCGCGCAACCAGGTGATGCGCTTTCAGCAGTGGCTCTACGAACTGGGCTATACGGCGCCGGTTCGCACTACCCGCGGCGACGACATCGATGCCGCCTGCGGTCAGCTGGTCGGACGGGTGAAGGATCGCACGCGGCGCCACGAGCGCTATATCCGCTCGATCCAGATCGACGCCGACTGAGCCGGGGTCGCCTTGACTTCAACCCGTCGCGGCGCTTTGATGGACAGGCTTTTTTTGGCCCCGAGCCCGATCGGCCACGCGCCGGCTAGTGGCGTGATGGCCTGCCGCGACCGACGAGCCCCCGACCAAGAGGATGCCATGACGCGCTTCCCCATCCTGCCGAGCCGATGCATGCCGCTGTTTACGATCGTGGTCGGGTCGCTGTGGCTGGCTGGCTGCGCGGCGTCTTCGGGACTGGGTGGGAACAACGGCGAGGAGCCCACCGAGGCGCTCACCGAACTGGGCATGGCCTATCTCGAGCGCGACAATCTCCCTCGCGCCATGTCGGCGCTAAGCCGCGCCCTCGAACGGGACCCCGACGACCCAGAGGCCCTGCAGGCCATGGCCATCGTCTACCAGCGCCAGGGCGAGAACGAGCTTGCCGACGAGACGTTCCGGCGCGCGCTGGATGCCGAACCCGGCAACAGCCGGGCGCGCAATAACTATGCGGCTTTTCTCTATGACCGCGGCCAGGTGCGGCGCGCCTGCGAGCAGCTCGAGCTCGCCGCGCGCGACCCACACTACGCCAGCCGGGCCCAGCTGTTCGCCAACCTCGGGCAATGCCAGCGGGAGCTCGGCGACGTCGAACAGGCGCGCCAGAGCCTGGAGCGGGCGAAAAGCCTGGATCCGCGCAACCCGCGCAGCTATTTCACCCTGGCCGAGCTGGAACTCGACCAGGGCAACCCCCAGCGTGCCCGGCAGCAGCTGGAGATCTTCGTACGGCTGGCAGGAATGACGCCAGGCGCCCAGGCGCTGGCCGAGGAAATCGCCGCCGCCCCGAACATGTCCGTCACGCCCGGCCGGGCAAGCAGTGACGTTCCCTGATCAACGATTCATGACGAAGGATGCTCAGCCATGAGCGACAGCCACAACATCGATGCCGTCGACTTCGGGACCCAGGCCTCCCCAGGCGAGCAACTGCGCCGCGAGCGCGAGACGCAGGGCCTGTCCCGCGAGGAGGTCGCCACGGCGCTCAACCTGCGCCCCGCCGTCGTCGCCGGGCTCGAGGAGGACAGCTACGACCAGGTACCGGTGGCCACCTATCGCCGTGGGTACCTGCGCGCCTACGCCCGCCTGCTGGGCATGGACGACCGTCCCGTGCTGCAGGCCTACAGCGAGCGCTTCGCCACCCAGGAGGCCGAGCATCGCGTGACGCCGGTACAGGTGACCCGCCCCCCATCGCGTATCGGGGCCTGGCTGTTCCGGCTGGTGACCCTGCTGGTGATCGCCGGCCTGATCGGCCTGACGCTGGTCTGGTGGCAGAGCCGCGACGGCAACGAACCGCCCACGGTCGACGAGAGCGGCCCGGTGTCGGTCGATACCATCGACGGCAACACCACACTGGTCGAGGAGGCGCCGCGCGAGGAAGTCGAGGAGGCCATGCCGCCGCTGCCCGAGGAGGGCGTGGATCCGATCAGTGGCGAGGCGCCGGCCGCCCCGACGCCTTCCACCGAGGTCGATCCCACCGGCGCCGAGCTGATCGCCGCCATGAGCGAGGCGGAGAGCGTCACGCCGGAGCCGGCAGAGGAGCCGGCCCAGCCCGCCGAGTCATCGGACATCGTCGCGGAGGATGAGCCGCAGGAGCCGGCCGAGGCGCCGGCAACCGAAGACCGTCGCGTGCTGGAGCTGGCCTTCAACGAGCAGTCCTGGACCGAGATCTTCGACGCCAACGATCGGCGTGTTTTCGTCGGACTGCAGGAACCCGGCACCACGGCAACCGTCGAAGGGGAGCCCCCGTTTCGCCTGACCATCGGCAACGCCTCTGCCGTGGAGCTGAGCTGGGCCGGAGAGAGCGTCGACCTGGGCGCTCGCGCCGGGGCCAACAACGTCGCCCGTTTCACCCTGGGAGAGTAATGCATATGCATTCCCCATCGCCCATCGTTCGTCGTAAGTCGCGCCAGATCCATGTCGGCAAGGTGCCGGTGGGAGGCGATGCCCCCATTTCGGTGCAGAGCATGACCAACACCGACACCCTGGACGTGGCCGCCACCGTCGAACAGATCCAGCGCCTCGAGACAGCCGGCGCCGATATCGTGCGCGTCTCGGTGCCGAGCATGGATGCCGCCGAGGCCTTCGGACGCATCAAGCGACAGGTGAACGTGCCCTTGGTCGCCGATATCCACTTCGACTACAAGATCGCCCTGCGCGTCGCCGAGCTCGGCGTCGACTGTCTGCGTATCAACCCCGGCAACATCGGCAAGGAGGAGCGCGTTCGCGCGGTGGTCAGCGCCGCTCGCGACAACGGCATCCCGATCCGCATCGGTGTCAATGCCGGCTCGCTGGAGAAGGACCTGCAGAAGAAGTACGGCGAACCCACGCCGGAGGCACTGGTCGAATCCGCCATGCGCCACATCGATCATCTCGATCGCCTCGACTTCCCCGACTTCAAGGTCAGCGTCAAGGCCAGCGACGTATTCATGGCCGTGGCCGCCTATCGCCAGCTCGCCGCACGGATCGAGCAGCCGCTGCATCTCGGCATCACCGAAGCCGGCGGACTGCGTTCAGGCACCGTCAAGTCATCCATCGGCCTTGGCATGCTGCTGATGGACGGCATCGGCGACACCATCCGGGTCTCGCTCGCCGCCGACCCGGTCGAGGAGATCAAGGTCGGCTACGACATGCTCAAGAGCCTGCGCCTGCGCAGCAAGGGCATCAACTTCGTCGCCTGCCCCAGTTGCTCGCGTCAGAACTTCGACGTGATCGCCACCATGAACGCCCTCGAGGAGCGTCTCGAGGACATCATGACCCCGCTCGACGTCTCGGTGATCGGCTGCGTGGTCAACGGCCCCGGCGAAGCCAAGGAGAGCGAGATCGGGCTCACCGGCGGCAGTCCCGCCAACCTCGTCTACATCGACGGCAAGCCGGCCACCAAGCTGCGCAACGACCACCTGGTCGACGACCTGGAGCGAATGATTCGCGACCGGGTACGTGCGAAAGAGCAGGCCGAGAAGGACGTGATCGCCCGCGGGGAGTAAACTCGCCGGCGACCATCAAGGAGCCAGTCTTGAGCAAGAAGAAGATCCAGGCCATTCGTGGCATGAACGACCTGTTGCCGGACCAGACGGCGCGGTGGCAATACTTCGAGAGCACGGTCCAGGCGCTGATGCGCCGCTATGGCTACGCCGAGATCCGCACGCCCATCGTCGAGCAGACGGCACTGTTCGCCCGCTCCATCGGCGAGGTCACCGACATCGTCGAGAAGGAGATGTACACCTTCGATGATCGCAACGGCGATAGTCTGACACTGCGCCCCGAGGGCACGGCGAGCTGCGTGCGTGCCGCCATGGAGCACGGCCTGCTGCACAACCAGACCCAGCGGTTGTGGTACCAGGGCCCGATGTTTCGCCACGAACGACCCCAGAAGGGGCGCTACCGCCAGTTCCATCAGGTCGGCCTGGAGGCCTTCGGCCTGGAAGGGCCGGACATCGACGCCGAGGTGATCCTGCTCACGGCGCGGCTGTGGGAGGAGTTGGGCCTCATCGAGCACGTCACCCTGGAACTCAACTCGCTGGGCTCCAACGAGGCGCGCTCCGCCTACCGCGACCGGCTTGTAGCCTACTTCGAGCAGCATCGCGACCAGCTCGACGAGGACTCCCTGCGCCGGCTGTCGAGCAATCCGCTGCGCATTCTCGACTCCAAGAACCCGGACATGGCGCCCATGCTGAACGATGCGCCAAGGCTCATGGATCACCTCGACGACGACTCTCGCGAGCACTTCCAGGGCCTTACCGCCCTGCTCGAGGCCGCCGGCATCGACTACGTGATCAATCCGCGCCTGGTGCGTGGTCTCGACTACTACTGCCGCACCGTGTTCGAGTGGACCACTTCTGCCCTGGGCAGCCAGGGCACGGTGTGCGCCGGCGGCCGCTATGACGGCCTGGTCGAGCAGCTCGGCGGCAAGCCGACCCCGGCGGTGGGCTTCGCCATGGGTATCGAACGCCTGATTCTGCTGCTCGAGACGCTCGAGCTCGTACCCGAGGCCGCCCTGGACGAGCTGGATCTCTACGTGCTGCCCATGGACGATGGCGCCACCGCCGAGGCCATGCTGGTCGCCGAGCGCCTGAGAAGCGAACTGCCCACGCTGCGGCTGCAGCTGCACTGCGGTGGCGGCAGCTTCAAGAGCCGGATCAAGAAGGCCGACAGGAGCGGCGCTCGCCTGGCGCTGCTGCTTGGCGAGGACGAGCTGCGACAGAGCCGCGCGACACTGAAGTTCCTGCGTGAGGAGCGCGATCAGTTGAGTCTGTCCCAGGATGCGTTGGCCGCGACGCTCGCCCCTCTGGTGGCCGTTGGGCACACCTGAAACGAAACGGATTTAGCCGTGAAAGGAGACCGCCCGTGGCGGAGCTGAGAACCGAAGAAGAACAGCTGGAAGCCATCAAGCGCTGGTGGAAGGAGAACGGCCTTTCGCTGATCGCCGGCGTCGCCATCGCCGTCGCCGCCGTGGTGGGCTGGAACACTTGGCAGAACTATCAGGATAGCCAGGCCGAGGCGGCCTCGATGCGCTACCAGCAGCTGGTCAACATGGCCGGTGGCGATGCGCTTGTCGAGGGTGAGATCGACGAGGCCCGCGCGCTGGTCGCCGAGATCGTCGATAACCACGAGCGGTCGCTCTATGCCGACCTGGCGCGCCTGATCGAGGCGCGTCTGGCCGTGAGCCAGGGGGACCTGGGCGAGGCACGCGACATCCTCGACGGCGTTATCGCCTCCAGCAACCGCGAGTACGTCCAGGGGCTGGCAAGGCTGCGCCTGGCCCGGCTGCAGGTCGCCGACGATGACGCCGAGTCGGCACTGGACACCCTGGCCCGCGACATCCCGGCCCCGCTGGCCGCCCAGCAGGCCGACGTGCGCGGCGACGCCCTGCACGCCCTGGGGCGCGACGACGAGGCCCGCCAAGCCTGGCAGGAAGCGCTGGCGACCGCCGAGCAGCGCGACCAGCCGATTTACGGCATTCAGCTCAAGCTCGACGATCTGGGCGTAGAAGAGGCCACGCTATGAAACGCACCATGCTTCGCAAGTCTTCCCTCGCCCTCGTGGCCACCCTCTCCCTGGGCCTGATGGCCGGCTGCGCCAACAAGGCGGAGCCGCGCTATGCGCCCAAGGAACTTCAGCGCTTCGAGGCGCGCGCCGAACTCGACAGCGAGTGGCGCACGCGCGTCGGCAAGGGACTCGGCCAGGCCCAGCATCCCATCTCACCGGCGCTGGACAACGGCGTGATTTACGCCGCCGACGCAAGAGGACACGTCACGGCGGTGGACGCCGAGAGCGGTGATCGCCTGTGGCAGACCGATCTCGAAGTCGGCGCTTCCAGCGGCCTGACCGCCGTTGCCGGCCAGGTCTATCTCGGCACCCGCAACGGCGAGGTCCTGGCCCTGAACCAGGACGATGGCGAGATCGCCTGGCGGGCGCGCGTTTCCAGTGAAGTGCTCGCCCCGCCACAGCCCAACAATGCGCTGCTGGTGGTGCAGAGCGTCGATGGCGCCGTCACCGCCCTCGATCGCCGTACCGGCCAGGAGCGCTGGGTGCACACCACCACCGAGCCGTCCCTCACCCTGCGCGGCACCGGCACGCCCACGGTGATCGACCCGGTCACCTTTGCCGGCTTCGCCAACGGTCGTCTGGTCACCCTGGACAACCGCAGCGGCCAGCCGCTGTGGGAGCGTCGTATCGCCGTGCCTCGCGGGCGCAGCGAGATCGATCGGCTTGTCGACCTGGGCGGCCAGCCGGTGCTGACACCCGACGGCCGCCTCTACGTGACCAGCTACAACGGCCGTCTGGTCGCCCTGGACGCCCCCAGCGGCGAGGTCCTCTGGGAGCGCGAGCATTCCAGCTATCTGACACCCGTGCTGGTGGGTGACCGCCTGTTCACCGTCAACGAAGCCAGCCATGTCATTGCCTACGACGCCCGCAGCGGAGAAGAGGTGTGGCGCAATCGCGACCTCGAGGGTCGCTGGCTCACCGCGCCCGCCTTTGCCGACGGCAACGTGGTGGTAGGGGACTACGAAGGCTACCTGCATCTGATCGACATCCAGGACGGACGCTTTACCGCACGTACCCGAGTCGACGGTTCCGGCATCAGCGTGCGCCCGCTTACCGACTCCCGCCGCATCTATGTGCTGGCCAACGACGGCCGCCTGGAGGCCCTGGAAATCAACCGATGACACCCGTGATCGCCCTGGTCGGCCGCCCCAACGTGGGCAAGTCGACCCTGTTCAACCGCCTGACCCGCTCCCGGGACGCCCTCGTGGCCGACTTCCCGGGGCTTACCCGCGACCGCAAGTACGGTAACGGCGCGCTCGGCGGCAAGGCTTACACGGTGATCGACACCGGCGGCATCAGCGGCGACGAAGAGGGCATCGACGCCGCCATGGCCGAGCAGTCGCTGGTGGCCATCGACGAGGCCGACATCGTGCTGTTCCTGGTCGACGCCCGGGCCGGACTCCACGTGGCCGACGAAGCCATCGCCAACCACCTGCGGGTCAACCAGAAGAAGACCTGGCTGGTGGTCAACAAGACCGACGGCCTGGAGGAGCACTCGGCGATGGCCGACTTCTGGTCGCTGGGACTCGGCGACCCGCTGCCCATCGCCGCCGCCCATGGGCGCAACGTCACCGCGCTGATCGAGGAAGTGCTCGCCCCCTTCCCCGAGCGCGATCTGAGCGTGCCGGCCGACACCGGCACCAAGGGCATCCGCATCGGCGTCATCGGTCGCCCCAACGTGGGCAAGTCGACGCTGGTCAATCGCCTGCTCGGCGAGGAGCGGGTGGTGGTCTTCGACGAGGCCGGCACCACCCGCGACGCCATCGAGATTCCCTTCGAGCGGCGCGGCAAGCCCTATGTGCTGGTCGACACCGCCGGAGTGCGGCGACGCAAGAACGTGCGCGAGATCGCCGAGAAGTTCTCGATCATCAAGACCCTCGAGGCGATCAAGGAGTGCCACGTAGCGGTCATGGTGCTCGATGCACGCAGCGGCCTGGTGGAGCAGGACCTGCACCTGCTCGACTACGTACTGACCACCGGGCGCGCCCTGGTGCTGGCGGTCAACAAGTGGGACGGCCTGGAGCAGGAAGCCAAGGAGAAGATGCGTGCCGAGATCAAGCGTCGCCTGGGCTTCGCCGACTACGCCGACCTGCACTTCATCTCGGCGCTGCACGGCACCGGTGTGGGAGACCTCTATCCCTCCATCGAGCGCGCCTTCGCCTCGGCCAATAGCCACTGGTCGACCAACCGTCTCACTACCCTGCTGCAGGACGCCGTCAGTCAGCACCCGCCGCCGCTGGTCCATGGGCGACGGATCAAGCTGCGCATGGCCCACCAGGGGGGTAGCAATCCGCCGATCATCGTGGTGCACGGCAACCAGACCGAAGCGTTGCCGGAGGCTTACAAGCGCTACCTGACGAACACCTTCCGCAAGGTGCTGAAGGTGCGCGGCACGCCGATTCGCTTCGAGTTCCGCTCGGGCAAGAACCCCTACGACCCGCTCGCCGGCGCCAGCGACCGAGAGAAGGCCAAGCAGCGCGAACTGGGGCGAACCCGGGACGCCCGCAACAAGCGTCGATAACTCGTTACCAATACGTCCGGCCGCCAGGCCGGGCGCGATACGACACCCGGCATGCCGTCCTGGTCTGCCATGCCACCACCCCTACCCGTCGATCCGCTTCGTCCTACAGGAGGAACTCATGTTCCTGAGCCGCGTTACGTCGTTCGCCCTGCCGCGCCGCCGCCGGCGTCTACTCGTCCCCTTGAGTCTGGCCATGCTGCTCAGCGGCTGCCTGGCCATCCCCCAGACCGGCCTGTTCGCCTTCCGCCTGGCGGTGACGTCGCTGGGGGTGGAGGACGTTCGCATCGGCCCCTATTCGATCCAGGCCGGCCTCGACACCAGCGACATCGCCTCGCTGCTGGCCTCGAGCCTTGGCATGGGCAGCCTGCCCGTGCAGGCCACCCTGGCCATGGGCCTGTCGCTGCCGGTGGGCATGCCGGCGGTGGAGATGTCCGGCTTCCGCTGGTCGCTCGACGTCCCCGGCGCCGAGCCGGTGAGCGGCAATTACCGAGAGAACGTGACCTTGACCTCGGAGGACGATACCAAGCTGCGCCTGCCGGTCGCCTTCGACGTGCTGGCCGCCGACCGCACCCGCCTGGCGCCGATGGTCGAGCTGGCCGGCCAGCTCGCCAGCCAGGGCGAACTGCCCACGGGCAGTGAACTGGTGATCACCCCGGGCGACCTGCGCGGGCTGGGCATGACCCTGCCGGCCGGGGTATGGACGCCGACCCTGCGCTTCGCCGTCGGCGAGAACGGCGAACTGACACCACAACGCTGATCACGAATCCCGCCGGACGCTCTCGTGCAGCCGGCGGCCCCCCACCCACTGACAGGCGAATTGCCAGGCACCGCGCCCACTGCGCCCGCCGCGCAGCGTCGCGAATCGGATCGCCTCGGCGCGTGCCGCGGCGTTCCAGTCGCTAGCGCTGCCGAGCTGCGTGACCCAATGGCAGCAGGCTTCCAGGTAGGTATCCTGGTTGAAGGGATAGAACCCGAGCCACAGGCCGAAGCGGTCGGAGAGCGAGATCTTCTCCTCCACCGCATCGCCGTGGTGCAGCTCCTCCCCGACCAGCTGCGTGTCGGCGTTGTCGGCCAGCGACTCCGGCAGCAGGTGGCGCCGATTCGAGGTGGCATAAAGCAGCACGTTCTCCGGCGGACCGGTGAGGGCCCCGTCGAGCACGCTCTTGAGCGCCTTGTAAGCGTCGTCGTGTCCTTCGAAGGAGAGATCGTCGCAGTAAACCACGAAGCGCCGCGCCTGGTGACGCAACTGCTCGACCAGCATCGGCAGGCCGGCCAGGTCGTGGCGGTCGACCTGCACCAGCCGCAGTCCCTCCGGGGCCAGGCTGTTGAGCAGAGCGCGAATCAGCGACGACTTGCCGCTGCCGCGCGAGCCCCACAGCAGGGCGTGGTTGGCCGGCAGGCCCTGAAGGAACGCACGCGTGTTATCGATCAGGGCCAGTTTCTGGCGCTCGATGCCGAGCAGGTCGTCGAGCGCCAGCGCATCCCGCGGCGGCACCGGCAGCAGCCGCCCGCCCAGCGCGTGGCGCTGCCACAGCGCGGCTACGTCGCGTTCCCAGTCGACTTCCTGCGGCGCGGGGGGCAGCCAGTGCTCCACGTGATCCAATAGGCGGCTCAGGCGTCGGCTCAGTTCGGCATCCATCGGCATCTCCTCGGGACTTTCATGGTTCACGGTTGACCTTGCGGTAGTTCGGGGTATCTTGTGGCGAACCGTCAACCCCGTCCAGGGTCACAAGGGATCTGAACCGATGAGGTATCGAACGATGCGCTGGACTCGCCATCTTGCCGTGGCCACCCTGGCCCTGAGCGTCACCGCCTGCACCACCTCGCCGACCGGACGTCAGCAGCTCACGCTGATGTCGGACGCGCAACTCAACGAGATGGGCCGCGAAGCCTATTCGCAGTATCAGCAGGAGCTGCCCCCGGCCGGCCAGGCGGAGCAGCGCTACGTGCAGTGTGTCGCCGATGCGATCGTCGCGGTGCTGCCGGAGCAAGAGCGCAACCAGGACTGGCAGATCCGCGCGTTCGAATCCGAGCAGGCCAACGCCTTTGCCCTGCCCGGCGGCTACATGGGGGTGAATTCGGGCTTGCTCGACATCGCCGAGAACCAGGATCAGCTGGCCTCGGTGATCGGTCACGAAATCGGCCACGTGCTAGCCAGCCACGCCAACGAGCGGGTCTCGACCCAGACCTCGACCCAGCTCGCCCTGTCGATTCTGTCGTCGGCCTCGGGCCTGGAGGGACCCGGCGGCGAACAGCTGATGAGCGCACTCGGCCTGGGCGCCCAATACGGTATCCTGCTGCCCTTCTCGCGCCGTCACGAGAGCGAGGCCGACGTGATCGGTCTGCAGCTGATGGCCGACGCCGGTTTCGACCCGCGCGCCAGTATCGCCCTGTGGGAGAACATGAGCGCCCAGGGAGGCGGCCAACCGCCGGCGTGGATGTCCACCCACCCCAGCCATGGCCAGCGCATGGAAGGCCTGCAGGCGCGCATGGACGAAGCCATGAGCCGCTACGAACAAGCGCAGCAGGCAGGTCGTCGGCCCAACTGCCCGCGCCCCTAACGAGTTCGGTCGAAACGGCTGTGCGGGGCCATGCGCATTGCCACCAGCCTGATGTCTCATCTGGCAACCACAGGCACGTGGGAAATGCGTTGGTTCGCAGGAAACGAGACCAGCCGTGACCGTCTCCCGTCACGTTTGCAAACGTTCTTCGATCGCTATTGGAAATCCATGCTGAAACTTGGTCTGCTGCTGCTTGTCGTGCCCATCTTCGCGCTGATGGGCGTCTACTTCTGGGAGCTCGGTGACGTCCGCGAGTGCGCCCTGATCCAGGGTGGCCACTGGGATTACCTGGAAGGCGTGTGTCGCGACACGCCGCAGGCCTTCGTGCCTTGGGTGGAGCGCCAGCCCTGGCTGGTCAACGGCGGCATGCTGCTGTCGCTGGCCGGTGTGGTGCTGTGCATGGTGGGACTGATCGCCAAACGCCGCTGAGCGTCGCTCTCAAAGGGAGCGGCGCAGCTCGGCCAGCACCGGCGCGGTCTCGGGACGCTTGCCGCGCCATTGAAAGAACGACTCGGCGGCCTGCGCCACCAGCATGCCCAGGCCGTCGAGGCAGCGTGCCCCGCGCGCTGCGGCCCAGCGCAGGAAGACCGTGGGCTCGGCACCGTACATCATGTCGTAGGCGGTCGCACCATCGGCGAAGAGCGCGTCGGGCAGCGGCGGCAGGTCGCCGGCGAGGCTCGCGCTGGTGCCATTGATCACCAGGTCGAAGGGACCGCTCACCCCTTCGAAGCCGCCACCGCGGATCGCGCCGAGATCGGCGAAATCCTGTGCCAGAGCCTCGGCCTTGGCCGCCGTGCGATTGGCCACCAACAGGCTCGTCGGACTCGCCGCCAAGAGCGGCTCCAGCACGCCGCGAACTGCACCGCCCGCACCCAGCACCAGGATTCGCCGCCCTTCTAGCGCCACACCATGCTGCTTGAGATCGTGCACCAGGCCGACCCCGTCGGTGGTGTCGCCATAGACCTTGGCATCGCTGCTCTGACCGTTCTTGCCCAGCAGCAGCGTGTTGACGGCACCGGCGCGGCGCGCACGCGAGCTGAGCACGTCGCACAGCCGGTACGCCTCCTCCTTGAACGGCACGGTGACATTGGCCCCACGTCCGCCCTGGACGATGAAGGTCCGCCAGGCGTCGGCGAAGTCATCCAGCGGTGCCTCGATGGCGGTGTACTCGAGGGTCTCACCGGTTTGCGCGGCGAAGGCGGCGTGAATGGCGGGCGACTTGGAATGCCCGATGGGGTTGCCGAATACGCAGTAGCGGTCAGTCATGGGTTGGTTTCCTCTTCCCCCAGCCAGTCGCGTGGGCGCAGGTAGTCCCGGCACAGGACTTCCTCCGCGCTGCCCGGCTCGGGCTGCCAGCCATACTCCCAGCGCGCCAGCGGCGGCATCGACATCAGGATCGACTCGGTGCGTCCACCGCTCTGCAGTCCGAAGAGGGTGCCGCGATCCCACACCAGGTTGAACTCCACGTAGCGCCCGCGACGATAGAGCTGGAACTCGCGCTCACGCTCGCTCCAGGGCGTGTCGCGTCGGCGCCGTACGATGGGCAGATAGGCCTCGAGGAAAGCGTCGCCCACGGCGCGCTGAAAGGCGAAGCTGGCATCGAAGTCCCATTCGTTGAAGTCGTCGAAGAACAGACCGCCGACGCCGCGGGTCTCGTCGCGATGCTTGAGGTAGAAATATTCGTCGCACCACCCCTTGAAGCGCGGGTAGACCTCGCGGCCGAAGGGCGCGCAGGCATCGCGGGCGACCCGATGCCAGTGCAGCACGTCCTCGTGCACCGGATAGTAAGGGGTCAGGTCGAAGCCGCCGCCGAACCACCACACCGGAGGCTCGCCCTCCTTCTCGGCGATGAAGAAGCGCACGTTGCCGTGGCTGGTGGGAATATGGGGACTCTCCGGATGCAGTACCCAGGACACGCCGACTGCGTGAAAACCGCGTCCGGCGAGCTTCGGCCGGGCGGCGCTGGCCGACGGCGGCAGCCGATCGCCGTGGACGTGCGAAAAGTTGACGCCGCCCTTCTCGAAGACCCCGCCTCGCTCGATCACTCGCGAACGACCGCCGCCGCCCGCCTCGCGCTGCCAGGTTTCCTCGCGAAAGTCGCCACCGCCGTCCTCGGCTGCAAGACCGTGGCAGAGCCGGTCCTGAAGGTCGAGCAGGTAAGCCTTCACCTCATCGAGGTTGGCATGCGACATGGGGCCTCCCGATGAATCGCCGTGACCGAGCCGGCATCAGGCGCGCAGCACCTGGCCGGTACGCAGGTTGCGGATGGTGCTGGGACGCTCGAGCCCGCCCAGCTCGCCCTCGACGATGGCATCGAGCCCATTGCCGAAGGCCGCGCGCACTTCGTCGACGCTCATCGCCGGGGGCTCGCTGGCCTTGTTGGCCGAGGTCGACACCAGCGGTCCGCCGAAGGCGCGGCACAGCGCCGCCACGCCGGGATGGGCGCTGACCCGCAGGGCCACGCTGTCGTGGGCGCCGCGCACCAGCGGGTGGGTACGGCCATTGTCCGGCACCAGCCAGGTGGTGGGTCCCGGCCAGCTCGACACCAGCGGCGCGTGCAGCTCCGGCGCCAGGCGCTCGAGCCAGGGTGCGAACTGGTCGATGGACGCCGCCACCAGGATCAATCCCTTGGCAGGGTCGCGTGCCTTGAGCCGTAGCAGACGCGCCACGGCCTCGTCGTTATCGGGGTCGCAGCCCAGCCCCCATACCGCCTCGGTGGGGTAGGCGATCACTCCGCCGCCGCGCAATGCGGCAACAGCGACTTCGAGCGAATGAGCCTCGATCATGGTTCTCCTCGGACACGGGCTGAGAGTGACCTCATGCTATCACGCCCGAATGTCATCCGGCAGGCGCACCCAGCCGCCGGGCGCCTGGGCGGCGCGCCCCTCGAGTTCCAGCTCGAGCAGGCGCCGCTGACACTCGGGCACGGCCAGACCGGTCAGCGAGACCAACGCATCGAGCGGCGAGGGAGCATCGCTGAGCCAGCGCAGCAGGGGGTCGCCCCCGTCGCCGGCGCTCGGCGTGGGAGCCGGCGTGGCCAGCGCGGGCGAGGCGGCCCAGTGCGTCAGTTCCTGGAGGATGTCGTCGACATGGCGCACCAGCACCGCGCCCTGGCGGATCAGTTGCAGACAGCCGCGCGCCTGGGGGTTGTGGATCGACCCGGGCAGGGCGAAGACTTCGCGATTCTGTTCCATGGCCAGCCGCGCACTGACCAGCGAGCCGCTCTTCTCCGCGGCCTCCACCACCAGCACGCCCAGCGAGAGTCCGGTGACGATGCGGTTGCGCCGCGGAAAGAAGCCCGGCCGCGCCCGCGTGCCGGGCGGATGCTCGGCGAGAATCAGCCCGCCCCGGTCGAGCAGCTGGTGATAGAGCCGCGCATGGCGCGGCGGATAGATGACATCGGCGCCGCAGCCGAGTACCGCCACGCTGCGACCGCCGGCGTCGATGGCGGCCTGCTGGGTGGCGCCATCGACGCCCAGCGCCAGGCCGCTGACCACGCACCAGTCGCGAACGGCCAGTTCGCGGCCGAAGGCGGCGGCGTTGGCCAGTCCTTCACGGGTTGGCCGGCGCGAACCGACGATGGCCAGGGCCGGCGGCTGCAGCGCGGCGAGGTCACCCAACGCCCATAGCAGCGGCGGCGGATCGGCAATCTGTTCGAGCAGTGCCGGCCAGGCCGGATGACCCGAATGCAACAAGTGCCGCGCCGGTGCGGCGTCCAGCCAGGCCATTCCGGCTTCCACGGTCGGGGCGATCGGCGAGCGTGCCGGGTGATCGAGCCACAGGCGCAGTGCCGTGGCCGCCGAACGGGGCAGGCGCGACAGCCAGCCCTCGGGCCAGTCGGTCGTGGCGGCAACCAGCTCGGCCAGTCGCGCGGCGCCCATGCCCGGCAGGTGGTACAGCGCCAGCCAGTCGCGTGTCGTTGGCGTCCTTGCCTCTCCGTTCACCGCTGCGCCACCCCCACCCCGCGCCGGGGGTTGTGCACGCGATCGCCGACTTCGAGGGTGCGGGTGGCACGCATCACCAGGCCAAAACTCATCTTCTCGTAGGGGCGAAAGACCAGGATCAGGCCAGCATCGGTGCCTGGCAGGCGCAGGGATTCGCCGGTACGCGGATCGACCACCCGCTCGCCCTGTTGCTCGACCTGCAGCACATGGCCCGGCTCGATCCCGTCGCGCCGCCCGCGGTCCAGCGCCACCACCTGCAGCCGACCAATGAAGCGCACCCCGCCGGGTACGGCCATGATACTGCCGTCGACCTCGGCGTCCGGCGCACGCGGCACGAACTCGTTGATCAGCTCGCGCTCCTCCAGCGGCAGGACGATATCGTCGTTGCGCACCTCCTGGCTGGCGGAGAGCACCTCCAGCACCGCGATATCATCCTCGCTGCGCTCGACCCGGGCCTCGCCGACGCCAAGCAGCTCGAGGCCCAGCGTCTCGCCGCTGGCGGCATCGGTGTAGCGGTCGCCGACGCGATAGATACCGTAGCGCGGTCCGCGCTCCAGCTCGCCGCGGGCATACAGGCGATCGCCGGCGCCGCTGATGATGCGACGATCGTTGCCGGCCACCACATAGGCCAGCTCATCCAACGCCTCGGGATCGTCGGCCACGCGATAGTCGCGCAGGAAATGGCGTACCGCATCGAGGGGGATCGGTTCGATCGCCTCGCGCACCGGAATGCGGCGCACCTCGGGCGACAATCGCACCACGCCCTGGCCTCGCTCCAGACCGAGACAGGCACGACCGCCACAGTCGTAGAGGTAGATCACGTCGCCGGGATAGATCAGGTGGGGGTTGCGAATCTGCGGGTTGACCTGCCATACCTCCGGCCACTGCCATGGATGGCGCAGGAAGCGTCCCGAGATATCCCACAGAGTGTCACCACGCACCACGGTGTAGCGGTCGGGGGCGTCCCCGCGCAGCCCTTGCTCCCAGGCGAGTCCCTGCGCTTGCGCCTGGGTGCTCGCCAGCAGCAGGGCAAGACCGGCGCCGCACATGAGGCTTCTGCTCAGCGCACCGAACCGCACCTGCCACTTCGCTCTTTCGCCCATCCCGTCGTTCCCGTGCCTTCGATGCGCCCCGCTCCCGCGCCCGCCGGGAACGTATGCGTCGTGTTATAGTCTGATGTTATCGATTCGATTTGCGATCCAGCGGTTTCCCCCTGGCTCGCCGCCCCCTAGAATAGGGGCAATCCCAAGATTGCAGCATAACGGTGGTTCCAACGCCATGGCCAAATTGACCATCCTCGAATTTCCCGACGAGCGGCTGCGCACTAAGGCAGCGCCGGTCGAGACGGTTGACGACGAGGTGCGTCAGCTGGTCGACGACATGCTCGACACCATGTACGACGCTTCCGGCATCGGACTGGCCGCCACCCAGGTGGACGTGCATCGCCGCGTGATCGTGATGGACGTCAGCGAGGATCGCGCCCACCCGCTGGTGCTGATCAACCCCGAGTACACGCCGGTCGGCGACAAGCGCGAACTGCTCTCCGAAGGCTGCCTGTCGATTCCCGAATACTATGCCGAGGTACCGCGGGCGCTGAAGGTGCACCTCAAGGCGCTCGACCGCGACGGCAAGCCCTACGAGCTGGAAGCCGACGGCCTGCTCGCCCACTGCATCCAGCACGAATGCGACCACCTCGAGGGGGTACTGTTCGTCGATTACCTGTCGCCGCTCAAGCGCGACCGGGTGCTGAAGAAGATGCAGAAGCGCCATAAGCTGATGCAGACCGCCTGATACCCCTGCGTATCGACACCGAAGGCTGACGTGATCCACGTCAGCCTTCGTCGTTTCCGGCCGCCTCCGTTATGATGAGGTGACATCGCTTACTGGCAAGGCCCCGACACATGTCCCGACCCCTGCGCGTCATCTTCGCCGGCACGCCCGACTTCGCCGCCTCCAGCCTGGCCGCCCTGCTGGAGAGCCACCACCGGGTCGTGGCCGTCTACACCCAGCCCGACCGCCCCGCCGGTCGCGGCCGCAAGCTGACCGCCAGTCCGGTGAAATCGCTCGCCCTGGAACACGGGCTGCCCGTCCATCAGCCCGAAAGCCTCAAATCGCCCCAGGCCCAGGCCGAGCTTGCCGCCTTGGAAGCCGACATCATGGTCGTGGTCGCCTACGGCCTGATCCTGCCCCAGGCGGTGCTCGACATCCCACCGCTGGGATGCCTCAACGTCCACGCCTCACTGTTGCCACGCTGGCGCGGCGCCGCGCCGATTCAACGTGCCATCGAGGCGGGCGACAGCGAGAGCGGTGTGACCATCATGCAGATGGATGCCGGGCTCGATACCGGCGCCATGCTCCTCACACGCCGCACGCCGATCACGCCGACCACCACCGGCGGCGAGTTGCACGACACCCTGGCCAGCCTCGGCGGCGAGGCGATCGTGGCGGCACTGAATGCACTGGCCGGCGAAGGCCTGGCGGTCATGCCCCAGCCCGAGGAAGGCGTGACCTACGCCGCCAAGCTCTCCAAGGCCGAAGCCGAGCTCGACTTTACGCGCCCCGCGGCTGAACTCGCCGCCAAGGTTCGCGCCTTCAACCCGTGGCCGGTGGCCTGGTGCGCCTGCGGCGAGGAGCGCCTGCGCCTGCTGCTGGCCGAGACCGCCGCTCACCGCGCCGACGAGGCATCCGCCGCTCCCGGCACCCTGCTCGACCCCGACCCCGACGCCCTACGCATCGCCTGCGGTTCCCGCGGCGACGAGGTGCTGCGCGTGATCCGCGCCCAGTTGCCCGGCGGCAAGCCGCTGCCCGCACGCGACCTGCTCAATGCTCGCAGCGAACGCCTGCGCACCGGCCGCATTCTGGGCCAAGCGACCGAGGAGAGCGCCTGATGCACCGTTCCACTCCCTCTACCCGTGCCGGCAGCGCTATCCAGGACGGCGGCCAGGCGGTGCGCGCCAGCGCCGCCCGCGCCCTGGTGCCGGTGATCACCGCCAAGGGGTCGCTGAACGACCTCGATGACCATCAGGTGGTGATACGCGATCGGGCGCTGTTCAAGGCGATGTGCTACGGCGTGTGCCGCACCCTGCCACGCCTCGAGGCGCTGGCCGCCAAGCTGCTCAAGACGCCATTCAAGACGCGCGATGCCGACATCCAGGCGCTGCTGCTGCTGGGCATCTATCAGCTGCTCTATCTGCGCATTCCGGCCCACGCCGCCGTGGGCGAGACCGCAGGTGCAGCGCGTCATCTGGGCAAAGAATGGGCGACCCGGGTGCTCAACGGCTGCCTACGCCGGCTCACCCGGGAATCCGAGGCGCTGCAAGCAGAGGTCGACCAGGACCCGGCCGTGGCACTGCTGCATCCGCGCTGGTTGCTCAAGGCCCTGCGCCAGGCCTGGCCCGACGATTGGCGCGCCATCGCCGAAGCCAACAACGAACCGGGCCCCATGACGCTGCGCATCAATCGGCGCCGGGGCGATCGCGAGGCCTACCTGGCCAAACTGCTGGTCTGCGGCATCGAGGCGCGGCTATGCAACCATTCACCGGACGGGCTGGTGCTGGAAAAGCCTTGTGACGTTCAGACCCTGCCCGATTTCGCCGAAGGCGACGTCAGCGTGCAGGACGAGGCTGCGCAGCTCGCCGCCGAACTGCTCGGCCCCGCCCTCGCGCCGCGCCCCGGCGGCCGGGTGCTGGATGCCTGCTGCGCTCCCGGGGGCAAGACCGCCCATCTGCTCGAACTGTTCGACATTGAACTGCTGGCGCTTGATAGCGACGCCATGCGCCTGGCCCGGGTGGAGGAGACGCTGGAGCGCCTCGGGCTGTCCGCCACCCTGGTGCACGCCGATGCCACCCAGCGCGACTGGTGGGACAAGACGCCGTTCGACGCCATCCTGCTCGATGCGCCCTGCTCGGGTACCGGCGTGATTCGCCGCCATCCCGACATCAAGCGCCTGCGGCGCCCCGCCGATGTCGCCAAGCTGGCCGAACTGCAGGCGCGCCTGCTCGACAATCTCTGGCCGCTGCTGCGACGGGGCGGCTCGCTGCTCTACGCTACCTGCTCGGTGCTGCGCGAAGAGAACGACGAACAGATCCGCGCCTTCCTCGCACGCACGCCGGACGCCGTGGTCACCACGCCACAGGAGGTCAGCTGGGGCCGCCCGGCGGGCGCGGGTCGCCAGCTGCTGCCCGAACCGGGCGGCCATGACGGCTTCTTTTATGCCAGACTGAAAAAGCGGGATGGCAGCGATCCCGCCACTGATCACATGAGCAAGGAGCATCCATGAGCGATCACGTTTATAAACATATCGAGTTGACCGGCTCCTCGGAGAAGAGCATCGAGGACGCCATTCAGCGGGCCATCGACAAGGCTTCCCAGTCCCTGCACGGTATGCGCTGGTTCGAGGTCGTGGATACCCGTGGGCACATCGAGAACGGGCGCATCGGCCACTGGCAGGTCACCCTCAAGGTCGGCTTCACGCTGGATTGAGGCAGTGGCCGAAGACACGGCCCTGTTACCCGTACCGCGGCTGGTTTATGCTAGCCGCTGATGCTGCGGCGCCATATCGGCGTCGCAGAGTCGTTTCACGGACCCCGACAGCATGAAGATCATCATTCTGGGCGCCGGTCAGGTCGGCGGCACGCTGGCCGAACATCTGGCCCGCGAAGAGAACGACATCACGGTCGTCGATACCGATGGCGAGCGTCTGCGCGAGCTGCATACCCGGCTCGACATCCGCACCGTGGTGGGGCCGGCCTCCTACCCGGTCGTGCTGCGCCAGGCGGGCTGCGAGGACGCCGACATGTTGATCGCGGTGACCAGCGCCGACGAAGTCAACATGATTGCCTGTCAGGTCGCCCATACGCTGTTCCGTACGCCGACCAAGATCGCCCGGGTACGCGCCACCGCCTACCTGACCCGTAAGGGCCTGTTCGCCCACGAGGCAGTGCCGATCGACGTGCTGATCAGCCCCGAGCAGGTGGTCACCGACCATATTCGCCGACTGATCGAGCACCCCGGTGCGCTGCAGGTGCTCGAGTTCGCCGGCGGCCTGGTCCAGCTGGTGGCGGTCAAGGCCTACTACGGCGGGCCGCTGGTGGGCCAGGACCTGGGCTTTCTGCGCCGTCATATGCCCAGCGTCGATACTCGCGTGGCGGCCATCTATCGCCGCAACCGGCCGATCATCCCGCGTGGGGATACCGTGATCGAGGCCGACGACGAGGTATTCTTCATCGCCGCCCGCCGCGATATCCGGGCGGTGATGAGCGAGCTGCGCCGGGTCGACCGCGACTTCCGCCGGGTGATGATCGCCGGTGGCGGCAACATCGGCGAACGCCTCGCCGAGCACCTCGAGCACAGCCATCAGGTCAAGATCGTCGAGCACAACCTCGAGCGCTGCACTGTCCTCTCCGAGCGTCTCGACCGCACCGTTGTGCTCCACGGCAGCGCCACCAACAAGCGCCTGCTGGAAGAGGAGAACATCGAGGATTGCGACATCTTCTGCGCGCTGACCAACGATGACGAGGTCAACATCATGTCGTCGATGCTGGCCAAGCGCATGGGCGCCAAGAAGGTGCTGACGCTGATCAACAACGCCGCCTACGTCGACCTGGTGCAGGGCGGCGAGATCGACATCGCCATCTCACCGCAGCAGGCCACTATCGGCAGCCTGCTGACCCACGTGCGCCGCGGCGACATCGTCAACGTCCACTCGCTGCGCCGCGGCGCCGCCGAGGCGATCGAGGCCATCGCCCACGGCGACACCCAATCCTCCAAGGTGGTTGGGCGCGCCATCGGCGAGATCGATCTGCCCAAGGGCACCACCATCGGCGCTCTGGTACGCGGCAAGGAGGTCCTGATCGCACACGACGACGTCATCGTCGAATCCGGTGACCATCTGATCCTGTTCGTGATCGACAAGCGCCGTATTCGAGATGTCGAGCGCCTGTTCCAGGTCGGTCTGACGTTCTTCTGATGATCGGTGTCAGCGCACTACGCGACGCAAGGAGCGCCGCCCGATGAGCCTGCGTGTCATCCTGCGCATCCTGGGCCTGCTGCTGATGATGTTCAGCCTGACCATGGTGCCGCCGATCCTGATCTCGCTGCTGTTCGGCGATGGCGAGTGGAGCGCCTTCGTCATCGCCATTGCCATCACCGTGCTGACCGGACTGATCATCTACCTACCCAACCGACAGGCTCACAAGGAGCTGCGCACCCGCGACGGCTTCCTGATCGCGGCGCTGTTCTGGAGCGTGCTCGGGCTGTTCGGCTCGCTGCCGCTGATGTTGGCCGGCGAAGATGCCCTGGCCATCACCGATGCGGTCTTCGAATCGTTTTCGGGCCTGACCACGACCGGCGCCACGGTCGTCACCGGTATCCAACTGCTGCCCGAATCGGTGCTCTACTATCGTCAGCAGCTGCAATGGCTCGGCGGCATGGGGATCGTGGTCCTGGCGGTGGCGATCCTTCCCACCCTCGGGGTCGGCGGCATGGCGCTCTACCGCACCGAGATCCCGGGGCCGCTGAAGGATTCCAAGCTCACCCCGCGCATCACCGAGACGGCAAAGGCCCTTTGGTACATCTACGCGGCCCTGACCCTGACCTGTTTTCTGGCCTACATGGCCGCCGGCATGAGCTGGTTCGACGCCTTGGGCCACAGTTTCTCGACCGTGGCCATCGGCGGCTTCTCCACTTACGACACCAGCATCGGTCACTTCGACAGTGCCCTGATCGAGCTGATCTGCGTCGCCTTCCTGGTCGTCTCGGCGATGAGTTTCAGCCTGCACTTCCTGGCCTGGCGCGGGCGCCAGCTGCGTCACTACCTGCAGGATCCCGAGGCTCGTTTCCTTCTGCTGTTCCTCTCGGGACTCAGCTTGATCACCGTGGTGTCGCTATGGCTGACGGGTATCTACGAGACCGAATACGGCTTGCGCCACGGCTTGTTCCAGGCAGTCTCGATCGCCACCACCGCCGGCTTCGCCGTGGCCGATTTCTCGGTCTGGCCCGGGGCGCTGCCCTTCCTGCTGTTCGTGGCCGCCTTCGTCGGCGGCTGTTCCGGCTCCACCGGCGGCGGCATGAAGGTGATTCGCATCGTCCTGATTCTCAAGCAGGGCATGCGCGAGGTGATGCGACTGATCCATCCCAACGCGATCATCGCCGTCAAGGTGGGCAAGGTGAGCGTACCCGACGGCATCGCCCAGGCGGTATGGGGGTTCTTTTCAGCGTACCTGCTGCTGTTCTTCCTGATGCTGGTGGGAGTGATGGCCACCGGCGTGGATCAGGTCACCGCCTGGTCCACCGTGGCTTCCTGCCTCAACAACCTCGGCCCGGCCCTGGGCGAGGCGGCCGCCCATTACGCCGACCTGCCCGCGCTGGCAAAATGGATTCTGGTCATGGCGATGCTGCTGGGGCGTCTGGAGATCTTCACCGTGCTGGTCCTCTTCACCCCCGCCTTCTGGCGAAAGTGACGCGAGGCCGTCGTCGGGTTTGGTGCGCCGCCCGGCTTCGTGGATAATCGGCTCTTCACCCCTTGCGACCCGAGCGTTCATGACCGACTCCCAGGACTCCGTGACCGAGCCGCGCCAGGACGGCGCCTTCAGCGGCCCCCATCAAGTCGTCGAAGTGGGCGAGACCCGCTACACCCTGCTGGGTACCGCTCACGTTTCGGCCGAGAGCGCCGAAGACGTTCGCCGCCTGATTCGCTCCGGCGAGTTCGACGCCGTAGCCATCGAGCTGTGCGACGCACGCCACCATAACCTCAGTAATCCGGATGCCCTGGGCCAACTGGACCTGTTCGAGATTTTCCGCCAAGGCAAGGCCGGCATGGTGGCCGCCAACCTGGCGCTGGGGGCGTTCCAGCAGCGCGTGGCCGAACAGTCGGGCATCGAGCCCGGCGCCGAGATGCGCGCGGCCCTGGAGGAAACGCAACGGCGCGAACTGCCGCTGCTGCTGATCGACCGCGACGTAGGGATCACACTCAAGCGCATCTATCGCAACGTGCCGTGGTGGCAGCGCATGTCGCTGTTCACCGGCCTGCTCGGCAGCGTCATGTCACGCCAGGAGATCAAGCCCGAGGAGATCGAGCGGCTCAAGGAAGGTGACGTGCTGGAGTCGACCTTCAGCGAATTCGCCGCCGAGTCCGAGGCACTCTACGCGCCGCTCATCACCGAGCGCGATCGCTACATGGTGCTGCGCCTGGCGGAGCAGGCGCCGCCGGGGCGCTATCGCAACGTGCTGGTGGTGATCGGCGCCGGCCACATGAAGGGCATGGTCGAGCATTTCGGCACTCCGCTGCCCGCAGCCCCCGAACAGGAACGCCAAGCGCTGGAGCATGCCCCGCCGCCCTCCAAGCTGTGGCGCGCGATGCCCTGGCTGATCACCGCCTTGGTGATCACCGGCTTTGCGATCGGCTTTTCGCGCAACACCGAACTTGGCTGGCAGCTGGTCGCGGAGTGGTTCCTGATCAACGGCGTGCTCTCGGGAGTCGCTACCCTGGCGGCCCTGGCGCACCCGGTCACCGTGGTGGCCACGATGTTCGCCGCCCCGCTCACCTCGCTCAATCCCACCATCGGGGCCGGTTTCGTCGCCGCCGGGGTCGAGCTCTGGCTACGCAAGCCGAAGGTACGCGACTTCTCGACCCTGCGCCACGACGTCACCAAGCTAAAGGGCTGGTGGCGCAACCGGGTGTCGCGCACCTTGTTGGTATTCCTCTTTGCCACTCTGGGCTCCGCCGCCGGGACCTGGATCGCCGGCTTCCGCATCGCCGGGGCGTTGCTCGGTACCGGAGGCTGACGTGACCATCACCTGCATCGCCGATCTGCAGCGCCTGGCACGCCGCCGCGTGCCGAAGATGTTCTACGATTACGTCGACTCCGGGTCGTGGACCGAAAGCACCTATCGCGCCAACGAGGCGGACCTGGCGACCATCGGCCTGCGCCAGCGGGTCATGGTCGACATGGACAACCGCCGCCTGGCGACGCGCCTGCTCGGCGAGGAGGCCAGCATGCCGGTGGCCATCGCGCCCACCGGACTGACCGGGATGCAGCACGCCGACGGCGAGATCCTCGCCGCCCGCGCCGCCGAGCGCTTCGGCATTCCCTTCACCCTATCGACCATGAGCATCTGCTCCATCGAGGACGTCGCCGAGCACGTCTCGCGCCCGTTCTGGTTCCAGCTCTACGTGATGCGCGACCGCGATTACATCGGTCGCCTGATCGACCGCGCCCGCGCGGCGGGCTGCTCGGCACTGGTGCTCACCGCCGACCTGCAGATCCTCGGCCAGCGCCATAAGGACATTCGCAACGGGCTCTCCGTGCCGCCGAAGCCCACGCCGCGCAACCTGCTCGACCTGGCCACCAAGTGGCGCTGGTGCCTGGGCATGGCGCGCACCCGGCGGCACACCTTCGGCAATATCGCCGGCCACGTGAAGGACGCCACTAACCTGCGCGAACTCTCCGCCTGGACGGCGTCGCAGTTCGATCCCTCGCTGAGCTGGGACGACGTCAAGTGGATCAAGGAGCGCTGGGGCGGAAAGCTGGTGATCAAGGGCATCATGGAGCCGGAGGATGCCGAACTGGCGGTGGAGGCGGGCGCCGACGCCATCGTCGTTTCCAATCATGGCGGACGCCAGCTCGACGGCGCCAGCTCGTCGATCCAGGCGCTGCCTGACGTGGTCGCGGCGGTAGGGCAGCGCACCGAGGTGCACATGGATGGCGGCATCCGCTCGGGGCAGGACGTGCTCAAGGCCGTCGCCCTGGGCGCTCGCGGCGCGCATATCGGTCGCGCCTTCCTTTATGGGCTGGGCGCCATGGGCGAAGCGGGCGTCGACGAATGCCTGCGTATCATCCACAAGGAGCTCGATACCAGCCTGGCCCTGTGCGGCCTGCGCGACATCGCCGATGTGGATACCGGCGTCCTGCGCCCCGGCAGCTTCCCGACTCCGTCGCGGCCGGTCCACTCGGAGCGGCTGGCGGAAGTCGAAGTCGCGCGCTAGGGCTCCTTCGTCTTCCGGTTCCGGTCATCGCGTTCGGCCGTCGCCTCCCCGGCAAGAGCAAAGGCGTCGATGACCCGGGCTACCACCTTGCGCTCGTCGACCGGCAGCGCCAGATAACGCTGCAGCACCCGACGCTCCTCGATGCCGATCGAGGCATCCCAGCCGCTACGCGGCTCCCGTACCCGATAGCCTCCTTCATCGCCGAAGCGCAGCGACTGCGGATCGACCCCGAGCCATTCGGCAAGTACCTGCAGTTTCTCCTGCTGGGGCAACGTCTCGCCGCGCAGCCAGCGGCGCACGCCCTGCAGCGTAACGGGCTTGCCCCAGTAGCGTAGGTTGAACTCCCGCTCCAGCACGGCAGGGCGCGGTTCGTGGCCGGCGGCGCGCATGGCGGCGGCCAGCCTTTCGGCAAAGGCGGTCTTTTCGTTCATCGAGCGAATGTGCCGCGCACGCCACGCTCGCAGTTAAACCCCGGTTGAGCTAATATGGCAACCAATGGTTTACCTCTTTACGTCAGTGATCGTCTGCGTCTGTCGCCCGTCCGGTGACGATGTGAACCGAATGGCAGCCGCTCCTGCGCTGCCGCTACACGACAGGTATCCTCATGTCGGACTCGCTTCAAAAGGAACTCGATGCGAGCGTTGGTACGCTGCGGGACATCGACGATACCGGCGTCATCCAGCCCCACGGCGCCGTCGTCCTCGTCGAGCCGAATTGGCGTGCCATCTTCGCGGTCAGCGCCAATCTCGCCCGCTTCCTCGGCCTGCCACCGGCCAGGGCGCTCGAACTCACATCGCGCCAACTACTGGGAGACGCCGCCATCGACGCCTTGGCGGCTCCCCTTGCATCCCGTGCCGACTTTCGCCCGGCGATGACGCTGTCTCCCGCCGATCGCCCCGGCGCGCAAACGCGGCTGCACGTCGCGGCCCACGCCATCGACCGGGGTATCGTCCTTGAGCTGGAGCCGGTGACGCCGCCGTTCGACGATCTGCCACGAGCGGGTGTTCATTGGAGCGCGCGTATCGCCTCGGCCTCCACCGAACGCGAAGTGCTGACCGCGCTGACGCAGGCGCTGTGCTCGCTGACCGGCTTCGAGTCGATGGCGGCGTTCACGCTGGGCGGCGATGGACGGGCCAGGCGGGTCGCGCAGATCGGTGCTCCCGACATCGCCGGCGTGCCAGCGGCCTGCGCTGCGGCCGACGGGCCGGAATATGCCCATAGGGCTGGCGCGCCCCCCTGCTACCTGCTCGCCGATGCGAGCGCCGACCCCGTGCCCCTGCTGTACGTCGGAGTCGCGCCGGACCTGTCGCAGGCCTCGCTGCATCTGGCACCGGCGTTGCGTCAGCAGTGCCGGTCTCGTCACGTTCGCGCCGCCCTCACGCTGCGTCTCGACGAGGCCCGGCAATCCCTGGGGCTGGTCGTGTGCCAGGATCGCCAACCGCGCCATTTGGCGCCTGCGCTGCGTGATGTGCTGCTGCAGTTGGCCCAGGTCGCCGCGCAGCGCTGTGCACTGCTACGCGAGCGCCTATCGAGCCGGCGTCGACAGGACCTGCTCGGAGCCATGCCACGGTTCGGCCTTAGCCGCCCGTGCCGGCTGCCGATCGAGGCCATGCTCGCCGCCGGCACGGTCTGGATGCGCGAGTTCGGCGCCTGCGGTCTGGGACTAGTATATCAGGGAAAATGCCTGGGCCTCGGTCGGCGCCCTGCGGATGAGCAGCTGCAGCAAGTGGCGCGCCACCTCGACCAGCACGCGCCGGGCCGGGGCTGGGTCAGCCATACGCTCGACCGCTCGGAACTCGACGCTCTGCTGCCGCGGCCCGATGGGACCGGGAGCCTGCTGGCGGTGCCGCTGTATGGTCTCGCGGCCCCGTCCGGTTGGCTGATGTTGCTGCGGCATCGCTCCGGCCAATCCTGGTCGCAGCCCGACCTGGCGTTGGCCACCGAGCTTGGCCGGCTGCTCTCGTGCCATATCTCGGTCTGGCGGGCTCAGCGTCGCTGTCGCCGGCTCGGCGAGCGCAACGCCAGGCTTCGCCACCTGGCCAGCACCGATCCGGTAACGCGCGTGGCGAATCGCCATCGCATCGAGCAGATCCTGCACGAGCAGCTGCTTGTGGCTGAACGGAGCGGCTCGCCCTGCTCGCTGCTGCTGCTCGATATCGATCGCTTCAAGCGGATCAACGACGGCCACGGGCACGAGGTCGGCGACCGCGTGCTGCACCGGGTCGCAGAGCAGGTACAGACGCGCCTGCGCGCTTCGGATCATCTGGGGCGCTGGGGCGGCGAGGAGTTCGTGATCGTGGCGCCCGGCTGCGATCAGCCACAGGCGCTGGAACTGGCCGAGCGCCTGTGTGCCGAACTGGCTGCAACGTCCATCGCTCCCGTGGGCCGCGTCACGGCGAGCTTCGGTGTCGCGACCTGGCACTCAGGCGATACGCCGCGCCGGTTGGTGCAGCGCGGCGACCGGGCCATGTACCGCGCCAAGCAGGCCGGGCGTGCCTGCGTGCGGCTACAGGACGACGACGCCTGAGGCGCTCAGTCGGCGCGCCGTGCCAGTAGCCGCCGCATCGCCGGTGTCGGTGCCTCGAGCTTCTCGTAGCGGCGGCTGGCGGCGTAGCTGACGTTGAAGGCGTCGAAGTAATCGTCGAGCACCTGGGCCGCATGCATGTCGCCGCTCTGGCGCAGCAGCTCGGCGGCGACCTCGGCGGTGCACAGGTGTGCCTGTGAGGCGGGCTTGCGCAAGCGATATCGGGTCTGCCGCGTCGTGGCCAGCGGCAGTACCGGCAGGCGGTCGAGGTAGAGACTTTTGCGGAAAATGCGTCGCGCCTGGCGCCAGGTCCCATCGAGAAGAATGAAGACCGGCACCCTACCGGCGTGCTTCGCCGCATCGACCGTCGACATGCCGACCACACGGTCCGCATAGTCGGGCTGGTCGTCGGGAAAGATCACGAAGGGCGCGAAGCGAGGATTGTCGAGCAGGCTCAGCAAGCGCTCATCGGGGGCCGTGCGATACCAGGTGAAGACCTCTGTGTCGGGGAGCACATCGCCGATCAGACGCCCGGTATTGGTGGGCTTGTGGTGCTCGAGGGGATGCGTGATCAGCCACACCCGTGCCGCGCTCTCGGCATGCGCCTGATAGGGACAGAGACAGTTGAGCACCGGCAGGCGACACCCGGCACAACGCTCGGTGAAGCTGCCGCGCGCCTTGAACTCTCGCCGCGGCGGACGAGGATGCCCGGTGGCGGGGTCACGATCAATGAGCGTATCCGACATAGGGTCTGCCATGGGCCTGTGAAAAGCGGAAGGGGCGGCATTCTAGCACGCCGTACACTCAGCCAAGCAGCGTCTCCGGCACCCACAGCCGCCCTTCGCGTTTCCAGTGTCGAACCAGCGCCGGCACGCCCTTGCCGGCCGGCTGACTGAGGCGCGTCACCCCCGGCGGCGCCAGCGCCACCGCTTCGGGATCGACCAGCAGGCTGGGGGTTTCCAGCGGTACGCAATCGAGCAGTGAGGCGGCCGGCATCACGGCGAGCGAGGTGCCCACCACCAGCAGCAGGTCCGCCTCGGCAGCGATGTCGCAGGCCTCGGCAAAGTGCGGCACGCTCTCGCCGAACCACACCACGTCGGGGCGCAACTGGCTGCCCTTGTCGCATACGTCGCCCAGCTCGATGCCGCCGCGGGACAGGGGATAGCGCATGCGCGCGTCCACCGTGGAGCGCGCCTGGAGGATCTCGCCGTGCAGGTGCAGCACGTTGCGCGAGCCGGCGCGCTCGTGCAGGTCGTCAATGTTCTGGGTGATGATGCTGACACGAAAACCCTGGCGCTCCAGCGCCGCCAGCGCCTTGTGGGCGGCGTTGGGCCGCGCCCGGCGCACCTGCTCGCGTCGCTGGTTGTAGAATCGCAGCACCCGCTCGGGGTCGCGTCGCCAGGCCTGGGGGGTCGCCACTTCCTCGATGGGGTGCTCGGCCCACAGGCCATCGCCGGCGCGGAAGGTCTGGATACCGCTCTCGGCGCTGATACCGGAGCCGGTAAAGACCACCAGATGGGGACGCCTGTCGTCTGCCATAGGTCTCCTCACGTCATCGCGGTGCGTCCTGCCCCACCTTCGGCCCAGCCAGGAGCGCAACGCCGCGGCGCGCTCGCACCGTCGTTGCCTGGTGCCGCCTAGTAGACCAGGCCGTTCTCCTCGCCGGCACTGAAGCGCTGCTTGTTGCGATAGGGGTAGACGTCGATCACCCGCCCGTCGACGATGGCCTGCTGCAGCCCCTTCCAGTAGTCGGCATCGAACAACTCCGGGTGCAGCTCGTAGAAGAGCTTGCGCAACTTGGTGTCGGCGAACAGGAAGGGACCGAACTCCTCGGGGAAAATATCATTCGGGCCTACCGAGTACCAAGGCTCGCTCGAGAGTTCCTGCTCGGGATACATCGCCTCGGGGATATGGCGGAAATGACATTCGGTGAGGTAACACACCTCGTCGTAGTCGTAGAAGATCACCCGGCCGTGGCGGGTGACGCCGAAATTCTTCAGCAGCATGTCGCCGGGAAAGATGTTGGCCGCGGCCATCTGCTTGATGGCATTGCCGTAGTCCTTGAGCACTGCGCGGGTCTCGATGTCGCCACACTGCTCGAGGTAGAGGTTGAGCGGGGTCATCATGCGCTCGGTGTAGCAGTGCTTGATGATCACCTTGTCGCCCCTGAGCTGCACCGTGGAGGGGGCCACCTCCAGCAGGTGCTCGAGACACTCCGGCGCGAAGTGATCCTTGCGCGCGATGAAGTTGGAGAACTCCTGGGTGTCGGCCATGCGCCCGACCCGGTCGTGCCGCTTCACCAAGCGGTACTTCTCGCGCACGGTGTCGTGGCTCATCTCCTTGCTCGGATCGAAGCGGTCCTTGATGATCTTGAATACGGTGCGAAACGACGGCAACACGAACACCGCCATGACCATGCCGCGCACGCCCGGAGCGATGATGAACTGATCCTCACGCTTGGCCACCTGCCGGTTGAGAGCGCGAAAGAACTCGGTCTTGCCGTGCTTGAAGAAACCGATGGCCGAATAGAGCTCACCCGCCGGCTTGTCGGGCATGAGCTGCTGCAGGTAGTCGACGAACTCCCCCGGCACCTGTACCTCAACCTGAAAATAGGCCCGGGTGAAGGAGAAGATGATCGACACCTCGTCCGACTCGATCAGCACGGTGTCGAGATGCAGCCCCTCGCCCTGTTCGTGCAGGATCGGCAGGACCAGAGGCACCTGCTCGCCACCGCCGCGAATCCGTCCCACCAGGTAGGCGCCCTTGTTGCGATAGAACACGCTCTTGAGCAGCTCGACCTCGGCCTCCGGTGCCTCCAGGATCGCTCCAGGCAAATGCCCGCGGAGAAATTCGCCGCCCAGGCGTACGTCCCGTTCGAGATCCTCGAAGGGGGGCTCGAACGGGGCTTCGGCGAGCGCCCAGCGAATCGCCGAAGCCCAGTCGCCGGCCACCTGCCAGCGACGGCAGGGCTCGAGCCCCGAGTGGTGCGCCGCCCCGTCGCGCGAGCTGTAGACGAACATCCAGTCGTTGCGAATGTGGCGATGATGGAAGATCGAACAGAACAGCGAATTGAAATAGGTCTCGGCCAGTTCGTAGTCGAGCCGCTCGCTGATCAGCTCGGCGTAGTGATTGCGCGCCTCGCGCCAGCACTCGCAATGGGTCAGCTCGTCCTCGGACAGGGCGCGCCGGAGCCGTCCCAGCGTCTCCCCCACCTTCTCTTCGTAGAGATTGATGCGCTCGGCCGAGGCCTGCTGCGCTTCGCGCCAGGCGGCATCGCGGAAGCGCCGGCTGGCATCGGCGGTAATCTCCTTGAAACGGGTGCGATACTCGTCGAAGCCGTGCAGGATCGTGGCGGCCAGGCGGTAGGCGGGCGAATGCTTCATGTCAGGCTCCAGGCGTCGTAGACCTCAAGCTTCGCGGATTCATGCCGCCGGCGCGAGCCGACCATGGTGGAGCGTGCTGTAGTGGCACGACACGCCACCCGGCGGACATCGTCATGTTTTCATCATCGCGCTGTCGTCGGGCCGTCATGCCCGGCTGGCATCTTCGCTGCAAAGGCCCCATCGGAACGAGGATGCCATGCGAGTCTGTCTGGTCAGCGAAACCTGGTCACCCGATATCAACGGCGTCGCCCATACGCTCGACCAATTGAGCCAGGAGCTGCTGACGCGCGGCGTGGCACTGCAACTCATCCGTCCCACGCCTGCCAGGAAGACGCCAACCGCAGCACGCACACCGGGCATCCAGGCCGAGCTGCGCGTGCCCGGCTGTTCGGTGCCCGGTTATCGCGAGGTGCGCATCGGCATGCCCGCTACGCGTCGCATCCTGCATCTGTGGCGGAGGCAGCGTCCCGACGTGATCTACATCGCGACGCAGGGACCGTTGGGCTGGTCGGCACGGCGCGCGGCGCAACGTCTGTCGATACCGGTCGTGACCGGCTGGCATACCAACTTCGACCACTACTGCCGCGATTACGGCGCTCCCTGGCTGGCCCCGGCCCTGATGCGTGGCCTGCGCCACTTCCACAACGGCTGTCGGACCACACTGGTGCCCACTCGGCAGCAGGCGGCCGAACTCGCGCGCCAAGGATTCCAGCGGCTCGAGGTGATGGGCCGCGGCATCGACCATAAGCGCCTCGACCCGAGGCTTCGCAGTGCCGAGCTGCGCCGCAGTTGGGGGGTCGACGAGCACCGCCCGGTGGCGTTGCATGTCGGCCGACTGGCCGCGGAGAAGAATCTCTCGCTGCTGCGCGAGACCCTGCACGCCATGCGTGCCGCCAGGCCCGACATGGCGCAGGTGATCGTCGGCGATGGGCCGGCGCGACGCACTCTGGAGAAGGCGCTGCCCGACGTGCGCTTCACCGGTTTTATCTCGCCCGAAGCCTTGGCCCAGCACTACGCCAGCGCCGATCTATTCGTCTTTCCCTCGCTCTCCGAAACCTGGGGCAACGTGGTGCCGGAGGCCATGGCCAGCGGCCTGGCCGTGATCGCCTACCGTCATGCCGCCGCCGCCGAACTGATCGACAGCGGCGTCAACGGCGTGACCGTGCCCGCCGGTGATGCCGACGCATTTCGTGAAGCCGCGGTCGCGCTATGCCAACAGCCCGCCCGCTACGCCCAGATGGGCCGGGCCGCGCGCCAGCGCGCCCAGGCCTGCCGCTGGCCGGCCATCGCCGATACGTTCCTTTCCGTACTCGAACAGGCCCGGGAGGTGGAGCATGCGTCCACGCGCACTTGTCGTATTTGATCGGCTGGATCTACTGGAGTGGCGACTGTGCCAGCGCTTCGCCAACCTCAGTCTCTACTCGCCGTGGCTGGCGATCCTGCGCCTGGCCAGCCGCCTGGGCGACTGGCCGGTATGGGTAGCACTGATCCTCGCCCAGCCGCTGCTGCAGCCGGACACCGGCCTCGTCTACCTGATGCAGTACGCCGTGACTGGAGTAATTGCCATCGGCTTCTACCGCCTGATCAAGACCCGCCTGTGCCGGGAGCGCCCTTTCATCACCTTCGACAGTCTGATCCTGTGCGGCGAGCCGGCCCGCGACCGCTACAGCTTTCCCAGCGGGCACACCATGCACGCCGTGATGTTCTGCGTGATGACGGCGGCCCACGCTCCCTGGTTGCTGCCGTGGCTCGTGCCGCTGGCGCTGCTGATCGCCCTGTCGCGGGTCGGGCTCGGGCTGCATTACATCAGCGACGTCCTGGCCGGGGGCGCCATCGGCTACCTGTTCGGCCTGGCCAGCTTGACCCTGGCGGGTTGAAGGCGACGCTACCAGGGCAGCGCCTCGCCGTTGCTGTGCCAGAACCCGCCGCTGGTTTCCAGCGTCAGGGCCTCGATGCGTGCGGCGATACCGGCGGCGGCCTCCTCCGGCGGGATCAGCCCGCCGAAATTGACCATGCGCGTCTGCACATACCCCGGGTGCAACTGGGCCACGGCAATGCCCTTGGGCTTGAGATCCATGGCCAGCGCTTTGCCAAAGGCGTTCAGCGCCGCCTTCGAGGCCCGGTAACCATAGCGCCCGCCGGAGTCGTTGTCGGCGATGGAACCCATGCGGCTGGTGACGTTGGCGATCTTGCTGCCCGCACCGAGGTTATCCAGCAGCGCCTCGGACACGCGCAGCGGACCGTAGGCGTTGACCTCCATCTGCTCGCGAATCGAATCGAAGTCCAGTGAGCCCAGCGACTCGTCGCGCAGCAGGCCGGCATTGTTGATCAGCAGGTCCAGGCGGCGCCCCTCGAGCTGTGCGACGAGCCGGGCGACATCATCGGGCCGCGTCACGTCGACGCCCTCGATCATCTGCTCGGCGACCTCGGCGAGCTCAGGCGAGGACTCGCGACAAACCCCGATGACCCGCCAGCCCGCGTTGCGGTAATGACGCGCCAGGGCCAGGCCGATGCCGCGGTTGGCCCCCGTGATCAATACGCTGGAAGACATGTCGACTCCTCTGTCCTGGTTGGCTGTCTCGACGGTTCATCGTGTCGAAGGTTATGCACCAGTGTGGCGCTCGGCGTAGCGAGTTCAAGCGCTGATTCGGCACATATCCCTCAACGCAGCATTCGGCATATAATGGTTACCCAATGTAAACGCCCGCTCCTTCGGGCTCCTTCCCACCGATGCCCTGCCATCGAACAAGGATGCTGTAATGGCCAATCGCGCCCCTACCATCGCTCTCGTCGCCCTGGGCGGCGCCGCCGCCGGCTTCGTTGCCGGCTGGCAGTTGCCCGCCGTCATGACCGCCGACGCCGCACCGATCGACAGTGCCGTTGCGGAAGACACAGCGTACGCCACTCTGACCCTGGGCGAGCGCCTGCGCGGCGAGATCACCTCCGCCAGCGAGCTGAACGGCAAGGACGGGAGTCGCTTCGAGCGCTTCAGCCTGCCGCTCGAAGAGGGCACCCTCATCGAGATCGAACTCGGTGGCCCGCTGCAAGGTACGCTGACCCTGTACGACGATCACGAACAGATGCTCGCGACCAGCAGCGACCCGGCCTATTACGACGCGCCGAGGGCTTCGGCGCTGCGCCGGCGCATCGATGAGGGCGGCGACTATACGCTGATCGTCAGCGGCCATGACCTGCATAGCTACGGCCCCTTCACGCTGACCAGCCGTGAGATGGAGCTGATCGAAAGCGACACCCTGACCATGCCAATGCAGGCCGACGGCTGGCTGCAGGATGGCGCCGACAACTATACGGTTACCATCGAGGAAAGCGGCCTCTACCAGATCGAGATGCGCTCTAGCGATGTGGACGCCTTTCTGGTGCTGGAAGGCCCCAATGGTTACCGCCGCGAGGACGACGATAGCGCCGGCAACCTGGATGCGCGCATTGCCGACTTCCTCGAACCCGGCGAATACCGCCTGACGGCGCGCGCCGCCTACGCCGAAGGCAGCGGACTGTACACCCTCGAACTCGCCCCGCATGAATACGCCGATGCCGACGCGCTGCGCAACAGCGGCGAGCTGCGGCTCGACGAACCGCTGCAGGGCTGGCTGAGCGGCGACGCTCTGGTGTATCAGCTCGAGCTCGAGACCCGTTCGGCGGTCACCCTGGAGATGCTCTCCGACGACTTCGATTCCGTACTCGAACTGCAAGGCAACAACGTCTTCGCCAGCGACGACGATGGCGGTGAAGGGCTCAATGCGCGGCTCTACTACCCGCTGGAACCCGGCAGCTATACCGTGACGGCGCGCCACCACGGCGACGGCGGCAGTGGCCTGTTCGAGCTGCGGGCCAGCGCCGTCGAGATCGACGAGTTGCCGGAGAACGGCCAACTCGAGGTGGACCATCCCATCAGCGCCAGTCTGTTGCCGGGCGGCAGATCGATCTATGAGTTCCAGGTCGAACAGGCGGGCAACTATCACCTGGAAATGCGCTCCAACGACGTCGACTCCTACCTGGAGCTCGAGGGTGAAGGGGTCTTCCTCAGCGATGACGACAGCGCCGGTGATCTGAACGCGCGCATCAGTACCCACCTGGAACCCGGCGTCTACCGCGCCACCGCCCGCTCTTACGGCGGTAGCGACAGCGGCGCCTATACGCTGAGCCTGAGCAGCGAATAAACCTCCGACACTTGCTGGTTAACGTTCCGTTCCTGCACGGAGTCGCGGGAACGGTTTCAGCCGCGCCGCTGCCGGCGGTCGACGAACAGGCTGTTGCCGGAGTGGCGCTTCGCCTGCTGCTTGAGCTCGGAGAGGTCCTCGGCGATGGCCAGCGGATCGCCGCCCTGGCCATTCGCCACCGGGCGAGCCGCAAGCGACAGGCTGACGAAGGGATGGAAGGTCATGCGCCCCCGCCGGTTCTCGATGCGCACGCCGCCGGCACGCCGATCCGAGGCATCATAGAAACCCGGCGCCATGGCGCCGAACGCGTCGAGCACGTGGTGGCACACCCGCTCCCAGTCATGCCCCGCGAGAAGCAGCATAAAATCGTCGCCACCGATATGGCCGACGAAATCCCCCCGTCCCGTTTCCTCACCGAGCAACTGCGCTAGCGCCACGATCATGCGATCGCCACGGGCGTAGCCATAGGCGTCGTTGTAGGCCTTGAAATTGTCCAGGTCGCAATAGACGGCCGTGAACGCCGCACCGCTCTCCAACCATTCGCCAAGCGTCTCGTTGATCAACAGGTTGCCGGGCAGCCCGGTCAAGGGATTGGCGTGCCGCGCCTGGCGAACCTGGATCGCGGTGATCTCGCGCAACAGGTCGACGATGGTACCCATGCCCTGGTAGCGCCCATCGCGGTCGACGATCACGAAATCCTCCTGCTGCACGTCCCGGCTATCGGTCACCTGCTGACTGAGCGTGGCCAGCGGCGTCTCGTCGACGGCAATCAGCATCGCCTCGTCGACCAGTTCGTGTACCCGGCGCCTGGCGAAGAGGGCATGGCTGTAGGGGTTGGTGAACAGCGTCAGGAAAGCGTTGCGACGCACCACGCCCAACGGACGTCCCTCGTCGACCACCGCCACGCAGCGCAGCGCCGGATCGGCCCGAAAGCGCTCCGCCAGGTTGAGCACCGGCAGTTCCGGCGCTATCGGCGGCAAGGGCCGAAGAATGGCGCGGGCGCTGCGCATCGCTTCGTGACGCAGCGGTGCGCCGCTGGGCAGGAGGCGTTCTACGACCCGCGGCGGTGCCAGGCTCGGCCGGGCGAAATAATAGCCCTGCAGCAGCGCCAGGCTGCGATCCAGCTCCCACAGGCAGCGATATTCCTCGACAGTCTCGATACCTTCGGCGATGAGCTGACAACCCAGGCTGCGCGCGACATCGAGGATCGAGCGCAGGAACTCACGCTTGCCGGGCTCACGGTCGATACTCGACACGAAGTGACGATCCAGCTTGACGAAATCGGGGCGCAGCTCGGCCCAGTGACGCAGGCTGGAATGGCCGGCCCCCAGGTCGTCCAGCGCCACCTGAAAGCCCATGTCGCGATAGTGCGCGACCGCCTGACGCATCAACGCATAATCCTGGATCGGCACGTGCTCGGTCAGCTCAATCACTACCCGGTTGGGCGTCAGTCCGAACTCGCTCAGGAAACCCAACGTCAAGCCTTCGCGAAAGTCGCGCTCGACGATGGTCGATGGCATCACGTTGAGGAACAGTCGGCCGGGCAGGTCGAGCTGCGTGAAGGCCCGAATCGCCAGGCGTCGACACAGCAGGTCGAGCTCCACCAGCCGTCCCGCCGCCATGGCCACGTCGAACAGACGACGCGGCGAGTGTAGTGACGAATCCGCCGGACCGCGGATCAACGCCTCGTAGCCATGCACGCGCTGTCGCGCCACATCGATGATCGGCTGGAAATAGGGCGTGAGACTTTCATTCTCGATGATCGTCCTGAGCTCTTGCGCCTCCTGGGAGGTCATGATGATTCCTTCGATTCCCGTTACAGGGGTAACAATGCGACATCCTCGTGACAACGGCGTGACACGTCGCACCAGGCCCGGCCGGCCTGTCCGGCTGCTGGGCTGCTACGCTGTGACAGGAATCGGATCGTCAACCATCAGGAGGAAGTCATGTCTCGGCAAACGGATCATGCCAATCTGTTCGATGATGCCCGCTCGCGCCTGGAAGCCGTCTTCGAGGCTCTCGACGTGCCGGCGGATGCGCGCGAGCGGTTGATGCAGCCCAACCTATCGCTGCAGGTCAGCGTTCCGGTGCGCATGGACGACGGTCGGCTGAAAGTCTTCCCGGGCTGGCGCGTGCAGTACAACGACACGCTGGGCCCGGCCAAGGGCGGCATTCGTTTCCATCCCAACGTCACTCAGGAAGAGGTCACCACACTGAGCTTCTGGATGGCGGTGAAGTGCGCCGTGGTCGATCTGCCCTACGGCGGCGGCAAGGGCGGCGTCCAGGTCGACCCCAAGGCGCTGTCGCGCCTCGAGCTGGAGCGCCTCGCCCGCAGCTATGTGCGCTCCATTGCCGATGTCATGGGACCCGACCGCGACATTCCCGCGCCCGACGTCAACACCAATGCCATGGTCATGGGTTGGATGGCCGACGAATTCGACCATCTGGCCCGCGGCAAGGTGCCGGCGGCCATCACCGGTAAGCCGCCGGCGTTGGGAGGTTCGCTGGGTCGCGTCGCCGCCACGGGGCGCGGCGCCCTGCACGTGCTGGATCTCTGGGCCGCGCGCGCGGAACGCCGCACGGAGGACGTGACGGTGGCGGTCCAGGGCTTCGGCAATGCCGCCTACCATTTCGCCCGCCTGGCCCACGCGCGAGGCTATCGAATCGTCGCCGTCTCTGATTCCAAAGGCGCCATCTACAGCGAGGAGGGGCTCGACCCCGACCCGATCATGGTTCAGAAGCGTCGCAATCAGCGATTGCACGACATGGTCTATTGCAACGACTCGGTGTGCATCGCCGAGAACGTGGAGAAGCTCGACCGCGATGACCTGCTCACGCTGGAGGTGGACGTGCTGGCGCTGGCGGCACTGGAGAATCAGATCCACGAGGACAACGTCGACCAGGTGCGGGCGAAGGCGCTGCTCGAGATCGCCAACGGGCCGGTCACCAGCGCGGCCGACGCGCGGCTCGAGGAGCGCGGCGTGCCGGTAATCCCCGACGTGCTGGCCAATACCGGCGGCGTGATCGTCAGCTACTACGAATGGGTGCAAAACCGCACCGGCGAACGCTGGGCCGAAGAGGAGGTCAACGCACGCCTCGCCGAGCGCATCGAGCGGCAGAGCCGGCTGGTGCTCGAGCGCGCCGAACGGGAGTCGGTCTCGAATCGCCAGGCGGCCTACCGCCAGGGCATCGAACGAATCGCCAACGGCATCCTGAAGCGGGGCAACTGCCAGGATAGCGACTGAGCTTCCGTGCCCCGCCACGGGGTGACAATTCAGGGGCCGACGGCGACAATGTCGCCCTTGTCGAACGGACCCGGAACGCCATGCCGCAAGCGCTGAGAATTCTGCATCGTGATGACCACCTGGTGGCGGTGCACAAACCCGCCGGCCTGCTGGTGCATCGCACAGCGCTGGCACACGGCGAGCGTGAGTTCCTGTTGCAGCGTCTGCGCGATCAATTGGGCCGGCGTGTCTACCCGGTACATCGCCTTGATCGCCCCACTTCCGGGGTGATGATCTTTGCCCTCGATCCAGCCTCGGCGGCCCGGCTGGCCGAGGCTTTCGCCCAGCGCCAGACGCACAAGCGCTATCTGGCCGTGGTGCGAGGTATCGGCCCCGAGCACGAATGGCTCGACTATGCCCTGCGTGAGGAGGACGGCAGTCGCCCCAAGGCAGAAATGCCAGCGCTGGAGGCGTCGACCGAAATCCGCCGGCTCGACAGCGTGGAGTTGCCCGTGCAGGTGGATCGCTACCCCACCAGCCGTTACTCGCTGCTGGAGGTGCATCCGCTGACCGGTCGGCGCCACCAGATCCGTCGTCATCTCTCCCGTCGCGGCTATCCGATCATCGGTGATGCCAAGCACGGCAAGGGCAAGCACAACCGCTTCTTCGCCGAGCGCCTGGATTGTCCGCGGCTGCTGCTGGCGGCGGTGGGCCTGGCCTTCGCGCACCCGGTCGACGGCCACCGCCTCGAGCTGAGCTGCGCCCTCGACGCCGGCATGACAGCACTGCTGGAGCATTTCGGCTGGGCTTCCCATCTCCCCCTCGACGGCGTGCGGGAAGCGGCGCGCCATCCTTCCCTCCCCGCCTGATTCGGAGGCCCATTGTCCCCATGACCGCTGCGCCCATCCCCCAGGATGACTACGACTTTCGCTTCGGCGGCATTCGTCGGCTTTACGGCAGCCGCGCCCTCACCCGTTTTCGCACCGCCCATGTGGTCGTGGTGGGCGTGGGTGGCGTCGGCAGCTGGGCAGTGGAGGCCCTGGCGCGCTCGGGCATCGGCCGGCTCACGCTGATCGATCTCGACGACGTCTGCGTCTCCAACGTCAATCGCCAGTTGCCCGCCCTCGACGGCCATATCGGCCGACCCAAGGTGGATGTGCTCGCGGAACGCTGCCGGGCCATCCAGCCCGGCATCGAAGTCGCCGCCGACCCGGCCTTCGTCACACCGACCAACCTGGCCGACCGCATTCCCGCAGACGCCGACTATGTGGTCGATGCCATCGACAGCGTGGTGGCCAAGGCGGCGCTGATCCATTGGTGCCGGCGGCGCAAGCTGCCGATCGTCGTGGCGGGCGCCGCCGGCGGACAGACCGACCCCACCCGCATCCGGGTGGCGGACCTGGCGCGCACCGAGCACGATCCACTGCTGGCCAAAGTGCGCGCCCGTCTGCGACGCGACTACGGTTTTTCACGCAACCCCAAGCGCCGCTTTTCGGTCGAATGTGTCTACTCCGACGAGCAACTGATCTACCCTGGCGCTGATGGCGAAGTCTGCCTGCAGAAGCCCGGCGCAGGTGAATCGACGCGACTGGACTGTGCCTCCGGTGTGGGTGCGGCGACGTTCGTCACGGGCGGCTTCGGCTTCATCGCCGCCTCGCGAGTGCTCGCACGCTTGGCCAAGCAGGCCGCCAGGGAGGCGGTCGACGCCAACACCTATTGTTGACCTGGAGCCCAGAGATGTCCCACCCCTACCCCGTTCCCGGCATCTACAGCCACTACAAGGGCAACCGCTACGAGGTGCTCGGCGTGGCCCACCACAGCGAGACCGAGGAGCCCATGGTGGTCTATCGGGCGCTCTACGGCGATTACGGCCTGTGGGTACGACCGCTCGCCATGTTCACCGAGACCGTTGAGGTCCGCGGTGAACCCGTCCCTCGCTTCGATCTGGAGAAAGCGTTCTGACCCGGCCAGCCTGACCGCACCGCTCACTTCTCTACCGGGCCGCGCTTTTTTCGTTTGACCGCTCCTGACACAAGACCGGCGCCCTTGAGGCGCCGGTCTGCAGCATCGCTGTACGTGTGAAACTCGGCGATTATTCGTCCCCGGCCTCCTGCATCTGGCGCAGCATGTAATTCTCGATACCGACCTTGTCGATCAGGCCGAGTTCGGTCTCGATATGATCGATATGCTCTTCCTCGTCGGCGAGAATATCGCGGAACATATCGCGGGTGACGTAATCCTTGACCTGCTCGCAGTAGGCGATGGCCTCGATATAGCCGTCACGTCCCTCATGCTCGATCTTGAGGTCGCATTCGAGCATTTCACGCACGTTCTCGCCGATGTGCAGCTTGCCGAGATCCTGCAGGTTGGGCATGCCTTCGAGAAAGAGGATACGCTCGATCAACCGGTCGGCGTGCTTCATCTCGTCGATGGACTCGTCATACTCCCACTTGGCCAACGCCTTCAGGCCCCAGTCCTTGTACATCTTGGCGTGCAGGAAGTACTGGTTGATCGCTACCAGCTCGTTGCCAAGCGCGGCGTTCAGGTATTCGATGACCTTGGCATCGCCTTTCATTGCTGCTCTCCCTCTCGTAGACCTCAGGGCCTAGCCCTCGTTGTTGCGGTAACTGAGTTGACCATCTCAGTCAGTATCAGACAATAAAAGCAAAAAATCCAACCGGGACAACCGGTTGGATTAATATCAACAATAATGAGAGAGATTGGCATCGACTGGCTCGTTCGCCGGATGCCCCTCGGCCAGCCTAGACAGCGTAGGCGAGATCGTTGGCCGAGGCCATCAGCTCGGACTTGATCGCCTCGCGCGTAATCGTCTTTGCCACACAGGCGCACTTGCCGCATTGGGTACCGCAGCCGGTCTCCTGCTGCACTTCCCGCCAGCTCCGCGCACCGCCCTCGACGCTCTCGCGGAGTTTGCGGTCCGACACGCCCTTGCAAAGACATACGTACATCGACATCACCTCGCTGTGCTTACGAGGGGTAATGTAAATGATTCGCATAGGCTATCGCAAGAGGGAATCGCCCATTTTTTGACCGGCGTCAGGTTCGGCGCCGTCGGTCGGGCTTGGGCAGTACGACGACCTGCGTCCCCGATGCGATGTCGGGCCAACTGCGGCGCTCGGCATCGAACAGTACCCAGAGATACCCCAGGCCGAAGGCGAGCAGCGACAGCCAGGCCGCCACGTAGCGCACCAGACTCTGACGCAAGGTGAGCGAATGACCGCTGCGGGTCTGGACGCGCAGGCGCCAGGCCTGCATGCCCAGGGTCATGCCGCCGCGCATCCAGAAGAAGGCAAAGAACACAAACGCCCCGGTCAGCAGCGCCAGTTGCAGCGTCACGCGCTGCAGCGCTCCCTGGCCCACCTGCTCGGGATCCAGCCCCAGGATCAGGCGCACGAAGGCCACGTGCAGCACGCCGATCAGGACCCAGATGGCCGCAACCAGGAAGGCATCGTAGAGCAAGGCGCCCAGGCGGCGCCCCAGGCCGGCCGGCCATACATCGTCGAGCTGATCGAATCGTCGTTGCATCATTGTCTCTTCTTCAGGTTCATGCCGGCCGGCGTCGCTAACCCGAGCGACGCAGCAGATAAAGCCCCAGGGCGGCGCAGAGCAGAGTCGGCGCCAACACCGCCCAGGCCGGTGAAAAGCCGAACACGGTGGAGGCCGGCGCCAGCAGATCCTGCAAATACTTGAACGACAACCCGACGACAACGCCGTAGAACACCCGCGTGCCGGCAGCCACGGTGCGCAGCGGGCCGAACACGAACGATGCCGCCACCAGCACCAGCGATGCCATGGTCAGCGGCAGCAGCATCTTCTGCCAGAAGTACAGCAAGGGCTGCGTGGCCTGCTGCCCTTGGGACAACAGGTAGCGCGAATAGGCCCACAGTTCGCTGGGCGCTTGACTATTGATGTCACGCAGCAGGCGATTGAGCTGATCGGGAATGAGCGTCGTCTGCCACTCCAGCCGATCGTGCGCCTCGGCCTCGGTACGGTCATCGGCGAAGCGCGTGATTCGCACGTCCTCGAGCATCCAGCGATCGCCCTCCCAGGCCGCACGCGCCGCCTGCACGGCTTCGCGCAGTCGCTTGCCCTCGAAGACGTAGCGGGTCAGGTCGAGCACAGTGTCGTCGGCACGAATGGCACCGAAGCGGTAGATACTGTTGCCTTCACGCTGCCAGCCGCCGCTTTGCGTGAGCAGCGCGCCTTCGCCCTGCATCTGCTCCAGGCGCCAAGCGCTGGCGTACTGCTCGGTACGCGGACTGACGAACTCGGCGATCAGCAGCAGTATGGCCACCACCAGGACGATCGGTTTCATCACGCCCCACAGGATGCGCGCCAGCGACCGACCGGCCGCGCGCATCACCGTCAACTCGTTGCTCGACGCCATGCTGCCGAGCCCGATCAGCGCCCCGATCAGCACCCCCACCGGGGCATATTGATAGAAACGCCAGGGCAGGCGCATCAGCAGGAAGAGCAACACCTCGAAGGCACCGTAGCTGCCTTCCACGTCATCCAAGTCATTGATGTAGCTGATCACCAGATCGAGCCCCAGCAATACCACCTGGACGACGATGATCGCGCCCAGCACGTTGCGGGCGATGTAGCGGTCGAGACGGTCGGTCACCAGCATCAGCGCATCCCCCGACGCTGGTTGTGAAACAGCAGGCCCAGCCCGAGCGCCAGAAAGAGCAAGTGGATGGGCCACATGCCGATCGTCGCCGGCAGCGAGCCACGCCCCACGGCATCGAGCGCCGCCAGCAGCAGGCTCAGATAGCAGATGTGCAGAAAGATGGCCGGCAACAGCTTGGCGAAACGCCCCTGACGCGGATTGACCCGGGACAGCGGCATCGCCAGCAGGGTCAGGATGAAGACCATCAACGGCAGCGACAGCCGCCACTGCAACTGGGCCTGCGCCGGGTCGGAGTCATCGCCGAGCAACGCCGCCGTAGGGGCGTACTCCGCCGAATCCAGCTCGCGCTGTTCGCTGCCGAGCGAGAGCCGCACGGCATAGGTTTCGAACTCGAGCCGCTCGGCCTCGTGACGCCCCGGGTCGACGCTGTAGCGTTCGCCGTCGGTCAGTACCAGGAAGCGGCTGCCGGTCTGCTCATCCACGGTCTGGTAGCCGCTGCCCGCTCGGGTCACGGCGGTATCGGGCGTACCGTCACGGCGTCGCTGGCGTTCGCTGATGAAAACCTCCTGCATGCGCCGCCCATCGTCGCTGAAGCTCTCGGTGTAGGCGGTGCGCCCGCCGCCGAAATCCTGGAAGCGTCCCGGCGCCAGCGCCGAAAAATCGAGCCGGCTGCGCTGCTCCTCGAGCATGACTGCGTTGTGTAGTGCGCCGGCGGGCGTCAACCACAGGCTGCACACCCCTACCAGCAACGCTACCAGAGTGGCTGGCACCAGGCTCACCTGAAGCAGCCGTACGGGGCTGATGCCGCAGGCCACCAGCACGGTGATCTCGCTGTTGAGATAGAGCTGACCATAGGCCAACAGGATGCCGAGAAAGAATGCCAGCGGCAGGATCAGCTCGAGAAATCCCGGCAGGTGAAACAGCATCAGGTTGCCCAGGATGGTGGCGGGAATGTCGCCTTCGGCAGCATCGGTGAAGTAGCGAATGAACCGGCTGCCCATGATGACCAGCAGCAGCACACCGGCGACGGCGGCCATGGTCAGCAGGATCTCGCGTGTCAGGTAACGAAAAATGATCATGCGGCGGTCTTCCATGCAATGGCGCCATGCCTTGAGTACACTGGGGTGATTCGGCAGTGGCCCGGAGCCGTGCCGGCATTATCCAGAATCCCCCATCGCTTGTCTTGTGGAGTCACCATGGAATTCCCAGTTCAGACGGCCAATCCCGCCAAGGCCGAAACGGCCTGCCTCGTGGTACCGGTGTTCAAGGATGGCGATCTGCTGCCCGCCGCCGCCAAGCTCGACGACGCCAGCGAGCGGCTGATCGGCCAGCTGATCGAGCGCGGCGACTTCGATGCCAAGCTGGGCAGCGTGCAGCTGATCCCCTTCGCGCCCGGGCTCGGCGCCGATCGTCTGCTGCTGGTGGGTCTGGGCGAACGCAACAAATGTCAGGAACGCGCCTTCATCAAGGCCCTGGACGCCGCCTTTGCCGCGGTGGCCGGCCTGCCGGCCGAGGACGTCGCCGTGGCCTTCACCGACGTGCCGCTCGGCGATCGCAGCGTCGCATGGAAGGCGCGCATGACCGCGGAGGCCGCCCACCGCGCCGTCTATCGCTTCGACGAATTCAAGTCGGAGAAGGCGCCCCGGCCGCGGCTGGAGAAAGTCACCCTGCTGCTCAGCGACGGCGACACCGTCGAAGCCGTCCGCGAGGGGGCACGCATCGGCGATGCGGTGGGCCAGGGAGTAGCTTACACCCGCACCTTGGGCAACCTGCCCGGCAACATCTGCACGCCGAGCTACCTGGCCGAGCAGGCCGAACAGCTGGGCCGCGAGTCGGGCGGCGCGCTCACGGTCGAGATCCTCGACGAGGCCGCGCTGGAGGAGCTCGGCGCCCATAGCCTGCTCTCGGTGGGCCGCGGCAGCGAACAGCCTTCGCGGCTGATCGTCATGCAATACCGGGGCGCCGAGAAGGCCGACGAGGCGCCCCACGTGCTGGTGGGCAAGGGCATTACCTTCGATACCGGCGGCATTTCGCTCAAGCCGGGCGAGGCGATGGACGAGATGAAGTTCGACATGTGCGGGGCCGCCAGCGTGTTCGGCACCGCCAAGGCGGTGCTGGGTATCCAGCCCAAGCTCAACCTGGTGTTCGTCGTCGCCGCCGCGGAGAACATGCCCGACGGCCGCGCCACCAAGCCCGGTGACATCATCAAGACGCTCAAGGGGCTCACGGTGGAAGTGCTCAACACCGACGCCGAGGGCCGCCTGGTATTGTGCGACGCGCTGACCTACGCCGAACGCTTCGAGCCCGCCAGCGTGGTTGATATCGCCACCCTGACGGGCGCGGCGATCATTGCCCTGGGCCACCACGCCACCGGTCTGCTCTCCAACGACGATGATCTGGCGCTGGACCTGCTCGACGCCGGCGAAGCCGCCTGGGACCGGGCCTGGCACCTGCCGCTGTGGGACGAGTACAGGGAGCAGCTCGACTCCAACTTCGCCGACATGGCCAATATCGGCGGTCGCCCGGCCGGCACCATCACTGCGGCCTGCTTCCTCTCACGCTTCGCCGACAAGTTCCCCTGGGCGCACCTGGACATCGCCGGGACCGCCTGGCACTCCGGCAAGCAGAAGGGAGCCTCCGGCCGTCCGGTGGGTCTGCTGACCCAGTACCTGCTCGACCGCGAAGAGGAAGCGCGCCAGGTCGAAAACGACGCCTGACGTTGCCAAGGTTGCCAACGCAGGCGACAACCGTTACATCTGACGCATTGTGTGCTCCGGGTCGGCCGACCCGGAGCGCCTAAGAAGCCCAAGAAAACGCCGGTATCCCGGCATAGCGGAGACTTTTTTGCCGTGCCCAACGCAACCTTCGAGATACTGCCCAGCGCCATGCCCACGGCAGCCAACATTCGCGACGACATCCTTGCCAGCCCCGGCTTCGGCCAATACTTCAGCGATCACATGGCTCACGTGCGCTGGACAGCCGATGCCGGCTGGCACGGTCACGAAGTACGCCCCTACGGGCCGCTGACCCTCGACCCGGCCGCCGCCGTGCTGCACTACGGCCAGGAAATCTTCGAGGGCATCAAGGCCTACCGCCACGCCGACGGCTCGGTATGGTCGTTCCGCCCCGAGAAGAACGCCGAGCGCTTTCGCCGCAGTGCGCGCCGCCTGGCATTGCCCGAGCTCAGCGACGAGGACTTCGTCGGCTCGCTCAGGGCCCTGCTCGAGCAGGACCAGGAGTGGGTGCCAACGCCCAGCAGCGAGGCCGACGAATCGAGCCTCTACCTGCGCCCGTTCATGATCGCCAGTGAGAAGTTCCTCGGCGTGCGCCCCGCCAAGGAAGTCGACTACTACGTCATCGCCTCACCCGCCGGCGCTTACTTCAAGGGCGGTATCGCACCCGTATCCATCTGGCTCTCCTCGCACTACAAGCGCGCCGCCCCCGGCGGCACCGGCTTCGCCAAGTGCGGCGGCAATTATGCCGCATCGCTTGCCGCGCAGAAGGAGGCCGAGAAGCACGGCTGCGGCCAGGTTGCCTTCCTCGACGCCGCCGAGAACAAGTGGGTTGAGGAGCTGGGCGGCATGAACCTGTTCTTCGTCTACAAGGACGGTAGCCTGGTAACGCCGCGCCTGACCGACACCATCCTCGAGGGTGTGACCCGTGACTCGGTGCTGACGCTTGCCCGCGACGAAGGGTTCACCCCCGAGGAGCGCGCCATCAGCATCGACGAGTGGCGTGACGGCGTGGCCTCCGGCGAGATCACCGAGGTCTTCGCCTGCGGTACCGCCGCGGTGATCACCCCGGTGGGCCAGTTGATCAGCGAGGACGACACCATTCGCATGCCCGACGAAGGCAACGAGGTGGCCAAGCGCCTGCGCACCAAACTGCTCGACATGCAGTATGGCCGCGCCGAAGATAAACACGGCTGGTTGACCAAGCTGGTCTGACGCCTTACGAATCCCGCTATGCCACGAGCCGGCCAACGCCGCGCGAGGCGGCCGGCAGCAGGCCCGATGCCATGGATGGCATCGGTAGCGCCCAACGATGGGTTCACAGTCTCGATGCCATCCGCTCGCCTGAGCTTGCGCAAGCTCTGAGATAAAACGCGGCGAGCGATGGCCAGACAAGGCAAAAATTGGCGAAATAGCGGTGTTTACAAGTCGTGAATTAGCATATTGAGCCAATTTTTTAACGCCGTATGGCCGAGCGCAGCCCATTTTAGACAGAGCGTCATGACCCAGGTTGACTTCTATATCTTGCCCGACACCACGCTGGAAGCACGGCTCGACTTCGCCTGCCGCCTGGCCGAGACCATCGCAGGCAAGGGCTTCCGGCTGCACCTGCATGCCGAGGACGAGGCAATGGCCTCCGATCTCGACGAGCGGCTGTGGACCTTTCGCCCCGAGGCCTACCTGCCCCACACCCTCCTCGACAGCGACATGGCCGACAGCGTGGCGGTGACCATCGGCTGGGAGCAGCCACCCGAGCCGAGCCCCGAAGCACCCATGGCGCTGCTCAACCTCGCCCCGGGCATTCCCGAGTGGTTCTCGCGCTTCGAGCGGGTCGCCGAGATCATCAACCAGCACCAGCAGGTGCTCGTCGCCAAGCGCGAGTGCTGGCAGACCTACAAGCAGCGTGGCTATCCCGTCAAGGCGCATCAGCTACGCGGCTGACGCCAACTCCCCCATCGCGCTATAATCGAGCCCATTTTTCGAACCCTCTTCGCGAATACCAGCCGTCCGGGCCTCACCCGGCGGCGATCATTTCTGGACCCGGAACGCCCCATGGACAAGACCTACCAACCCGAGCAGATCGAATCCCGCTGGTACGAGCGCTGGGAGGCCGACAGCCGCTTCGCCCCCTCGGGCGCGGGCGAACCCTACTCGATCATGATCCCGCCGCCCAACGTCACCGGCAGCCTGCACATGGGCCACGCGTTCCAGGACACCATCATGGACACGCTGATTCGCTGGCGACGCATGCAGGGCCACAACACCCTGTGGCAGGTAGGCACCGACCACGCCGGCATCGCCACGCAAATGCTGGTCGAGCGCAAGGTCGCCGCCGAAGAGGGCAAGAGCCGCCACGACCTGGGGCGCGAGGCGTTTATCGACAGGGTCTGGGAGTGGAAGCATAAGTCGGGCGGGCATATCACCCGCCAACTGCGCCGCATGGGGGCGAGCGTCGACTGGAGCCGCGAGCGATTCACCATGGACGACGGCTTCTACAGGGCGGTCCAGGAAGTCTTCGTGCGCCTCTTCGACGAGGGCCTGATCTACCGCGGCAAGCGCCTGGTCAACTGGGACCCGACCCTGCATACCGCGATCTCCGATCTCGAAGTGGAGAACCGCGACCAGCAAGGCCAGTTCTGGCACTTCCGCTATCCGCTGGCGGACGGCGTGACCACTGACGCCGGCCTCGACCATCTCGTCGTCGCCACCACCCGCCCCGAGACCCTGCTCGGCGACACAGGCGTGGCGGTCAACCCCGAGGACCCGCGTTACGCCTCGCTGGTGGGCAAGTTCGTCGAACTGCCGCTGGTCGGACGGCGTATCCCCATCGTCGCCGACGAACACGCCGACATGGAGAAGGGCTCAGGCTGCGTGAAGATCACCCCGGCCCACGACTTCAACGATTACGAGGTGGGCCGCCGCCACGGCCTGCCGCTGATCAATGTCTTTACCAAGGACGCCGCGATCCTGCCCCAGGCGGAAGCCTTTGACATCCAGGGGCGCCCACTGCCCGAGATCGACCCCAGCCTGCCCGAGAAATACGCCGGACTCGACCGCTTCGAGGCGCGCAAGCAAATCGTCACCGACATGGAGGCCGCCGGCCTGCTCGAGCAGGTCGAGACGGTCAGCAACACCCTACCCTTCGGCGACCGCAGCGGCGACGTCATCGAGCCGCTGCTCACGGATCAGTGGTTCGTCGCCGTGGAGAGCCTGGCCAAGCCCGCCATCGAGGCGGTGGAGAACGGCGACATCCAGTTCGTGCCCAGGAACTACGAGAACATGTACTTCTCGTGGATGCGCGACCTGCAGGACTGGTGCATCTCGCGCCAGCTGTGGTGGGGTCACCGCATTCCCGCCTGGTACGACGCCGAGGGCAACGTCTATGTCGCCCGCACCGAGGCCGAAGCACGCGACAAGCACGGCCTTGATGCCGACGTGGCCCTGACCCAGGACGAGGACGTGCTCGATACCTGGTTCAGCTCGGGGCTGTGGACCTTCGGCACCCTGGGCTGGCCGGAGAAGACCCCGGAGCTCGAGACCTTCCACCCTTCGAGTGTGCTGGTCACCGGCTTCGACATCATCTTCTTCTGGGTCGCACGCATGATCATGCTGACGCTGAAGTTCATGGACGAGGTGCCGTTCAAGACGGTCTACGTGCATGGCCTGGTGCGCGACGGCCAGGGCCAGAAGATGTCCAAGTCCAAGGGTAACGTGCTCGACCCCATCGACCTGATCGACGGCATCCGGCTCGACGAGCTGCTGGAGAAGCGCACCGGCAACATGATGCAGCCGCAGAAGGCCAAGACCATCGCCAAGGCCACGCGTGACGAGTTTCCCGAGGGCATCGAGCCCCACGGCACCGACGCGCTGCGCTTCACCTTCCTGTCGCAGGCCACCACCGGGCGCGACATCAAGTTCGACATGGGCCGCCTGGATGGCTACCGCAACTTCTGCAACAAGCTGTGGAACGCCTCGCGTTACGTGCTGATGAATGCCGAGGGCGAAGATTGCGGGGCAGACGGTGGCCACGTCGAGCTGTCGCTGGCCGACCGCTGGATCGTCTCGCGCCTGCAGCAGACCGAGGCCCAGGTGACCAAGGCGATGGAGGAGTTCCGCTTCGACCACGCGTCGCAAGCGCTCTACGAGTTCGTCTGGAACGAGTACTGCGACTGGTACCTGGAACTCTCCAAGCCGGTGCTGTGGGACGACAACGCCTCGCCTGCCGCCAAGCGCGGCACCCGCCGCACCCTGGTGCGTGTACTGGAAGCCATCCTGCGCCTGGCCCACCCGATGATGCCGTTCATCACCGAGGAGATCTGGCAGCGCGTGGCGCCGCTGGCGGGCAAGGCCACCGGAGATGGCAGCGAGTCGATAATGAACCAGCCCTGGCCCATGGCCGAGCAGGAGAAGATCGACGTGCAGGCCACCCGCAACATCGAATGGCTCAAAGGCGTGATCGTCGCAGTGCGCAATATCCGCGCCGAGATGAACATTGCCCCCGGCAAGCCGCTGGAGGCACTGCTGACCAAGGGCAGCGACGCCGACCGCCAGCGCCTGGAGGCCAACCGACCGTTCCTGGCCAAGCTGGCCAAGCTCGAGAGCGCCACCTGGCTCGACGACCCGGCCCAGGCGCCGCTCTCGGCCACCCAGTTGGTCGGCGACATGGAGGTGCTGGTACCCATGGCCGACCTGATCGACAAGGAGGCGGAGCTCGCCCGCCTGGCCAAGGAGATCGACAAGCAGGACAAGCTGATCGGCGGCATCGAGAAGAAGCTCGGCAACGAAAGCTTCGTCGCCAAGGCGCCGGAGGCAGTGGTCGAGAAGGAGCGCGGCAAGCTCAAGGAGTACCAGGCGGCCCGCACCCTGCTCGTCGAGCAGCGCAACAAGATCGCCGCACTCTAGAGGCCCTGGCAGGCCAGTTACGGCTGGTATGTGCAAAGTAACAGCAAGTTAAAGAACGCTGTTCCGTTACGTTCTCTTACGCTAAAATGGGGCATCGCCATCCACCTCGTGCATGCCCCATGTCACACTTCGAACCCTCCCTCGCGCTTGGCCGCGTCCTGCTGTTCAACCTTCTCGGCGCCCTGCTGGTCTGGTCCTGGCTCTCGCCCAGTCTGCTGTTCTGGACCGAGCTGGACGATGCCGTCTTCTTCACCACCAATGCTTGGCTCCGCGAGGACAATGCGGCGTGGGTGCTGTTAGTGGCGCTGGTCAACAATCGACTGTTCGACGTGGCAAGCCTGCTGGTCCTGCTGGGCCTCTTCGTCTGGGCCATGCGGCGCGATACGCCTCACCCATACCGCCTGCTGCGCTGGGGCGGCATCGGACTCACCATGCTCCTGACGGCGGTATTCATCGCTCAAGGCGTCAGCATGGCGGTGCCTTATACCCACCCCAGCCCCACACTGGTCTACGAGAACGTCAACCTGGTCACGCAGATGGTCGAGTTCCCCACCAAGGACAGTTCGGCGAGCAGCTTCCCAGGGAACCACGGCCTCAACCTGTTCCTGTTCACCGCCTTCATGTGGCGCTTCGCCGGCGTCCGGGTGGCGCTGGTCAGCGCTGCGGCTGGAGTGTTCCTGAGCGCCCCGCGCATCCTCAGCGGCGCCCACTGGTTCAGTGACATCTACTTCGCCGCTCTGGCGATCAACCTGATCGTCACGCCGTGGATCCTGCTGACACCGCTGGGTCCACGCCTGGTCCACTCCATCGCCAGTGGGCTGGCCAAGGTGCGCAGCGTCCTGCTGCCTCAGGTGGCTTAGGCTTAGTCCGAAAGCTGGCTGCGCTTGGTCAGGCAGCGTTTAAAGACAGCTCAAAGCACTCGTTTACACACCGTAAACTCCGTCTTTTCGCTGTCTTTGCTTGTCTGGCCGATACTCACCGTCTTTCAGACGGAACCCTAGTTCGCTCTGCGCCAGCCGCCCAGCACGCGCTGATCGGGGCCGAAGAAGACCAGCCGATCATGGTCGATCAAGTAGCGATAGGCGTCTTCCATCATGCCGGTGATGCGGCGAGCGTCATCGAGCTGTGGACAGCCTCGACGGGTCGTCGACAGTTCGCTGAACTCGATGCGGTTGCCGTCGCCCAATCGGGCCCGGCCGTTGAGTTCGTTGCAGCCATCGCTACCACTCACACGCCCGTCGGCGGCGATAACGAAATGCGGCGTATTCGGCATCGAAAGCCGTTCGTCGGTTCCCAGCAGCAGCAGATTCCAGCGCTGCCCCACTACGGGATTATCGGCATCGATGACGTACGCGTCGTCACGCGTCACTTCCGCGGGACGGCTGCTGCAGGCCGCGAGGGTCAGCGCTATCAATGCCAGCGTCAGCACGTGGCCAATGCGTGTCTTGCTCATCGGGTTGCGTTCCTCGTCGCCTACCAGGTGCCGGTGTTTTCCATCGACGCCCAGGGTTCGCGTGGCGGCAACGGATCGCCCTTCTGCAGCAGTTCGACGGAGATGCCGTCGGGACTGCGCACGAAAGCCATGTGACCGTCGCGCGGTGGTCGGTTGATGGTGACGCCGCCCGCCTGCAGTCGCTCGCAGAGGGCGTAGATGTCATCGACACGATAGGCCAGATGGCCGAAGTTGCGACCGCCCGTGTACGCTTCCGGATCCCAGTTGTAGGTCAGCTCCAGCTCGGGCGACTTGAGTTCGGCGGAGCGCGCCTCGTCTTCCGGCGCGGCCAGGAATACCAGCGTGAAACGCCCTTTCTCGTTCTCCTTGCGGCGCACCTCTTTCAGCCCCAGCAGATCGCAATAAAAGTGCAGCGACGCATCCAGGTCGCCGACGCGGACCATGGTGTGCAGGTATTGCATGCTTCCTCCTTGTCATCCCAGCCACTGTGGGCGAAAACAGCGAACCACTGAACGGATCGACGAGCGAGACGACGCAGCGACTCGCTCGCGCCGGCCCTGCGCAGTGTTCTCCTAGTCGTGAGTGTACTCGTTGAAGATCGCCGGTGTCCGGTCCTCGCGCTGCCAGGCCAGCACGGCGTAGTCGTCTTGGCGCCCCGTTTCCATTCCCGGGGTGCCGTGCGGCATGCCCGGTACCGCGAGGCCCGCCACGTCGGGCCTTTCTGCCAGAAGGCGCTTGATGTCGCCGGCCGGCACGTGACCCTCGATCACGTAGCCCTCGACCACGGCCGTGTGACACGAGGCGATCTCGGACGTGACGCCGTGTTCCATCTTCACCGCCCGAATATCGGGCGTCTTGTGCTGGCGTACCTCGAAGCCTTCCGCCTCGAGATGCTCGGCCCAGGCCGAGCAGCAGCCGCAGTTGGGGTCTTGATACACTTCGATGACGGCTTCGGCCCAGGCGGAAGTGGCGAACAGGGCGAGCAGCGCAGCGGTCAGCGCGGAGCGGAGCGGCTTCCTGCTGCTGCCGTTTACCGTTAGGATCTTCATGCTGACGGTTCCTGATGGTGAGTAATGAACGAATCGTGACAAGCCGGGGAGGGCTTGCCAATACCCTGGCCGGGAGAGTGAGCGAAAATGACGCACTATTGCGATATTGCCCCGGGGCATCCTTACCACGGCCCCTACCACGACGCCGAATACGGCTTCCCGGTCGAGGATGATGAGCGGCTGTTCGAGCGCCTCGTGCTCGAGATCAACCAGGCCGGCCTGTCGTGGCTGACCGTGCTGAAGAAGCGCGACGCCTTCCGCCTGGCCTACGACGACTTCCGGATCGATCGGGTGGCCGCCTTCGGCGACGCCGAGCGGGCACGTCTGCTCGGCGATGCTGGCATCATCCGCAACCGGCTCAAGGTGGAGGCCGTCATCCACAACGCCGGCATGATCCAGGAATTGCAGCGCGAGCATGGCAGTTTTCGCGCCTGGCTCGAGCATCATCATCCGCTGCCCCTGGCCGAGTGGGTGAAGCTGTTTCGGCGTACCTTTCGCTTCACCGGTCCGGAGATCGTCGGCGAGTTCCTGATGAGTACCGGCTACCTGCCGGGGGCTCACCGCGACGACTGTCCCGTCCATCAGCGCATTCTCGCCGCCGGTCCGGCCTGGCACAGCGCCTGAGCCGGGCGCCCGCGCTCGCGACGACAAGGAGCCCGATGGATGGACACGCTGACGCAGGCCGCGCTGGGAGCCGCGGTAGGGGGGGCCGTGCTGGGCCGACGCCTAGGCCGTCGAGCGGTACTGATCGGCGCGGCACTGGGCACCCTGCCCGACCTCGATGTCTTCATCGACTACGGCGATGCCGTGGCCAATATCACCGAGCACCGCGGTTTCAGTCATTCGCTGTTCGTGCTGAGCGGCCTCGCTACGCTGCTGGCGCTTCTCGCCAGGCGTTTCTTCCCGGCCCGCGACATCTCCTTCGGCCACTGGTGGGCCTTCTTCCTGCTGTGCCTCGTCACTCATCCTCTGCTCGACGCTCTGACCACCTACGGCACCCAGATCTGGTGGCCGTTCGACGTTCGGCCCAGTGCCTGGCCCGTGGTGTTCATCATCGATCCGCTCTACACCCTGCCGCTACTGGTCGGTGTCGGCGCGTCGCTCGTCACCGGCGACGGGCACCGCGGCCCTGCCTGGGGGCTGGGACTCTCCTGTGCCTACCTGCTCTTCGCCATGGGCGCCAAGGGGCTGATCGAGCATCGCCTGACGCCCCTGCTCGCCGAGCACGGGCTCGATGACGCACCACGCCTGGTGCAGCCCAGCCCCTTCAATACACTGCTGTGGCGGGTCACGGTCATGGAGGGGGATCTTCAGCACGAAATCTTGATCGGGTTGTTCGACGGCGACCGGCCGCCGTTGCTGGAAACCTATCGCCGCGGGAGCGAGCTCGAGTCGGTGGCTCTGGCCACGCCACAGGGTCGGCGACTCGACTGGTTCGCCGGACCCTTCCTGCGTTACGCGGTACGTGAGCACAAGGGGGAATCGCTGCTGGTAGCGACCGACCTTCGGCTTGGCTTTCCCGGCTTCTATGCCTTCAGCTTCAGCCTGGCGCGGTACGAGAAAGCCGGCTGGCAGCCGCTCGAGGTCAGCGAGACGATTCCGGCTCCCTCTCGGGCCGACCGAGATGTCCTGAGGCGGCTCGGCCAGCGGCTATTCGCTGCCGAGCCGCCCTTCTGCACCAGCGAGTTCGTCGCCGAGCGCTGGGTGGTCGACGTTCCGGAGGCCTGTTGAGCCAGGCCTCGACACGCCAGGCAAGCGGATCAGAGCGCCTCGACCAGCCCGTCGATGGCCTGTCTGGCCTCCTTGAGCGCGGCTTCGCGACGCCCATCGCCCATGGCGAGCCCCTCGGCATGGATCACCGACACGTCGGTGATGCCGATCATGCCCAGCATCGCCTTCAGGTGCGGCGTCTGGGTGTCCAGCTCGGTACCGGCGTACTCCCCACCGCGTGCGGCCAGGATGACCGCTCGCTTGCCGGTCACCAGCCCCTCGGGCCCCTGCTCGGTGTAACGGAAGGTGGTGCCCGCGCGCATCACCCGATCGAACCAGGCCTTGAGTTGAGACGGAATGCCGAAGTTGTACATCGGCACCGCCAGTACCAGCACCTCGTGAGCTCGCAGCTCGTCGATCAGGCTATCGGAGCGCTGAGCCAGCACCTGCTGCTCGGCGGAGCACCCTTCGGCCGCGACCTGCCAGCTGGAAAGCTCCTCGAACCCCAGGTGCGGCAACGACTCGACGGCCAGGTCCCGGTGAGTGACGGTGAGATCGTCACGTCCGGCGACGCGGTCGAGTAGGTGGCCCGCCAAGGCATTGGACTGGCCATGCTCGCCGAGAATGGATGAGGTGATGAGAAGTATACGGGTCGCCATGACGATCTCCCTTTGAGTGGGCGTGGTATTGATCGTCATGTTACGTGTATTTTTTTGCACTAAAAGCGCATTGTTTTGCGCATACCGTTCGATAAATACGAACTTTGCCTCGGCAATAGGCCCTGCCTAACGGAAGGGCCTACCCGTGCCTTAGCTGAAGTTCTGGGTAACGAAATCCCAGTTCAGCACCTTCCAGACGTTTTCGAGATACTTGGGACGCGCGTTGCGATAGTCAATGTAGTAAGCGTGTTCCCATACATCGATAGTCATCAGCGGCGTCTGGCCGTGGGCGATGGGCGTGTCGGCGTTGCTGGTGTTGACGATGTCGACGCCGCCGTCGGCGGTCTTGATCAACCAGGTCCAGCCGGAGCCGAAGTTGGCCACGGCATTGGCGTTGAAGGTTTCCTTGAACTTGTCGAAGGAGCCGAACTTGGCGTTGATCGCCTCGGCCAGCGCGCCGCTCGGCTCACCACCACCGCTGGGGGACAGGCAGTGCCAATAGAAGGTGTGGTTCCACACCTGGGCCGCCTGGTTGAACAGACCGCCGGAGGAGGACTTGATGATCTCCTCGAGCGATTTGTTGGCGTCGTCGGTGCCTTCGGTCAGCTCGTTGAGCTTGTTGACATAGGCCTGATGATGCTTGCCATAGTGGTAGTCGAGGGTCTCGGCGGAGATATGCGGCTCGAGGGCGTTCTTGTCGAAGGGCAGTGCAGGCAATTCGAATGCCATTGTTGTGGCTCCTTGCTTTTCACGGTGGAAAGGCGGGACATCCTGTGTCGCTCAGCAGCTCCCACTTGCTTCCGGGACGCCCCGCCGCTATTTTCCAATGAAACACTAGGTTAATTCCAGCCGCCGTTATGTCAAGCAATACCGATGGAAGCTCCACGAGCGATACCGCCGAGCGCCTGCTGCATCTGCTGAAGGTGCGCGGCCCCCTCTCTGCCGCTGCGCTGGGCGAAATGCTCGGTACCAGCGGCGAGAATGCCCGGCAACAGCTCACCAAGCTGGCCCGCCAGGGGCTGGTGGACCAGCGCCCCCGTCCCGGCGGGGTCGGCAGGCCGACCGCCGAATGGCGACTCAGCGAGGCCGGCCACGCTCGCTTTCCCGATGGCCATGCCGAGCTGGCTTCCCGATTGATCGTCAGTGTCCGGGACACCCTGGGCGACGAAGCGCTGGCGCGACTGGTCGAGGCGCGGCAGGGAGAAACCCTGGCGCTCTACCGCGAGGCGCTGGCCGACGCCACGAGCCTCGAGGCCCGCGTCGAGCGCCTGGCCGAGATCCGCACCCGCGAAGGCTACATGGCAGAATGGCAACGCGAGGAGGATGGCAGCCTGCTGCTGATCGAGAACCACTGCCCGATCTGCCAGACCGCCCGCACCTGCCCCGACTTCTGTCGCGCCGAGCTGGAGGTCTTTCGCGCCGTACTGGACGTACCCGTCGAGCGCACCGACCATGTACTGGCCGGCGCGCGGCGCTGCGTCTACCGCATTAGAAAGGGTTAGGGCGCGATGCCTTGACCGCATCCCCGATACGTCTGCCCGTCTATCGTCAGCGTTACCCGGGCCGGAAACGGCTCGCCGCTCATGTCGTCGAAACAGGCGCGCGCCTCCAGGCGCAATTCGAAGGAGCGGTCGGCCTGGCCGCTGGCCAGCGCGACTCTGCCCTCGGCGTTGTCCATCTCGGTGACCCGGTAGGGCAGCGATAGCTCACGCTCGCCGTAGTCGAGCAGCAGCGTCACCCGCGGAGCGTCATGGGCCAGGTTGACGACCCAGCCGGGTTCGTTGCCGCGGGCGTGGAACATCACCCCCGGGCGCTCCTGACGGGTCAGGGTTTCCCGCTCGACCTTGGCTCGGCAATCGAGCCGACCGTTGGCACTCTCGACCATGGCCTCGTCACCCTTGACCCAGACGCTGAGATCCCCCTGCTGGTAGCGCGCGCCACTGGCGACTACCGCCGGAGGCAGGCGGTAAGCGCCATGCGCCGACCAGAGCCGCAGCTCGCGCTCGCCCACGGCTGTGACCATGTCCTGGTCAGACGTGCAGCGCCAGGCCTGGAAGCTCGCCGCCCCGCCGGCGAACAGCATGGAAGGCAACAGCGGCGCGGCGGGAGCGACAGCGCCGCGCGCTTGAGGCAGCGCGCTGGAAGCGGAATCGCTGACATCGGGGCGCGGCGTCTCGTTCGGGGCGATGGCACAGCCCCCCACTGCCAGGCCGGCGCCGAGTAGCGAGAGACGAGCGAAAAACGAAACAAAAGGGAACGGCATGCGGACTCCTCGAAGCGGACGGACGCGCACAGGATACCAGGCACCGCCGTCGACGGGCCCGGCTGGCGTTCCACGCCCCACGAACGCTCCGTCGTCACGCATGACGTTGGCGCAGCTCACGTGCCGCCTCGACCATGTTGGCCAGCGCCGGCTCCACCTCGCTCCAGCCGCGGGTCTTCAGGCCGCAGTCGGGATTGACCCACAGCCGTTCGACGGGAATGCGCTCGGCCGCCTTCTCCATCAGCTGCACCATCCACGCCACATCAGGCACGTTGGGCGAGTGGATGTCGTAGACACCCGGCCCGATCTCGTTGGGGTAGGCGAAATCCTGGAAGGCGTCGAGCAGCTCCATGTTCGAGCGCGAGGTCTCGATGGTGATGACGTCGGCATCCAGCGCCGCGATGGCGGCGATGATGTCGTTGAACTCCGAATAGCACATATGGGTGTGGATCTGGGTGGCGTCGCGCGCCACCGCCGCGGTGAGGCGAAAGCATGCCACCGCCCAGTCGAGATAGCCCTGCCACTCGGCCTGGCGCAGCGGTAGCCCTTCGCGAAGCGCCGGTTCGTCGATCTGAATCGCTGGGATACCGGCGGCCTGCAGGTCGGCGACCTCGTCGCGCAGGGCCAGGGCGATTTGCCGGCAGGTGACCTCGCGCGGCTGGTCATCGCGCACGAAGGACCATTGCAGCATGGTCACCGGACCGGTCAGCATGCCCTTCATCGGTCGCTTCGTCAGCGATTGTGCATACCGACTCCAGCGCACCGTCATGGCCTCGGGCCGGACCACGTCGCCGACGATAATAGGTGGCTTGACGCAGCGCGAGCCGTAGCTCTGCACCCAGCCGTGGCGGGTGAAGACGAAGCCGTCGAGCTGCTCGCCGAAGTACTCCACCATGTCGTTGCGCTCGGCCTCGCCGTGCACCAGCATGTCGAGCCCCAGCGCCTCCTGGCGTTGCACGGCGTCGGCGATGGCGGCGCGCATCTGCGCCTCGTAGGCTTCGCGCCCCAGCTCGCCGCTACGGTAGGCGCGACGCGCGGCGCGAATCTCGCCGGTCTGCGGGAAGGAGCCGATGGTGGTGGTGGGGAACAGCGGCAGGTCCAGGGCGCGACGCTGATCACGGGCCCGTACCGGGAAAGGGTTGTCGCGGGAGAGCTCGGCATCGGAAAGACTCGCCAAACGCTCGGCCACCGCCGCTCGATGCAGGCGCGGCGAGGCGCGACGCACATCGAGTGCCGCCGTGGCGGCGGCGACCCGGCCCCGATCCTCGTCATTGCCCCGGTTGCCGAGCAGCCGCGCCAGGGTCACGGTCTCGTCGAGCTTCTGACGGGCGAAGGCGAGCCAGCTCTTGAGTTCCTCGTCGAGTTCGCTCTCGGCGGCGAGATCCACCGGCACGTGGAGCAGCGAGCAGGAGGGAGCCAGCCACAGCCGTTCACCGAGACGCATGCGGGCGCTGGCGAGTCGTTCATGCAGCGCCGCCAGGTCGGCCCGCCAGACGTTGCGCCCGTCGATGGCGCCCACCGAGAGCACCTTGTAGCCGGGCAGGTTGTCGATCACCGGGGTCAATTGATCGGGTGCGCGCACTGCGTCGATATGCAGGCCGTCCACCGGCAGACCCACCGCCAGCTGCAGGTTGTCCCCCAAGCCACCGAAGTAGGTCGCCACCATCAGCTTGACCGGCACCGAGCGCAGGGCGTTGTAGGCCGATTCGAAGGCCTGCTTCCACGCCACGGGCAGGTCTTGCACCAGCGCCGGCTCGTCGAGTTGCACCCACTCCACTCCCTGCGCGGCCAGGCGGGTGAGAATCTCGCCGTATACCGGCAGCACCGCCTCGAGCAGGCTCAGGCGATCGAATTCGGCTTCGCCCCCCTTGCCCAGCCACAGCCAGGTCAGCGGTCCCGTCAACGCCACCTTGACCGGATGCCCCGCCTCGCGCGCCTCGGCCACTTCGTCGAACAGGCGTGAGCTGGCCAGATGAAAGCGTTGCCCCTCCTGCAGCTCGGGGACCAGGTAGTGGTAATTGGTATCGAAGTACTTGGTCATCTCGCAGGCGGCGGCGGGCGTCCCGCTGGGGGCCCGTCCACGGGCCATGCGGAACTGCGTGTCCAGGTCCACTTCGCCACGGGCGATTTCGTCAGTGGCTCCGAAACGCGACGGCACGGCGCCCAGCAGCGCGGTGACATTGAGCACCTGATCGTAGAAGGCGAAGTCGCCCACGGTGACGTAATCGAGGCCCGCGTCGCGCTGGGCCTGCCAGTGGCGCTTGCGCAGCTCACGTCCGGTGGCTTCCAACGCCTCGCGGTCGACTTCGCCGCGCCAGTAGGCCTCTACGGCTCGCTTGAGCTCACGGTTCGCGCCGATTCGCGGATAGCCAAGCACATGAGCTGATGTCATGATGTTTCCCTCTACGCATGAATGTTGCCGTAGAGTCTCGCCACAGGGAGAGGGTGAATCAAACTAAATATATTAACTGTGAACTTGAAGAAATCTCATCATGATCGAACTTCGCCACCTGCGTACCCTGGTTGCCTTGCGTGACGCCGGCTCGCTGGTCGAGGCTGCCGAACGGGTTCACCTGACCCAGTCGGCACTGTCGCATCAGATCAAGGATCTCGAGGAACGCCTGGGCAGCCCGCTGTTCGTGCGCAAGACACGCCCGGTGGAGTTCACCCGCGCCGGGCAGCGTCTGCTCACCCTGGCCGAGCAAGTGCTGCCGCTGGTGCGTATGGCCGAGCGCGACGTGGCCCGGCTGATCGGCCACGAGCCGGGGCGTCTGCACATGGCCATTGAATGTCATAGCTGCTTTCAGTGGCTGATGCCCACCATCGACCGTTTCCGCGATCACTGGCCCGAGGTGGAGATCGACATCCCCGGTGGGCATCACTTCGATCCGCTGCCGTCACTGGCGCGAGAGCAGCTCGATCTCGTCATCACCGCCGACCCGCAGCCGCTGCCCGGGGTCCACTACGAGCCGCTGTTCCGCTATCAGGGGCTGCTGGCGGTCGCGCGACAGCATCCCCTCGCCGAGCGCGATTTCGTCATGCCCCGGGACCTGGCCGAAGAGACGTTGATCACCTACCCCGTGGAGCACGCCCGTCTCGACGTGTTCACTCAGTTCCTCGACCCTGCCGGGGTGCGGCCCCAAGAGACCCGTACCGCCGAACTCACGGTCATGATGATGCAACTGGTGGCCAGTGGACGAGGTGTCTGCGCGCTGCCCAACTGGGCATTGACCGAATATCTGGAGCGCGACTACGTCAAGGCGGTAGGCCTGGGCGAGACGGGGATGTGGAGCACCCTGTACGCCGCCATTCGCGAAGAGAGCCGCGACCAGCCCTGGATGGAGGATTTTCTGCGCACCGCGCGCGAGACCTCGTTCGCGGTGCTCGAGGGAATCAAGCCCGCTTAGCGGGCAGCGACGGCCGCTTGCTCGGCTGGGTGGGCAGCAGCAGCGAGAAGCGCGCGCCGCCCAGTTGCGGGCTGTCGTCGACTACCACGCTGCCGCCGTGCCAGGCCATGATCTTCTGTACGATGGAGAGACCCAGCCCGTAACCGCCGGAGCGCCGGGTGCGGCTGTCGTCGAGCCGCGCGAAGGGCTTGAAGATCGTCTGGCGTTCCCCGGCCGGCACCCCCGGCCCATCGTCCTCGATATCCAGCCGCACCAGACGTGACTCTTGTGCGAGCCGCACCAACACTCGCGACTGCGCATGACGGCAGGCGTTGGCGACCAGGTTCTGCAGCGCTCGCTGCAGGTAGCGCGGATCGGCCGTTACCTCGAATTCCGGCCCGGGTGCCAGCTCCAGGCGCAGGTGGGCGTGCAGCGGCGCCAGCGTGTCGATCACGCGCTCGGCGATCGCCCGGCAGTCGACCTGGGTGCGCTCGAGCTCGGCGCCATTGACCATGCCGCTGTCGAGCCGGGCGTAGGTGAGGATCTCATCGATCAACTGATCGAGCTCCTCGATATCGCTGTCGATGCCGTGCAGCTGACGGCGTATCGCCGGGTTGTCGGTCATGTCCTCGACCATCTGCATGGCGAAGCGAATGCGTGCCACCGGCGTGCGCAGCTCGTGCGATACCGCGCGGATCATCTCCTGCTGCGAGCGCAGCAGCGACTGCACCTGGGCCGCCATGGCATTGAAGGCCATTCCGACCCGACCGATGAAACCACCGCCATCGACCTTGACCCGCGTATCGAGACGCCCGCTGGCGATGCGTCCCGCGGCCAGTTCCAGGCGAGCCAGGCGCGCCTCGACCCCACGCACGATCAGGTAGATGATCGCCGCCAGCACGCCGAGCATGATCACCAGCACCAGCAGCAACAATGAGATGGGGGTAGGCTCGAGCGCCGAGACCGGGCCGATCGAGAGCCATTGGCGCGAACCGTCGGCAGCGGGCACGGCGAGATGGACCGTCAGCGCCCAGTGGCCCGGCAGCAGGCGGATGACCAGCTCGCCGTCGCGCAGCCGCGTCAGCTGATGGCTGTCGAGCCCCTCGGGGGCGAGATCGCGAAGCTGCACGGGCAAGGCTGCGCTGGTCACGCTCGCCAGCCGCCGCCGGCGTGCGTCGCCTTCCACCTCGGCCAGCCAATCGCCCAGCAATTGCGCCAGGCCGCGCAGCTGACGCTCGTTGAGGCCGGAAAGGCGCGCTTCGAGGATGCGGGCTTCACGCGGCACGCGTCGGTAGAGCCGCCAGTTCTCCTCATCCTCCATCTTGACCAGGACCCGGCCGCGCTCCAGTCGACGACGTTCGAACCAGCTGAGTTCGGCGACATCCGGGTCGCGCAGGGCGAGACGCATATTGAGCATGTCGGCCTGCTGGGTCAGCCAGTCGCCGCGCTGGTTGGCCGGCATCGCCGCTATCCGCCAGGTCAGTAGCTGCAGCGGCGCTTCCGCCAATTGCTCGCGATACTGCTCTATTCGCACCCGATCGACCAGGGCCAGCCCCATCAGGGCCAGGCCGAAGGTCAACAGCAGAGCCAGGGCCAGGGCGAGATAGACGCGCAGGAAGGAGCCATCGGCGAGAAACCGCTGCATGGCTCAGGCATCCTTGACGAAGAGGTAACCCTTGCTGCGTACCGTCTTGATGCGGTGCGGATGGTTGGGATCGTCACCGATCTTGGGCCGTATCCGCGACACACGTACGTCGATGGAACGATCCTGGCCGTCGTACTTGATGCCGCGCAGGTCGCTGAAGATCTCTTCGCGAGTGAGCACACGACCGGCATTGCTGGCCAGCAGCCACAGCAGGTCGAATTCGGCGCTGGTCAGGTCGATTCGTTCCCCTTCCAGCCAGGCCTCCCGCGTGGCGCTGTCGATCTCCAGGTTGCCGAAGGTGAGGCGCGCCTCGCCCGTCTGCTCCGTCGCGTCGGCACGCCGCAGCAGAGCGCGCATGCGCGCCAGCAGCACCCTCGGCTGGACCGGCTTGGGCACGTAGTCGTCGGCCCCCATCTCCAGCCCCAGCACCTGATCCATGTCATCGGTGCGCGCGGTCAGCATCAGGATCGGCCCGGCATAATCGGGCCTGGCCCGGCGACAGATCGACAATCCGTCCTCACCGGGCAGCATCAGATCGAGAATCACCAGATCCGGCTGCAAGCTCTGAATCTGCTCGACGCCGCGCGAGCCCTCGGACTCAACGGTCACCCGGAAGCCGTTCGACTCGAGGTAATCGCGAGTGAGATCAGCCAGACGCACGTCATCCTCGATAATCAGCACGTGTTCCATGTCGTTACTTTCCAGGTTGTCATCCATCCTAGTCATCCCCGTGCTGGGCTAGTTGTGTCATCGGGACACCCTGTCCCGCCATTTACTTGTCAAGGATACCCGAAATGGTGCATTTCGCCTGCCTATCGTTTGCATTTCGTATCCTTGTAACGTGCCAGCGAAGCATAGCCCGGAGCGTAGCCACACCCCAAAGGATACCCCCCGAAGAGTCACAGCTCGCCCACAGGTTTTCCACTTGATAGCGGCACAAAAGCACTCTATCTTGTGCTCAGCTCCAACAAAGACACAACATGATGTGCCTCTAGCAAGCCGGCGCCTGGCTGTCAATGCCTTCGTCGCCCTGACCATCGTCCTCACGAAGAAGGGATCTTCGGCCCATGCAACTCCAGACCCCCGACCCCAGCGAACTCGCGATCACTGCTCCTCGAACCCTGCGCGTGATCAAGCGCACCGGCGATGTCGTCGCCTTCGATGTGAGCAAGGTCGCCGTCGCCATGACCAAGGCGTTCATCGCCGTGGAAGGCGACAACGCCGCCAGCTCCTCGCGCATTCGCGATCTCGTGGCCCAGGCCAGCCAGTCCATCGCCAGCGCCTTCCAGCGTCGCATGCCCGACGGCGGCACCGTCCACATCGAGGACATCCAGGACCAGGTCGAACTGGCGCTGATGCGTGCCGGCGAGCAGAAGGTCGCGCGCGCCTACGTCCTCTATCGAGAGGAGCACGCTCGCGCTCGTGCCGAGGCGGGCGGCGAGATCGAGAAGCCGCATCCGACGCTCAACGTGACCCTGGCCGATGGCAGCCGTCGCCCGCTGGACCTAGGCCGCATCGAGACGCTGGTGTTCGACGCCTGCGCTGACCTCGAGAACGTCGACCCCAACCGCATCGTCGAGGAGTCGCTGAAGAACCTCTACGACGGCGTCTCGGTGGATGGCGTGTCCCAGGCTCTGACGATGACGGCACGCACCCTGGTCGAGAAAGAGCCGAACTACACCTATGTCACCGCGCGGCTGCTGCAGGACAACCTGCGCCGCGAGGCGCTGGCGTTCCTCGGCATCGCCGAAGAAGCCACCTTCGGCGACATGGCCGAGCTTTACAAGCCGGCCTTCCTTGCCTATGTGGGCAAGGGTATCGAATTCGAGCAGCTCGACCCGGCCCTTGCCGAGTTCGATCTCGAGCGGCTCGGTGACGCGCTCGATCATAACCGCGACAACGCCTTCACCTACCTGGGCCTGCAGACGCTCTACGATCGCTACTTCATCCACCGCGACGACGTGCGCTACGAACTGCCCCAGGTCATGTTCATGCGCGTGGCCATGGGCCTGGCGCTCAACGAGGACGACCGCGAAGCGCGCGCCATCGAGTTCTACGAACTGCTCTCCAGCTTCGACTACATGGCTTCCACGCCGACGCTGTTCAACGCGGGCACCGTGCGCAGCCAGCTCTCCAGCTGCTACCTCACCACCGTGCCCGACGAGCTCGATGGCATCTACAGCGCGATTCGCGACAACGCCCTGCTCTCCAAGTGGGCCGGGGGCTTGGGCAACGACTGGACCCCGGTACGCGCACTGGGCTCCTACATCAAGGGCACCAACGGCAAGAGCCAGGGCGTGGTGCCGTTCCTCAAGGTGGTCAACGACACCGCGGTGGCGGTGAACCAGGGCGGCAAGCGCAAGGGCGCGGTATGCGCCTACCTCGAGACCTGGCACCTCGACGTCGAGGAGTTCCTGGAGCTGCGCAAGAATACCGGCGACGACCGTCGCCGTACCCACGACATGAACACCGCCAACTGGGTGCCCGACCTGTTCATGAAGCGGGTGTTCGACGACAAGGAGTGGACGCTGTTCTCGCCTTCCACCTGCCCGGACCTGCACGACCTCTACGGCGCCGCTTTCGAACAGCGCTACGAAGAGTACGAGGCGATGACCCGCAGCGGTCAGCTCAAGCTGTTCAAGCGCGCACGCGCCAAGGACCTGTGGCGCAAGATGCTCTCGATGCTGTTCGAGACCGGCCACCCCTGGATCACCTTCAAGGACCCGTGCAACCTGAGAAGCCCCCAGCAGCACGCCGGCGTGGTGCACTCCTCCAACCTATGCACCGAGATCACCCTGAACACCAGCGTCGACGAGATCGCGGTGTGCAACCTGGGCTCGGTGAACCTGGCCCAGCATGTCGTCGATGGCAAACTCGATGCCGACAAGCTGAAGAGGACCGTACGCACCGCCGTTCGCATGCTCGATAACGTCATCGACATCAACTATTACGCGGTGCCCCAGGCCAGGAACTCCAACTTCAAGCATCGCCCGGTGGGGCTCGGTATCATGGGCTTCCAGGACGCGCTCTACGCCCAGGACATCGCCTACGCCAGTGAGGCCGCGGTGGAGTTCGCCGACCTCTCCATGGAGCTGGTCAGCTACCACGCCATCGAGGCCTCCTCGGATCTCGCCGCCGAACGCGGCCGCTACGAGAGCTTCGAGGGCTCACTATGGAGCCAGGGCATCCTGCCCATCGACTCCATCGACAAGCTGAAGGCCGAGCGTGGCGAGAAGTACCTCGAGATCGACACCGATGCCACCCAGGACTGGGATCGCATCCGCCGTAAGATCGCCGAGCAGGGCATGCGCAACTCCAACGTGATGGCCATCGCCCCCACCGCGACGATCTCCAACATCTGTGGCGTGTCGCAGTCGATCGAGCCCACGTATCAGAACCTCTACGTGAAGTCGAACCTCTCCGGCGAGTTTACCGTGGTCAACGCCTCTTTGGTGGGCGACCTCAAGGAACGCGGCCTGTGGGACGAGGTGATGATCAACGACCTCAAGTACTACGACGGCAGCGTGCAGCCCATCGATCGCGTGCCCGAGGACCTCAAGGCCAAGTACGCCACCGCCTTCGAGGTGGAGCCCAAGTGGCTGGTCGAGGCCGCGGCACGGCGCCAGAAGTGGATCGACCAGGCCCAGTCGCTGAACCTCTACATCAAAGGGGTTTCCGGCAAGAAACTCGACGTGACCTATCGCATGGCCTGGTTCCGCGGCCTCAAGACCACCTATTACCTACGCGCCCTGGGCGCCACTTCGGTGGAGAAATCCACGGTCGAGCGCGGCACGCTCAACGCGGTGAGCAATCAGGCGCCCGCCTTGGGCGGCTCTACGCCGCCGGCCTCCAAGGCCGGAGAGCCCTCAGCGAATGGAGAGCCCTCAGCGAATAGAGGGCCCTCAGCGAACAGAGAACCCCGCGGCGTGGAGGATTTTCTCACCGGCAAGACGGGCAGCGGTTCGCGTGCGCCGAGCGCAGGAGAGATAGACGACCTGGGCTGCGAGGCCTGCCAGTAACGACCAAGAGCGAAGAAGGAAGACGGCGCTGCGCGCCGATGAAGAGGGAAGAACATGGCGATACGCCCCTCTTCCGCCCGATGGGCGCTTCCTTCTCATGTCTTCCATCTATTCCGAGGAACGAGGACAACATGCTGAACTGGGACGAATTCCACGAGGACGAGACTTCCGTCGCCGAGCAGCCGGCCCTGGCCGCGCCGGCACCCGCTGCCGAGCCGCAGCCCGAGGCCGCCCCGAGCGATGAGGTGCAGGAAAGCAGCGGCAGCTACAAGGTGGCCGACAGTGATCGCCTGGTACGCGCGCGCAAGTCGCTGGAAGAGCTCGACGTGGCCGCCGGCCTCGAGGAGCTGGAAATGGGCGCGGCGCGCATCGAGGTCGACGACAAGCAGATGATCAACGCCCGCGCCGACCTCAACCAACTCGTACCCTTCAAGTACGAGTGGGCGTGGCAGAAGTACCTGGACGGCAGCGCCAACCACTGGATGCCCCAGGAAGTGAACATGAACGCCGACATCGCGCTGTGGAAGAGCCAGGACGGCCTGACCGCGGACGAGCGGCGCATCGTCGAGCGCAGCCTGGGCTACTTTTCCACCGCCGACTCGCTGGTCGCCAACAACCTGGTGCTGGCTCTCTACCGCCTGATCACCAACCCCGAGTGCCGCCAGTACCTGCTGCGCCAGGCCTTCGAGGAGGCGATCCACACCCACGCCTACCAGTACTGCGTGGAGTCGCTGGGCATGGATGAGGGCGAAGTCTTCAACATGTACCGTGAGGTGCCGTCGGTTGCCGCCAAGTCGGCCTGGAGCCTCAAGCACACCCAGTCGCTGGCGCGCCCGGACTTCAATACTGGTACTCCCGAGACCGACCAGGAGCTGCTGCGCAACCTGGTGGCCTTCTACTGCGTCACCGAGGGCATCTTCTTCTACTGCGGTTTCAGCCAGATCCTCTCCATGGGCCGCCGCAACAAGATGACCGGCGTCGCCGAGCAGTTCCAGTACATCCTGCGCGACGAGTCGATGCACCTGAACTTCGGGGTCGACATGATCAATCAGATCAAGATCGAGAACCCGCACCTGTGGACGCCCGAGTTCCAGGACGAGGTCACCCAGATGATCCTCGAAGGCACCGAGCTCGAGATCGCCTATGCACGGGATACCATGCCCCGCGGCGTGTTGGGCATGAACGCGGCGATCATGGAAGAGTACCTGCACTTCATCTGCAACCGCCGCCTGGCCCAGATCGGCCTCAAGGAGCAGTTCCCCGGGGCGCGAAACCCCTTCCCGTGGATGAGCGAGATCATCGATCTGCGCAAGGAGAAGAACTTCTTCGAGACCCGCGTCACCGAGTATCAAGTCGGCGGCGCGCTGAGCTGGGATTGAATGATACGTTTCGCATGGCCCCACTCCCCAGGGGGTGGGGCAACCGTCAATCGACGAAGGAGGCAAGCGTCCCGAGTAGTTTCCCATAGCCAGCCAGGAGGCGTCGCATAGAACCGACATGCCTGGCCGGACCTTCAACACTTTGAAGTGAGGTAAGACGTCATGGGCAGTTACTACGCAAGTATCGACACGCAACCCGGTGGGGCGTTTGCCTCCCGCGACTCCCGCGCCTGGCAGCACGCTCTTGCTCAGGCTCTGGCCGCGCATCACAGCGAGGATGCCCTCGCCCTCTATCCGTATGTCGCCTTCGCCTTTCCCTCGGCATCGCCCAACCCCTACAGCCGCGAATATCCGCTGCTCGATTATCGCGAACTCAAGGAGTGGGCGATTTCACATGGCTGGCGGGTACGTCCCGCTCCCGAGCTTGTTCTAGCCGAAGAGAAGTACAGCCCACCGGTACGTTTCACGCGCCTGCCGAGCCGCTATCACTGAACCGGCAGTTATGACGTTAACCTCCACGACGCGGCAAGGAGGCCCGTCATGGACACCACCCCACCGTGCGCTTGGCGGGCCAGCGCCACTATGATTCGCTGCTTGAGGCAGGGATCAGGATTTACGAGTATCAGCCCCGCTTCACCCATGCCAAATTCTGTATTATCGACGACTGGGTGACTGTAGGATCGTGCAACTTCGATCCAAGGCGATCACGATCCCAGCGCTACCGCGAACGGCTTTCAGCACTGGTGAGCGCCTGGCTTGCCGGGCTGCGCTGAAACGCCTCGCTCGCTGCGGTTCATCACTTCGCACGCGCTTCCTGCTGGCGCTGCCAATTTCCGTACAGGTTGGCGAACGGTGTCGCCGTGGTGCCATGCACGGCTATCGAGGCCATGACGATAAGGCTACCGGCGGTCCATGCGATATCGTAGCCCGTGCGGCTCGATATTAGCGTCGCGTAGTAGAGCGCCGACACACCGATCGGCCCGAACCAGCCCATGATCAGGAGGATCGGCCTGTCGCGCAGCGAGGGGAGCCATGGACGCAACAGCAGGATCACTGGCAGGCGGCGCAGCAACAGTACCAGCAGCACCAGAGCCAGCCCCTCCACGCCCAGCGCCCACCATTCGGCCCAGGGCGCAATCAGCCCGAACAGCACGAATACCGGCAGCGTCAGCATGATGTTGACCGCTTCCTGCACATTGTCCTCCTCGCTGCGGTCCTTGCCCCCCACCTCCTGGTCGAAAGCCAGGCCGGCGACAAATACGCCAAGGATGCTGTTGGTGCCCAGCAGCGAGCCCACGCCGAGCACGAAGATCGTCAGCGCCACGGTGATCGAGAGAAAGGAGGGCTGATCGAGATAGCCGCGCGCTTCCGACCAACGCAGCGCACGCCCCGCCGCCCAGCCCAGCGCAATACCGGCCAACACGCCACCGCCTACCTCCCATAGCCAGACGCGGCCGAACCAGTCGAGCCAGGCGTCATCGGTGGGCGTGGTCAACAGCAGGATCGGCAGCAGGACCAGCGGATAGGCCAAACCATCGTTGGCGCCGGATTCACTGGAAAGGAGGTAGCGAAATGACTCGGGCAGGTTCTCCTTGGCCACGCCGCCGGTGACGATGGAGGACGCCACTACCGGATCGGTAGCGCAGACAGTGCCGCCCACCAGCAGTGCCATCAACAACGGCAGACCCAGAACCCAATGCGTGAGCATGGCGCTGATGAGAAACATCGCGGGCATGCCGATGGCCAACAGCGCCAACAACGAGCGCCTATGCGCGAAGGGGTAATCGGGAGGAAGCCGCAAGGCGATGCCCATCAGGCTGATCCCCAGCGTGATGCGGGCCGTCTCCTCCAGCAACTTCTTGCTATCGCCCCAAGCGCTGGGATCGAGAAGATCCGCCGCCTCCGGCCCCAACATCACACCCAGCAGGAAGGCGAACAGGGGCGCCGACAGCCAGGAGCGGTCCAGCGGGCTCGATAACAGGCCAACGAACAGTACCAGGCCACCCACCACCGCCATGGCGAGATTGAGGTCCTGCATGCCGACTCCCTCCGGTCACTGCAATCCTCTTTACCCTAGGCAACCGAAAGCCAACGGTAAACCGCACGCATCGGATCGGGGGAATTGCACGTCGCATCGGGCCGAGCTAAGGTAGGCACAGACATGAACCGGACAAGGAGTCAATCATGGCAAATGGCGGTTCTCGCAAAAGCGTCATCAAGCGCATCTACGTTCCCACTTACGTGCGCCAGCTCCCCAACGGCGAGCGAGTCACCGTTCCCGGCCACTACCGTAAGCCTACCAACACCTGACAGGACACGGTCTCGGCGATGAGACGCAAGGGCATTCACTGCCAGGCGACAATACGAGGATTCGCCGGTACGAAGGTATCCGGGTTGGTCACGTTATCCAGGCTGATGAAATCGATGCCGCCGTTGCTGCGGATGTAGGTACCCGAGACGATCGCACCATACAGGCTAGAGTTGCCGTTCTGGCGCACATAGCCCCCGGCCCAGAACACGCCGTAGTTGTCGGTGCTGCCGTTGAATTCGATATCCTGCCCGGCGATGACGAAGAGTCCGACCTCGCTCTCGGCACCACCGCTCGATGTGGCACCGTTCATGGTAATGTTCCCGGTCGCCACCAGGGTCACTCGCTGGCTCTCGATGGAACCACCATCCACGACCAAGTCTCCCGCGCAGAAGACCGTATCGCCATCGTTCAGCATGTCGATATCGATGCTGCAGTCATTGATGACCCCTTCTCTGGCCTGGTATTCGGCAAAGACGGAAGAATCGTAGCTCTTGTAACAATACGCGGGTGGCGAGGCATCGTCGCAGGCGCTCATGTCCTCGCCTTCGGGTCTTGTCCCCGGCAAGGGCACCTCCACCATGCCATCCGATCCGTCGGTCACCGATGCCTCCGATCCGTCCCTCAGGCTGATATCCACGGTCCCGTTCGAGTGGACATTGCCGTGAACGGTGGACTGTCCCGTCACCCAGATATAGTCGGCGCTCAGCAGACCGTTGGTGAACAAGGGGTTAGGACCGGGCGTGAATTCCACGCGGGCGAAGACCGGCTGGCTGACGGCCGCCACGTTGCCTTCGCTGACCACCGCGCCCCTGCCGGCAATGAAGAAATCGCTGCCTTCCTGCAGCAGATAGTAGTGGCAGACGATATTGCCACTGCAGGCATTGGTCGAGATGTCGCTCAGCCCCGAGAACTCCGTCCAGCTGTAGGTCTCTACCTCGGAGCGTGAGCGAGTGGCATCGAAATCGCTGGCGCTCACCCCGCTGCCGCTTGCCCCCCAGCCGGTCGAGATGGCCTTTTCCGCCCCCATCTGGGCTTCGGTCGCTGCCTTGTAATTGCCGGCCAGGCGCTCGTCGATCAGCGAGGACTGGATGCCCGAGAGCCCCAGCATCATGGAACCGGTCAGCATCGAGAGGACGACGACCAGCGCAGCACCGCGTTGTTGTTTCATGGCCCCTCCTGCCCCTTCGAGGGCCGGGCTACTCAATGGCATTGTTCCGGTTGACGGCGTGAAACGCGAAGTCGTCGGTGTCGCCCTCCTGGCTAGATATCAGCGAAAACGTAAGGACCCAGACGCCATTGGCTTCATCCGTATTCGCTTCATCGCGACCGAAGCCGTTTTCGGCGAAGGACGTCACGAGCGGTTCGAAATCCGAACCGACAGGATCGCTGTCACACTGCTGCCCCATGTCCAATGACCAGCCTTCGCTGGGACTGACGGCAGCACTACTCAGACGGTAGACGCGCACCACCCTCTGTCCGTCGCTACAGCTCGCGCTGCTCATGTCGCCGTTGTTGGGAAATTCCACCTTCAGCTCGCCGACAGCACTGTCGAAAGTCAACGCATCCGCTCGTCGAATGTCGCGAACCAGCGTCTCCGTGGCGAAGGTCAACGCCGCCTGCTTGTTGCTCAGCAACTCGATCTGCCGAAATGTCTGGAACCCCATCAGGAACAACTGGCCCGCGCCCAGGATGACGATCAGGCCGATCAGCAGCGCCACCATCAGTTCGACCAGGGTGAACCCCGTCTGGCGCCGCGCGTCAGGCGGAGGGGAAGGCGGCAGGTGCGCCACGCGGGGCCCTCTCATAGCTCGGGCAGCCGGAACTGGTAGGTGAACGCCGTGCCGCTCTCGCCGGTGGCGTAGCGATCCTCCCGCCAATCCAGCGTCACGCTGTAGGTACAGTTGTTCCCGGACAGGGAACTACCCGCATCGATCAGAATGCCGTTGAACCAGTGGCTTAACCAGGCGCTCTCGAAGGTAGTGGTGTCGGGGCAGGCATGCGGTGAGGACTGGGATAGCCCTGCCCAGGCGCGCTCCTGGGCATCGATCGCCGCCAGGCTCACTACGGCGCGCTGATATCCCATGTGGGCACTCTGCAACGCCTTGAGCTGCATTGCCGCTACGCCGAGCAGACCGATGGAGAGCACCAGTACGGCGACCAGGGCCTCGACCAAAGTGAATCCTGACTGGGCTGACTGTCTCATTCCCACATCTCAACTGGTTGGCTTGGCGATACGCCCGGTCGTGCTGACCTGCATGTCACGGCTGTCGCCATTGCTATGGTCGACCGTGACGCTGCAACCGGACGAACAGCTCTCCCTGCGACCAAGCGCATTGAAGGTAATGCTGGTTGCGGTAAGGCTGACCCGATCGTCGCGTGCCTGGCGTATGGCGATGTCGGTACCGTCGGCCAGGGTGATGCGATACACCCAAGGGCTGGCCTGCGTGACTTGAAAGGCGACGTTCTCCCGCCGCTTGATCGCCTCGCTACGCGCCAAGTTGAGCCCCGTCAGCACCTCGTTGTAATCCGCTGCCAGACGGTTGCCGGCCAGCATGGTCTGGAACCCCGGCACGGCGATCGTCGCCACGATGGCCAACACGGCGATGGTAATCAGCAGTTCGATTAGGGTGAAACCGCGCGCTTTCATTGCATCACCAGCAGTTCGCGTTGGGGCCGCGCTCGCCGCGATGATTGAGCGTCAGGTCGCCGGAACAGCGATCCTCCTGGCTAGTGCTGGCCGTCAGGGTATATCCCGAGCCGCTGCCGGTCAGATTCAGCGAAATGGAATAAATACCGTCGGGCGAGGATGTCGGCAACGAGGAGCAGCCGGAATAGGTGCTATTGACGGTATAACAGCGCTCCAGCTGCTGAGCCGCCTGCATCAGGCCGGCATGCGCATCGGTGCGACGACTGCCCTCCACATAACGTTGATAGCTCGGCACGGCGATCGACGCCAGGATACCGATCACGGCGACGGCGATGAGCAGCTCGAGCAGCGTGAAGCCGGCTGCGCTACGGCCGCGCACCCGCTGAAAACGATGTCGCGCTGGACGGGCCTGCATCGTCACTCTGACGCCTCCCAAGGCTTCGTTACGTTTGGTTTCAGTATGTATCATGACACTTTCCCCTGCCAGGTGCGTCATGAAAAAAGCCGGGCAATGCCCGGCTTTTCAGCCTTGCGTCGCTTGATCGTTCTGATACTCAAGGTATGGGAATTCTAGACACTCTTGACCGTGGATGGCGAGTCGCTGGCAATCATACGCTCGCGCAGCTCGCGCGGCATCGAGAAGGTGATGGTCTCCTCGCGGCCGGACAATTCCTGCGGCGCCTGGGCGCCCAGCCCCTGGAGACGTTCGATCACCCCCTTGACCAGCACCTCGGGAGCGCTGGCGCCGGCGGTGATACCCACCGCTCCGACCCCCTTCAACCAAGCCGGCTCGATCTGGCTGGCGTCGTCGATCAGGTAAGCCGGCGTACCGACCCGCTCGGCCAGTTCCCGCAGTCGATTGGAGTTCGAACTGTTGGGACTGCCCACCACCAGCAGCAAGTCGCAGCCGGCGGCAAGCTCCCGCACCGCATCCTGGCGATTCTGGGTGGCATAGCAGATGTCGTTCTTGCGCGGCCCTTGGATCTCGGGAAACTTCGCCCGCAGCGCATCGATCACCCGAGCGGTATCGTCCATGGAGAGCGTGGTCTGGGTGACGAAGGCAAGCCTTGCCGGATCCTTCACCTCGAGGCGCTCGACGTCGGCCTCGTCCTCGACCAGGTAGATGGCGCCGCCGTGGGACACGTCGTAGCGCCCCATAGTGCCTTCTACCTCCGGATGGCCGGCATGGCCGATCAGGATGCACTCCTGGCCGCGCCTGGCATAGCGAAGTACCTCCATATGCACCTTGGTGACCAGCGGGCAGGTGGCATCGAAGACCTTGAGGCCGCGCCGTTCGGCGTCCTCCTGTACGGCGCGCGATACGCCGTGGGCGGAGAAGATCACGATGACGTCGTCGGGCACCTCATCGAGCTCCTCGACGAAGATGGCCCCGCGCTCACGCAGCGTGTCGACCACGAAGCGATTGTGCACGACCTCGTGGCGCACGTAGATGGGAGGACCGAAGACATCCAGCGCCCGGTTGACGATCTCGATGGCGCGGTCGACGCCGGCACAGAAGCCGCGCGGGTTGGCCAGCTTTATTTGCATGGGAGTGCTGCTTTGCATGAGGGCCTTGCCTTGATGCGTCAGGGCATCTACCGGTGAAAAGCGGTGAGCGCCGATTTTCAGTGAGTTTGGGCGGGCTTCACGTCGATCACCTCGACCTCGAAGGTCAGGGTACGCCCCGCGAGCGGATGGTTGAAGTCCACTTCCACCTGGCGCTCGCCTACGGCGGTAATGACGCCAGGCAGCTCGCCGCCGGCGGGATCGGCAAAGGACATTACCGTTCCCACTTCGGGTTCGATCTCGTCGAAATCGTCGCGGCTGAGCATCTGCACGTTCTGCGGGTTGTGCTGACCGAAGCCATGCTCCGGCGTGATCTCAAAGCTGCCGCTCTCGCCGTCGGTCATGCCCTTCAACGGGTACTCGAAGCCGGGCGGCAGGTTGCCGTCGCCCACCTGGAAGGTGGCCGGGGCCTTATCGCGGGTGGAGTCGACTACGGTGCCGTCTTCCAGCTTGAGGGTGAAGTGCAGCGTGACTTCCATGCCCTCGTCGATGCGAAATTCGCTCATCGTTACTCTCGCTCGTTCGGTCGTGCGCGTGTCGGATCGGTTCCTGCCAGCAGCATAGCAGGCAGGCTCAGCCTCGCCGCCCTGCCTGCTTGCGGCCTTCGAAGAGGGATTCCCAGATCAGGCCGATGGCGCCCAGCGTGATGCCGATATCGGCCACGTTGAAGGCCGGGTAGTACCAGCCGGCCACATGGAAGGACAGAAAGTCGACTACATAGCCGTGAACCAGCCGATCATAGAGATTGCCCAGCGCTCCGCCGATGACCAGCGCCAGGGAAGCGCCGAGCAGCTTCTCGTCGGCCTTGAGGCGACTCATCCAGATCGTCAGGCCGATGCAGGCGCCGATGCCGACCAGGGCGAAGAACCAGCGCTGCCAGCCGGGGTGACCGGCAAGAAAGCTGAAAGCGGCGCCGGTATTGTGCAGCAGCGTGAGATTGAAGAACGGCAGCACTTCCACCGGCTGGCCGTAGCTCAGCAGGCTGGACATCAGCGCCTTGGTGGCCAGGTCCAGCGCCACCACCGCAGCCGCCAGCCACAGCCAGCGCAGCGGTCGACGCATCGGCGCCGCCGCGGCGGTGTCGCTTCGGCCGTTGTCACGCATAGTGGCGAATCTCACCGGGACCCTCCGGTAGGTTGCTGATGCAGCGACCGCACAGGTCGGGGTGGTCGGCGTGGCGGCCGACGTCCTCGCGATGGTGCCAGCAGCGCTCGCACTTCTGGTGCGGGCTCGCCGCCACGGCCACCTTCAGGCCGTCGAGCTCGGTGGCCTCGGCGCCCTGCCCCTCGAGCCGTTTGCTTTCGGACAGGGGCGCCAGGCGCACTTCGCTGGTCAGCATCACGAAACGCAGCTCTTCGCCCAGCTTGGCCAGGGTGGCCTGCAGCGACTCATCCACGTAGAGCGTCACTTCGGCGGCCAGGCTGCCCTTGATGACCTTGGCGTTGCGCGCGTCCTCGAGGCACTTGTTGACGGCCTGCTTGACCTCGAGCACCTGCTCCCAGAACTCGCGCCCCATCTCGGCATCCGACCCCAGCGTGGATAGCCCCTGGTAATAGCTCTCGAGCAGCACGCTGTCGCGGCGTGCGCCGGGGATGTGCTCGTAGATCTCCTCGGCGGTGAAGGAGAGGATCGGCGCCACCCAGCGCGCCAGTGCCTCGACCACCTGGTACAGCGCCGTCTGCGCGCTGCGCCGGGCCAGGGAGTCGGCCTGGGTGGTGTACTGGCGATCCTTGATCACGTCGAGATAGAAGCCGCCGAGTTCGCGCGAGCAGAAACTGTGCACCTGCTGGTAGACGTCGAGGAAACGGTACTCCTCATAGGCCTTCTCGATGCGCGCCTGAAGCTGGGCGGCGCGATCCACCACCCACTGGTCCAGCGCCAGCATGTCGCCGAAGGCGACGCTGTCGCGGGCCGGATCGAAGCCGCTGAGGTTGGCCAGCAGGAAGCGCGCGGTATTGCGGATGCGGCGGTAGACGTCGGCGGTGCGCTTGAGGATCTCGTCGGAGACCGCCATCTCGCCCGAATAATCGGTGGAGGCGACCCACAGGCGCAGGATGTCGGCGCCGAGTTTGTCCATCACCTCTTGCGGCGCCACCACGTTGCCCAGCGACTTGGACTGCTTGCGCCCTTGAGCATCCACGGTGAACCCGTGCGTCAGCAGTTGCCGATACGGCGGATGGCCATCGATGGCCGAGCCGGTCAGCAGCGAGGAGTGGAACCAGCCGCGGTGCTGGTCCGAGCCCTCAAGATACAGGTCGGCGCGCGGGCCCGCCTCGTGACCATGGGGATGCGAGCCGCGCAGCACGTGACGGTGGGTGGTGCCGGAATCGAACCACACATCCAGTGTATCGGTGACCTTGTCGTACTCGGCGGCTTCCTCGCCCAGCAGCTCGGCCGGGTCGAGGCGGAACCAGGCGTCGATGCCCTCTTTCTCCACCCGCTTGGCGGCCTCCTCCATCAGCTCGACGGTGCGCGGATGCAGTTCACCGCTGGCCTTGTGCAGGAAGAAGGGAATCGGCACGCCCCAGTTACGCTGGCGCGAGATGCACCAGTCGGGGCGATTGGCGATCATGCTGTGTAGGCGCGCCTTGCCCCAGGCCGGAGTGAAGCGGGTCGCCTCGATACCCTCGAGTGCCCGCTCGCGCAGGGTGCGGCCGTCCTTGCCCTGAATATCCATGCCCACGAACCACTGCGCGGTGGCGCGGTAGATCACCGGGGTCTTGTGTCGCCAGCAGTGCATGTAGCTGTGGGTGATGACCTTGTGCGCCAGCAGCGCGTCGACTTCACGCAGCTTGTCGACGATCTGCGGGTTGGCTTTCCAGATCATCTGGCCGCCGAAGAACGGCAGGCCGTCGGCGTAGACGCCGTTACCCTGCACCGGGCTCTTGATCTCCTCGAACGCCATGCCGTGGGCGCGGCAGGTGACGAAGTCGTCGACGCCGTAGGCCGGCGCTGAGTGAACGATGCCCGTACTGCCCACCTCGGATTCGACGTAGTCGGCGAGATAGACCGGCGAGACGCGGTCGTAGAACGGGTGGCGGAACTCGATCAGATCGAGCGCCGCGCCCTGGGTGGTGGCGATCACCTCACCGGTGAGTTCATAGCGCTCCAGGCACGACTCCACCAGTTCCTCGGCCAGCACCAGCAGGCGGCTGCCGGTATCGACCAGGGCGTAGGTGAACTCGGGATGTACGTTGAGCGCCTGGTTGGCCGGCACGGTCCAGGGCGTGGTGGTCCAGATCACGATGGCGGCGGGTTTGGGCAGCGACTCCAGGCCAAAGGCGGCCGCCAACTTCGCCTCGTCGGCGGCCGGGAAGGCCACGTCGATGGCGTCGGACTTCTTGTCCTGATACTCCACCTCGGCCTCGGCCAGAGCCGAACCGCAGTCGAAGCACCAGTTGACCGGCTTGAGCCCCTTGAACACGTAGCCTGCGGCGACCATGTCGGCCAGCGCACGGATCTCGCCGGCCTCGTTGGCATAGTCCATCGAACGATAGGGGTTGTCCCAGTCGCCGATTACGCCCAGGCGCACGAAGTCGGCGAGCTGAGTCTCGATCTGAGCAGTGGCGTACTCGCGACACAGCGCGCGGGCCTGCTCGGGCTCGAGGTGCTTGCCGTGGGTGGTCTCCACCTTGTGCTCGATGGGCAGGCCGTGGCAGTCCCAGCCGGGCACGTAGGGCGCATCGAAGCCGGCCAGGTTCTTCGACTTGACGATGATGTCCTTGAGAATCTTGTTGAGGGCGTGACCGATGTGGATGCTGCCGTTGGCATAGGGAGGGCCGTCGTGAAGCACGAACACTTCGCGACCGCGGCGCTCTTCACGCAGGCGCTGGTAAAGCTTCATGTCCTGCCATTGCGACACCCTGCCAGGCTCACGCTTGGGCAGGTTGCCGCGCATGGGAAAGTCGGTTTCGGGCAGGTTCAGTGTGTGCTTGTAGTCGCTCATATCCTGGGAGTCAGCCGTCGTCTTGGTCGGCGGAACGACCCGCCGAGGATTCGAAAGTCGCGGTCTCGCGCGCCAGCGGCGCCGAGGCCAAGGGAAGAGAACCGTCCGTCAGGTCAGGCGCGCCGGCCGTGCGACAGCGCTCGCCGAAGAAGCGCCGGGCCTGATCCTGATCGTTCATGATTTGCTGCTTGAGGGCATCGAAGTCGTCGAACTTCACCTCGCCGCGCAGTCTGGCGCAGGGAAATACCACCAGGCGCTGGCCGTATAGGTCGCCGTCGAAGTCGAACAGATGCACCTCGAGCACCGGCCGATCGCTGCCCACCGTGGGCCGCCAACCAATGTTGGCCACGCCGATATGGCGCTGGCCGCCTGGCAGCTCGACTACCACCGCATAGACCCCGCGCAGCGCCAGCGGTAGGCGCGGCAGCGGCAGGTTGGCGGTAGGCACGCCGATGGTGCGTCCGCGCTGCTGGTCGGCCACGACGCGGCCCTCGAGCCGGAAGGGCCGTCCCAGCATGCGTGCCGCCTGGGCGAAATTGCCGCTCGCCAACAGGGTACGCACCCGGGTGCTGGAAACCCGTTCGTCATCGAGGGCGAAAGTGCGGGTATGTTCGACGCTGAACCCTTCGGGGCCGCGCCGCTCGCCCTCCTCCGCCAGCAGGTTGAAGTCGCCGCTGCGGTCACAGCCGAAGCGGAAATCGTCGCCGACCACCAGATGGCGCACACCCAAGCCTTCGACCAGCACACGATCGATGAATTCCACCGCGGTCAGGCTTCTCAGACGCTCGTTGAACGGCAGACAGAGCACGTAATCCACGCCGCTCTCGCCCAGCAGGCGCACCTTCTCGCGCAGCCGGGTCAGCCGCGGAGGCGCCTGGTCGCCGGCGAAGAATTCACGCGGCTGAGGCTCGAACACGACGACCGTCACCGGCAGGCGCAGCTTCGAGGCCTGCTCGCGGCACTGGTCGAGAATCGCCTGATGGCCGCGGTGCACCCCATCGAAGTTGCCGATGGTGGCCACGCAGCCGCGATGCTCGTCGCGCAGGTTGTGCAGTCCTCGAATGACTTCCATGAAACCGCCGCCGTCCGATAAGAGATTGAAACGTGTAAAGGCATCGATTATAGCGAACGTCCGTCCCCTTGACAGCCGCTCGCCTCTCGGTATCAACCGCGCATACGGAACTGGCGCAGGCGCACGCCCAGGGCGGCCAGCCAGGCGAAATAGACCGCCGCGCCGACCACGACGAGCAGCGCCAGCCACTGCACCCGGGTCCAGACGCCCCAGCCGAGCCATTGCTGCCAGTCAGGCGACAACCAGGCCAGTCCTACGCTCATCACCACGCAACCGCCAATCAGCTGTACCGCATAGCGCCCCCAGCCGGGCTGGAACACCAGCACGCCCTGCTTGACCAGCAGCCAGCCGAGCAGTCCCGCGTTGAGGAAGGCCGACATCGCCGTGGCCAACGCCAGGCCAGCGTGCGCCAACGGCCAGATCAGGATCAAATTGAAGACCATGTTGGCGACCATAGCGATGATACCGATCTTCACCGGCGTCTTGGTGTCCTGACGCGCGAAGAAGCCCGGCGCCAGCACCTTGATCAGCATGAAGGCGACCAGCCCGAAGGCATAGGCGCGCAAACTCATGGCCGCCATGGCGATGTCGTGCTCGGTCATGGCACCGTAGTGGAACAGCGAGATCAGCAGCGGCTCGGCCAGCAGCGCCAGCGCCAGCGCTGCCGGCAGCCCCAGCAGCAGCACGCCGCGCACCGCCCAGTCGAGCATGGCGGCGAAGTGCTCCCCGGCCTGTTCGGCATGACGTTTGGAGAGCGCCGGCAGGATCACGGTGCCGATGGCGATGCCGAACACGCCCAGCGGCAGCTCCACCAGACGATCCGAATAGTAGAGCCAGGAGACGCTGCCGGGCGCCAGTAGCGAGGCCAACACGGTATCCAGCAGCAGATTGATCTGCGAAACCGACACGCCGAACAGGGCCGGCGCCATCAGCGCCAGGATGCGCTTTACGCCGCTATGGTCGAAGTCGGGCCAGGGCCGCGGCATCAACCCCAGGCGCACCAGGAACGGTACCTGGAAAGCGAGCTGGGCCACGCCGGCGATCAGTACCCCCCACGCCAGCGCCATGGCCGGTTCACGCATTAGCGGCGTGAGCAATAGCGCCGCGCCGATCAGCGACAGGTTGAGCAGTACCGGGGTGAAGGCCGGCACGGCGAAGCGGTTCCAGGTGTTCAGCACGCTGCCGGCAAAGGCCGTGAGCGAGACCAGCAGCAGGTAGGGAAAGGTCAACCGCAGCATGTCGGCGGTCAGCGCCAGCTTGGCCGGGTCGCGACCGAAGCCGGGGGCGAAGACCCACACCAGCCAGGGCGCGGCCAGCATGGCCAGCGCTGTGATCAGCGCCAGCACGGCGGTGAGGCTACCGGCCACCGCATCGAGCAGCTTACGCACCTCGCGCTTGCTGCCGCGCGTGGCGTACTCGGAGAGCACCGGCACGAAGGCCTGATTGAAGGCGCCCTCGGCAAACAGCCGACGCATGAAGTTGGGAATCTTGAAGGCGACGAAGAACGCATCGGCGCCGCTGCCGGCACCGAATAGGGTCGCCACCACCACGTCGCGCAGCAGCCCCATGACCCGCGACAGCATGGTCATGGCACCGACCACCAGGCCGGAGCGCATCAGGCCGCCGGCCTTGGGCGCGACGGCACGATCGTCCTTCGGCGGGGCTGTTCGTGCAGGCTCGGGTAGCTGTTCGCGGTCCGTCACCGTCTCCCTTCCTCGGCAGTTTCGATCAACGCGGGTTCCCTCTTGCAGGCACAAAAAAACCGGCCGCAGCCGGTTTTTCGCGAGCGTCGTGGAACGTGGCCCGGGGCCAATGGCGTTCGCGACGTCTCCAGGCGTCCGGCTTACGCAGCCAGTGCCTTAATTCGCTTGTTCAGGCGGCTCTTCAGGCGCGCGGCCTTCTTCTTGGAGAGCACGTCCTTGTCGGCGATGCGGTCGATGACCGGCTGCGCCTTGTGGAACTCGGTCATCGCGGAGGCATGGTCGCCGCCGTTGATGGCCTTGATGACGCGCTTCACATAAGTGCGCACCATGGCGCGCTGGCTCGCCTTCAGAACACGACGACCTTCCGCCTGACGGGCACGCTTGCGGGCTTGCTTGCTGTTTGCCACTGACTATCTCCTGAAAACTTTAACGCCGCCCGACTCGGGGCGGCATCGATAACTTTTTGTCCGGCCTGGAAAATTCATCTTCCTGCCGGCCTGGCCATTTCGCCAACGCGAAGGTTGTCGACGGGCCGTGTCTGAGAGGATGGCGTATACTAGCACACCGACCCAGGTCCTTGCCACAGGTGGATGCAAGCGAGCGAAGTCGCCGTCGATCACAGCACGACGAGATTGTCCCGATGAATCAGCTCGGGCGCTTCCATGTAGCCCAGGATCGCCTCGATCTGGTGGCTCGGTTGACCCAAGATGCGGCGCGCCTCGTCGGCACCGTAGTTCACCAGTCCCTTGGCGACCCGCTCGCCCTGCTCGTCGACGCACAGCACCATGTCACCGCGCACGAAGTCGCCGGAGAGCGCCTTGACCCCCACCGCCAGCAGGCTCGAGCCGCTACCGCGAAGCACCTTCACCGCCCCGGCATCTAGCGTCAGGCTGCCGCGCACCTGAAGCTGTCCCGCCAGCCAGCGCTTGCGCGCTGCGATCGGCGCCTCTTCGGGACACAGCAGCGTCCCCAGGCGCTCTCCGTCGATCAGCCGCGTGAGCACCTCGGGCTGACGTCCGCTGGCGATCGCCGTGACCGCACCGGAGCGCGCCGCCAGCCGCGCGGCCTGCACCTTGGTGGTCATGCCGCCGCGCCCCAGGGCGCCACCGCCACCGGCCATCGCCGCCAGTCGCGGGTCGCCGGCACGCCCTTCGCGGATCAATGACGCCGTCGGGTTGTGCCGCGGGTCGGCGTCGAACAACCCCTCCTGGTCGGTGAGGATCACCAGCGCATCGACCTCGAGCAGATTGGCCACCAGCGCCCCGAGCGTGTCGTTGTCACCGAAGCGGATCTCGTCGGTCACCACGGTGTCGTTCTCGTTGACCACCGGGACCACGCGCAGATCGACCAGGGTGCGCAGCGCCGAGCGTGCGTTGAGGTAGCGCTTGCGGTTGGATAGATCGTCGTGGGTCAGCAGCACCTGGGCCGTCAGCAGCTTGTGACGCGCGAAATGATGCTCGTAGCACTGCGTCAGACCGTTCTGGCCCACTGCGGCAGCGGCCTGCAGTTCGTGTACCGCCGAGGGGCGCACCTGCCAACCCAGCCGGACCATGCCGGCGGCCACAGCGCCCGAGGACACCAGCACCACCTCGATGCCACGGCGATGCAGCGCGGCGATCTGGTCGACCCAGCCGCCGATGGCCGGCTCATCGAGGCCACGGCCGTCGTTGGTCAGCAGCGCACTGCCGATCTTCACCACCACCCGGCGTGCGCCACGCAGCGCATCGCGACCCGGTACCTGCTCGTTCACACCCTGCTCTCCCATCCAGCAAAACAGCCACGTCAGCGCACCTGGGCGAGCGAAGGCCAGACAAGGCAAAAATGACAAAGAAACGGAGCTTACAAGCTGTAAATGAATATTCTAAGTCAATTTTTAACGCCATATGGCCGATCGCAGCCAGTTTTGGCTCTAAGGGGCATATTCGACTTCGACGTCATAATCATCATCATCGAAATCGTCATCGTCGTCCTGTCCGCTGCGCTTGCGGCTGCGGCCCAGCCGCGCCTCGGTGCGTGCCACCGCCTCGGCCTCCATGCGTTCGCGCATCTCCCGCTCGCGTTCGGCCGCCTCTTCGTCTTCATGCTCCAGCCGGCGCTGTTCGGTGAGCCAACGATGGGCCGCCTGCACCAGGGCATCGGTGCCTTCGCCGCTGATCGCCGAGATGCGAAACACCGGACCCTCCCAGGCTAGTCCCTCGACGATCTCCTGCACGCGCCCCTCGCGCTCCTCCTCGGGCACCAGGTCGAGTTTGTTGAGGACCAGCCAGCGCGGCCGCTCGGACAGCGTCGGTGAGAACTGCTCGAGCTCGTGGGCGATGGCGCGCGCCGCCTCCACCGGATCGGATTCGTCGAAAGGCGCCACATCGACAACATGGAACAGCAGCCGGGTGCGAGTCAGGTGCTTGAGAAAGCGCAACCCCAGCCCGGCGCCATCCGACGCCCCCTCGATCAGCCCCGGCACGTCGGCCATCACGAAATGCTCGTGCATGCCCAGCTTCACCACGCCGAGGTTGGGCACCAGGGTGGTGAAGGGGTAATCGGCCACCTTGGGCTTGGCGGCGGAGACCGAGCGGATCAGGGTCGACTTGCCGGCGTTGGGCATACCCAGCAGCCCCACGTCGGCCATCACCTTCATCTCCAGGCGCAGGTTGCGCCGCTCGCCATCAGTGCCGGGCGTGGTCTTGCGCGGCGCGCGATTGGTCGACGATTTGAAGTGAATGTTGCCAAGGCCGCGGCGCCCACCCTGGGCCACCAACACCTGCTGGCCGATCTCGGTGATATCGGCGATCACCTCGAGGGTGTCCTCGTCGATCACCGTGGTGCCCACGGGCACCTTGACCACTAGGTCGCCGCCGGCCCGGCCGCTCATCTGGCGCCCCTGTCCTGGGCGTCCGCTCTCGGCCTGGTAGAAGCGCTGATACTTGAAGTCGATCAGGGTGTTGAGGGCGTCGTCACCCACCAGGTAGACGCTGCCACCATGCCCGCCGTCGCCGCCATCGGGACCACCCTTGGGCACGTATTTTTCGCGGCGGAAGCTCAGGCAGCCGTTGCCCCCTCTGCCGGCCTCCACGATGATCGAGGCTTCGTCGACGAACTGCATTGTGACTCTCCCGACGGTTTCTACCGTCATGATACAAGAAGGCCCCGCCTGAGCGGGGCCTCCTGCTACCGGTTCGTGCGGTCTCTCAGGCAGAGACGACGCTGACGAACTTGCGGTTCTTCGGACCCTTGGTCTCGAACTTGATCACCCCGTCGCTCAGGGCGAACAGAGTGTGGTCGCGGCCGATGCCCACGCCGGTACCGGCATGGAAGCGGGTGCCACGCTGACGCACGATGATGTTGCCAGCGGTGACGGCCTGGCCGCCGAACAGCTTGACACCAAGGCGTTTGGATTCTGAATCGCGGCCGTTACGGGTAGAACCGGCTGCCTTCTTATGAGCCATTGCAAAGTCCTCGCTCGTTAAGGGGAAGCCGCTTAGGCGGAAATCCCGGTGATTTTGACTTCAGTGAACCACTGACGGTGACCCTGACGCTTCATGTGATGCTTGCGACGACGGAACTTGATGATGCGAATCTTCTCGCCACGGCCGTGGGAGACGATCTCGGCGGCCACCTTGGCACCGTCGACCAGCGGAGCGCCAACTGTCACGTTGTCGCCATCGGCAACCAGCAGTACCTGGTCGAACTCGACGGTTTCGCCGGTCGGAATCTCCAGTTTCTCGAGCTTGAGAGTCTGGCCTTCCTGAACTCGGTACTGCTTGCCACCGCTCTTGATTACTGCGTACATGTGTATCTCTCCAGAACTCATCGGGGTTGGCTCTTCGTCGGCCTGCTTCGAGTGGCGCCCCTTCCGGCAGCCATCTGACAGGGAGCATGATGAGTGGGCCGCGTATTATAACCGCGGCCGACGGGGCGTTCAAGCCGCCCTATACTTTCCCTGCAATGCCCATGACCGGCCCCGCCGGCGTCTCGCGGCATGGCTTGACGCCCCCATGGGGTGCCCATAGCATGAGCCGCAACCCCAGGCCACTGCCAATGCCCGGCATGCCGGCCCACAGCCCGATGACGATGCCCATGCCATCCAACGCTCCTTCCAGCCCTGCCGCCAGTCACGCCAACGCTTCGTCGGCCCACGCCGCCGTCGCCGACGACTTCGCCGCGGTCAACCGCACCATCGCAGAGCAGCTGGCTTCGCGCGTACCGCTGGTGGAAACCATCGGCCAGTACATCATCGCCAGCGGCGGCAAACGGCTGCGCCCGCTATTGGTGCTGCTGGCCGCACGCGCCTTGGACTATCGTGGCGACCAGCATATCTCGCTGGCCGCGCTGATCGAGTTCATGCACACCTCGACGCTGCTGCACGACGACGTGGTGGATGAGTCGCACATGCGCCGCGGCAAGGCCACCGCCAACAACGCCTGGGGCAACGCCCCCTCGGTGCTGGTGGGCGACTACCTCTATTCCCGCTCCTTCCAGATGATGGTGGAAATCGGCTCGCTGCGAATCATGAACGTGCTCTCCAGCGCCACCTGCGTCATCGCTGAAGGTGAAGTGCAGCAGCTGACCAACGTGGGCAACCCCGATATCGACGAGGCGACCTACTTCGATACCATCCAGGGCAAGACCGCCATGCTGTTCGAAGCGGCCACGCACAGCGGTGCGATCCTCGCCGAGGCCAGCCCGCAGCAGGAGGCTGCCCTGCAGTATTACGGTCGCTATCTGGGCCTGGCCTTTCAGCTTGTCGATGACTTGCTCGACTACCAGGGCGATGCCCAGGCCATGGGCAAGAACGTGGGAGACGACCTAGCCGAGGGCAAGCCGACCCTGCCGCTCATCCAGGCCATGGCTGCCGGCACGCCGGACCAGGCCAGGACGATTCGCCAGGCGATCCGCCAGGGTGGGCTCGATCACCTCGACGAGGTACTGACCATCGTGCGCGACACAGGGGCCCTGGACTATACCCGCGCTCGCGCCGAGGAGATGGCGGCCAAGGCGCAGGAGCAGCTCGACCTGCTGCCTCCCAGCCGCTATCGCGACGCCCTGGCCGACCTGGCTCGCATGGCGGTGGAACGCCAGACCTGAGCTCTCGGCAGCGACCGCCGACAGGCTTGCAACACCGAACGTTTTGCGTATAATGCCCATCCGTCGGACCCGCATGGTCCGGCTGCCAGCATCCCTAAAAGTCTCTTGAAAGAGGCGCTGGCATGGGAAAAACGGAGTATAGCTCAGCTTGGTAGAGCGCTGCCTTCGGGAGGCAGAGGTCGTAGGTTCGAATCCTGCTACTCCGACCAAAGAATCCAGTCAAAACCGCCACTTACGGGCCACGCCGGGTGGCGGTTTTGCGTTGGCACCTGGCTGTCACGACGGATCCTCAAATGGAAGCGGCGTCTACGGTGCGTCGTGAAATGCCTCGAGCCGAGTGCCGGCTCGCTTGCTGTCCTGAATGTCATCCTGCCGATTCGCCAGGCGCTCACCGATCCATACGGTGCCGGCTCCCCAGACCAGATGAACGGCAATCATCAGCCGCCGCCGCTGGGTCGGATGGCGGTTTGGCGGTGCGAGAATGTTCAGCGCAGGAATCCAGCCGAAATAACTCGCTGCCCATACCGCCACGCCATAGCCGCTGCCATACGCGAGCGGATGAGCGACTTCGCGGCAGAAGACCGGATAGAGCGCTCCGCTGAGAGCGCCGTAGCCGAAGTGGCTGACGAGACTCAGCTCGGCATAGCGCTCATCCTCGAGCGTCGCGCCTGGTGCCGCCTTGTGCATGATGTTCTGCGTGATTTCGCGGGGCGGCAAGGGGTAGCGCTCCTCGCGAGGCAGGCGCCGATACAGCGCCTCCATGGCCAAGGTCATGGGGACGGTGGCCAGCAGGCCGCCGATGGCACCGGCCAGGTAACGATTCATGGCTTCCTCCTTGAGGCCAGGGTTTGTGCAATTACCATAGTTGAGCCAGCCCGGAGGACTCCAGCGCTTACCTCAACCTCCCCTATGGAGGGAAACCTATCCTCAAGCTTTCCTTCGCCCTGCCGATAGCTGACTTAGGCCTCGACACGCAAGCCATCTTTCTCGCGCAGCAATGGTCGTCACAACCGCTCGGCTTTCGTGAGGCAGATGCCCAACGACCATCGCCAACTCCATGCAGCCCTATGTCGAAAAAGCAGAGCTTCTCCGTTCTTGTCTCGCTAATCCTGATGTGGGGCTACACCACGGCTGTGCATGCAGGCACGCCTTCGCTGTCGCTGAACGGCTTCGGTACCCTTGGTGTCGTGCACTCCGATGAAGATCAGGCAGCCTTCGTTTCCAACATCTTCGCCCCGCGCGGGGCCGGGCACAGCAGCGACTGGAGCGCCGAAGTCGACAGCCGGCTCGGTCTGCAGCTTACCGCCGATTTCACCCCGCGCTTCTCAAGCGTCGTTCAGCTCGTCACCGAGCAGCGGTACGACGGGTCATACGAGCCGACCATCGAATGGGCCAACGTCAGGTTCGATGCCACGCCGGATTTCAGCTTGCGCGCCGGCCGGGTGGTTTTGCCCATCTTCATGAATGCAGAGTATCGCAAGGTCGGATATGCCCTTCCTTGGGTGCGCCCGCCGCAGGAGGTTTACAAAACCATCCCTGTGTCCAACATCGACGGCATCGACATCAGCTATCGGCACCGATTCGGTGAAATCGTGAATACGCTTCGAGCCACCTACGGCCAGACCCATGCCGAGTTTCCTTACAGAGACTTAAACGGTGACCTGACTTCAGGCGATTCCGAATCCCGCGAGGGAGTCACGATCGGCAACAATGTGGAGTGGGGCGATCTCAGACTGTTTGCCGCTTACAGCCAGTTCCGCCTGACCATCGAGGAATTCAACCCGTTTTTCGATATCTATCGCTTTTACGGCCCGCGAGGCGAAGCCATTGCCGACCGCTACGATGTGGACGACAAGCGTTTCGAGGTCGTGAGCCTTGGCGCCAGCTTCGACAGGGGCGACTGGTTCGTCATGGGCGAATGGACACAAACCGAAAGTCGCACTTTCCTGGCGGATAGCCGTGGCTGGTATGTGACCGGCGGGTATCGGGCGGGAGCCATAACGCCATATATCACCTATGCCAAGCAACACATACAGAGCAGCACGTCGTCTCCCGGCCTAGCGCAGCCGGGCACTGAGGAACTGGACGCTATCCTCAACTCTTTCCTGAGCCACCAACCACAGCAGACGAGCCTGTCTCTCGGCGCACGCTGGGACGTCGCACCCAACCTTGCTCTCAAGGCGCAGCTCGATCATATAGACCACGAGGATGGCTCTCACGGCTATCTGGTCAACCCGCAGCCAGGCTTCGAGCCCGGCGGCTCGGTCAACCTGTTCAGCCTCGCGCTCGACTTCGTGTTCTGAGGAGACAAGGATGCCTTCACGACTCAAGCGGATCGGTTGCAGCCTGCTTCTCTGCCTGGTCTCGAGCGTCGCCCTGGCCGAGGTCGTGGTAGTGGTTTCCGCGCAGAATCCGCTCGCCAAGCTCACCCGCAGCGAACTGGCCGACCTCTACCTGGGCCGCACCAGTCGCTTCCCTAACGGCCAGCCTGCCACACCGGTAGACCACAGGGAGAATTCCCCCGCTTACCTCGCCTTCTATCGTGAGTACCTGGGGCAGACTCCCGCCCAGGTCAAGATGCATTGGTCGCGCCTGATCTTTACCGGTCGCGGCCAGCCACCACACAGCCTGCCGGACAGCAAGGCCTTGGCCGATTTCGTGGGCGAGAATGCCAGTGCCATTGGCTATCTCGACGATGCCCACCTCGACGAACGCTTGCGGGTGGTGGCCATTGATTGATCGCACCGCTCCTGCCAACGCCGAGACGGACCGCACCACCTCCAAGCGGAGCTGGTCGCATCACCTCGTCGAGCCAGTCGTCCTGTTCACGGGCCTCGCCTTGCTGGCCCTGGCGGCCATCTGGCTGGTAACCCTGAACCTGGTCGAACGGGAGCGGCTGGCTGCCGACCGCCGCGCAGCCCTGCTGGCGGTCGACATGGCCGAAACCTACGAGGCCCAGATCGTGCGGGCGCTGCGCGAGATAGATACCACCCTGAAGCTCGTGCGCTACAGTCTCGACGATCGGCCACCACATGAAACCCTGGAAGACTTGCGTCAGCGGGGCATGCTTCCCCCCGCCCTGCTGTTCGAGGTCCGTATCAGCGACGCCTCAGGCAGCATCGTGACCAGCACGCACGATACGATACCCGAGCAAGACGCTTCCCCGGCCTTCGAACAAGATGGCATGGCCATTGGCCTGGACCACCAGGAAGCGTCGGGGGAGGACAACAGGCTCGCCTTCAGTCGCCAGCTGGCGGATGACGAGCAGGACGAATCGGGACGGGCAACCCTGCTGGTCGACGCCTCCTATTTCGTCAGCGGCTACGAGCAGGAAACGCTGGGGGAGCAAGGCGTCCTGGCCCTGCTGGGAGCCAACGGCACCTTTCTCGTTCGTCGCAGCGGCGACACGGTTCGTACAGGGGAGCAGGTCGACCACGACGCCCTGCTGGACGGTAATAGCGCGCTCGACGAACCTGCCCGGGTGAGAGTCAGCGAATGGGACGGCGTGCGCCGCTATACGGTGGCCAGGCCGCTGTTCGAGTTTCCGGTCGCCATCGTTCTCGGACTCTCCGAGGCCGAACAGATGGGAGCGGTCGAAGCACTGGAGCAAACCTATTTCCGACGAGCCGCGCTTACCAGCCTCATCGCTCTCTGCGTACTGGCACTGCTCGGCCGGCTGAGCTGGAAGTTGCGCAGGACCCAGGCCAGGATCCTCGAGGAGCGCTTGAGCCACGCGCGCCGCGCCGAGTACCTGGCCTTCCACGACAACCTGACCGGACTGCCCAACCGGGCCTTCTTCAGCCATTTGCTGACGAACCACATGCAGCAGGCACGACGCTACGACAAACCGCTGGCTCTGCTCTTCCTCGATCTGGATCGATTCAAGGCGATCAACGATTCGCTGGGCCACGACGCGGGCGACGAGCTGCTCCAGGAGGTTAGCCGGCGTCTTGGCCAGGCCGTGCGCGAAAGCGACACGGTCGCCCGCCTGGGGGGCGATGAATTCGTGATTCTACTTCCCGAAACCTCGGGGCCTAGCCAGATCACTCAGGTGGCCAACAAGATCCTGGCAGCAGTCGGCACGCCCTTCACCCTGGTGGGCCAGGAGTTTCGTATCACGGTCAGTATCGGCATCGCCCGCTACCCTGCAGATGGAGAGGATGAGCAGACCCTGATGAAGCATGCCGACGTGGCGATGTATCACGCCAAGGAAGAGGGCAAGAACAACGCACAGTTCTACTCGGAACAGCTGAAATCGGACTCCCTCGAGCGCCTGGCTCTCGAATCGAGCCTGCGCAAGGCCCTGGAACGGCAGGAGTTCATGCTTTATTACCAGTCCAAGCTGGACATGCAGACTGGCCGAATCATTGGCATGGAAGCGCTGCTCCGCTGGCAGCATCCTGAGCTCGGCCTGGTCCTGCCCAAGCATTTCATTTCGCTGGCGGAAGAGAACGGCCTGATCGTGCCCATCGGTCGCTGGGTTCTCTACACTGCCTGCCGCCAGAACGTCGCCTGGCAGAAGGCCGGCTTCCCGGCGCTGAGCATGGCGGTGAACCTCTCGGCGCGTCAATTTCTGGAAGATGGCCTACTGAGGGATATCGAAGGGGCGCTCCGAGCCACCGGCATGGCGCCGGAGCTGCTGGAGGTGGAAATCACCGAGAGCATGATGATGCTGGACATGCCAAGAGCCGTCGGCATTCTGCATGAGCTGCGTAAACTGGGCGTACGCATTGCGATCGACGATTTCGGCACCGGCTACTCCTCGCTCTCCAAGCTCAAGGCATTTCCCCTCGACACCATCAAGATCGACGGCTCGTTCATCACCGATCTCGTCGGTAGCGCCAGCGACAGAAGCCTGACGGAAGCCATCATCGACTTGGGCAGAAACCTGGGCCTGACCGTCGTTGCCGAAGGCGTCGAGTCGGCGGCACAGGTGGACTATCTGCGTCGGAAGGCTTGCGACCAGATTCAGGGTTTCTACATGCACGAGCCTCAGCCGGCGGACGAGGCCGCGCTTTCGATGCGGCGGCGCATTGACGGCGCCTTCCCGCCCTAGCGGACCTCTCGGTTCATGTGCCCCCTCCTTTAGCCTGACGCAGCCAACTTTGGCGTGAACGTGCCGCGAAAAGAAAAGACGATATGCGCCAGGCCAAGCGCGCCGGGCGTAATCGCGTGGCCATCGCGAGGCGGACGGTTGACCCGGCCGACGTCAGGTTACCGTGATCACGGTACAGGCGGCGGAATGCGCTACCTTGTGGGAAACGCTGCCCACCGCCATGCCCTTGAGATCGCTCATCCCCCGGCTACCCATGACGATGGCATCGACGCCAATGGCTTCGGCTTCGCGCAGGATCGTGTCGGCAGGCTTGCCCTCGCGAACGACTTCCTTCACGTCCAGGCCGGAGAGCTCGACGGCCTGTCGAGCCCTGTCCAGGATGCCGCGCGCCTGGGTCCCGTCCGTATCGGCCAGCTCGCGCCGGCGCGCCTCGGTCAGTGGTTGGCCGGTAGTGCCGGCCAGCATGCCGACATCGTCCGGCAGTTCGGTAACGTTCAGCAGATGCAGTGTCGCCGACGAGGCACGCGCCAACTGCGCCGCGATCGAAAGCGCCTTCTCGGCATGCGACGAGCCGTCGACGGGAACCAGAATGGTATGAAGCATGACAAGCCCTCGCAGTTGGGCCCAAGGGAACGAAACGGTCGAGGACCGCTCACTCCTTTCAGCCTAGCCACTCAGGCATGGGGAACAACCTGGCTTTATAGCCAAGGCTCCAGACCCACCAATCTTGTCAGCCAGGCGCCGAGATGGCGCCACCGGTCACCGGGCTCGCGGTACAGCCGCAGGTGTTCGCCGTCTCGCACCGTCACCCACGCCAGTCGCCCGTTCGGCTCACGCTCGACGCGATAGCTGAGGGTGGGACGCTTGCCGAGCTCAATCAGTGCATCCAGCTCGGCGGCCAATTCTTCGCTGCGAACCAGGACCCCGACTTCCGTGTTCCACCAGATCGAGCGCGGATCGGCATTGGCCGACCCCACGAAGAGCCGGTCGTCATCGATGGCAAGCGCCTTGATGTGCAAGGCGGAAGTCGACGAACCGACGCCGCGTCCGTTGGTTTGGCCGAGCTCCTGGTCGGGGCGCATCTCGTACAGCGCCACGCCGCTTTCGAGCAGTGCGCCGCGATACGGTTGGTAAGCACCGTGGGCGAACGGCACGTCTGAGGCTTCCAGCGAATTGGTGAAGACCTCGACGTCGACGCCCGATTCGGCGAGCTCGCGTATCAGCCGCGTTCCCACGTCTCCCGGAACGAAATACGCGGTGATCACCACCAGGCGTTCGATCGGCCTGCCTACGGCCGCCATCAGCTCACCGGCCATGGTGCGTCGCAATGGCGGACGGCCACGCCAGGCCGGCTTGCCAGGTGGGTCCCACAGCGCCACGCCTTCGCCCCAATGGAGCCTGCCGATCAGTGGCCCCTGGTCCGCATCGGCATAGCGTTGCCGCAAGTGGGTGAAATAAGGCGAATCGGCGTGCTCCTGGAACCAGTCGGAAAGCGACGCTCGCAGCTCGCGCCAGGCCTCCCCGTCCACGTTGTGGTAACGCTCGATCGGCTGTGCCAGGCCGTGATTCCAGTAGAGATAGAAACTTTGCGAGAGCTGCGGCACGACCGGCCCGATCGCCACTAGATCGAGATCGGTCAGGTTGCGATCGCTGGCGCTGTAGTACTCGTCGCCCAGGTTGCGCCCGCCGACGATGGCCAGCGTTCCGTCGGCGATCCAGAGCTTGTTGTGCATGCGGCGCTGTTGCCGCGTCGCGACCGGCAGCGACGCCAGCACCCTGGCCGTCAGGCTGCCCCGACCGACAGGCAGGGCGTTGTAGACGCGAATTTCGATATGGGGGTGGCTGGACAGCGCCGCCAGCCGATCGCCCTGCCCGACCGTTGCCAAATCGTCGATCAGCAAACGTATCGTCACGCCTCGCTCCGCGGCGTCCAGCAGCCGCAGCAGCAATGTGCGAGTGGTCAGCCCATCCCCCATGAGATAGGTCTGGATATCGAGGCGTCGATCGGCCTGTTCGCTGAGCAGCATGCGCAGGCTGAAGGCGTCCTGGCCACTGGAGAGCAGGGCGAAACCGCTCTGCGCGACATGCGGAGCCGCGCTCAGCGCCGACCACTGCCCCAGCCAGGTAGTCTCGGCTTCGGCCGGCGGCAGCGGCGCGCCATGCTCGCGCGAGACCGGGGCACCGGCACAGCCGGACAGCAGCAGTGCCAGCATCGGCAGGAACCACCTCACCCACCCACGACGCCGAGTCGTCCGGCAGGCCTCAGGGTTCGTCATCGTTGTCGACCAGGCGTCGTTCCATCCGTTTGCGCGCCTTGTTGCGGCGATAATGGCGTGCCAGCGCAAGCCCCAGGGCGAAGAGCACCATGGCGCCCAGGGTCAGCCCCTGCCAGGGGCGGGCGGCATCGCCGCCCATCACCGTTTCCAGAGTGATGATCAGAATGAAGCCCAGTGCCTGGCTGGCGATGGCCAGGGCACGCAGGGTGTCGAAGGACTGATTCGCCATGAAGGCTCCTGCCGGGTGACAGTGCGACGCTCGCACAGTAGGCTCTTGCTCAGCCGGTCGCTGCGAGGCAAGCAAGTGTAGGATTCTAACCGCTCCTGCCGCCGACGCCGACCCCGTTCTCGGAGCTGTTGCCATGGACGCCTTCGCCCTGGGCCCCGTGCTGATCTCGATTCCACGCCTCTATGCGCTCGGTTGCGCCCTGCTGTTGCTGATAGCGGCCTGGGCCCTGTTGGGCCTTCCCGGCCCCGCGCGTGCGCGCTGGTTCAACGGCCTGCTGCTGGCCTGGCTGGTCGGAGCCCGCCTGGGACACGTGGGCATGAATCTCGATGCCTATGCCGCGGCTCCGCTCGACGTATTCAAGCTGTGGCAACCGGGGTACCACGGCGTATGGGGGCTGCTCGCGGCACTGGTATGGACCGCCTGGACGCTACGCGACCACCTGCTACGTATGATCGGCGCCATGGCATTGACGATCGGCGTGTCGGCACTGTGGCTGGTACTGGTCACCCTGGTCCCGCTGAGCGGCGGCACCGCGATGGGCGAATTGCCCGACATCACCCTGGAGAACCTCGACGGCGAACCGGTCGATCTGCAGACGCTTCGCGGCGAGCGGGTCGTGATCAACCTGTGGGCCACCTGGTGCCCGCCCTGCCTGCGCGAGATGCCACTGCTGGCCGAAGCCGACGCCCGCGAAGACGTGACCGTGGTGGTGATCAATCAGGGCGAGGAGCTGCTGCAGGTGGTGCGCTACCTGGACGAGCAGGGGCTTTCTTTCCGCTACCCGCTGCTCGATCCCCAACAGGAGATGATGAGGACGGTCGAATCCCCGGGGCTGCCCACCACACTGCTGTTCGATGACCGCGGCCGTGCGGTGGAGCGCCATGTGGGCGAGCTCTCACGCGCCCAACTCGCCTCCTGGCTCGAGCGGCACTGATCCGCGCTCTACCACTTCCCGCAGCTCGCCACCACCCTTAAGCCGTGGCCAGCTTTGCGTTAGAATCCCCCGCCCTGTCGTCGCCGGAGACCTCTTCGCGGCGGCATGCGCACCGTATTCAGCATCGACCGAGGCATCATGAGCGACTTTTCACCCGGCCAGCGCTGGATCAGCGACGGCGAGGCCGACCTGGGCCTGGGCACCATTCTCAGCTGCGATCACCGTAGCGTCACCGTGCTGTTCGGCGCCAGCCAGGAGACCCGCACCTACAGCAGTCGTCAGTCGCCCCTCACCCGGGTCGCCTTCGGCAGCGGCGACCGCATCCAGTCCGCCGAGGGCTGGAGCCTTACCGTCGAGGACAGCAAGGAAGTCGACGGCCTCATCGTCTACATCGGCGAGGACGACCAGGGCGAGCTGCGCGAGCTGCCCGAGGCCCGCCTGGCCGATACCATGCAGTTCGACCAGGCCCGCGACCGCCTGCTCACCGGACAGGTCGACCGCAATGACTGGTTCGACCTGCGTTTCCGAACCCTGCACCATTATCACCGCATCGAACAGAACCCCGCGCTGGGCCTGGCGGGGCCGCGCATCGACCTGATTCCGCACCAGCTCTACATCGCCGACGAAGTCGCCCGCCGCCACGCCCCGCGCGTGCTGCTGGCCGACGAAGTGGGGCTGGGCAAGACCATCGAGGCCGGCCTGATCCTGCATAGGCTATTGCTCACCGGCCGCGCCGAGCGGGCGTTGATCCTGGTGCCGGCGAGTCTCGTGCACCAATGGCTGGTAGAGCTGCTGCGCCGCTTCGCCCTCGAGGTTACGTTACTCGACGAGCAGCAGAGCCTGGCCCAGGCCGAGAGCAATCCCTTCGAATCCGGCCAGCTGATTCTGGCCAGCCAGGAGTGGCTGTTCGCCAACCTCCATCGCCAGGAACAGGCCACGGCCTGCGATTGGGATCTGCTGATCGTCGACGAGGCGCACCATCTCGACTGGAGTACCGAGCAGGTCGGCCCGGGCTATACCTGCGTGGAGCGACTGGCAGCGGTGGTACCAGGCGTACTGCTGCTGACCGCCACCCCCGAGCAGATGGGGCTCGAAAGCCACTTCGCCCGCCTGCGCCTGCTCGATCCCGATCGCTACCACAGTCTCGACGCCTTCCGCGAGGAGGAGGAGCACTACGTGGAGGTGGCCCAGGCGATCGATGCCCTGGAGCGCCTGCCCATCGGCGGCGACGCCGACCGCGACGCGGTGGTCGCGGTGATCAGCGAACCCGACAGCCTGGCTCTGCTGGGCACCCTGGCCAATCCCGAAACCGGCGAGAGGCAACAGGCCAGCGCCCGCGACCAGCTCCGCGAGCAGCTGCTCGATCGCCACGGTACCGGCCGGGTAATGTTCCGCAATAGCCGCCGCCACGTGGGCGGGTTTCCCGAGCGTCACCTGCACCTGGCGTCGCTACCGCTGCCTTCGGCCTATCGTCGTGTGCTGCGCAAGCTCGAACGCGACGAGGACTATCTCGACGAACTGCTGATCGAGACCGGGCTCGACCATCCCGATGTGCTGATCTACCCCGATGCCACCTACCGCGAGCTGTCGGACGACCCACTCAACGCCGAGCCCTGGTGGCAGATCGACCCTAGAGTAAGTTGGCTGCTGGAGCGCCTCGCAGACGAAGGCGAGCAGGGTTTCGCCAACGACAAGGTGCTGGTGATCGCCCACCAGCGCGAGACCGCCCAGGGAGTTGCCGAAGGACTGCGCGTGCTGGGCGGCGTCCACGCCCCGGTGTTCCACGAGGGACTCACCCTGGTGGAGCGCGACCGCGCCGCGGCGGCCTTCGCCGACGAGGAGGAGGGCAGCCAGGTACTGGTGTGTTCGGAGATCGGCTCCGAGGGGCGCAACTTCCAGTTCTGCCGTCACCTGGTGATGTTCGATCTGCCGCAGCATCCCGATCAGCTCGAGCAGCGCATCGGCCGGCTCGATCGCATCGGCCAGCGTCACGCCATCGAGATTCACGTGCCGCTATTCGAGGCCAGCCCCGGCGAGCGGCTGCTGCGCTGGTTCCGCGAGGGCATGGACGCGTTCGATGCCCCGCACGGCGTTGGCAACGAGCTGTTCGACGCCTTCGGCGATGCACTGTCCGAGACTCTGCTCGATGACGAGGCGCTGGGTGAGGTGATCGCCGAGACGCGCGCCCTGTTCGAAAATCGCCTGGCCCAGCGCAACGCCGGTCGCAATCGCCTGCTGGAACTCAACGCCTGCCGCCCGGTGCGGGCCGGAGAAGTGGCCGCGGCGATCCGCGAACTCGACGACGATCCGGCGCTGCCGCGCTACCTAGACCAGGCGCTGGATATCTTCGGGGTCGACGGCCAGGAGCTCGGTGGCGACCTGCTGCTGCTGCAGCCGAGCCCGCAGATGCTCGACGGCCTGCCCGGGCTGGCCAAGGGCGAAGAGGGCTTCACTGCCACCCTGTCGCGCTCGCGCGCCCTGGCCCGCGACGACGTGCAGCGCCTCTCCTGGGAGCATCCGCTGCTGCGCGAAATGATGGGACGCATCCTCGACGGCACCATGGGCAATACTGCGCTGGCGCTGCTCAAGCATCCGGCGATTCCCGCCGGGCGGCTGATGGTCGAATTGGTCTTTCGTACCTACTGCCCGGCGCCGAAGCGGCTGCACGTCAACCGCTTCCTGCCGCCTACCGCGGTGCGGGTGCTGCTCGACGAATCCGGGGCCGTGCTGACCGACAAGGTCTCGTTTACCGGCCTGTCGAAGAACCTGCAGAAGGTCAAGAAGGCGATGGCGCGCGACCTGATCCGCAGCCGCCATGATCAGCTGCGGGATCTGCTGACCCAGGGCGAAGGGGAGGCCGAGCGCGAGCTGCCGAGCATCGTCGAGTCCGCCCAGGTCCGCATGCGTCAAGCTCTCGACGCCGAACTTGCCCGCCTGGAAGCGCTGGCCCGGCTCAACCCGGCGGTGCGCGAGGAGGAGCTCGACGCCCTGCGCCGCGAGCGGGATGAGCTCGATGCGGCCATTGACGGCACGCGGTTGCGCCTGGATGCAGTGCGGGTGATCGTCACGGTGGGAGAAGAGAGCCGCTGAACCTGCGGCCGGCAAGCACCGTGCGCGTCAGTGCTTGCCGAGAATATTGGCCAAGGCCTGCTCCAGGGTCGGGTAACGAAAATCGAAGCCGGCCTCGAGCAGGCGCGCCGGACGCATGTCGGCACCTGTCAGCAACAGACGCGCCATCTCGCCTAACGTCGTCTCGAGCACGAGCGCGGGCACCGGAAACGGGGCCGGCCGATGCAGCTGATGTGCCAGGGTTCGGGCGAATTCGGCGTTGGTCACTGGCTTGGGCGCGCTGCCGTTGAACGGCCCCTCGAGGTCGTCGCGTTCGAGCAGGAAAAGGATCGCCCGCACCAGGTCCTCGCGGTGGATCCAGGGCATGAATTGACTGCCGTCGCCGAAGCGCCCGCCGAGCCCCAGCTTGAACGGAGTCAGCATCTTTTCGAGGCTGCCGCCGCCTGCATCCAGCACCAGCCCGGTGCGAAGCAGTACCACCCGAGTGCCGAAGTCGGCCGCCTCCCTGGCGGCGTCCTCCCAGCGCTTGCATAGGCGATGAGCGAACTCGTCGTGGGGCGGGGTCTCCTCGGTGACCTCGCGGTCGCCCTGGTCCCCGTAGTAGCCCATGGCCGACCCCGAGACCATGACGCGGGGCGGCACACCGCTGGCCTGTGCCAGCTGTTCGCAAAGAATCACCAGGTCACGGGTGACGTTGACCCGCGAGTCGATCAACCGCTGCTTCTGGCTGGCGGTCCAGCGATGCGCGGCAATCGGCTCGCCGGCCAGATTGACGATGGCCTGGGGCGAAGCGTCGACGAAGTCCAGCACCGAGCGGCGTATGTCGACGCCGGCGGGCAGCTTGGGCCTGGCGGCGTCCGGTTCGCGTGAAACGACCTGGAGCCGATGCCCCGCTTCCTTGAGCCGTTGACACAGCCGCTGCCCGACGAAACCGCTGCCCCCGGTAATGAGTACGCGCATTGTTGAATTCCCCTTTCTCGACTGCCGATTCGCCTGGTTATACAATCTTTGTACATCTTTGCTATTCTAGCGGAAACATGGCGCTCTTGCGCTGCTTGCCACTCGCACGGCCCCTGCCCATGGAGGGATGCTCATGTCCTATGGCCTGATTCTGCTGGCGCACGGTTCCAGCGATCCCAAATGGCGCGCTCCCTTTGCGCAGCTCCACGAAGCGCTGGCCACACGTCTGCAGACTCCGCTGAAGCTGGCCTACATGGAACTCAGCGAGCCTTCGCTAGAGACAGCCGTGGCCGAGCTTGCGGCTTCCGGCATCCGGCGCGCTGAGATTCTGCCGCTGTTCTTCGCCGCCGGTCGTCACTTGCGCCATGACGTACCCGCCCAGGTGGAAGCGCTGCATGCCGCTCACCCCCGCATGGAACTGGCGCTGCTGCCGCCGGTCGGCGAGCATCCCGCCTTCGTCGACGCCCTGGCCGCCGTGATCGCCGAGCAGGCCGGCGACGCATCGTCGATTTGACGTGACCGCCATCAGTTGTACATGGCTCGTTTAGCGTACAATATTTCCCCGCGACGAGCCTGCGCAGGCCGTCGCTCCCCCGCTGCGGAAGAGCCACGACCAACAAGAGGCAGAGGCGAGCATGACCGACAAGGCGACGACCCACCCGGCCGACACACCGCTCTATCCGATCCGCGAGGTGTCACGTATCACCGGGGTCAACTCGGTCACGCTGCGCGCCTGGGAGCGCCGCTACGGCCTGATCCGCCCCCAGCGCACCCCCAAAGGGCACCGGTTGTATGCTCGCGAGGACATCGAGCGCGTCGAGCGCATCCTACAATGGCTCGGGCGTGGGGTGCCGGTCAGCCAGGTCAAGGAATTGCTCGACCAGCCCGAAGCGGCTCCCATGCCCGAACCCGCCAGCGGCGACTGGCCCAGCCAGCAACGTCAACTCATCGCCGCCGTCGAGGCGCTGGATCTGGGTCAGCTGGAAGTTCTGTTCAATCAGAGCCTGGCGCTGTATCCGGTGTCCGTCTGCCTGACGGAGCTATGGCAACCCGCCGTGCGAGAACTCGAGGAGCATTGGGCGGATCAGCTCGGCGCAGCGCTGCAGCGCCGCTGCCTGGAAGCGTTCCTGCGTACACGCATCGGTATTCGGCTCCACCATGCCAACCAGGCCCTCAAGGGGCCGACGCTGTTGATCGCCCCGCTGCCCGACGATCCGGGCCCGCTGTGGCTGCTGCTGGCGGCTCTGGCCGCCAGCGATGCTGGCTATCGCATCCAGCTGCTGGACGCTGCGCTGCCATTCGGCGAGCTGCCGCTGGCGGTGGAGCGGCTCGGCGCCGGCGCCCTGCTGCTGGTCAGTGGCCGCGCCGAGCGGGCCGACCTGGTGCGCCGCCAACTCCCCAGGCTGGCGGAACAGCTCGATGCCCCCCTCGGCCTGTGCGGGCCGGTAGCGCGCATTCGCGGCAATGATCTGGCCGACAGCCTGGTGGAGCTGTTGGGCGACGACCTGCCCCTGGCCATGGCCCGATTGCGCTCCCTGATTCACGGCGCCTGACCGCTTCCGTCACGAGGCCTCCACATGCCTACGCTGATGTGGTTTCGCAGCGACCTGCGTATTCAGGACAACACGGCGCTTGCCGCCGCGGCGCGCCAAGGAACGGTCATCGCCGTGTTCCTGCGCAGCGCGATGCACTGGCAACGTCATGGCCACGGCGTCAATAAGCTCGACTTCTGGCATCGCGGCGTCATCGCGCTGGGCGAAGCGCTGGATGCACTTGGCATTCCGCTCCTGCATCGCGACATCGCCGGATTCGACCAGGCATCCCAGGTGCTGCTGGCCATCGCCCGCGAGGTGGGCGCCGAGACGCTGCACTTCAATCGCGAATACCCTCTCGATGAAGCGCGTCGAGACCAGGACGTCATCACCACTTTCAACCGCCATGGGCTTGCCGCCACCGGGCATCATGACGCGCTGACCTTCGCTCCCGGCGAGCTGCTTACCGCCAAGGGCGATCCCTACGCGGTCTTCACTCCCTTCTCACGCGCCTGGCATCGTACGCTGACGGCTGCGCGACTGGCGCTGCGCGACTCCCCGCCACGCCAGACCAGGCCTGCGGTTGCCAGCGATCGCATTCCGCCCCTGCCCTCGCTCGGGGAGGCCCCGGTAGCCGCCCAGCGTTGGCCGGCCGGCGAATCCGCCGCCGCCGACCGCCTAGAACGTTTCCTGCGCTTTCGCGCCCGACATTATGCGCGGCGGCGCGACTTTCCCGCCGAGCAAGGCACCAGTGAACTCTCACCCTACCTGGCGCTGGGCATGATCTCCCATCGCCAGTGCCTGCAGGCCGCGCTGAGCATGAACGGCGGCAGCTTGGCGGAAGGCGATGCCGGCATCGTCGGCTGGGTCAGCGAGCTGGTCTGGCGCGAGTTCTACCTCCACGTGGCGGCGGGCTTTCCGCGGGTCTGTCGTCATCGAGCCTTTCAGCTTCACACTGAGGCGTTGCCCTGGCGCAATGACGAGACCGGCTTTCGTGCCTGGTGCGAGGGTCGTACGGGTTATCCCATCGTCGATGCCGCCATGCGGCAGCTGGTCCACACCGGCTGGATGCACAACCGTCTGCGCATGATTGTCGCCATGTTCTTGAGCAAGCATCTGCTGATCGACTGGCGCCGCGGCGAGGCGTTCTTTCTGCGTCATCTGGTGGACGGCGAATTCTGCGCCAACAATGGCGGCTGGCAATGGGCGGCATCGACAGGCACCGATGCGGCGCCCTACTTCCGACTGTTCAACCCCACCACCCAGTCGCGCCGCTTCGATCCGGATGGCCGCTTCATCGCCGAGTACGTTCCCGAGTTGTCCTCGCTAGAGCCCCGGGACCGGCATGACCCCAGCGAACGCCAGCGCGTCAGCCTCGGTTACCCGCCCCCCATCGTCGACCATCGGGCCGCACGCGCACGCGCTCTGGACGCCTTCAAGTCCTTGGCGTCGGCGCGCTAGGCCTGCAGGCACTGCCGCGCCTCGCAAAAACGTTCCCATGGGATCTGTCGCTCGCCGGGTACGGACCGCTGCGGTCCGTCATGCCGAGGGTTCAGGCCGCATCACCAGACCCGGCTGCCCCGACACCTGCGCCTGCCACTGCGCCTCGATCACCTCGGCCGGCCCCGGTCGCGCATAGAGGAAGCCCTGCACCAGCCGGCAGCCGGCCTGTTGCAGGAAATCCAGCTGTCCTTGGGTCTCCACCCCTTCGGCCACCACGTCCAGCCCCAGCCCGCGCGCCATCGCCAGCACGGCGCTGACGATGGCGGCGTCGGCCGCGTCGTCGGGCAGTGAGCGGATGAAGGCGCGGTCTAGCTTGAGCTTGTCTAGCGGCAGGTTCTTCAGGTAGCTGAGCGACGAATAGCCCATGCCGAAGTCGTCGATGGCGATGCGATGGCCGCGCGCACGAAGCGCCTCGAGGCGTGGCACGATATCGCCGGCACGCTCGTCGAGCAGCACTGACTCAGTCAATTCAAGGCCGAGCTGGACGGGAGCGATGCTGTGTCGCGCCAGACCCGCCGAGAGCGCCGATTCCAATTCGCCCTGAAACATCTGGATCGCCGAGATGTTGATCCATACCGGCAGGGTCGGCATGCCCAGTTCACGCCAGCGTGACATCTGCGCCAGCGCCTCGTCGATCACCCAGTTGCCCAGCGGCCCCATCAGGCCATGCCGCTCCGCCAGGGGAATGAAGTCGCCGGGCGATACCATGCCGTGTTCCGGATGGCGCCAGCGCAGCAGTGCCTCCATGCCGACCACGGCGCCATCGCTGATGCGATGCTGGGTCTGGTAATGGAGCTCCAACTGATCCCCGTTGGCCAGCGCATCGCGCAGGCCGTAAACCAGCGTCATGTGCGGGCTGTTTTGTACGTCGAGCGCCGGACGGAAGCGCTGGCTGACATTGCGCCCATGGCGCTTGGCCGAATAGAGCGCCGACTCCAGTCGCTGGAACAGCACGCCTGAATCCTGGCCGTCCTCGGGCGCCCGGCAGCTGCCGATGGAGAGGCCCAGGCGCAGCGGC
>NZ_PJRN01000012.1 GCF_002930105.1 Billgrantia saliphila | reverse complement strand
CAGCCGCTGCATCACTACATGGGCTGCTCCACCTTCAGCGAGTACACCGTGCTGCCCGAGGTCTCGCTGGCGGTGGTCTCGCCCGAGGCGCCGCTGGACAAGATCTGCCTGCTCGGCTGCGGCGTGACCACCGGCATCGGCGCGGTGCTCAACACCGCCAAGGTGGAGCCGGGCTCGACGGTGGCGGTGTTCGGCCTCGGCGCCATCGGCTTGGCGGTGATCCAGGGCGCGACGATGGCCAAGGCCAGTCGCATCATCGCCATCGACGTCAATCCCGACAAGTTCGAGCTGGCGCGCCAGTTCGGCGCCACCGACTTCGTCAACCCCAAGGAGTACAGCGACCCGATCCAGCAGGTCATCGTCGAGCTGACCGACGGCGGGGTGGACTACTCCTTCGAGTGCATCGGCAACGTCAACGTGATGCGCCAGGCGCTGGAGTGCTGCCACAAGGGCTGGGGCGAGTCGGTGATCATCGGCGTGGCCGGGGCCGGCGAGGAGATCTCGACGCGGCCGTTCCAGCTGGTCACGGGGCGGGTGTGGCGTGGCTCGGCGTTCGGCGGGGTGAAGGGCAGAAGCGAGCTGCCCGGCTACGTGGAGCGCTACATGAACGGCGAGATCAAGATCGACGAGTTCATCACCCACGACATGCCGTTCGAGCGGATCAACGAGGCGTTCGAGCTGCTGCACGCGGGCAAGAGCATTCGCACCGTACTGCACTATTGACAGGCGCCCGGAACCGCGCCAAGTGACAGGCGCCCGGAACCGCGCCGAGTGACAGGCGTCCGAGCCGGGCGAGTGAAAGGCGCGCGAGGCCGCGCGCAGGGTGGTTAGTGCGTACACCCCCGGAAGTCCCACGATGCAACGGTCCTGCCCGCAGGGCCAAGGAGTCAGCCCCATGAGCCTGTTGGATACCCTTCAGCGCTGGTTAGGCGGCAAACCGGCTACCACGAGCACCACCCGACAGAGCGCAGCACGAACGTCACCGTCGTCGAGCACATCCCGCACGCCGCCCTCCGCGGCGAACGGCCCCAAGACGAGTACAAGAACAACCACCCAGGGGAGTCAGCCCTCCATGAGCCACCACAGCGTACATATCCACCCCGCCGTCGACGACAGCGTGAAGCGCGGCAGCGACAGCTTCACCGGTGGCAAGCTCTACTGCCACTGTGCCAGCGACCAGGTCGAGGTGACGATCGACGCCCAGTGCGCCCACAATCACGTCTGCGGCTGCACAAAATGCTGGAAACCCGAGGGTGCGCTGTTCTCGATGGTCGCCGTGGTGCCCCGCGACAAGCTGCGCGTCACTGCCCACGAAGAGAAGCTCGAGGTGGTCGACCCGGCCGCAGCCATTCAGCGCCATGCTTGCCGCGAATGTGGCGTGCACATGTATGGCCGCATCGAAAACACCGGGCACCCCTTCCACGGACTCGATTTCATCCACACCGAGCTGTCGCGCGATGAAGGCTGGGCCGGCCCCGAGTTCGCCGCGTTCGTCTCTTCGATCATCGAATCCGGCGCCGACCCGCAGAGCATGGATGCGGTGCGCTCGCGGCTCAAGGAGCTTGGCCTGCCGCCCTACGACTGTCTGTCGCCGCCGCTGATGGATGCCATCGCCACGCATACCGCCAAGGCCAAGGGAGTGCTCTGAGCGAGCCCCCGAGATGACACGACGGGCCATGCCCTGGCCCGTCAATTCGGCACCTGCGGTTCAGCGGCGAATGGCCGGCACGGGCTCACGCCTCCCCTCATTCCGCCAAGGCCGATGCAGGATCACATAGGCCGCGCCGCCGATCACCACGCCCCAGAAGGCCGAACCCAGGCCCAGGAAGCTAATTCCGGAGGCCGTGGCGATGAAAGTGATCATCGAGGCTTCCAGGTGATCCTTGCGGGCGGCGAAGGCGCTGACGTTGCTGGTGATGGCGCCGATCAGTGCCAAACCGGCCAGCACCGCCACGAACTCCCCGGGCAGAGAGGTGAAGAGCAGCACGATGGTGCCGGCGAAGGTGCCGCCGATCAGGTAGAAGAGACCGTTGGCCACCCCGGCCACGTAGCGCTTGGCGGGGTCCTCATGGGCCTCCTTGCCGGTGCAGATGGCCGCGGTGATGGCCGCCACCACGGTGGTGATGCCGCCGAAGAAGGCGGTGGCGAAGGAGGTCAGGCTGGTGATGGTGACGATCGGCTTGGCCGGGGTGTCATAGCCCGAGGTGCGCAGGATCGCCATGCCCGGCAGGAACTGCCCGGTGAGGCTGACCAACGCCAGCGGGATCGCCAGGCCGAGCGTGGCGTTCCAGGTCCACTCGGGACGGATGAACCGGGGCTCGGCCAACTGGATCGAGACGCCGCGCAGGCTTGCCCCCTCCAATACCACCGCCAGCACCACGCCGACGATCAGCAGCAGCACCAGGCAGTAGCGCGGATTGAGCCGCTTGAAGGCCAGGTAGGCGACGATCATGCCGATGGCCAGCGTCGGCACCGACTCCAGCGCGACGAAGACCCCGACGCCGAACTGGAACAGGATGCCGGCCATCATGGCGCTGGCGATGCCGGGCGGGATCGCCTGGACGATGCGGTCGAAGGAGCCGGTGATACCGACCACGAAAAGGATCACCGCCGCGGTGAGGTAGGCCCCCACGGCCTCGCCCAGCGACAGCCCCGGAAACAGGCTGACCAGCAGCGCCGTGCCCGGCGCCGACCAGGCGGTGACCACCGGCACCTTGAGCCACAGGCTGAGCAGGATGCCAGAGACGGCGGCACCAATGGAGATCGCCCAGACCCAGGAGGTCATCATGGCATTCGAGATCTCCGCGCCCTGGGCCGCCTGGAAGAAGATCGCCAGCGGACCGGCATAGGAGATCAACACCGCCACGAAGCCGGCGGTGAGCGCGGGTAGGGAAGCATCCTTGAGTAGCGACATGGTCAACGGCCTTGGCTGGTGTCTGCCTGAGAGAAAAAAGGCCTGGACCAGCGCGCGGTCTCAGGCCAAGGAGGATTCATGCGTAACGGATCAACGCGCCGATGCGGCGGAGCTGCGGGAGGTGGCGGACTCACGGGAGAAGTCGAAGTCCCTGAACTCCACCAGCATGGAGAGCCCCGCTCCCAACACCAGCGCCCAGAAGGACGAACCGATTCCCAGGATCTGGATCCCCGACACAGCGATCAGGAAGGAGAACATCGCTCCCACCTCATGCTTGCCGGAGAAAGTCATCTGCATGGCCGAGCTGATCACCCGCAACAGCGCTAGCCCGGCAATGATGGCGATGAAGTAGCTCGGCATCGCTTCGATCAGACTGAACACGAAGCCGTAGAATGGCGCCGCCGTGACGAAGATGATGCCGACGATCACCGCCGCCACCCAGCGCTTGTCGTGGCTGCCGGCTTCCGGCCCCGAACAGATTCCGGTCATCGGCGCAGCGATGCAGGTGCTGTGCAGGTTGAAGAAGGCCGAAACCATGGTTCCGAACCCACCCAGCGCGGTGATGGCATTGGCCGGTGCGCTCTTGAAGCCCATGCCCTTGACCAGCCCCACCCCGGCGGGCGTCTCCATGCCGACGAGAATCAACGCCAGCGGCAGGCCATAGGCCAGGAAGGCCTCCAAGGTAAAGGCCGGCATGATGAACTCGGGAAGCTTGAAGGAGAACGTCACGCTTGAGAAATCAGCACCGGAAAGCGCCATGTAGCCGACACCCACCAGCAGGGTAACCACCAGGGGCGGCACCCGGCGCAGGAAGCGCGCAGCAAAGAAGAAGGAGAGAATCATGACCGTCGCCGGCAGCAAGGCCTCTTGCAGCGGCATCACCATGTTGATCCCGAACTTGAGCAATATGCCCGCCACCATGCCCATGACGATGGGCATCGGGATCAGCCGCATGACCAGGCTCATCCACCCTGCCAGGCCCACCACCAGCGCGATGGCCCCCGCTATCAGCGTGGCACCCAGCGCTTCGTTGAGCCCCACCAAGGGAATGATGGCAGCGAACAGCAGCGCACCGGGGATCGAATTGGCCATCGGCAGCGGCAATCGGTAGTAGGCCGGCAGGAACAGCCCGAACAGGCCGTTGATCATCAGGTAGCTGATCACCCACAGCAGCGTGAATTCCTGGGGAAGCCCTGCCGCAGTGCCGGCGCTGATGTGGATGACCCCCGCGCTGAGGCCGAAGATCCCGGCCACCAGGCCGGCACTCAGATTGTCGGCATTGAGGTCGCGAATGAAGTCGCGTGGTGCCGAGGCGAGGCCGGCACCTTTCTCGATATGTTTCACGGTGTACTCCAGGGGAATGTTGTTATCGTTGAGTGAGCGGTACGTACCGGTGAACGTGGCGTAGGCCGATCAGCCGCTGTCGCCTCCCGCCACCGGCAACACGCTGCCGGTGATGTAGCTGGCATCGCGCGAGGCCAGGAACAGGATCGGGCCGGCCTGCTCCTCGAGGGTGCCGTAGCGGCCCATGAAGCTGGTGGCCTTGGTCTGGTCGACCAGTTGCTGATACCACGCCTTTTCCTGTTCGCTGGGTTCGGCCGTATTGCGCGGCGTGACCCGCGGCGGCGCCTCGGTGCCGCCGGGGGCGGTGGCGTTGACGCGAATGCCGTACTCGGCGTACTCGAAGGCCAGCGCCACGGTCATGGCGTTGACGCCGCCCTTGGCCGCGGCGTAAGGCACCCGGTTGATGCCGCGAGTGGCCACCGAGGAGACGTTGACGATGTTGCCTTGGCTCGGCAGAAGGTAGGGCAACGCCGCGCGACAGCACCACAGGGTGGGAAACAGCGAGCGGCGCACCTCGGCCTCGATCTGCTCGGGTGTGTAGTGGGCATAGGGCTGGGCCCAGATGGTGCCGCCGACGTTGTTGATCAGCACGTCGAGCCGGCCGTAGTGCTCCCGCACCTGGCGCATCACGCCCTCGGCGCCTTCCCAGCTCTCCAGGTCGGCCATCAGGGCAATCGCCTCGATGCCAGCATCGCGCAGCTCGGCCGCCACCCGCTCGACGTGCTCGGCGCGATCCACCAGCGCCAGCCGGGCACCCTCGGCGCCGGCGCGCTCGGCAACGCGCCGGCCGATGCCCTGGGCGGCGCCTGTAATCACCATCACCTGCCCTTCGAAACGCGCGCTCATGCCACCGCCTCCCTGGCCGCGTCCTTTGCCTCTTCCGGGGCCAGGCTCGGGGTGAACTTCTCGTAGTGAAAGCTGGCCGGCGAGATGCCCTGCTCGCGGAAGTGGATGAGCACTGCGTCCACCATTGGCGGCGGTCCGCACAGGTAGACGTCGACCTCACCGTCGTGCAGCAGCTCGGGGGCCATGTGGTGGGTCACGTAGCCCTTGCGTGGGTGCTCGCTGGCCGCGTCGGCGACCACCGTGGTGTAGGCGAAGTCGGGCAGCGCCTCGACAAAGGCGTCGAGCTCGTCGAGCTTGACCAGGTGGTCGTCGACGTTCACGCCGTAGAGCAGGCGCACCGGCTGATCGCAGCCGCGCTCCTGCAGCTGGCGCAGCATGGCCAGGAACGGCGCCAGGCCGGTGCCGCCGGCCAGCATCAGCACGGGGCGCGTTACTTCGCGCAGGTAGAAGCTACCCATCGGCCCGGTCAGGGTCAGCGCATCCTCGGTCTTTGCCGCGCCGCTCAGGTAGCCGCTCATCAGGCCGTCCGGCACGTTGCGAATGAGGAAGGTCGCGCGCCGCTCGCCGGGCAGCGAGCTGAACGAGTAGGAGCGGGCCTCGTCACTGCCCGGCACCTGGATGTTGACGTACTGGCCCGGCAGGAACGCCAGCCCCTCGCCCTGCTCCAGGTCGACGACCAGTTCGAAGCTGTCCTCGGAGAGGCGCGCGACCTCGGCGACCCGGGCGGGGAATTCGCCGACGCCGGTCTTGCACAGGGTCGATGCCACCGGCACCTGCACCACGCAGTCCGACGCCGGTACCATCTGGCAGGTCAGCACCTTGCCTTCAGCGGCCTCCTCGTCGGACAGCGCCTCGTCGATGTACTCGTCGCCCAGGTCGAAATCTCCCTGATCGCAAGTGCCCTTGCAGGTGCCGCAGACGCCGTCGGAACAGTCCATCGGCAGGTTGACCTTGTGGCGATAAGCAGCGTCGAGCACCGTTTCACCGTCCTTGCAGGTGATGAAACGGGTCACGCCGTCTTCGAAGTTGAGGGCTATGGTGTAGCTCATGCTCGTCTCCTCCCACCGGGATCGCGGTCGCTCAGATGTGATAGATATCGATGACCTGGTGGATGTAGTCATTGTTCAGCACCACCTTCTTGTAGGTGATCAGCGGCGCATCGCCGCTCACGTCCAGTGTGTAGAACGAGGTGCCGAAGTAGGCGCTGGTCTGCTGGTAGCGGTGGCTCAGGGTGTGCCAGTTGAAACGCAGCTCGACCGTGTCGCCCTGCTGGGAGAGCACCTCCAGGTTGGAGACCTGGTGGGTGGTGCGCGGCTCGGGAATGCTGGTGGCCCCGGAGCGCTCGGTCTTGATGCGGTAGACGCGATCCTCGAGCCCCTCGCGGTTGGGGTAGTAGATCAGCGAGATCTCGGTCTGCGGGTCCTCGGTCAGCCGGTCGTCGTCGTCCCAGGCCGGCATCCAGAAGACGACGTCCTTGTGGTAGCAGGTCAGCCACTCGTCCCACTCGCGGTCGTCGAGCAGGCGGGCTTCGCGATGAACGAAGGCCTGGATGGCCAGAAAGTCGATGCTCATGATGCCCTCCTCAGGATGCGCTGGTTGCGACGGGCATGGTGGCGATGAACTGGCCGCGCTCGCGCTCGATGGCGCGCAGCATTTCCTCGACCCAGTGCTTGTGGTGCAGCACGTAGAGCCCCTCGTCCTCGGGCGAGGCGCCGCTGAGCAGCGGCTTCATGTCGATGGCGCGGGCGTTATCGTCGGCGCCATTGATCCACTGCTTGGCGCCGCGGGAGAGGTCGTTCCACTCGGCGTCGAGCCCGGCGTAGCCGTTCTGGCAGGCACGGAACTCCTCCAGGTCGTCCGGCGTGCCCATGCCGCTGACGTTGAAGAAGTCCTCGTACTGGCGGATGCGCAGGGCGCGGTTCTCGGCGGATTCGCCCTTGGGTGCGAAGCAGTAGATGGTGACCTCGCTCTTGTCCACGGCGATCGGTCGGATGACACGGATCTGGGTGGAGAACTGGTCCATCAGGTAGACGTTGGGGTAGAGACAGAGATTGCGGGTCTGGTTGACGATGGAGTCGGCGCGCGCCTCGCCGAGCTCCTGCTCGATGCGCTCTCGCTGGGAGTAGACCGGGCGCACCTCGGGGTTGAGCAGGCGCGTCCACAGCATCATGTGGCCGTTCTCATAGGAGTAGAAGCCGCCCATGCTCTTCGACCAGCCGTTGGCGTCCACCGCCTTGGTGCCGCCGGCGTCGTAGTTGCGCCGCTCCATGGTCGAGGCGTAGTTCCAGTGCACGGTGCTGACGTGGTAGCCGTCGGCCCCGTTCTCGGCGCCCAGCTTCCAGTTGCCGTTGAAGGTGTAGGACGAGGTGCCGCGCAGGATCTCGATCCCCTCTGGCGCCTGGTCGACGATGTTGTCGATGATTTTGGTGGTCTCGCCCAGGTACTCGGTGAGCGGGGCGACGTCGGCGCTGAGGCTGCCGAACAGGAAGCCGCGGTAGTTCTCGAAGCGCGCCACGCGCTTGAGGTCGTGCGAGCCCTCCTGCTTGAAGCCCTCGGGATAGGCACCGGTCTTCTCGTTCTTGGCTTTGAGCAGCTTGCCGTCGTTCTTGAACGACCAGCCGTGGAACGGGCAGGTGAAGGTACCCTTGTTGCCGCGCTTCTTGCGGCACAGGGTGGCGCCGCGGTGGGCGCAGGCGTTGATCAACGCATGCAGCTCACCCTGCTTGTCGCGGGTGATGATCACCGGCTGGCGGCCCATGGTGACGGTCATGTAGTCGCCCGGCTCCGCGACCTGGCTCTCGTGGGCCAGGAACAGCCAGTTGCCCTCGAAAATGTGTTTCATCTCCAGCTCGAAGAAGGCCGGATCGGTGAACATGCTGCGGTGGCAGCGGAAGATGCCGTTCTCGGGGTCGTCGACGACGGCGCCGCGAACGCGTTTCTCGAGACGATCAAGCTGTGCGGTCATGGCTCCAACTCCTCGTGGCTCTTGTCGGTTGTCCAGGGTTTCCCTGCCCCATCGGCCGGGGCCGGTGGGTGGTACTCCCTAACATCGGGTTAAGGGGGATCAGACCTGGGCGGTGGCAGCCTGCTCGCTGACGGCCTCTTCGCTCTCCTTGGCGCGCGGGCGCGCATGGCGCGTCTGCAACTCCGGGGCGTCGGTAGCGGCCAATTCGACGTCGAACACCACTTCGGTGAAGAGACCTTCCAGGCCGCGTTTCTCGGCCTCGGCGGCGTCCTCGATGCGTTGACCCTCGATCACCAGCTCCTCGCGGGTGGCGAAGGCAAAGTCGTCGAAGGTGTAGGGGTCGCCCGCCAGGTTGATCTGGGTGGTCAGATGGCGATACCCCGGCGCGGAGATGAAGTAGTGAATATGCGCGGGACGCTCGCCGTGACGACCCAGCGCCTTGAGCACCTGGTCGGTGGCGCAACCTTCCGGCACGCCGTAGCCCGAGGGGATGATGCTGCGCGCGGTGTAGCGCCCCTCGGCGTCGGTGACGATGGTGCGGCGCAGGTTGTACTCACTCTGACTCGGATCGAAGAAGGAGTAGCCGCCCTTGGAGTCGGCATGCCAGATCTCGACCTTGGCGCCGGCGATGGGCTTGCCGTCGGTGTCGCGGACCTGGCCGGTCAGCCACATGGTCTCGCCGTCCGGGTCCCGGCCGTCGTCCATGCGCGCGAAGCCCACGGCCTCGGGGGCACCGGCGACGTAGAGCGGCCCCTCGATGGTGCGCGGCGTGCCGCCGTTGCGACGCGCCGCCTCGTCGGCAGCATCCATGCGCATGTCGAGAAAGTGATCGAAGCCGAGCCCCGGCGAGAGCAGGCCGAACTGGGTGCCCTGGCCCAGTGCGTTCAGCACGCTGACCGCCGACCAGTACTCTTCGGGAGTGACGTCGAAATCGTCGATCAGCCGGAAGAGGTCGGACAACAGACGATGCATGATCTGCTTGGCGCGCTCGTCGCCACCGGCCTGGTCGAAACCGGCCACGGTCTTCAGGAAGTCTTGCACCTCGGGGGTATCGAATATCTTCACGGTCATGGGATTTCCTCTCTAATTGTCATGTCGCCCGCTCGGGTGGGGGCTGGCGTTGCTCGAACCTGTCTCCGTGACCTCAGCTGTCGTCCTCACGGATGGACGAGGGATGGCGGCACAACGGCTTGACGCCGATCTCCATCCAGGGGAAGAGCGGCAGGCCGCCCACCAACTCCTGCAGCTCGGCGTTGTCGCGCACGTCGAAGATGCTGACATTGGCGTAGCTGCCGGCGACCCGCCACAGGTGGCGCCACTTGCCCTGGCGCTGCAGCTCCTGGGCGTACTCCTTCTCGCGCGCCTTGATCGCGGCGGCCTCTTCGGCCGGCATGTCCGGCGGCAGCTTGACGGTCATTTCCACTTGAAACAGCATCTCGTCACTCCTCCCGTAATGGCTTCGACGGGCATTCGGCTCACACCCGGCGCATGTAATGGGCCAGCTTGTCTTCGTCGAGGACGATACCCAGCCCCGGCCCCTTGGGCAGCGCGACGCCGAACTCGCCGTAGCCGAGCGGCTCGGCGACGATGTCGTCCTTGAGCAGCAGCGGGCCGAACATCTCGCTGCCCCAGGTAAGCTCGGGCAGCGTCGCCCAGGCGTGCAGCGAGGCAGCGGTGCCGATCGTGCCCTCCAATAAAGTGCCGCCGTAGAGGCCGATGCCGGCCGCCTGGGCCACCTGCGCCAAGGCCAGGGCGCCGCGGGGGCCGCCGGCCTTGGCGATCTTCAGCGCGTAGGCACCGCTGAAGCCGGCCGCGGCCAGCGCGAAGCCGTCGCGAGCGTCGGCCACCGCCTCGTCCGCCAGCATCGGCACCTCGAAGCGGCCCGCCAGGCGAACCAGCCCGGCGTGTTCACGGGCGGGAATCGGCTGTTCGATCAGGTCGATACCGGCGGCCTGCAGGGCGGCAATGCCGCGCACCGCCGTGCTCTCGTCCCAGGCCTGGTTGACGTCGACCCTGACGCTTGCCCGCTCGCCCAGCGCCTCCTTGATCGCGGCGACGTGGCGCACGTCGTCCTCCACGGCGTTGGCACCGATCTTGAGCTTGAAGTCGCAGTGGCGGCGCTGTTCCAGGCGCTGGAAGGCCTCGTCGATATCGCGGGCGGTGTCGCCGCTGGCCAGTGTCCAAAGCACCGGCAGGTGGTCGTGGCGTGCGCCGCCGAGCAGTGCGGCCAGCGGCAGCCCCAGGCGCTTGCCCTGGGCGTCGAGCAGTGCGGTCTCCAGCGCCGACTTGGCAATGGCGTTGCCACGGGCGTGGCGGTCGAGACGGGCACGCAGCGCGTTGGGATTGTCCGAAAGCTGGCCGATCAGCAGCGGCGCCAGGTAGGTGTCGATGTTGCGCTTGATGCTCTCCGGGCTTTCCGGGCCGTAGGCGAGCCCGCCAATGGTAGTGCCCTCGCCCAGTCCCTCGATGCCGTCGCTGTGGCGCATGCGCACGATGACCAGCGTCTGGCAGGCCATGGTGGCCATGGAGAGCTTGTGGGGGCGGATGGTCGGCAGGTCGACCAGCAGCGTCTCGATGGTGTCGATCACGGTCATGCGGGCTCCGGTTCCGATAGGGGCGTCGATGAATGGCAGTCTGCTTGCCCGTTGTCAGCGAAACCAATATCGTTTGGGTCCGGAGCCATACCCTGGAGGTATCATGGAGCTGCGCCATCTACGCTACTTCTGCGTCGTCGCAGAGGAGCTCAACCTGACCCGCGCGGCGGCGCGCCTGCATATGGCGCAGCCCCCATTGTCCAGGCAAATCAAGCAATTGGAGCAGGAAATCGGTGCCGAACTGTTCGCCCGCGGCGCGCGCGGGCTGCGCCTGACCGCGGCCGGCCAGCTCTTCCATGAGCATACCCTGCAGATACTGGAGAAGGTCGATGCCACGGTGGAAGCGACGCGCCGGTTGGCCCGCAGCAACCGCGTGGTGTTCGGCATCGGCTTTGTGCCGTCGGTGTTCTACGGGCAGTTGCCGCTGCTGGTGCGCGAGCTACGACGAAAGAATGACGTGGAGATGACGCTGGTCGAACTGACCACGGTTCAGCAGATCCAGGCGCTGAAGGCGGGACGCATCGACATCGGCTTCGGCCGGCTGCGCATCGACGACCCCGACGTGGAGCAGGAGGTGCTGTTCGACGAGCCCCTGATGGCGGCGCTACCGGCGGGCCACCCCCTTGCCGGCACGACACCGACCCTGGCCCAACTGGCCGAGGACCCGCTGATCCTGTTCCCGGCCCGGCCGCGCCCCAGCCTCGCCGACATCACCCTGGGCCTGTTCCGCCGCCAGGGCCTCAAGGTTACGGTGGCGCAGGAGGCGCACGAACTGCAGACGGCGCTTGGCCTGGTTGCTTCGGGACTGGGCATCACCCTGGTACCCGAGCAGGTCAAGCGGGTACAGCGAGACGGCATCGTCTACGTCTACCTCGACGACCGCACCCTGACCTCGCCGGTTCTCTGCAGCCGCCGCATGGGCGAGATACCTTCGCCGATCATGCAGGAGGCCAACGCGATCCTCGCGGTGTTGGTGGAAAACCGTCGCAGCGGGCGCTATCCCTAGCGCTGGCCGAACAACAGTGCCTGCGCTCGCCAACTACCAGACTGCGCCTACCGAGGCGCGGCCACGACCAGGCACGACGCCCTGCTGCCGTGGCGCGACAGCACCGTGAACTCCGCCAGCGTCAGCCCAACGGCATCTAGCTGCGTCTTGAAGGTGTCTTCGTAGGTCACGCGGCCGAAGTCGATGCTGGTGATCCGCTTGAGCATGGGCTTGAAGCGCTCCATCCAGGGAGAGGGCCGCTGCTGGAAGGTCTGAGTGAAGAAGATGCGCCCGCCCGGGGCCAATAGCTCGCGGCAGTGGCGCAGGGCCCGCTCGGGTTCCGGCAGGAGCATGAAGCTGGCAGAGAAGTAGACCGCCTCATAGGGCCCGCCGAGGTGATCGTAGACGGACTCGAGTCGAACCTCGGCACGCTCGGCCAATGAGGAGTTGTGAATTCTCTGGCGGGCTCGTGCGATGTAATCGGCATCGATGTCGATGCCGGTCACGCGCAGGTCCTTGCGCTGCACTTGTTCGGCATTGGCCAGCAGCGCACCGGCCGTGCCGACCCCCACGTCGAGCAGCATTGCGCCCTCCGGCACACGGCTCAGCACCTCGGCGTACCAGCGGGAGGTGAGCCGCAGGATCAGGGTGTCGTAGAGAAAGCTTCGCATCAGGGCTCCGTGAGCTATCCGCACGCAGTGCCCAGTGTAAATGATCGTTAGGCACGTGCTCGAACAGCCGGAGCGCTGCGAGAGGGACGTGCTTGTCAGCTTCCCTTACGATCCGAGGGATGATTGACGCCGTCCGACACCGGCACCTCGCCCAGCTCGAAAGGATTGACGCCCTCCAGGCAGCCGACGTTGTAGCCATATTCGTTGGGATCGGAACGCCGCTGATGGTGCATATAGATACCGCAGTTCGCGCAGAAATAGTGCTTCGCTGTCCGGGTATTGAACTGGTAGAGCGTCAAGATATTTTCGCCCTTGACGATGCGCAGCCCATCGAGACCGACCGAGGCAACGATGGCGCCTTTTCTACGGCAGATGGAACAGTCGCAGCGCCTCGGATCCTCGATCCCGTTGGGTAGCGTCAACTCGAGTTCGACCGCGCCACAGTGACAGGTCGCCTTGTGCTTGGGCCGTATCTCGGTATTGCCGACTTTTCTGATCATGTCTCTATCCAAGATGTTCCTGGGTCAGCTCTCTTGTCGATAGCAATTGCCTGGCGCGGATCTCTTCGGTAGCACAGCGCACAGCTGAAAAGCGCCGCTCCAACGAATCAGCGCTTCAAGAGGCCTCCTTAGGCAAGTCGCCGCGCGCCGCCCGGTGTGGCCGGCGGAGAGAGCCCTGCCGCGCTTCGACCCTGTCCCGATGCTCCGGCGATCCCAGGCATTCCAGATGCAAGGCCCATTCGCGCCGCAGCCCTTCGTCGAAGGGTTCGTGCACGGCGGCCCGTAACGCCGCGATCATCCTGACACAGGCCGGGTTGTCCCGCTCTTCCCGGGGCAGGGCCCGATACTGAGCGTCGAGCCAGCCCACCACGTCGGCCACCGGCACCTTGATGCGTCGGTCTCGCGTTCGCCTTCCCCCCTGCGTAGCCAGCGTCCACGCCTCCTGCTGCTGCTCGGCCTCAACGTGCAGGCGCGGCGCGACACGATCGATCAGCCCGAACCGCAGCGCCTCGCCGGCGCCGATGGTGTCGCCGCAAAGCAGCAGGCGCAGCGCCGCGACCAGCCCCACCAGCCGGGGCAGACGCTGAGTGCCGCCGGCGCAGGGAATCAGCCCCAGCGCGATTTGCGGCAACCCCAGGCGCAATTCGGGCGGGCCGATTCGGTAGTCGCAGGCCATGGCCAGCTCCAGCCCACCGCCGAGCACCGCCCCATGCAGCCAGGCCACGCAGGGCTTGGCGCCGCTCTCAATGGCAAGCGTCAGCTCGGGCAGGGAAGGCGCCTCATGCAAGCGATCGAGCTCGCCCATGTCGGCGCCGGCCGAGAAGCAGCGACCGCCCGCTCTCAGCAGCACCCACTCCACCGCACTGTCGCTTTCGGCCGCCGCCAGGGCTTGCAGCAGCTCGCGGCGCAGGCGCTGGGTCAGTGCATTGACCGGTGGGTTGAACAGGGTGATCCGTGCGCAGTTGCCCTCGCGGATCAGGGTCACGGCTCGGCTCATGGCTCGTCTCGCTGTGTGATGGTGTTGTGCGCCAGGCGCCGCGGCACATAACAAGAGCTTGTCACAGTTTGGTTTCCGCCACACGCCTGCCCTACCTTCGCAGTCTAGACTCATCAGAATAAAAGACAATGTATTGACATAAATTTCAGGCTCGCCTAGCTTGATTTCATGACGCGCCGGGCAGCCAGCCACCAGGCCCCTGCGCCAGCACAACAACGAACAACGCAATATCAGGAGCTTGTATGGCTATCGAAACGAACCTGACCCTTGAGCGCAGGCAAGCCATGGTCGCCAGTGGTGCCTGGAATGACATGCTCTTGACGGATTATCTGGATGACGCCGTGGCCAGCGCCGCCAATCGCCCCGCCATCGTCACCTACCGCATGACCGACGAAGCTCGCGACTCACTGACTTATCACGAGCTGAACGAGACGGTCGTGCGTATAGCCGCCGGGTTGGCCGGCCTGGGCGTGGCGAAGGGCGACGTGGTCTCCTGCCAGCTGCCCAATTGGTGGCAGATGACCGCGCTGCACCTGGCCTGCGTGCGTATCGGCGCGGTGCTCAACCCGCTGATGCCGATATTCCGCGAGCACGAGCTGCGCTACATGCTGGACCAGGCCGACAGCAAGGTGCTCGTCGTGCCCGGCACGTTCCGCGGTTTCGATCACGCCGCCATGGCGCGCCGTCTGAAAACCGAACTGGGCTCACTCGAACAGGTCCTGGAGATTGGCGGGCAGGGCGAGGACGGCTTCGAGGCGGTGCTACTCGAGCGCGCCTGGGAGCAGGAAATGAATACCGCCGCGCTGTTCCGCGAGCGCCGCCCCGGGGGCGACGACGTGGTGCAGCTGCTCTACACCTCGGGGACCACCGGCAAGCCCAAGGGCGTGATGCATACCTCCAACACTCTGATGAGCCACATCCGCCCCTTCGTCACTCGCCTAGGGTTGGGCAACGACGATACCGTCTTCATGCCTTCCCCGCTGGCCCACCAGCTCGGCTTCCTATACGGCCTGATGATGCCGATCTATCTCAAGGCCACCGCCGTACTGCAGGACACTTGGAAGCCGGCCGATGCCGTGACGATCATCCGCGCCGAAACGCCCAGCCTGATGCTCGGCTCCACGCCTTTCCTCGCCGACATCGCCGAGCAGGCCGAGGCTCACGGCCCCGACCTGCAGTCGCTCAAGCTGTTCATGTGTGCTGGCGCGCCGATCCCCAGCTCGCTGGTGGAGAAGGCCGCCCGCAACCTACCGACGCGCATCATCTCCGCCTGGGGCATGACCGAGAACGGCGCAGTGACGACTACCCGCCCCGGCGACGACCCTTCCCGCGCCGTGCACACCGACGGCCTGCCGCTGCCCTTCATGGAACTCAAGGTGACCGACCTGGAGGGCAACACCCTGCCGCCCGGCGAGGAGGGGCCGCTCTATGTGCGCGGCGCCAGCCTGTTCGTCGGCTACTTCAAGCAGCCCGAACTCTACGGCGTGGACGCGGAAGGCTGGTTTCCCACCGGCGACCTGGCGCGGCTCGACGAGCAGGGCTACGTACGCATCACCGGGCGCTCCAAGGACGTGGTGATCCGCGGTGGCGAAAACATTCCCATCGTCGATATCGAGAACGCGCTCTACCAGCACCCGGCGATCCAGGCCGTGGCGCTGGTGGGCCGCCCCGATGAGCGCCTGGGCGAGCGCCTGTGCGCCTACGTCACCCTCAAGGAGGGCCACGAGTCGCTGACGCTCGCGGAGGTCACGGCCTTTCTTACCGAGCGCCAGGTGACGCGCCAGTACCAGCCGGAGTTTCTCGAAGTGCTCGACGAGCTGCCGCGCACGCCCTCGGGAAAGATCCAGAAGTTCAAGCTACGTGAGCAGGCCAACCAGGCTGTCCCGCCCCTGTCGGCCTGAGACTGCTCGCGCTTCGCCCGTTCACATAGCGCTTTGAATAGCCGTTTGGATAGGAAGAGAGAACCGCATGAGAGGACTCAAGCACACGACCGTCATCGTTACCGGTGGCGGCGGCGGCATCGGCCGCGCCGTATGCCGACGCTTCGCCGAGGAAGGTGCCAAGGTGGCGGTACTCGACCGTGACCTGGATGCCGCCCGCACCACGGTGGAGTTGATCGCCGAAGCCGCTGGCCAGGCCCGCGCCTATGGCGCCGACATCACCGACTACGCCGCCATCGTTGATACCGTCGAGCGCATCGAGGCCGAACTCGGCGTGCCCAAGGTACTGGTCAACAACGCCGGCTTCGATCGCTTCATGCCGTTCCTCAAGACCGAGCCGGCACTGTGGGAATCGCTGATCGCGGTGAACCTCACCGGCGCGCTCAACATGCATCACGTGGTGCTGCCGAAGATGATCGAGGCCGGCGGCGGCAAAGTGATCAATATCGCCTCCGACGCCGCCCGGGTCGGCTCCTCCGGCGAGGCGGTCTACGCCGCGTGCAAGGCCGGGCTGCTGGGTCTGAGCAAGACGCTGGCCCGCGAGCTCGCCACCAAGGGCGTAACGCTCAACGTGGTCTGCCCCGGCCCCACCGACACCGCATTGCTGCAGGGCTTCGCCGAGACCTCCCGCGACCCGGAGAAGCTGCTCGAGGCGTTTCGCAACGCCGTGCCCATGCGCCGCATCGGCCAGCCCGAGGACTACCCCGGAATCATTGCCCTGCTCGCCAGCGATGATGCCGATTTCATCACGGGCCAGGTGATTAGTGTGTCCGGCGGCCTGACCATGTCCGGCTAGTAAGCGCTGATGCATTGCTGCGCTCGCGCCCTTTGCGAAGAGATGGCCGTCGGCGGTGCGCGAAATCCTCACCTAGTACCGCATAGGCTCCGGTTTCTGTGCTCCGGCGACGACCAACCTAACTTCGCTCGCGACATGAAACATCAGCTTCCTGGGCTCTATTCAGCTTCGAAAAGGGGTTCATGTAATGAACTACGAAGACATCCTCTACGACGTCACCGACGGCGTGGCGACCATCACCATCAACCGCCCCGAGCGCTACAACGCCTTTCGCGGCCAGACCTGCATGGAGCTGCTCGACGCCTTCAACCGCGCCGGCTGGGACAAATCGATCGGCGTGATCGTACTGACCGGCGCCGGCGACAAGGCATTCTGCACCGGCGGCGACCAGGGCGCCCATGAAGGGCAGTACGATGGCCGCGGCATCATCGGCCTGCCGGTGGAAGAGCTGCAGACGCTGATCCGCCAGGTGCCCAAGCCGGTCATCGCCCGGGTCAACGGTTTCGCCATCGGCGGCGGTCATGTGCTGCACGTGGTGTGCGATCTCTCCATCGCTGCCGACACGGCCATCTTCGGCCAGGTCGGTCCCAAGGTGGGCTCGGTGGACCCGGGCTTCGGCACCGCCTACCTCGCCCGGGTCATAGGCGAGAAGCGTGCTCGCGAGATCTGGTACCTGTGCCGCAAGTACAGCGCCGCCCAGGCGCTGGAGTGGGGCCTGGTCAATGCCGTGGTGTCGCCCGAGCAGCTCAACGAGGAGGTGCGTCGCTGGTGCGACGAGATCCTCGAGAAGAGCCCCACCGCACTCTCCATCGCCAAGCGCTCGTTCAATGCCGACAGCGAGAACATCGCCGGCATTGGCGCGCTGGGCATGCAGGCCCTGAGTCTCTACTACGAGACCGACGAGTCGCGCGAAGGGGTGGCCGCCTTCAAGGAGAAGCGCAAGCCCCAGTTCCGCAAGTACTACACGTGACGGCCCCCGGCGCGAGGACAACAGAATGAACTTTGCCTTTACCGAACAGCAACAGGCCATTCGCGAGAGCGTGGCGCGGCTGGCCGCCGTCGCCCTGGCGCCGCGCTACCGGGCCCGCGAGCAGGAGGCTCGCATCGAGCGCGACATCGTCGCCCAACTCGGCGAGATGGGCTGCCTAGGCGGCGAGCTGCCCGAGGAGTACGGCGGCAGCGGCCTGGACTGCGTGACCAGCGGCATCATCGTCGAGGAGATCGCCCGCGGCGATTTCAACGTCGCTTACCTGCCACTGCTGGCCTCGCTCAACGGCCAGATCCTCGCCCGCTACGCCCGCCCCGAACTGGCTCGGGAGTGGCTCGGAGGCATCACCGCCGGACGCAAGATCGCCTGCATCGCGCTGACCGAGCCCCACGGTGGCTCGGACGCCGCCAACCTCAAGCTCAAGGCCACCCGCGCCGGCTCCAACTTCTTGCTCAAAGGTGAGAAGACCTCCATCTCCATGGCCGACCAGGCCGACGTGGCGGTGGTCTTCGCCCGCTCCGGTACCCAGGAGCAGCGCGCTTCCGGCATCAGCGCCTTCCTGGTGCCGATGGATTCGCCAGGCATTTTCACCAGCCGCTTTGAGGATTCCGGGCAGCGCGCCATTGGCCGGGGCTCGATTTTCTTCGACAATGTCGCGGTACCGGCCGATCACATGCTCGGCGACGAGGGCCAAGGCTTCAAGCAGGTGATGCAGGGCTTCGACTACAGCCGCGCGCTGATCGGCCTGCAATGCCTGGCGGTGGCACAGCAGTCGCTGGACGAGACCTGGCAGTGGCTCACCGAGCGTGAGGCCTTCGGCCACAAGCTTTCCGCCTTCCAGGGCCTGACCCATCCGCTGGCGGAGTACCAGACCTACGTCCAGGCGGCCCGCCTGCAGTGCTATTACGCCCTATGGCTGAAGGACAACGCGCTGCCCCACACCAGCGAAGCGGCCATGAACAAGTGGTGGGGGCCGAAGCTCGCCTTCGATGCGATCAAGCAGTGCATGCTGGCCCACGGCCACACCGGCTGGGGCGAGGACATGCCCTTCTCCCAGCGCATGCGCGACGTGCTGGGGCTGCAGATCGGTGACGGTACCGCCCAGATCATGAAAAACATCATCGCCCGCCAGGCAGTGCCCAGATGACCCACCTCATCGCGACCGGATGCCCTGACCTTCGCCTGGCGGCGCTGCTCGACAAAGGAGTGCCATCGATGGCGATTCAGGACGACAAGAGCGTGGCCAACCGGCTGTTTTTCCGTCTCTTCCAGGCCAGCAACATCCTGCAGAAGCAGACGGTCGGTCAGGTCGGCCTCACCACGGTCCAGTGGGCCGTGCTGGGCGCCCTGTCGCGCAAGGGGTATGAGGACGGCGTCTCCTTCAACCAGCTCACCGAATACCTGATCGTCAGCCGCCAGAGTCTCGATGGCGTGCTCAAGAGGCTGGAGCGGGACGACCACGTGCAGCGCATACCGCACCCCGAGGACAAGCGCGCGCGCCTGATTCTGCTCACCGACAAGGGCCGCGCCTTCTGGGAGAGCCTGCAGCCGAAGATCCATGAGTTCTACGCCCAGGGACTTTCGAACTTCACCTTCGACGAGACGGTGAGCCTGCTGCACTACCTCAACAAGTTTCAGAAGGACCTGGAAGCCATCGCCATGCAGGATGCCCTCATTGCCGAGCATGAGGAGAGCTGACCACCCACCATTCAAACCGACCGTTAGCGACACACCCTTTCGAACCACAACAACAATGGCTTCGTCATGCGACGAGGCAGGAGAGTTCGTATGTCCGTAAAACGTCACTTCACCTTAAAAGGCGGCCTACTGGGCCTGGCCGTGGCGCTCGCCGCCGGTAGCGCCCAGGCCGAGATCAGCGACAATGAGATCCGCATCGGCTACCTTGCCGACATGTCCGGCCCCTACCGCGACCTGGCCGGGCCAGGCGGGCTCGAAGCGCTGCGCATGGCCGTGGAGGACCACGGCGGCAGCCTCCACGGCGCACCCATCGAGGTGTTCAGCGCCGACGACCGCAACAGCGCCGATGTGGGCGCCAACACCGTGCGCGAGTGGATCGACCAGCGCAACGTCGACATGGTCGGCGGGCTGGTCGCCTCATCGGTCACCATCGCCGCCACCCAACTGCTTGCCGAGCACGACAAGATCGGTATGGTGGCCGGCGCCGCCGCTCTCAGCGTGACAAACGAGCATTGCACGCCCAACCATATCCAGTGGGTCTACGACACCCACGCCATGTCCAACGGCTCGACCCGCGCCATCGTCGAGGAGGGCGGCGACACCTGGTTCATCATCGCCGCCGACTACGCCTTCGGCCACTCGCTGGAGGCGGACGTGGAGAAGGTGGTGGAAGCAAGCGGCGGTCAGGTACTGGGCAAGGTGCGCCACCCGCTGAACACCGCCGACTTCTCCTCCTACCTACTGCAGGCCCAGGGCTCCGGGGCGAAGATCGTCGGCCTGGCCAACGCCGGCGCCGATACGGTCAACGCGATCAACACCGCCGGCCAGTTCGGACTGGCGGAATCGGGTCAGGCGCTGGCGGGGCTGATGGTGTTCCTCAACGACATTCATGCGCTGGGCCTGGAGACCACCCAGGGCATGCAACTCACCACCGGCTGGTACTGGGACATGAACGACGACTCCCGCGCCTGGGCGCAGCGCTACTTCGAGCGCGTCGGCAGCATGCCGACCATGGTCCAGGCCGGGGTCTATTCCAGCGTGATGCACTACCTTAACGCCATCGAAGCCACCGGCACAGACGATGCCGATACACTGCGCGCCTGGATGGGCGAGACGCCGGTCAACGACATGTTCGCCACCAACGGCAGAGTCCGTGAGGACGGCCGCATGGTTCACGATATGTACCTGGTGGAGGTTAAGTCGCCGGACGAATCCGAAGGCGAATGGGACCTCTACCGCATCCTGCGTACCATTTCGGGCGATGAGGCTTTCCTGCCGCTGGAGCAGAGCGGCTGTCATCTGGTCAATTCCTGACGCTCAGCCGGGCCGCTGCCCGCCAGCGCCCGGCTATCCAGCCCTGTTTTGCGAGGAGTCACCATGCACGTCGACGACGCCATCCGCAGCCGCAAATCCGTACGCCGCTTCCTGCCCGTCCCGGTGAGCCGCGAGAGCGTGGCGCACATCATCGAGGTGGCCGGCCGCGCCCCTAGCGGCAACAATATCCAGCCGTGGAAGGTGCACGTGGTGGCGGGCGAGGCGCAACAGCGCCTGAGCGACGCCATCCTCGGCGCCTTCGACAGCGGCGAAGAACACCAACCCGAATACACCTACTATCCCAGCCAATGGTTCGAACCCTACCGCGAGCGCCGCCAGCGCTGCGGCTACGGGCTCTACGAGACCCTAGGCATAGCGCGTGAGGACAAGGCCCGGCGCCATGAGCAGATGCGCCGCAACTTCCACTTCTTCGACGCTCCGGTGGCTTTGATCGTCACGCTGGACCGGCGACTCGAGGCCGGCAGCTACATGGACGCCGGCATGCTGATCCAGAGCCTGATGCTGGCCGCCCGCGGCCAGGGCCTGCACACCTGCGCCCAGGCCGCGCTGGCCTGGTACCACGCGATCATCCGCGAGCAGCTCGGGCTCGGCGACAACGAACTGGTGCTGTGCGCCATCGCCCTGGGGCATGAGGACACCGAGGCGCCGGAGAATCATTTCATCACCGAGCGCGAGCCGCTGGCGAGCATCGCCACGTTTCGTGGCTTCTGAGCGCCGCAAAAAAAGCCCGGGCAATACCGATGCCCGGGCAAAGCTACGACGGTGGCGTCGTTACTCTAGCGTTTCGTAGGGCAGCCCCACGTAATTCTCGGCAATGGTCGTCAGGCCCGCTTCCGACGAGGTGAGGTAGTCGAGTTCCGCCTGCTGCATGCGGGTCTCGAAATCCTCCTCGTCGGAGAACTTGTGCAGCAGCGAGGTCATCCACCAGGAGAAGCGCTCGGCCTTCCAGATCCGTTTCAGGCAGGTCTGTGAGTAGTTGGGAATCAGGTCGGTGCGGCCTTCATGATAGACCTTGACCATCAGCCGATAGAGCGTGTTGACGTCGCTTGCCGCCAGGTTGAGCCCCTTGGCGCCGGTGGGCGGCACGATATGCGCGGCATCGCCCACCAGGAACAGCTTGCCGTACTGCATCGGCTCGACCACGAAGCTGCGCAGCGGGGCGATGCTCTTCTCGATTGAGGGGCCGGTGACCAGCCGGGCCGCCACGTCCTCCGGCAGACGACGCTTGAGCTCCTCCCAAAAGCGCTCGTCGGACCAATCCTCCACCTTCTCGTCGAGCGGCACCTGCACGTAATAGCGGCTGCGTGTCGGCGAGCGCATGCTGCACAGGGCGAAGCCGCGAGCATGGCGGGCGTAAATCAACTCGTCAGAAACCGGCGGCGTATCGGAGAGCACACCGAGCCAGCCGAACGGGTAGACCTTCTCGAACGCCTTGATGCGATCGGCGGGGATCGATTGGCGCGAGATGCCGTGGAAACCGTCGCAGCCGGCCACGTAGTCGCAGTCGAGGCGCAGCGTTTCGCCGTCCTTCTCGAAGGTGACATAGGGGCTGTCGGATTCGAGATCGTGGAGCCGGACGTTATCGGCCTCGTAGATCGTCGTGCCGCCGCTCGCCTCGCGCGTCGCCATCAGGTCGCGGGTCACCTCGGTCTGGCCGTAGACCATCACCGTCTTGCCGCCGGTCAACCCGGCCAGGTCGACCCGCACGCGACGGTTGTCGAAGGCGAGTTCAACGCCGCTGTGCGGATGGCCTTCCGCATTCATGCGCTCGTCGACGCCGGCCTCACGCAGCAGGTCGACCATGCCCTGCTCCAATACGCCGGCACGGATGCGGCTGAGCACGTACTCGCCACTCTTGCGCTCGAGTATGACGTTGTCGATGCCTTGGCGGCTCAGCAGCTGGCCGAGCAGCAACCCGGAGGGGCCGGCACCGATGATGGCTACCTGGGTCTTCATGAAAATGCCTCGTTCTGTCGTCAGGGCGTGACATGAATTGCATTTTTGAATGAAACGGACAGGTATTTAAGGCAAGATTCGTATCGTCACTTGGACTTTTGGCAACTCGCAGCTCGACTTTGGTCGTAGCGGGGCTACAGGAGGCGCCATGACCCGCCCAACGCAGGCACCGGTTCCCGTCTTCAAGCTCTATGGCGAGACCCGCCACTGGCCGACGCCGGACCTGCTGCACTGCGAGTCGATACCCGAGCGCAGCCGGTTGCACGACTGGCACATCCGCCCCCACCGTCATGCCGACCTGGTGCATGTGCTGCACGTCGCTGCCGGCCAGGTCGAGCTGGAGCTAGAGGGCACGCAGCACAGCCTGCAAGGGCCGCTCGCGATCGTGGTGCCGGCGATGACCATCCATGGCTTTCACTTCTCACAGGATGTCGAAGGCCATGTCATCACCCTGGCACGGCCGCTAGCCGAGCGGCTGGAGCAGCGACTCGGGGAGCAGGCCAAGGTACTCCGGCACGCCGACTACCATCGGCTCGTGCAAGCACCCCAGGCCCGGCGCCTGGCCATCTTGATAGCCGAGATCGACGCCGAGTACCGCCAGCCCGCGCCGGGACGCGACCGCATGCTGGATGCGCTGGTCGAGGCCTTGGCGGTGGCGTTGGCGCGGTTGGCCGAGCCGCACGCCCTGCCCGGCTCCGCCCCGGGGGTGCGCCAGCGCGGATACGAGCACCTGGCGAGTTTCCAGGCGCTGATCGAGGCGCAGTACCGCCAGCAGCCCGGCGTCGAGCGCTTCGCCGAGCAGCTCGGCATGAGCAGCGCGCACCTCAACGCCCTGTGCCGCCGCCTGGCCGACCGCAGCGCGCTCCAGCTACTTCACGAGCGTCTGCTGCTCGAGGCCAAGCGCCAGCTCACCTACACCAACATGACCATCAGCCAGATCGCCGACAGCCTCGGTTTTTCCGAACCGGCCTACTTCACCCGTTTCTTCAAGCGCAATACCGGCCTCTCGCCGCGGGACTTCAGGGTGCGGCAGCACGCGGGCGGAACCCCGTAAACACGACGCCCCCGGTCAGGCGAACTGAGCCGGGGGCGTGGTGAGCGTCGACGCGCTAGATCAAAAACAGAGTCGTCAGCACGGGGAACGCCACCAGCAGCGCCAGGCGAATGAAGTCCGAGACGATGAACGGCGCCACGCCACGGAATATCTCACCGAGCCCCACGTGGGGCGCCATGGCCTTGATCACGAACACGTTCATGCCCACCGGCGGGGTGATCAGCCCGAGCTCCACGGTCAGCACCGTGATGATGCCGAACCACACCGGGTCGATGCCCAGCGACTGGATGATGGGATACACCACCGGCACGGTGATCACCAGCATGGCGATGGAGTCCATGAACATGCCCAGCACGAAGTAGAGCAGCAGGATGCACAGCACCACCAGCATCGGGGTCAGGTCCGCGCCGTAGAGGAAATCGCTGATCGAGAACGAGATGCGCGACACCGAGATGAAATAACCCAGCGTCTCGGCGCCCACCAGCATGAAGAACACCACCGCGGAGAGCGCCAGGGTCTCCTGCACGCTGTGCCACAGCCCGCTCCAGCGCATGCCTTTGAACAGAGCATAGAGCAGCGTGGCGAAGGCGCCGACGCTGGCCCCCTCGGTAGGCGTGAAGGCGCCGAAGTAGATGCCCAGGATCATCACCAGGAACACGGCGAAGAAGGGCACCAGGCCGGTCATCGACAGCAGCTTCTCCTTCCACGGCGTGGGCTCGCCGGCCACCGCCAGCGAGGGTTTGATCCGCATCACCACGCTGACCGTGAGCGCGTACATCACCAGCCCCATCAGCCCCGGCACCAGGCCGGCCATGAACATGTCGCCCACCGACTGCTCGGTGAGGATGGCGTAGATCAGCAGTGCAATGGAGGGCGGGATCATGATGCCGAGCGTGCCGCCGGCGGCCAGGGCGCCGGTGGCGAGTCCCCGGTTGTAGCCGTAGCGCTCCATCTCCGGCAGCGCGACCCGGGTCATGGTACTGGCGGTGGCCAGCGACGAGCCGGAAATCGCCGAGAAGATGCCGCAAGAGCCCACCGCGGCGATCGCCAGACCGCCCTTCCAGCCGCCGCAGATCACCCGAGTGGAGTGGAACAGCTTGCCGGCCATGCCGGAGTGCGCCGCCAGCACGCCCATCAGGATGAACATGGGCACGGCGCTGAAGCTATAGTTGGAGAGCACTTCCACCGGCACCGTCTTCACCTGGGCGATGGCCGCGTCCCAGCTGATGACCTGGGCGAAGCCCACCACCCCGACCGCCAGCATGGTCAGCGCCACCGGCACGCGCAGCACCATCAGCACCAGCAGCATGCCGAGGCCGATGGCGCCGATCGCTTCACTCCCCATGGGAAACCTCCTGTTCGGCGCCGAAGACCGCACCGAGCAGCGCGTGGATCAGGCTACGCACGCCGAGCAACAGACTGAGCGCCGCGGCCACCTGGTAGATAGGGCCCAAGGGCAGGCGCAGGTCCTGAGTGACCTCGCCGTGACGGGACGCCGCCGTGGCCGACTCGAGCAGGCCGAGGAAGAGCGCCAGGCCCAGCGCGGCGAAGCCCAGCAGATAGACACCGTGCAGCCGGTGCTTGATGGCCGGCGCGAGGCCATGGGAGAAGGCCTCCACCACCACCTGGCTGCGCTCCACGTTGGCCGCCATGGCGGCCAGTAGCGCGCAGAGCATCAGGTAGCTCACCAGCTCCACGCTGCCGGAGACGCGCAGGGCGATGGCCCCCTCGGTGAGACGATAGAGGTAGCGGGTGCCGACGTCGGCGATGGTCACCGTCAGCAGCGCCAGCAGGGCGATGCCGGCGACGACGCGACAGACGAGGGCCAGCCAGTGGCTGGCCCGTTCGAGGAAAGCCCGCATGGCTTACCCCTGATCGGCCGCGCAGGACTCGCTGGCGGCGAGGGCCGCCTCGTAGACCTCGCGGGCCGGAAGGCCACGCTCCTCGACCTGGGCAAGATAGCTCTCGATGCCATCCTGGAGCGGCGCCTGCCAGTCCGGATCCTCCAGCGGATTCTCGATCTCGCGGATGGTGTGGCCGGCGTCTCTGGCCTCCTGCTTACCCTCCACGTCGAGCCGATCGAAGACGGCGCCGGCGTTTTCGGCCCACTTCATGCCGGAGTTGGCGTCGATCACGGCCTGCTGCTCGGGGCTCAGGCCGTCGTAGGTGCGCTGGCTCATGGTGGCCACGAAGATCAGCGTGTAGAACGGCACCTCGGTGTGATAGTTGACCAGCTCGTTGATGCGGAAGCCCTTGAGGCCCTCCCACGGGAAGCTCAGGCCGTCGACGACGCCACGCTGCATGGCGGTGTAGATCTCCGGCGCCGGCATGCCCACGGGGTTGGCGCCCATGTTCTCGAGCATCTCGCCGGCCACGGCGGTGGGGCGACGAATGCGCAGGCCCTCGAGGTCGGACGGCACCTGGACGTCGGTGTCGATGGTGTGAATCCCGCCCGGCCCGGTGGTGAACATGAACAGCGGCCGCGTATCGGCATACTCCTCGTCGAGATGGCCCTCGTCGTAGAGGGTCTGGAGCACGCAGGCACCCTGGGTGGCGGTGCCCGCCACGCCGGGCAGCTCGACGATCTGCGACAGAGGGAAGCGGCCTGCGGTGTAGCCCTGCGCCGTGGCGCCGATATCGGCGATGCCGTTGCCTACCGCCTCGTAGATGGCGTCGGGCTTGGCCAGGGTGCCGGAGGGGAACATCTCGACGCGCAGCTCGCCGCCGGACTCCTCCTCGATGGTGTCGGCCCAGGCCTCGAAGATGTCCTGGTTGATCCCCGAGGCGCCCGGCCAGAAGTGGGCCATGCGCAGGGTAGTGGAAGCCTGGGCGGCGGAAGCTATCGTCAGTCCGGCAATGGAAGCTGCCAGCAGGCACCGTGCAAAAGTAGGCTTCATGATGATTCCTCGTTTATTGTAGGAATGTTCGCAAAACGAACATGAGTTCGCATGCGTGAAAGAATAAACTACCGCCAAGCGACTTCGTAATCGACCTTGGTCTATGAGTCGGCCCCCGCCGGCGGAACGGCCCCTTGGTAGCGTACTCGACGACGTCAGTCTTCCGCTTGCCCGCGTCCCGAGCCCAGGCCCAACAGCTCCCCGTAGCGCAGGCCGATGAAGGCGTGCTCGCGCATCAGCATCTCGGCTCTCGCCCCCTCGCCGTGGCGCAGCGCCTGAACCACCAGTTCGTGCTGCACCTGGGCCAGTTGCAGCTTGCGATACTCCCGATCCAAAGCTTCGCTGTCGATGATGATGGAGTCGGCGGCGGCGAAGGGCAGGTGGTTGTTGCGGGCGATGGCATCACCGATTACCGGGCTACCGGCCGAACCGACGATGGCTTCGTGGAAATGACGGTTGAGCTCACTCCAGACGTCGACATCGCGCTCCTCCAAATAGCCTTTAGCCAACAGATCCCGCCCCCTTTGGATCCAAACCTGCAGCTCGGCCTCCAGCGCCCCGGATAAACCGTGCTCGGCCAGGCGGCGCGCCGCCAGCCCCTCCAGCACGCCGCGCACCTCCACGGCGCAATGCACGTCGGCCTCGGTGAACTCGCGCACCATGAAGCCGCGCTTGCCGGCCCGCTGCAGCAGCCCCTCCTGCTCCAGGGTGCGGAAGGCCAGGCGCACCGGGGTCCGTGAGACGCCCAGCTGCTCCGCCACCGCCACCTCGCCAAGACGCTCGCCCGAGGGATAGTGCCCCTCGCCGATCAGCTTGCGCAATCGGCTCACCACGCTCTTGTCGCTGTTACCCACCTGATTTTCCTATCGTTGTTCCGAACTCGCCAATTGGATCCAACTAAAGCATAAGTTGACCTGTTTTTACCATAGGACCTTTACTTTGGATCCAAATACAACATCGCACCGTGACCCGCCGAGGAGAGAACCATGACCGCACAGGCCCCCTTCCCCAAGAACACCTGGTACGTCGCCGGCACCCCGGACGAACTCGCGGACAAGCCGCTGGGACGCACCATCTGCAACGAGCCTATCGTATTTTTTCGCGGCGACGAGGGGCGTGTCGCTGCCGTGGAAGACTTCTGCCCCCACCGCGGCGCCCCGCTGTCGCTCGGCTTCGTACGCGACGGCAAGCTGGTGTGTGGCTACCACGGCCTGGAGATGGGCTGCGACGGCAAGTGCGCCGGCATGCCGGGCCAGCGAGTGCGCGGCTTCCCCAACGTTCGCGCCTACCCGGTGGAAGAGCGCCATGGCTTCGTGTGGATCTGGCCGGGCGACCCGGACAAGGCCGACCCCGACCTGATTCCGGCACTGCACTGGGCCGACCACCCGGACTGGGCCTACGGCGGCGGGCTCTATCACGTCCGTTGCGAGTACCGCCTGATGATCGACAACCTCATGGACCTTACCCATGAGACCTATGTGCATGCCTCGAGCATCGGCCAGCCGGAGATCGAGGAAGCCGCCCCCGAGACCCGCGTCGATGGCACCGCGGTCATCACCAGCCGGCACATGGCGAGCATTCCGGCGCCGCCCTTCTGGCAGGCGGCGCTGCGGGGCAACGGCCTGGCCGACGACGTGCCGGTGGACCGCTGGCAGATCTGCCGTTTCACCCCGCCGAGCCATGTCCATATCGAGGTCGGCGTGGCCCACGCCGGCCACGGCGGCTACGAAGCCCCGGCGGAGGTCAAGGCGTCGAGCATCGTGGTGGACTTCATCACCCCCGAGACCGACACCTCGATCTGGTACTTCTGGGGCATGGCGCGCAACTTCAAGCCCGAGGACGACGCGCTCACCGAGCGAATCCGCGAGGGCCAGGGCAAGATCTTCGCCGAGGACCTGGAGATGCTCGAGGCCCAGCAGCGCAATCTGCTGCGCTATCCGGATCGCCAGTTGCTCAAGCTCAACATCGACGGCGGCGGCGTTCAGGCGCGGCGCATCATCGACCGCATCCTCGCCGAGGAGCAGGAAGCCGACAAAGAGGAGGCCACGGCATGAGCGGCGTTCCTCTCTCGCTGATCGTCGAGGTCAAGGCGCGCCACCCGGAAGCCCAGGATATCGTCACCTTCGAGCTGGCCGATCCGCATGGTAGGCCGCTGCCCGCGTTCAGCGCCGGCGCGCATATCGACGTGCGGGTGAAGGACGGATTCATTCGCCAGTATTCGCTGTGCAACCACCCCGAGGAGCGCGACCGCTACCTGATCGGCGTGCTCAACGAACCCGCCTCCCGCGGCGGCTCAGTGGCCATGCATGAGGAGATCCAGGTGGGCGATCTGCTGCAGATCAGCGCGCCGAAGAACCACTTTCCGCTCAAGCCCGCCGGCCGCACCCTGCTGCTGGCCGGAGGCATCGGCATTACTCCACTGCTGTGCATGGCCGAGCGACTGGCCCACACCGAGGGCGACTTCGAGATGCACTACTGCACGCGCAGCGTCGAGCGCACCGCCTTTCGCAAGCGCATCGCCAACTCCGGCTTCGCCGAGCGGGTGCACTTCCATTTCGACGACGGCGCGCCGGAGCAGAAGCTGGATCTCGAGACTCTGCTGGGAACGCCAGACCCCGAGGCCCGCGTCTACGTATGCGGCCCCGCCGGCTTCATCGACGCGGTGCTCTCGACTGCCAAGGCGAAGGGCTGGCCCGGCGAGCGGCTGCATACCGAGTACTTCACGGGCGCCGTGACCGACACCGCGGACGACGACAGCTTCGAGGTCAGGATCGCCAGCAGCGGCGCCAGCTTCTCCGTGCCCCCCGACAAGACGGTGTACCAGGTACTGGCCGAGAACGGCATCGAGATCATGGTCTCCTGCGAGCAGGGGGTGTGCGGCACCTGCCTGACCCGGGTGCTGGAGGGCGAGCCCGATCATCGGGATCTCTACCTGGACGACGGCGAGCATGCCGCCAACGACCAGTTCACCCCCTGCTGTTCACGCTCGAAGAGCAAGGTCCTGGTGCTGGACCTGTAAGTGATCCAACAACAAAACGACAACATAACGACAAGAGGAATCCCCATGACACCCAGCAAGATCGTGAACCGTATCGCCCTGTCCAGCGCTCTGGCCGCCGCTCTCCTGGCCACGCCGACCCTGGCCGAGGCGACCACCCTGCGCATCGCCCACGTCTGGCCCGGCGGCTCGCTGATCGACCGCGAGCTGTTCCAGGCCTGGGCGGAGAGCGTCGAAGCGGCCTCGGATGGCCGCCTCGAGGTGGAGGTCTACCCCAGCCAGACCCTGGCCAAGTCCGACAAGACCTACGAAAGCGCCGTCAACGGTGTCGCCGATATCGGCGCCTCGGCCCAGGGCTACAACGCGGGACGCTTCCCGCTGACCCAGGTGGTCGAACTGCCGGGCGTCTCGGCCAGCAGCCGCCAAGGGTCCTGCATCCTGCAGTCGCTCTACGAGGAAGGCCACTTCGAGACGGAGTATTCCGATAGCCGCCCGCTGTTCATGTTCACCACCGGACCCGGCTACCTGCACACCCGGGAGCGCCTGATCGAGACCCCCCAGGACCTGGAGGGCCTGCGCCTGCGCCGCCCCACGCCGGTGGTGGGCGACATGTTCACCCGGCTAGGCGCTCAGGCCGTGGGCATGCCCGCCCCCGAGGTCTTCACCGCCATGCAGCGCGGCGTAGTCGACGGCCTGAGCTTCAACTGGGAAGGCATGAAGACCTTCCGCCTCAACGAACTGGCCAGCTATCACACCGAGGTGCCGCTCTACGACCTGTCGCTGTTCGCCACCATGAGCCAGCGCACCTATGACGGCTTGCCCGAGGACCTGCAGCAGGTGATCGACGACCATAGCGGTATGGAATGGTCGCTGCGCGCCGCCGCCGTCTACGACGAACTGATCCGCCAGGGCCGCCAGGACGCCGAAGCGGCCGGCCACGAGTTTCTGGTCATCGAGAACGCCCTCGACCATCCCGACTGGGCGCCCGTACTGCAGGAGACCATCGACCGCTACCTGGAAGAAACCGGCAGCCAGGCGGGCGAGATCTACGAGTCCGCGATGGCCCTGCAGAACGATTGTCCCGCCTGATCCCCCTTCCTTCCTCTATGAACGGCAGCCTACGGGCTGCCGTTTGCGTTTCTCGCCCGAAGCACCCATAGCCGACACAAGACTAAAGTCGTGGGCCAGTAGGAATGACCCGGCAGAGGAACTGTTGTCTCCGACATCCGCATATGCCAACCAATTTTCAATAAATGGTTGACCACTTAGAAAACAAACTGGTTCCTTTGAATGCAGACAAGACGGGGGCATGCTGAAATTCTAATTCAGTTTGTCTATATACATATCAGATCAAGTCTGCCGACACCCCACTGAAAGACGTATATATTTTTGTTTATAAACAATAAACTCAGAATTCAAAACACTCGACAATTTGTTGTCAGGTTAATGAACGCGAGGCTATCCAGCCCAGGGACCTATATACGGAATCCTTAAAATTAAAAATAGACTAAGGTCTTATTTCGCAACCAATCGGCCATCTCTACCTTGAAATGGTCAACCAATTGGAGGTGACTGGAATGAGTGACGCAGCTACCACATCGAAGGCCAGCGCCGTCGAGATGCTTCGGCAGCGGGCCTACAAGATTCGTCGCCACGCCTTGCGCATGGGCGAGGTGCAGGGCCAGGGCTATGTCGGCCAGGCCTTGGGGGTTGCCGACGTCCTGGCGGTTGCCTATTTCCGAGCGCTGAAACTGGATCCCAAGAACCCCGAATGGGAGGAGCGGGATCGTTTCCTGCTGTCCATCGGGCACTACGCCATCGCCCTCTATGCTGCCCTGATCGAGGCCGGCGTCATCTCCGAAGATGAAATCGAAGACTACGGCAGCGATGACAGCATCCTGCCCATGTCAGGCATGGCCGACTATACGCCGGGCATGGAGATTACCGGTGGCTCTCTGGGTCACGGCCTAGGTATTGGTGTCGGCATGGCGTTGGGTCTCAAGCGTAAGAAGAGTGCCTCGCGCATATTCAACTTGTTATCGGACGGTGAGCTGAACGAAGGCTCGACCTGGGAGGCCGTCGCCTCTGCGGCCCACTGGAAGCTGGACAATCTGATTGCGATTGTGGATGTCAACGATCAACAGGCCGACGACAAGTCCTCCACCGTACTCAACTACGAACCGATCGCCGACAAGTGGGCGGCGTTCGGGTGGGAGACCTATCGCGTCGATGGCAATGATTTGGAGGCGTTGATCGTAGCCTTCGACAGCGCCATGGAAAGCAGTGCCGACAAACCTCGCGTCATCATCTGCGACACCCTGATGGGTCGCGGTGTGCCGTTTCTCGAGACTCGGGACAAGACCCACTTCATTCGTGTTGATGAGGATGAGTGGAGTGTGGCGCTCAAGCAGCTCGATGAAGCCTACGATGTCCAGTAAGGAGGAAATGAGATGAGCGCCAAGCAGAAATTGAAAACCTCGGCAATGATTGCGTCCATTGCCGGAGAAGGACAGCCGACGACGTCGGCCCCCTTCGGACACGCGCTGGTAGAGGCCGCCGAGAAGAACCCGAAGATCGTGGGCATGACGGCGGACCTGGGCAAGTATACCGATCTGCATATCTTCGCTCAGGCCTATCCCGATCGGTATTACCAGATGGGCATGGCCGAACAGCTGCTCATGATGGCAGGGGCAGGCATGGCTCGCGAGGGCTTCATCCCCTTCGTTACGACCTACAGTGTCTTCGCCTCACGCCGGGCCTACGACTTCATCTGCCTGGCGATTGCCGAGGAGAAGTTGAACGTCAAGATCATCAGTGCGCTTCCGGGGCTTACCACCGGCTATGGGCCGAGCCACCAAGCCACCGAGGATGTCGCCATCTTCCGCGGCATGCCGAATCTGACCATCATCGACCCCTGCGATGCGGTGGATATCGAGCAGTCAGTGCAAGCGATGGTGGATTTCGACGGCCCCGTCTACTTGCGATTGCTGCGGGGCAAGGTACCGCGCGTCATGGACCGCTTCGAAGGCTACCGCTTCGAGATTGGCAAGGCCAAGCGGCTGATGGATGGCAGCGATGCTTTGATTATCTCTTCCGGGCTCATGACGATGCGGGCGATCGAGGCCGCCGATGAGCTGAAGGAGAAAGGTGTCGATGTGGCTGTTATGCACTGCGCCACAATCAAGCCGCTGGACACTGATGCCATCCTGGCGGAGGTTCGCTCTCACCCCGATCGCCCCGTCTTCGTGGCCGAGAACCACTCGATTGTCGGCGGCTTGGGGGAAAGCATCGCGTCACTGCTGATGAAGGAAGGCGTGTCGGTCAAGTTCCGTCAGATCGGTCTGCCCGATGAATTTCTGGATGCTGGCGCCCTGCCGACCCTCCATGACCGTTATGGAATTTCAACCAAGGAGGTAGTGAAAACCCTAGAGCAACATGTCTCCACAAGCGAAGAAATAAAGCCAACGATTTAAGACGTTAGCTACATTTACAACAACTATCTGAACAGAGAGAAACGTCATGAAAGCGACATTGATTGGATCCGCCATCACTGCCATTTTCCTTTCCGGTACCGCCGCTGCTCAGCAAACGCTCCAGCTTGCCCACAATGCAGCGGAGGGTAATCCGAAGTGGGATGCCTCCGAACGCTTCGCCGAGCTGGTAGAGGAAGGCACTGATGGACAGCTGGTAGTAGACGTAGGTGGCAACGCCCAGTATGGCGATGACATGGAAGCGCTGACCCAGATGAGAATGGGGACGCTGGCTTTCAGCACCAATAGCCAGGGAGCGACCTCGAGCGTCGTTCCGCAGTTTTCCGTACTCGGCCTGCCGTTCCTCTTCGACTCGCTTCCCAGCGCCTGGACAGTGATGGACGGAGAAGTCGGGGACGAGCTGAAGAAACTGGCGGAAGAGCAGAACCTGGTGCTTCTCGCGCTGTGGGATAACGGCATTCGACACGTCAGTAACAATGTTCGTCCCATCGAGACGCCTGAGGATCTCAAAGGCCTTAAAATCCGCACTCCTCCCGACGAGATGACCGTCGACATCTTCGAGGCACTAGATGCCAATCCGACCCCAATGAACTTCTCCGAGCTGTACATTGCCCTTGAGCAGGGAGTCGTGGATGGTCAGGAGAACCCGTTGATGAATATTCATTCATCCAAGCTTCATGAGGTGCAGGACTACATCTCGCTGACCGGCCATAAATATGAGTCCACTCCACTACTGATGAGCAAGGCTGTATGGGACACCCTAACGGAAGAGCAGCAGGAAGTGATTAAAAATGCTGCCATCGAGGCCGGGGAATTCAATCGTCAGGCCTCTCTTGAGGCTGATGAGGAACTTCGCAGTGTAATGGAAGACGCCGGTGTGGCGTTCAATGAAGTGGACCCAGAGCCTTTCATCGAAGCCACGGCATCCGTTTATGACCATTGGCGCAATGAGTATCCCGACCTGGTCGAGATGGTCATCAATGCGGCTCAGAGCGAGTCGCAGTAACGGGAGGGGCTTTTCATGAAGCTCTCGGAAGAGAGCCGCAGTGGTGAAGTGGGTACGCCCACTTCACTGCTAGTGAGCTCAAAAAATATCATCTATCACGCCTCCAAATGGATATCCATCGTATCCATCGTGGCCATTTTCCTTTCTCTATTGCTGGGCGTTGTGGTCCGGTATGTGCTCTCCACTAACCTGGGATGGGTGACGGAAGTACCCAATCTGCTTTTTCCCTGGTTGACGATGAGCGCCATCGTGGCTGCTGCTGCCAGGAACGAGCATATTGGAGTCGAACTGGTAGTAGAAAAACTGCCAAAATTTCCGAAGAAGATAACTGTATTGGCCGTCAACGTCATTGCGATGATTGCCTTCGGTGTCATGGCAGTTCATGGACTGGATGTCGTTGAGATCGCAGGAACCCAGCGACTCCCGATAACCCGGATCGGCATGTCCTGGGCTTACTGGTCAGTGGTGATCGGATTCATGGGCCTGGCAGTCGTCTCTCTCATTAACATCGCGATGGTGCTGACCGGCGGAGATCAATTCTCCGAGCCTCAGACCTCTCATGGGGAGGACGGAATATGACGGCCCAAATGCTCATTGGCTTTATTCTGTTTCTTTTGATGGCAATGCCGGTCGGCTACTCGCTGGTGATTAGTGGTTGGGCAGCACTGTCTGTCTTCGGCCCTATGCCGTCAAGCATGGCGGTCATGAAGATCTTTCAGCCGACACAAAGCTTTCCTCTGCTAGCGATCCCCTTCTTCATTCTATCGGGTGGCCTGATGATGTCAGGCAAACTGGGCCAGAAGCTGGTGAGTCTGGCTTCTATGTTGGTTGGAAAATATCACGGCGGCCTCGGGCAGGTTACCGTAGTGGGTTCGACCGTTTTCGGTGGCGTCTCCGGCTCTTCGGTGGCCGAGGCCTCGGCACTCGGCTCCATGTTGATTCCCTGGCAGAAGAGAGAAGGCTATCCCGGTGCCTTCGGGGCGGCCGTCACCTCGGCCTCATCGGTAATCGCTGGCCTGATGCCGCCTTCGATTCCACTGATCCTGTTTGCCACCGTCTCGAACAGCTCCATTGCATCACTGTTCATCGCGGCAGTGATCCCGGCACTGATGCTCGCCGGTGGCATGATGCTGGCCTGCTATATCATCGGCAGGCGCCGTGGGTTCCCGCGGCTTACGCTCAAGCACACTCGCGCCGAGGTGAGAAGCACGCTGATAACCGCTCTGCCGGCGCTGCTGATGCCGGTATTCATTCTCGTGCTGCTGAGGGCCGGTATTGCCACACCTACCGAGGTGAGCATCATCGCCGTTGCCTATGCACTGGTGGTCAGCATCGTCATCTATCGCGATCTCACTGCCGACCGAGTCATGAGTGCGTTGGTGAACACGGTGATCACTACGGGCATCGTCATGCTGATCATCGCGGCGGCCAACATCATTGCCTACATTCTGACCTCCGGTGGCGTGCCGCAGGCAGTCGCCCAGTGGGCCGTGGAGTATCTCAAGCATCCGATCCTGATCATCCTGGCGATCAACCTGCTGCTGCTCTTCATCGGCATGTTCCTCGACCTGCCCGCCGCCATCCTGCTGCTGGGACCGACGCTGGTCTCCATCGCCAATGCGATCGGGCTGGACCTCGTGCAGCTCGGCATCATCATGTGCGTGAATCTCAGCATCGGCCTGTTCACGCCGCCTATCGGCACTACGCTGTTCGTCTCCTCCGCCATTGCCCGTGAGCGTATCGGGGCCGTGGTGAAGGAGCTGGGCCCCTTCTATCTGGTCGCGATCATCGTACTGCTGCTTGTTTCCTATGTGCCGGCTCTGATCGTTTATTGAGGTGTGATTATGCGAAATATCGCTTTTGCAGGACTGGGGGCCATGGGGTGGCCCATGGCATCCCAAATGAAAGCAGGCGGCTTCCAGGTGCTCGGCATCGATGCGCTCGAACAGAAAGCGCAAGAATTCAACGGCCAAGCGATCTCAACCGAGGAAGAGAGTCGCTATTTCGCCAGCTGCGAGGCGCTCTTCCTTATGGTGGTCAATGCCGACCAGGTCCGCTCACTGCTGTTCGAGAAGGGAGTCGTCGAGTCGCTGGGGCAGGGTGCCTGCATCGTTCAGATGTCTACCATAGCGCCCGACGATGCTGCGGCCATGGCGAGAGACGTCGCAGCGGTGAGGCCCGACCTGCGTTATGTGGATGCCCCGGTCTCTGGAGGCGTGGTGGGCGCTCGCGCCGGTGAACTTACCATCATGGCCTCGGGGGAGGACGACGCCTTGGCGAGATGTCGTCCGGCATTCGAGGTGTTGGGCAAGGCCGTATACGAAGCGGGGGAACAGCCGGGACAAGGCTCCGCGATGAAGGCAGTCAACCAACTGCTGTGCGGTGTGCATATCGCCGCCGCCGCCGAGGCGCTGTCGCTAGCCGAGAAGAACGGTATCGATGCGTTGCTGATGTTATCCATGGTGACGGGGTCTGCAGCGTCCAGCTGGATGCTCAAGGATCGCGGACCGCGAATGATTGCCGAGCCGGGCGATGTTACCAGCGCCATCGATATCTTCTGCAAGGACATGGGCATCGTCTGCGACTCCGCGAAAGCCTCCAAGGCCTTTACTCCATTGGCGGAAACCGCTCGTCAGCTGTTCGTGTCCAGTTCCCAGCGCGGTGAAGGCCAGCTCGATGACAGCCAGCTGATTCGTACCTACCGGCTGCTCAACGGCACGGGCTGAGGAGTCATCAATGACCAGCTATGTATCTGTGAGCACAGCGGCCTACGATGGCTACGGGTTCGACAAGATCCTGCCATCCTTGGCCCGCTGCGGCGTGCGCCATGTCGAGTTCGCCTTCATCGAGGGCTATGTGCAGGCATTTACCGACAGCGACTTTACCGACCACTTCGCCAAAGACCTGAAGAGCCAGATGCAGCGACATGGACAGGAGTGTCGCTACTTTTCAGGGCATATTGACCTGGGCAGTGAGGATGCCTCTGACAGGCTCGAGGCACGCTGCCGCTTCGCTGCCAGGTTAGGGGCATCCTACGTGATTACCAACGCCGCTACGCTCGAGCGTGGCGACGCCTTCTTCCGGCAGGCCGATACATTGGCGGCAATAGCACGGAAGTACGAAGTGCGCGTCCTGCTTGAAAACCCCGGCAACGGGGAGCCCAACGTGCTCGATCATGCTGGCGACGTGCCTGGCCTGCTGGAGCGACTGGATCGTGATGCGTTTGGCATCAACTATGACGTCGGCAATCTGCTGTCGCACTGCCCCGATCGTGAACCGCTCAGCGATGCCAGCGAAGCCATGAGCAGTGCCAACCATTTCCATCTCAAGCCCTGCGTCCGAACCGCAGACGGCTTCGACTTCGTTGCCTTTGGAAAGGGAGATCTGGATGACACCGAGATAGCAGCAGTGCTTCTGAAGCAAGGCAAGCCATTTTCACTGGAACTTCCGTTCCGCCTCCATCGTGACGCGAATGCCCAGCCATGGCGTGATGAGAAACCACTGCCACTCGAGGTGATCGAGTCGCGCGTTACCCGCTCCCTTCAGGAGTTGGCTTTACTTTCCGAACATGCATAAGAGGACAATATCATGCTGCTTAAAGACAAAGTGTGCATCGTCACCGGCGCCGCAGGTGAAAAGGGGATCGGCCTGAGAACCGCCAGGCTCTTCTATGAACATGGGGCCTCGGTGGTAATTTCCGATATCAACGAGCAGGCCTGCGAGAAGATACGAGGTGAGTTCGATCCCGAGCGTTCTCTGGTGGTGACCGGAAACGTAGCGAATCGTGATGACTGCCGGAATCTGGCGAAGGCCGTCATTGACAAGTTCGGTCGCATCGATGTGCTCGTCAATAATGCCGGCATCACCCAACCAGTGAAGTTCGAAGAAATTTCGCCGGAAGACTATGACCGTATCCTTGACGTCAACCTTCGTGGCATGCTCTACATGTCGCAGGCTGTCGTTCCGTATATGAAGCAGGCCGGGGCAGGCTCCATCATCAATACATCCTCCGTGTCCGCGCAGCGTGGCGGCGGTATCTTCGGTGGACCGCACTACAGCGCTGCCAAGGCTGGCATGCTGGGGCTCGGCAAGGCCATGGCGCGGGAGCTGGGGGCACACGGCATCCGCATCAACGCTGTCACCCCGGGTCTGATCGCTACTGACATCACTGCGGGCAAGCTCGACGATCAGATGAAGGCCAAGATTCTGGAAAGCATTCCCCTCGCTCGGCTGGGTACGCCCGATGACGTCGCTAGCGCCTTTCTGTTCCTGGCCAGCGAGCTCTCGGGCTACATCACGGGAGCAACCCTGGATGTCAACGGTGGCATGCACATTCACTGACTATGCTAAGCTGCCCTTGTGGTCGTGGTATGGGGGCAGCGCTTGGATGACGTTATGAGCCAGATCGATCCGAACCTTCTGGACAGGCTGAAGGAGTTTGTTTCCGTCTCCGAGCTGTCCAGGGATGGCCGTTTGAAACTTCCACCGGAGAGAGCGCTGTGTGAGCACTTTTCCATGCATCGCTCCTCGGTCAGGAATGTACTTTCGGTACTACATAGCCTTGGTTTCATCGAGCGCAAGCAGGGCAGTGGCACTTTTCTCAAGATGCCTGAGCCGGTCTTCATACAGCTTTATTTCGAACTTGCGCTAAAGCTCAATTACATTTCCGTCGATCACCTCGAGACGGCAAGGGAAATGTTCGAAAAAGAGATCGTTCAGGCCGCCGCGGTGAATCATCAGCCTCATGAGCTGGAAAGGCTCGAACGGCTTTGCGATAGAATCGTGAAGTCCACTGATGTTCTCGAAGGGATAAAGGCTGATTACGAATTCCATGAGCAGCTTGCCATCATGGCGAAGAACCCTGCTGTCTTGATCATCTTTCAGGGGCTGTCATCAGTGCTGAAGAAGGTCCTTCACCAACGCAGGATCTTGGCAAGGCAATCCCGAGAAGCGCAAAAGAAAACCAACGAAACGCATATTGCGATTGTGGCTGCCATCAAGACTCGTGACCGGGAGTTGGCTCGTCAGTCAATGCAGGATCACTTCGAAACCTGGAATCAGCAAACGATGCGAACCTTCCCGGAGGCGGTGACGCCAAGCTTGCTCACCGAGTGAACCTCACGCACGACTCCATGGGTTATCAGGTTCATGCTCGCAGAGACACTGACTTATTGAGGGCTGCAAATCGCCATGCCTCGGGCAAGGCATGGCGACTGAGCCGGCTAGATGGGATAGTGCCGCGGCCCCAACTGAACCGTGATCCAGCGCAGCTCGGTGAACTCCTCGATGCCCGCCTTGCCGCCGAAGCGCCCGTAGCCGCTCGACTTGGTGCCGCCGAAGGGCATCTGCGGCTCATCGTGCACCGTGGGGGCATTGATGTGACAGATGCCCGAGCGGATCTTCCCGGCCACCTTGAGTCCGCGTGCCGTGTCTTGGCTGAACACCGCCGCCGATAGGCCGTACTCGCTGTCGTTGGCAACCCGAACGGCCTCCTCCTCGCCCTCGACACGCATCACCGCCACCACCGGCCCGAAGGATTCCTCGGCATAGAGGCGCATTTGCGGCGTCACTCCATCCACCACCGTGGCCGGCATGACCACGCCTTCGGCCTTGCCGCCGCTGGCCAGCCTCGCCCCGTGGCTCACGGCATCGTCAAGCAGGCCGGGGAGCTTCTCGCCCGACTCGGCGTTGATCAGGGTGCCCAGCGCATTGCCCTCCCCGCGCGGATCGCCGGCCTTCAGCGCCGCAGCCCGCTCGGCCAGCTTGTCGACGAAGGCGTCGGCCACCGAGGCATCGACGATCAGCCGCTCGGTGGACATGCAGATCTGCCCCTGGTTGAAGAAGGCACCGAAGATCGCCGCGTCCACGGCGGCGTCCAGGTCGGCATCGTCGAGCACCAGGAAGGGCGCCTTGCCGCCCAGCTCGAGCAGCACCGGCTTGAGGTGGCGCGCCGCCTTCTCGGCGATGATGCGACCCACCGGGGTGGAGCCGGTGAAGTTGATGCGTCGCACGGCGGGATGCGCGATCAGCGCCTCGACCAGCTCGGGCGCGTCGGCCGGCGCATTGGTGATCACATTGACCACGCCCTCGCCGAGTCCCGCCTCGACCAGCACCTCACCGATCAGGTGATGGGTCGCCGGGCACTGCTCCGAGGCCTTGAGGATCACCGTGTTGCCGCACGCCAGCGGCGTGGCCACGGCCCGGGTGCCGAGGATGATCGGCGCGTTCCACGGCGCGATACCGACCACCACGCCGCACGGCACCCGTACGCCCATGGCCAGATTGTCGGGCACGTTGGAGGGGATTACGTCGCCCTGGATCTGGGTGGTCAGCGATGCCGTCTCGCGCAGCATGCCGGCGGCCACCATCACGTTGAAGCCCGCCCAGGCCGGCGTGGCGCCGGTCTCGTCCACCATGCGTTCGATGAACTCGGCCTGGCGCGCTTCCATCAGCTCGGCGGCCTTGAGCAGCTTGCCGCGCCGCTCACCGGGGCCGATCTGCGACCAGGTTTCAAAAGCCTTTCCCGCCGCCTCGGCGGCGGCCTGGACGTCGTCGATCGTTGCCGCCGCCGCTTGGGTGACGGCCTTGCCGCTCAGCGGGTTGGCGCGCTCGAAGGTGGCGGATTCATGGGCGGGCCGGGATTGGCCGCCAATCAGCAGGTCCAGGGTATTCATGGCGAGCTCCTCATTGTTCTAGTGACGATTTTTAACGCCGTATGGCCGAGCGCAGGCACTTTTCGGATAGAGCCTAGCACTTACGCCTCGCACTGCTCGCGCAGGCCCATGGCTTTCTCGTAAATGGCGCGGGCCTCATCCAGGCCACGCTCCTCGAGCCGCTTGAGATAGTTCTCGGTGCCCTGGTTGAGCGGCTCGGCCCAGTCGGGATCGTTGAGCGGGTCCTCAACGACATGGATGGTGTCGCCCTGAGCCACGGCCTCCTCGCGACCGGCCTTGTCCAGCTCGTCGAAGACCCGCCCTGCCTGCTGGGCCCAGGCCATGCCACTGTTCTCGTCGATCACCGCCTGCATCTCGGGGGAGAGTCGTTCATAGCTCGCCTGACTCATCGTCGCCACGATGGCACCGGCGTAGTACGGCACCTGCAGGTGATACTTCGTCAGCTCGTTGATGCGAAACACCTTCATCGCCTCCCAGGGAAAGCTCAAGCCATCCATCACGCCGCGCTGCAGCGAGGTGAAGATGTCCGGCGCCGGCATGCCCAGGGGCTGGGCGCCCATGCTGGCGAGCATCTCGCCGGCCACCTCGCTGGGGCGGCGGATGCGCAGCCCCTCGAGATCGTCCGGCGTGCGGATCTCGGTATCGCGGGTATGCAGGTAGGCCGGCCCCGTGGTGAACAGGAACAGCACGCGGGTATCGTCGTACTCCCCGGCGATATCGCCTTCTTCAAAGAGGGTCTGCAGGATGCACGCGCCCTGGGAAGCGCTGTTGACGATACCGGGCAGTTGCACGATCTCGGTGAGCGGAAACCGCCCGGCGGTATAGCCCTGAAGCGTGACGGCGATATCGGCGATGCCGTTGACCGTCGCGTCATAGGCCTGATCGGCCTTGCTCAAGGTCTGCGAAGGGTACATCTCGACCTTGAGCTCGCCGCCGGAATCCTGCTCCACCTGTTCCGCCCAGGCCCGGTAGATCTCCTGGTTGACCGCCGAGCCCTCCGGCCAGAGATGCGCCATGCGCAGGGTGGTCTCGGCGCCGGCCGAGGCGCACAGCCCCAGGGCGGAAGTGGCAAGCAGCAGGCGTGAGATGGCGTGTTTCATGTCAGTGACCTCTTTATCGTTGTATTGGTGGCGTTATGTCGGCTGCCTTTCGATTGCTCCATGAAACGGATCAGGTGGGCAGGGTCGGCACCTCGATCAGCAGCGGCCGGTCCATGGCGAAGCCCTCCTGCAGCGCTGCAACCAGGGCCTCGCGGGAGTCGGCCAGGCGCGCCTCGACCCCGTAGCCGCGAGCCAGGGCGCAGAAGTCGATGCCCGGCACGTCGAGCCCGGGGGCGTCATCCACCGCCATGTGCCGGGCGAAGCCGCGCAGGGCGCCGTAGGTATCGTTCCTGAGGATGATCAGCACCGCCGGAATTCGATACTGCGCGGCGCTCCACAGTGCGGTGATGGCGTAGCTGGCCGAACCGTCGCCGACCACTCCGATGACCTGGCGCTGCGGCTGGGCGAGCTGCGCGCCGAGCGCCGCCGGTAGGCCGAAGCCGAGCCCACCCGCGGCGGGAAAGAAGTAGCTGCCGGGCTGGCGCATCTCGACGCGCTCCCAGAAGATCTCCACCGTGGAGGTCGACTCCTTGATGTAGATGGCATCCTCCGGCGCCAGGGCATCAAGGGTGTCGAACACGTTGGCCGGGGCCAGGCGCCCCTCGCCATCCTCGGCCGCTGCCGCCTTGGGGAGCGGCTCGGGCATGGCCCGCTCGCTCGGCGCGATGTGCGGCAATAGCGCCTCGAGCGTGGCGTGAACGTCGCCCACCACCGCATCGCCCATGGGGGCGCGGGCCGCCTCGTTGGCATCGCCAGTGACGTGAACCAGCCGCGCCCCCTCGGGCAGGTAACGCCCCGGCGCGTACTTGTGATAGCGGAACACCGGGGCGCCGACGACCACGATCAGGTCGTGCCCCTCCAACTGGGCGGCGATGCCGGCAATAGCCGCCGGCAGCACGCCGCGAAAGCAAGGGTGGCGATTGGGGAAGGGGCAGCGCGAGGCGGAAGGCGCCACCCACACCGGCATACTCAAGCGTTCGGCCAGCTCCACGGCCAGCCCGTTGGCCTGGCGGGCATCGACCTCCGGACCCAGCACCAGCACCGGGTTGTCGGCGGCATTGAATCGCTGAGCCAGCCGCTCGATCTGCGCGGGTGACGGCAAACCGGCGTGGTCGATCTCGCGCTCGACCACCAGCGCGGCGTCTTCGCCGGCTTCGCGATCCCAATCGTCGTGGGGAATCGAGACGTAGACCGGCCCCCGCGGCGGCAGCGAGGCGCTGTGGATCGCCTGGCTCAGTGCACGCGGCACGTCTTCGGGGCAGGCCGGCTCGTAGCTCCACTTGACCAGCGGCTTGGGCAGCTGCGGCGCCTCCACGTTGGCCAGCATCGACTCCACGCCGATCATCGAGCGCGCCTGCTGCCCGGCGGTGATCACCAATGGCGAATGTGAATACCAGGCGTTGGTCAGCGCGCCCATGGCGTTGCCGGTACCCGCCGCGGCGTGCAGGTTGACGAACGCCGGCCGGCCGCTTGCCAGCGCGTAGCCGTCGGCCATCCCGGCCACCACGCCTTCGTGCAGCCCGAGCACGTAGCGGAAGTCCTCGGGAAAGCCCTTGAGAAACGGCAACTCGTTGGAGCCGGGATTGCCGAAAACGGTGGTGATGCCCTGGCGGCGCAGGAGCGAATAGGTGACGGCGTGAACGCTCGGCATGCTCGATTCCTTGGTCTTGTGCAGTACGTGCCTTCACGCTAGTCGCCGCTGCTATAATCAAGCAAATCGATATTCTTTCTATGAAAAATAAAGTGTGTCTATGCGATGAATCACATCGACCTCAACCTCATGCGCACCTTCGTGCTGCTGTACGAAACCGGTAGCGTCACTCACACGGCCGAGCGGCTCTACGTCACTCAGCCCTCGGTCAGCTATGCGCTGGCCCGGCTGCGCGACCTCTTCGAGGACCGCCTGTTCGTGCGCACTCGCCAGAGCATGGAGCCCACCATTGCCGCCCGCCAGCTCTACCCCTCGCTGCGCGACGCCCTGCAGCAGCTGCAGGACACCATCGAGAGCAGCCGCGATTTCGACCCGGCGACCTGCACCCGCCGCTTCCGGCTGGCCCTGACCGACCTGGGCGAAATGGCATTGCTGCCGAAGCTCATGCGCCACCTGCACGACCAGGCGCCGCAGGCCGAGCTGGAAGTGGTGCCGCTGGAGATCGAGCACGCCGAGGAGTGGCTGGCCGCCGGTAGGGTCAATGCACTGATCTGCAGCCGCCCGCTGACGAGCGCGGCGATTGCGCGCCATGTGCTCTTAAGGGATCGCTACGTGTGCCTGCTCAACCAGGAACGCTTCGAGGAAGACCCCTTGACCCGCGAGCGCTTCATCGCCGCGCGCCATGTCGCCGTCACCTCCTCCTCGGGGCATGGCATGGCCGAAGAGGTCATGCGCCAGGAGGGTATACAGCGCAAGGTGAGCCTCGAGATCCCGCACTTCTCGGTGCTGCCACGGGTGCTTCACGACAGCGACCTGATCGCCATCATGCCGCTGCAAGTCGCCGCCAGCTTCACCGAAGGCTCGCCACTGACCATCCACGAACTGCCCTTTCACGTACCCGAGTTCGAAGTCGCGCTGCACTGGCAGGCCCAGGCCAGCCGCTCCCCCTCTCAGCGCTGGTTTTGCGAAAGCATTATTGAGGCGATTGGTAAGAGGGAGGGGTGAGGGTGAGACCTAGGCCACTGCCGGACAAGGCCTAGAGCATCTGTGGCAAGAACTGCTCGCGCCGGTCGATGATCTCGCCGGCCACCGTGAAGACACCGTCGCCAGTGTAGTGGAGGGTCTCGGGGTACTCGGGCGCTACCGCCGAGCGGGCCGACAAGACTTCCCAGATGAAGAAGTCGTAGCGCTCCACCAGGGAGTCGTCGAATAGCCGACACTCGAAGTGCGCATGGCACTCACCAACCAGCGGGGCGCCTACCCGTTCCGCCGGCTGGACGGTCAGCCCGAAGTGTTCGAACTTGTCGACCTCGGCGCCGCTGCTGTTGCCGATACCCACCACCTGATCGGTCAGGGCCGTCGTCGGCAGGTTAATGACGCATTCGCGGCTACGGCGGATCATCTCGAAACTGTGGTTGCCGGCCGAGACGATGCAGCCCACCAGCGACGGCGAGAGCGCCATCACCGTATGCCAGCCCATGGTCATGATGTTCCGTCGCCCTTCCCAAGCCGACGAGACCAGCACGATGGGCCCTGGCTCCAGATAGCGGCGCACCTTCTCCAGCGGCACGGGCGCTTTCTCGACATATAGGCTCATGGTTACGCATTCCGATCAGCAGCTATTGATACTGTCGGCAGTGTAGCAGTGGGAGGGGAGATAGGATTCGGCCAGAAACGGACGTTAGAGCAATATAAATAAATACCCGCCTTCTTTTGTTTCACTCCACCTGTGGTAACCACCAAGGTGACTCGGCTTCACATCGTACGCTAAAGTCAAGCTGACATTCCAGCCAGACAAACCTCAACATAAGCGAGCTCCTGGGTAAGTTCATCTGCACGTTTACGCAAAAGATCTAACTTCTTCTTAGCAGCCAGCTGAACCTCGGCTGGAGCTCTTCCAAGTCTTTCGATTTTTACAGCCCACATGTCGATTTTTTCGTTCACATCCTGAAGAAGGTCCTGACATGAGGCTTGCTTTTTGCTTGGAAAAAGCTGGCACTCCAGCAAGCGGAGTGCATCATAGATTTTAATGACTTCTTGGCTGGTTTTCGAGTGAACGAAATTCAAGCTGGCCTCATCGAACGCATGATGCTCCTGATTTTGCCCGCTCCAGTTAACGAGATCGTTCTTGATCAAATTGAAGTGCTTTAGATCGTAGGCAATATGAGGCTCAACTAACGCAAAGGTTTTTTCCAGACTTATCTGTAAGTATATATTTTTCTTAAGATTGGATTTCCCAAACTTAGCAGTGATCGATACTGAATTCTCCAAGCAATATTCAACCACCATGGACTCAAACCAGATTCGGCAGTAGATTAACGCCTGCCTCACGTCATATACCGTTAAGGCCTCGTGAACCTTCGCCTGGAACCCACCTGCGTAGTCAACAATCACGACACCCTTGTTTGTATAGCTAAGTACACAGCTGGAGTGCTGGTCGGCTTGTGGATGCCTTTCTGCAATGATGCAGAAACGCTCCCAAAAGAGGCGATCATGTGTCGTGACCACCATTTGAGTACGCTTAAGGTACGGATCCGAAAAGAACAAGTCGATGATATTGGAGCGGTGATCGCTGTCAATAGCATTGACTACATCGTCGAAAACGATTAACGGGAAATTATTTTTCTCGGCCATCGCCAGGAGTAGCGAAAGACCCAGTGTCCGCAAATGACCTTCACTCAGAATAGAGAAGGCATCAATGGAGGTACCGTCAGCGTTCGAGATCTTTATCCGGTAGCCATCACTGGCTTTATCAAAACGGATAGACTCGATGCGTTCGTGCTCATCATCGTGGTCATTGATCGCTTTGTAATAATCGGCAGCCTTTTTCTCAATCCCAGCGATTCTCGAATTTTCCAAGGAAAGCTTATAGCCTAACAAGTCACGATATAGATTACCGTACTCCAACTGTAGTTGCTGTATGAACGAATTGAACCTCGCATTGCCCGCATCCTCATTCTGAAGCGCGTCCGTTTGGAGCAACAGACTCGATATTCTCTCACCCGCGCTGGTGTAAGCTCGTTGCGAGGCTATCTTTTCAGTAAACAGCTCCCTAACGACCTCTTCTGTTTTCTTGAGAGTTGAAGCCTGTTCCTCAAGGCCGTTGACTATCACATCTGCCTGCTGAATCTCCACATTTTTCTGCTGACAATCATTAAAATAGGCTTCGATGCCTGCGGAGTCGACGGTTAGCAGCTGGGTAAAATGAGCGAGCACCTGAGCCGCAGCCATTGCTCTATCCGTTGCTTCTTGGAAATTAGAAATGGCTGATTGGAGGTCGCTTAGGCTTAATGAACACGATACACCTAAACGAGTATTCGTCTCAATCTCAGCAAGGCCAGTGGAGATTTTTGCAGCCAGTTGGGCTATGCGCTGATCGTTGCGTTGCTGAGAAATTTGTAGTTGTTCCAACATACTCAGTGACTGAAGCTCACGCCGAGCCTTCTCGAACGGGTTTTCGGTCACACTACGTAACGATGTGGAGCACGCAGGACATACATCACCCGTTCCCGTGCTCTCAATAGCCACAAGGGCTTCATAAACAGCGCGATAATTAACCGCTGAAACGTTATGGAGGAACGCAGCTTCGATCTTCGATTTTCTTGAGAGTAAGCGGGTAGCGATCCAACCAGCGCGGCGAATTCGCTCCATCTTAATAATGGTAGGGGGCTCTGAAAGCTTTAGCCTTTCGGCCTTACGGATTTTCAGCTCTGCCAGCTTCGCTAGACGCAAGAACCTGACACGTACAGCGCCTTGCTGATTAGTCGGCAAAACAAGATGGGCACACACTTTATTGTTCAGATCAATTATATTCTCAGCAAGGCGACGCCGCTCCTTAATCAAGGCCGCTTTCTCGCTGTCAATGGTAGCCAGGGCCTCAGTATGATCTTGGCGAAGGTACATATTGAGGCTGAAGCTTTCTGGTTTCACAAACCGTGATATGACGTCTTGAAACTCTTCGAGACCAAACAACGTGGCAATGACGTCACTCTCGTGGCTGCCAGTATCCTTGGAGCCAAGCAATGAGAATTCATGCAAGCGATTGCGATCAATAAAGCAGCTTGCCCAGGCGATGCTGCGAGTGACAGGCGCTCTATCTGTCCCCACTAGGGAGAGGGACATCTTTGCCGCCCCTCTAGCAATGTATTGCCTAACTTTGGTCTTGCGTCGATCCGCCTCTTTTATGTGCCCCGTGGTGCCATACTCCAAGGCTTCACACAGCGAAGACTTCCCGCCTCCGTTAGGGGCGTAAAAGATATTTTTTGTCTTGCTAAACCTCAGGTGACTTCCTTTGTCCTCTGAAGAAAGCTCACCAAACCCTCTGAAGTTTTTTACCTGTAGATATGCCAAGGGGCTCAAGCCAGAGGGGGCGACCCAATCAAGCTCAGGCTTAGCATCGAGAACCTTCTTGAAGCGTAAGGCGATACGCTGGTAGTCCTTCTGAAGAAGTTCGTCAGCAGCTGTGGCCAAGTAGGTTTTTATATGTTCTGAATAACGACCTTTACTCTGATTGGCCTTGTAGAGGCACCAAAAAAGCGCCAAATAGGCGTCGGACTTACCATCAAGATGACTTCTGGCAAAGCTCAAAAGGTATTGGCTCATCCCATTCTCTCCATGATGATGGGACTTAGCGCACCTTGACCATAATCATGTAGCCATCTTAAAAAGACTCGTTGTATCACTGTACGTCCCCCGCAGCCGTTTACCATAACGACTTTTTCTCAGTGCCAACATTGCTTGCTGCCTCTCCCGCCATGTCCGCTTTGGGTCGTTAGCTGCCGACACCCAGCCCCGCCGAAATTCAGCTTACAAACAAACACATTTCTTCAGCCTATACGCCACGACAGGCTTGCACCAGCGACCCAGGTCAACGTAAGCCAAAAAGACGAGAGCCAGCGCAATGCGCTGGCTCTCGTGCTGACGGCTCCGCCTAACAGAGCCGGGTTCGCTACGGTGACGCTGAATCAGAAATCGAAGAACACCGTCTCGCCTTCGCCTTGCAGCTTGATGTCGAAGCGATAGCGCACCTTGCCGTCGGCCTCTTCGCGCTTGGCGATAAGGGTCTGGCGGCGGGTCGGCGATTCGATGCGGGAGAGCACGGGGCACTCGGCGTTGGCGTCGGCTTCGTCCTCGAAGTAGAGGCGGGTCTGCAGGTGGATGTTCACGCCACGGGCGAAGATCGCCAGGTTGATGTGCGGTGCCATCTTCAGGGCGCTGCGGGCATTCGCCAGGTGGGAGTCCTTGTCGTCGATGACGCCATGCTCTTCGTCGATGCCGTCGACCCGCACGCGGCCGGGCTTGATGGTGGTCAGCGACCACTCGCTGCCCTCGTCGGCGGTGGTGGCGGTACGCCCGAAGCTGTTGAACGGTTTCTTCAGGTCGAACTCGGGCTGGTATCGGCCCTTGCTGTCGGCCTGCCAGGCCTCGAGCAGGGCGTCGCGCACCAGGTCGCCGTTGCCGTCGATCACGGTGCCGACCACCTCGATGTGCTCGCCCTCGGCCTCAGGCCTGGCCATTCGGCTCCAGATCTCCTCGTCACGCTCGGGCAGGCCGGCCACGTGAAGGGCCAGGCCGATGTGCACGTAGGGGCCGGCAGTCTGGGAGGCGGTCTCGCGCAGCATCAGCTCGCTGCAGGATTGGGAATTCGGCTGTTTCATCTGGTTGCCCCTTGCTGGTTCTCGAACCCGCTTACTGGTTTTCAAAGAAGGTCTGCAGTTCGCCGCGTACCACCAGGTCGAAGCGATAGGCCAGGCAGTCCATGGGCTTGCTGCGCGCCATGTCGAGGCGGCCGATCATGGTCTCGACCGCGGCCGGATCCTTGATGGTGTTGACGATGGGACAGATCGGAATCAGCGGGTCGCCCTCGAAGTACATCTGGGTGATCAGCCGGGTGGAGATAGACGGGCCCATCACCGAGACGTGGATGTGCGAGGGGCGCCAGCTGTTGGGGTCGTTGGGCCAGGGGTAGGGGCCCGGCTTGATGGTGCGGAAGCGGTACCAACCCTGCTCGTCGGTCAGGGTGCGGCCCACGCCGCCGAAGCCCGGATCCAGCGGGGCAAGGTAGCCGTCCTTCTTGTGGCGATAGCGGCCGCCGGCGTTGGCCTGCCACATCTCGACGAGGGTGTGCGGCACCGGCTTGCCGAACTGGTCGATCACGCGACCGAACATGATGATGCGCTCGCCCACGGGCAGGCCGGCCGCGCCCGAAAGCGACGGGTCTTCACGGAAGTTGAGCAGCAGGTCGTTGTCGTGGGGGCCCATGCGCAGTTGGCGAAAGTCGGGCCCGGAAAGCTCGGAGGCGCTGGGCTGCTGCATGCTGACCAGTGCCTGCTGCGGCGAGCGGGCTACCGTGGTCTTGTAGCCGGGCGCGTAGGCCGGGGGGTGCCAGTTACGGTCGCGCTCTACGAAGCGCTTGTTGTCGTCTTGCATGGGAATCGTCTCTGGGGTTGGGTCTCGCCCAGTGTGGCGCCTTGTCGCAGGTGCGCCAATTGACGACTCGGGCACCCCCCATAACCGTTGGGTTATGCTGCGCTGCCGCTACGATGGCTATCTTGCACGGCTACCCGAGCCGCGCCCGGCGCTGACCTCGCGCAGCACCTCGCAGAAGGCCTCCAGCGCCAGCGAGGGCTGCATGCTGGCATTGAAGCAGAGCCCAACGGAGCCGCCCTGGGCTTCCAGGTCAACGGCTAGCCGACACAGCCGCCCCGCCGCCAGGTCCTCGGCGATGGCTTCCTCGGGCGCGACCCAGATCGCGTCGCTCTCCAGGGTGTAGCGTCGACTGACGGGCAACGAGAGGGTCTCCAGTCGCTGGCTCATCAATGTCAGCGAATGGCGCACGCTGAAGCTGTCGACCTGCTGGCGCAAGGTGGTCTGGGGCGGCGGCAGTACCCAGGGGAAGTCGCCCAGCCGGGCAGGGTCTAGGGGGGAGACGCCGGCCAGCGGATGGCCGCTGCGCACGCTGAGCAGCAACGGCTCGTAGTAGAGATGCTCGAAGGCCAGGTCGCGGATCTCGCGGGCCTCGGTCATGCGCCCCACCACCAGGTCGAGCTCGCCGCGGCGCAGCCGCGAGAGAAGGAAGGCACTGGAGCCGGTTACCACGTTCACGCCCACGTCGTTCTGACCGCCGGGCGCGGCGTGCCAGCGCCGAATGGCCTCGGGCAGCAGGTGGCTCTCCACCGTGGAGAGCGCGCCCACGCGCAGCCAGCGGTCGCCGCGGTGGGTATCGCCGACAGTGGCCACGCCCTCCTCCAGCGCACGTAAGGCCGGCCCGGCGTGGCGCAGCAGGGTCAGGCCGGCCTGGGTCAGCGCCACGCCCTGGGCGGTGCGCTCGAACAGGTCTGTCTCCAGGATATCCTCGAGCTCGCGGATCGCCTTGGAGATGCCCGGCTGGGTAATCGCCAGGACCTCGGCGGCACGGGCGAAGCTGCGCCGCTTGGCAACCTCGAGAAAGGCCTGCAGGTGACGCAGCTTGATGCGGGAGTTGAGCATGACGATTCGGCGTCGGCGTAAGGAACCGTTACCTTCGCGCAAACCGCGCGGGAACGGAAGTCACGCGGCTCAGCGCGGCGCGTGTGGGGAAGCGTGCGCGGCCGGCTCGCGGCTGGCCAGCAGCCGCGGGATGATGCCGATCGCCACCAGCCCGATAAACGCCGTCGGCAGGAAGGCGAGGCTCGTCGTGCCGCTCCAGTCGTTCAGCCACCCGCCCAGCACCGTGATGGCGAAGACCAGCAAGTAGCCAAAGCAGAGCATGCCGCTCATCAGCCGCGGCAGCTGCTCGAGCGTCACCAGCCAGGCCGGCAGCGCCAGCACGAAGATGAACAGCGCGCTGGTGAAGAAGCCGAACACGCCCGCCGCCCAGACCACGTGGCCGCCCGGCAGCGCCAGCATGGCGGGTATCGACAGCAGGGCGAGCAGGGTGATGGCGATCAGCGGCCGGGCGCGGCCCATCAGGCGGTCGGCGAACAGGATCAAAAGCGCCGACGAGATCATCTGGGCGCCGTTGAGGGCGATGAGGCTCGCCGCCAGCAGGTGCAGGCGCTGGCTTGCCTCGAGCAGCGGCGGCAGGAAGATGTTGCCGCAGAAATAGAGCGCCGCCGCCGCGCCGAGCAGAGCCACCAGGCGCCACATGCGCCCGTCGCCCAGGTCCGGCAGGGTCAGGCGGCCCTCGGCAGGCCTGCCGGCAGGCGAATTGGCCAGCGGCAGCCGGCGGCCCACCAGCAGCAGTGCCAGCATCAGCAGCGGCACCGGCAGCACCCACACCGTAAAGGCCCACTGCCACCGCTCGCCCAGCCACAGCGCCACCATCGGCCCGGTGGCGCCGGCCGCCAGCAGCTCGCCGACCAGCAGGCCGTTGGTGTAGACCGCCGAGGCGCGGCCGACATGGCCCGGCGCCCACAGCTTGGCCAGCACCGGCATGGCGGCCTGCATGAAGGCGATGCCCATACCCATCAGCACGGTGGCCAGGGTGAAGGCCAGGAAGCCCTGCGGCAGGCTGCGCAGGCCGCTGCCCAGCGCCATCACCGCCAGCCCCAGCAGCAGGCAGCCGCGCACACCAAGGCGCGCCAGCAGCCAGCCCGCCACCAGCCCACCCGCGGCCAACGTCACCAGCGGCAGGCTGGTGGCGGTGGCCACCTCGCCGTTGGTGAACCCCAGCAACCCCTTGAGCTGCGGAATGAGCGGCGGCACCACCAGCACCGTGAGGCGCAGGTAGAGCCCCAGGCACCACAGCAGGCCATAGGCCAGCAGCGCCTGGCGCAGCCCTTCCGAGGTCTGCTGGGTTAGCGTGTCGTGGGTCATGCCCTTCTCTCCTGCGCTCACTGCATCATGTCCGTAAAGCCGAAACCGGCCCAAAGGCCGGTTCGGATCATGCCATGCGGCACATCTTATTAGCACCCTAACGAAAGTCTAGGATTTCTCACCCCAACCTAATTCTTTTGCCAACGCAAACGCATGGTTCGCCGCCGGCACGCCGGCGTAGACCGCCACGTGCAGCAACACCTGGCGCAGCTCGGCTTCACTCAGCCCGATGCGCTTGGCGGTCTTGAGGTGGAGCGTTAGCTCCTCGCGGCCCAGGGCGGCGAGGATGCCGGTGGTGATCAGGCTGCGCTCGCGGCGGGTGAGGTCGTCGTTGCTCCACAGCTCGCCCCAGGCCAGCCGGGTGATCATCTGCTGGAACGGCGCATCGAGGCTGTTGGCGTTCTCGGTGGAGCGGGCCACGTGCGCCTCGCCGAGCACCTGCTTGCGGGTCTCGAGCCCATCGGCGTAGCTCACGCCATGCTTGCCGACGTCTTCTCGATCGTTGGCCATCCACAGCAGCAGCCGCTTGGCCATGATTGCCGGGCTCTCCACCGAGGGCACGTGAGCGAAGCCTTCGAGAATCTCCAGGGGCGCGCCGCCACACTCGGCCGCCAGGGCCTGCAGGGTCTCGGGCGGGGTGGCTACGTCGTCGCTGCCGCCGAGCAGGTGTACACCGAGGTTCGGGTACTGCGCGAGCGGCCCCTTCAGCTTGCCGCGGAAGTCGCTGCAGCCGAGCATCTCGCACAGCCGGGCGTAGGACTCACCGTCGGTACGCGCCATCTGGGTACGCCAGCCGGCTTCCAGGGCGGGTTCTGCTTTAAGCCGCTCGGCGGAGAACCAGCGCGGCACGATCTCACCGGAAATGGCCGAAAGCCCCTCATTGCGCACGCGGCCGGCGCGGGTAGTCCACAGCTCGGCGTTGCCGATCACGGCACCAGTGTTGGTCAGGGTGACGGAGTAGAGCCGCTCGGCGTGCTCGGCAATCAGGTGCTGGCCCACCACGCCGCCGATGGAAGTGCCGACGAAGTGGAAGCGCGAGGCGCCGGCATGCTCGACCAGCGCCAGGGCATCGTGGGCCAGCGCCGCCGGGGTGATTTCGCCGCCCGCCTCGGGCCAGGCCTGGCTGGCACCGTGGCCCGGCAGGTCCCAGGTCAGCACACGGTAGCGCGGCAGCAGCGCCGGCAGCAGGTCGTCCCACACCGCCTGGGTCATGCCCAGCGGATGCGCCAGCACCACCAGCGGCAGCGCCTCGGGGCCGAGCAGGCGATAGGCGACGCTGCGGCCGTCGATCGTCAGAAATGCCATAAACACTCTCCCATCCTCAGGCGTCGAATCATGGCTCGGCGCCCTTGCCTTTATACGCGTTCGATCAGCGTCGCGATCCCCTGCCCCACGCCGATGCACATGGTGCACAGGGCGTAGCGGCCGCCCGTGAGCTGCAGCTCGTGCATAGCGCTGGTGACGATACGCGCGCCGGACATGCCGAGCGGGTGACCCAGGGCGATGGCACCGCCGTTGGGATTGACCCGCGGGTCGTCGTCGGCGATGCCGAGCTCGCGCAGGCAGGCCAGCGCCTGGGCGGCGAAGGCTTCGTTGAGCTCGATGTGGTCGAGCTGGTCCACGCTCATGCCGAGCCGCTGCAACAGCTTCTGCGAGGCCGGCACCGGGCCGATGCCCATGATGCGCGGCTCGACGCCGGCGGTGGCCATGCCGTGGATGCGTGCCATCGGGGTCAGGTTGTAGCGCTTCACTGCGGCTTCGCTGGCGACGATCACCGCCGCCGCGCCGTCGTTGACGCCGGAGGCGTTGCCCGCGGTGACCGAGCCCATCACGCTGGAGCCGGCGGCGCGGAACGGCGTGGGCAGGCTGGCGAGCTTCTCCAGGGTGGTCTCGCGCGGATGCTCGTCGGTATCGAAGACCAGCGGTTCCTGCTTGCGCCGCGGCACCTCGACCGGCACGATCTCGCGGGCCAGGCGGCCATTGTCCTGGGCACGCTTGGTCTTCAGCTGCGAGGTGTAGGCGAACTGGTCCTGGTCCTCGCGTGAAATGCCGAACTGCTCGGCGACGTTCTCGGCGGTCTCCGGCATCGAGTCGACGCCGTACCGCTTCTTGAGCAACGGGTTGATGAAGCGCCAGCCGATGGTGGTGTCCTCCATCGTCTGGCTGCGCGAGAAGGCGCCATCGGCCTTGCTCAGCACGTAGGGTGCCCGCGACATCGATTCGACGCCGCCGGCGATCATCAGCTCGGCCTCGCCGGCGCGCACGGCACGCGCCGCGGTGCCGATGGCGTCCATGCTCGAACCGCACAGTCGGTTGATGGTGGTGCCGGGCACGCTGGTCGGCAGGCCGGCGAGCAGCGCCGACATGCGCGCCACGTTGCGGTTGTCCTCGCCGGCCTGGTTGGCGCAGCCCATGATCACGTCATCGATGGCGGCCGGATCGAGGTCCGGGGCGCGTGCGAGCAGGGCTTCGAAGATGCGCGCGGCGAGGTCGTCGGGGCGCACGCTAGAGAGCGTGCCACCGAACTTGCCGATCGCCGAGCGCACCGGATGACACAGATAGACGTCGTTCATGGATAAAAATCTCCTGAAATTCGCTGTTAGAACGTGACGAGCAATGGCCAGACAAGGTGAGAGACAGCGACAAAACGGCAAGGATTGCCGATTTGGGCAGCTCCGCTGCTCGAAGAGCGAGCGACATGGATGTCGCGAGTCCAAAGGCGGAGTTTACGTATGGGTAAATGCATTTTGATCGGACTCGCGCCCGAGCTGTCTCTCAACGCCGTATGGCCAAGCGCAGGCCGTTATAAGGCGAATTTACTCGCCCGCGTGCTTGCGTTCGGTCCTCTCCTTAAGCTCACGCAGCACCTCGAGTTCGCGGGCGCTGGGCTCCGGCGTGGTCTCGAGCGTGTCGGCGAAGCGGATCTCCCAGCCGGTGGCCTCGATCACGTCCTCGCGGGTCACGCTCGGATGCAGCGAGACGACGACCAGCTCCTTGGTCTCGGGATCGGGCTTCATCACGCACAGGTCGGTAATAACCCGGGTCGGGCCGCGGCCGATGTTGGGTACGCCGTCGCGGCCCTTACCGTCGCGACCGAAGCCCAGCGTGGTGATGAAGTCGACGTCCTTCACGAAGGTGCGCTTGGAGTGCTTGAGCGTGATGAACACTTCGCCGGCGTTGGTGGCGATCTCCGGCGCCCCGCCGCCGCCCGGCAGGCGCACCTTGGGATCATGGTAGTCGCCGATCAGGGTGGTGTTGAGATTGCAGTAGCGGTCGATCTGGGCGGTGCCGAGGAACCCCACGTCGACTTTGCCGCCCTGCAGCCAGTAGCGGAACATCTCCGGCACCGAGACGGTGGTCAGCGCCGATTCGCACAGTTCGCCGTCGCCGATGGAGAGCGGCAGCACCTCGGGCTTGGTCTGCAGGGTGCCGGATTCGTAGATCAGCACTACCTCCGGCGCATGGGTCAGGCGCGCCAGGTTGGCCGCCTCGCTGGGCAGGCCGATGCCGACGAAACAGGTCATGCCGTTCTCGAGCGCACGTGCGGCGGTGACGCTCATCATCTCCGCGGAGCTGTAGTCGAGGCTCATCAGGCATTCCCCCCTGCAGTCATGACGTTCTCTTCGATCCACCGGGTAAAGGTGTCGCGGTCGCGGGCGATGGCGTCCCACTCCTTGTAGAAGGCGTTGTTGCGCGGGTAATAGCCGTGAGCATAGGAGGGCAGCGAGCCCCTCTCGGCCACGGCAAGGGCGCTGACCGCCCAGCCGGGGATGATGCAGGCGTTGGGGTGATAGCCCGGCTCGGTGCGCAGGTCGTCGACGATCTCCTCGACGGTGACGATGCTCTTCTTCGCCGCCAGTACGGCTTCCTTTTGCACGCCGATAATGCCCTCGACCAATACGTTGCCGGCGCGGTCGGCCTTCTGTGCGTGGACGATGGAAACGTCGGGGCGCACCGAGGGCACCGCGGCCAGGCGTTCGCCGGTGAAGGGGCACTCGATGAACTTAATCTGGTCGTTGACGCTAGGCAGCTCGCTGCCCACGTAGCCGCGCAGCACGGCCAGCGGCAGCCCGGCGGCCCCGGCCTCGAAGGCGCAGGCCATGGCGGCGTGGCTGTGCTCGAGAATCTCGACCTTGTGCGGCCAGCCCTTCTCCACCGCGTCGCGCAGGCGATGCAGCGAGCCCACGCCGGGGTTGCCGCCCCAGGAGAAGATCACCTTCTTGGCGCAGCCGGCACCGATCATCTGGTCGTAGACCAGATCGGGCGTCATGCGAATCAGGGTGAGATCGCGCCGGCCTTGGCGAATCACTTCGTGACCGGCGGCGAAGGGAATCAGGTGAGTGAAGCCTTCCATGGCCACGGTGGCGCCGTCTTCGACGTAGCGCGCTACCGCGTCATGCAGGCTGAGGATCTCGGCCATGGTGGGAACCTCTTTCTCTTGTGTTTCCTTTTGTCCGCATAACGAACACAGGTTTGTGATACGAACAACAGTAATCACCCCTTTCGCGATCGTCAATAACGAAAAAGGGGAAGCCATCGCCTCCCCTGTCTGCACGTTCCCGCATAATCACGACCGCACAATAGGTTACGGCGTTCCAAGCCAATCGATGGCACGCTGGACCTGCTTTTGGGTACTACCAAGGTATAAGGTGGGATCGGCGGCACGCTCCAGCTCGGCGCTGTCGATACGCCCCTGCACCTCGGGGTGCTCGGCCAGCACCTCGGCATAGCCACGCCGCTCGATGCGGGCCGTCTCGGCCGCCTCGGCGCTGATCCGCTTGGCCGCGTCCTGACCGACGACGGGTGCCAGCAAGCGCGACACCGGTTCGGCCATGATCGCCCCGCCGGTGATCGCCAGGTTGCGCTGCATCGCCTCCGGGTGCACTTCGAGCCCCTCGAGCAGCACCGCGAGCTGCTCCAGGGCACCCTCGAGCGACAGCGCACTGTCAATCAGCGGCGACCACTCGGCGTGCCATTCGCCCAGTCCACGCTCCAGGGGTTGAGCGCCGGCATTGAGCAGTACCGTGGTATGGCCGTGAATCTGACGACAGGCCGCCCGAATCAGCGCACAGCGCACCGGGTTGCGCTTGTGCGGCATGGCGGATGACTCGCCCATGTCCTCGCCGCCTGGCTCGCTGATCTCGCCGATCTCGGTCTGGGTCAGCAATGACACGTCCAATGCCGCCTTCTCGGCGGCTCCGGCCACGGCATCCAGCGCCGTGGCCAAGGCATGGATGGGCTGGCGGTCGGTGTGCCAGGGCAGCACCGGGGCCGCAAGCCCCAGGCGCTCCGCCAGGGCGTCCATGAAATCGAGGCCCTGCTCGCCCCAGCCGGAGTGCACCCCCACGGCACCGCCGAACTGCACCGGCAGCTCGGTGGTGACCAGGCGGCGGCGCGCCTGCTCGAGCCCGATGGCCCAGTGGGCCACCTTTACGCCGAAGGTGATCGGCAGCGCCTGCTGCATCAGGGTGCGTCCCACCATGACCGACTGCTCATGGGTCTTCATCAGCTCGACCGCGGCGGCGCGGCAGCGCAGCAGCAGTGCATCCAGTGCGGCCAGGCGAGGCTTGAGCAGCAGCATCAGCGCGCTGTCGATCACGTCCTGGCTGGTGGCACCCATGTGCCAATAGCGCTTGAGTGCCTCGGGCAGTGCCGCGCGCCCCTGCTTGACGAAGGGGATCGCCGCGTTGCCGCCGCTGGCCACACCCGCCGCCAGGGCATCGAGATCGAACGCATGCGTCTCGAGACGCTCACACATGGCGCAGTGGGTTCCGGCCGGCAGCGCCCCTTGGCGTTCCTGCACCTCGACCAGCGCCAGCTCGAACGCGAGCATGGCCTGGACCATGGCCTGGCCATCGCACTCTGCCAATGCCGTTTGGCTCATGAAGGGGTGTCGAATCAGGGGGGCTGGCATGGTGAGGTCTCCGAGGCGGGCTTGTTGTACGTACCAATGTTCGCGATTCGAACCGATGCTAGAGGCTGCGCCGTCATTGAGCAACTCACGAGCCGGGCGCCAGAAAACCTCCGTTGCGACAGCCTTGCCTGGAGCCGTTAAACGAAAGTCGCATTGTGGCGTGCGTGTCGCGGCGCAACCATTAAACGCAATTCGAACTTATGTACGCATAGCGTACCGTCATCGAAGGATCCGACATGACCGAATCCTGTGCCGTCGTCACCGGAGGCGCCCGCAACATTGGCCAGGCCATCGCCCTGCGCCTGCAGCGCGACGGCTATCGCACCTTCGTGCTGGATATCGTCGAGCCCGAGGCCGAATCGCTCAAGGCGGATGCGAGGCGGGTCGACCTCGCCGACGTGAACGCCACCCGCGCGGCGTTGGACGAGATCGCCCGGCAGCACGCCGTGGACTGCCTGGTCAACAATGTGGGCATCGTCGTCCCCGCGCTGCTCGACGAGACCCGGGTGGAGGACTTCGATCGCCTGATGCACCTAAACGTGCGTTCGGCATTGGTCTGCACCCAGGCGCTGCTGCCGGGCATGCGCGAGCGCAACCACGGCCGCATCGTGATCAACGCCAGCCGCGTGGTACTGGGCAAGGAGGCGCGCACGCTCTATAGCGCGACCAAGGGGGCGCTGCAGTCCATGGCTCGCACCTGGGCGCTGGAGCTGGCCGGCGACGGCATCACCGTCAACTGCGTGGCCCCCGGCCCCATCGCCACGACGGCGTTCTGGGAGAACAACCCGCCGGATTCCGAGCGGGCACGGCGCATCATCGACAATATCCCCGTGCAGCGCATGGGTCAGCCCGAGGACGTGGCCCAGGCCGTGAGCTTCTTCTGCGACGAGCGCAGCGGCTTCGTCACCGGGCAAACCCTGTTCGTCTGTGGTGGTGTCACCGTCGGCTGACGTCGGCTGAGAATAGTGCCGTCTCGAGTAGGCCCCGCCATATCGGGGCCTGTCGCATGCGCATGACCGGGCCTAGAGAACGCCCTGACGACGTAGTGCATCGATCTCCCTCGGCGCCTTGCCGAGCAGCCGCGCCAGCACGGTCTCGGTATCCTCGCCCAGTGTCGGCGGCGCCTTGCGGTACTCGAGCCGGGTACGCGAATACTTGATCGGATTGGCCACCCCAGGTACCGGTCCACGCTCGGTTTCGAGCTCGATCTTCATCTCCCTCGCCTGGACCTGGGGGTCATCGAATACCTGGGCGATGTTCTGGATCGGCCCGCAGGGCACCGCGATCTCACGCAGCAGCGTCATCCATTCGGCAGCAGTGCGGCTGCGCGTGATCTCGACCATGATCGGCACCAGCTCAAGGCGATGGCGCACCCGCTCCGGATTGGTGGCGAAGCGCGAGTCATCGGCCAGCTCGAGGCGGCCCACCGCCTGGCAGAAACGCTGGAACTGGCCGTCGTTACCAATCGCGATGATGACCTTCTCGCCGTCGGCGGTGGGGAACGGCTGGTAGGGCACCAGGTTGGGGTGGTACTCGCCGGTGCGGGTGGGCGGCGTACCGCTGCAGAAATAGTTCTGCGCCTGGTTGGCCAGCCAGCTCACCTGCACGTCGAGCAGCGCCATGTCGATGTACTGGCCTTCGCCGGTCTGGCTGCGATGGTGCAGCGCGCCGAGAATGGCGATGGCGGCATTCATGCCGGTGGTCAGGTCCGCCACCGCCATGCCGACCCGCTGCGGGCCGGCGCCCGGTTCGCCGTCGGCCGCCCCGGTAATGCTCATCAGCCCACCCTGGGCCTGGATCAGGTAGTCGTAGCCGGCCATGGTAGCCATCGGCCCGGTCTGACCGAAGCCGGTGATCGAGCAGTAGATCAGCCCCGGGTTGATGGCTTCGAGAGTGGCATAGTCGAGCCCCTTACGGGCCAGGCCGCCACTCTTGAAGTTTTCCACCAGGATATCGCTCTCGGCGGCGAGCTCGCGGACGAGCGCCTGGCCCTCCGGCTTGCCGATATCCACCGTCACCGAGTGCTTGCCGCGGTTGGCCGAGAGGTAATAGGCCGACTCTCGGGTCTCGTTGCCATCGCGGTCCTTGAACCATGGCGGCCCCCAGTGGCGTGTGTCGTCGCCGCTCGTGGGGCGCTCGATCTTGATGACCTCTGCGCCCATGTCGGCGAGTATCTGGGTGCACCAGGGGCCGGCCATCACGCGACTCAGGTCGAGCACCCGCAGGCCTGTCAGCGGTCCTGCCATCGTATCGCTCCTCAATTATGCTTCACGTCATCGCTGACGGCGCAGGCTCGTCATTCGTGCGATCGCCACCCGGCGCAATATGCGCGGTCGGCAGCGGACGTGCCTCATCGGTTCCGGTCCTAGACCTTCAACGTCACCCTGGCTCACATGGGGCTCAAGGCGCCTCCTGGGACGTGTCGGTCTGGGTCGGCAGTCGCCGCGCGGTCACGTAGCGGTAGAGCGCCAGCAGGATGGAGCCCAGCGTCAGCGCGATGAAGAACCAGGCGATCGGGCCGCGCACGAAGATCGACAGGTCGTTGCCGCCGATCAGCAGCGAGCGACGCAGGTTGTCCTCGAACATCGGCCCCAGGATGAAGCCGATCAGGAAGGGGGCGGCGGGAATCGCCGCGCGATTGAAGACATAACCCAGCACTCCGAAGCCCAGCATCAGCCACACGTCGAAGGTGTCGTTGTTCACGGCGTAGGCGCCGTAGACGCAGAACATCAGCACGATGGGAAAAAGGATCTCCTTGGGAATGTCGGCGATCAGCGAGAAGTACTTGATGGCGCCGTTGCCCACCACCAGCAGCACCAGCGAGCTGAACATGATGCCCATGAACAGGGCGTAGATCAGCGGCAAGTTCTCCTGGAACAGGAGCGGGCCGGGCGTCAGGCCGTGCACCATGAAAGCGCCGAGGATGATCGCGGTTATCACGTCGCCGGGGATGCCAAGCGACAGCAGCGGGATCATGGTCGCCCCCGCCACGCCGTTGTTGCCCGCTTCCGAAGCGGCCACGCCTTCCACCTCGCCCTTGCCGAAGTTGTCGCGCCGCGGCGAGCGGCGCCGGGCATCGCTGTAGGAGATGAAGGCCGCGGCGGTCGCTCCGGTGCCGGGGATGGCACCGATGATCACGCCGATCAGGCTGCCGCGAACGATGGTTTTCAGGCTTCGCTTCATCTCGGAGAGGGTCACGCTGGCGCCGCTGGCCTTGGCCTTGATGTGCGGCAATGCCTTCTTGCGGTAGAACTCGACGATCTCGGGAATCGCAAACAGACCGATCAGCAGCGGAATGAACGAGATCGAGTCCATCAGGTTGTAGTTGCCGAAAGTCAGCCGCTGGGAGCCGAAGACTTCATCCAGCCCCACCAGTGAAAGCAGAATGCCCAGCAGCGCCGCCAGCAGCCCCTTGATCATCGAGCCGCTGGCCAGCGAGATGATGATGGTCAGCGAGAAGCAGATCAGCCAGAAGAACTCGGGGGCACCGAAGTTCAGGGCGATCTTGGCCAGGTAGGCGGCGAAGAAGATCAGCGCGATATTGGAGATGAAATCGGCGATGACCGAGGAATACAGCGCCATCTTGAGCGCCTTCTTGGCGTGCCCCTGCTGGGCCATGGGATAACCGTCGAGCAGGGTGCAGGCCGACGCGGGCGAACCGGGCGTGCGGATCAGGATGGCGGTGATGGAGCCGCCGTACATGCCGCCCTTGTAGATGCCGACCAGCAGCAGGATGGCGGCGATCGGCTCCATGGAGAAGGTGAAAGGCAGGGCCAGTGCCACCGCCATGGTGGCGGTCAAGCCGGGAATGGAACCCACCACCACGCCGATCACGACTCCCAGCGCGATGGCCAGGAAGTTCTCTGGATGGAGGAAGAGCTGCAGGACTTCCGAAATGATTTCCATACGTCACCTAGAACCAGGGTGGGCGGTTCGCCATCAGAACGGCATCACCGGCAGCGGCACGTTCATGACCTTGACGAAGAGGAAGGTGACGACGACCGGGAAGACGATGGCCAGGCCATAGACCCACCAGGTACGCACCGGATGGGCGACGAACAGGATCAGCGTGGCCAGGATGCCGCTGATCACCGCGCCCAGCGCCTCGAATAGCGTCACGTAGACCAGCAGTGCCACGACCATCAGAGCGAAGCGGCGCCGCGGCCCCTTCTCGATGCGGCGACCGTCCTCCTTGTCGGTGTTGTCGACCAGCAATCCCTGCACGATCAGTAGGGCGGAGAAACCGAGCAATAGCCAACCGACGATGCGCGGCAGCCAGCGCGGCGACATCATGGGGTTCTGCAGGATCGGTGGTTCGCCGATGTAGTTGGGGATCAGATGGAACAGCAGGATGGCGGAGGCGATCAGCAGCACGACGCCGGCCAGGACGTCGCCGGGGTCCCGGATCGGCCCACCGCGCTTGTGTACGGGTGTCGACATAGCCACCTCCTCTGGAAAACAGGTGAGGCGAGGACGGAGCCCTCGCCTCATCGATTGCCGGACCGGCTCAGGAAATTACTGGCTGATGCCCGCCTGATCGGCGACTTCCTGCCAGCGCTCCACCTCGGAGGCGATGAACTGCTTGAACTCCTCGCCGGCGACCTGGCCGGGTTCGGCGCCCAGCTGCTCGGCGAAGTTCTGGAATTCCTCGCGCTGCATCACGGCGTCGAGCGCTTCGCGCATGGCGTCCTGCGCCTCCTGCGGGAAGGACTCGTGCGCGATCAGGCCGAACCAGGCGGTGGTCACGAACTGGTCGAGGTTGTAGTCACCCCCTTCGCGCAGGGTCGGTACGTCGGGCAGGTGCTCGGAGCGCTCGGCGGATGTGACCGCCAGGGCCTTCAGGTCACCCGACTTGATGTGCGACAGCACGGTCGGCATGTTCTCGAACGACACGTCGACGTCGCCACCCAACAGGGCCGGTAATGCCGCGCCGCTACCCGCGAACGGAACGGCCGTCATGTTGGTTTCCGTCAGGGTCTTGAACAGCTCACCCGACATGTGAATGGAGCTGCCCACGCCGCTGTGGCTGAAGGTCATGTTCTGCTCTTTGGCCGCCTCGACGAACTCCTCGACGCTGTCGTAGGGGCTGTCCGCCGGCACCACCATGACGTTGGGGATGTCGATCAGGTTCTGCAGGAAGACGAAGTCTTCGACCGGGTCGTAGGCCAGGTCGGGATAGATCGCCGCCCCGATGGTATGGCCAGGGGAAGCCATCAGAATGGTGTGATCGACGTCGCGGCCGCCGCGCGCCAGGCGCCCGGTCGCCACGGTGGAGCCCGCGCCGGGGCGATTCTCTACCACCACGTTGGCGTCCAGCTCCTCCTGGAGCAGATCGGCAACGCGACGGGACAACACGTCGGTGGTACCGCCCGGCGCGTAGGGCACCACCAGGCGCACGTCGTCGGTCGGCCACTCGTCGGCCTGCACCGTGGAGACGCTCGCCGCCATTGCCAGGCTGCCGCTGCACACCGCCAGGCTCGCTGCTTTCAGGAAATTCATCATCACGCCACCTATTCGATTGGGTACGTTATTGTTGATGGGGATCGCCCTGTTCGTTATACGTACATATATTCGCAAACCACACCGAGAGTACTGCGTTCTTTCTTGGCCCCAAAACCCGACTTTAGTCTTAACGCCTGTGGCATCGCGATCCGTGGTTTTTCTCTCGTCAGTGTCGCGGGTTTTGGTTCGCATATCGAACACTGATGCGTTATCGTCTGCGCCGCCTGTCCGGCGCGAATCCAGCCGTTGTAGTTGTAAAGAGGATGTCTCCATGCAAGACGAGGTGTTGAGCCCAGACGACCGCGACTTCGTGACTGCCCTGGCCAGTGGCTTGGAGGTCATCCTGGCGTTCGACGAGGCGCATCCGCGAATGACGCTGAGCGAAGTGGCCGCCCGTACCGGCATGAATCGCGCCAAGGCGCGCCGCTTCCTGCTGACGCTGCATGCGCTGGGCTACGTCAGAAAGCAAGGTCGCTCCTTCGAGCTGGCACCCAAGGTGCTGCAGCTCGGCTATGCCTTTCTCTCTTCCAACAATTATCGCAGCGTCATTCAGCAGGTGCTGGAAGACATCACGGCGGAAATCGGTGAGTCGTCTTCGCTGGGTGTCATGGAGGGCAACGAGGTCGTCTATGTGGCGCGCTCGGCGGCACGGCACCGCCTGCTGGCCATTACCCTCTCGGTGGGCACGCGTCTGCCGGCGGCACACACCTCGATGGGCCGGGTGCTGCTCGCCCAGTTGCCCGACGCCGAACTCGACGCCTTCCTCGAGAAGGCCGTGCTCGAGCCTTATACCGACAGAACCATCACCGACAGGGCGGAGCTCAAGCGGCGTATCCTCGAAGTGCGCCAGCAGGGCTATGCCATCGTCGACCAGGAACTCGACTCAGGGCTGCGCTCGCTGGCGGTGCCGGCCTTCGACGCCAACGGCAAGCTGCTCGGCGGCATCAACATCAGCACCAATGCGGCGCGCGTCGATTACGACACCCTGGTCAAGCGCTACCTGCCACTGCTGCAGGAGAAGGCACGCCAGATCCGCACCTCGGTCAGCTGAGGGCCACGCTCGTCCAGGCAAGGAGGCCGATGTGCTCGAGATATTCGCGATTACGGCACCCATCTTCCTGCTGATCGGCATCGGCTACCTGGCCATGCTGCTTCGCATAGCGAACCGCGAGCGGGTGCAGGGAGTGGCGACGTTCGTTCTCTACATCGCCCTGCCCGCCCTGGTGATCCGCGCCCTGACGCAGAGCCCCATCGAAGAGGTCTTCAACCTTCCTTACCTGCTGGCCTACGGCGGCGGTTCGATCGCCGTCTTCCTGCTGGTGCTGCTGATCGCGCTGCGCCTGCAGCGGCGTCCACTCGAGGTCGCCGCCCTGCAGGCACTGGGCACGTCGGCCTCCAACAGCGGCTTCGTCGGCTACCCCGTGGCCGCGATGGCGCTGGGCTCGCCCGCCGCCATCTTCTTGGCACTGAACATGGTGGTGGAAAACCTGCTGGTGATCCCCGCCGCCCTCATCCTGGCCGAGGTGGGGAGGCAGGGTGGCCAGGGCGTACGCGAAGTCGTGCGCAGCACGGCAGTGCGCCTGGTGCGCAATCCGGTGCTGATCGGATTGACGATCGGGGTGAGCCTGGCGCTGGGCGGGATCGAGCTGCCGGTCCCCGTCGATACCGCGATCGACATGCTGGCGGACGCCGCCGCGCCCACCGCCCTGTTCGTCATCGGCGCGACCCTGTTCGGGCTGCGCGTGCGGGGCATGGTCGGCGACGTGGGCCAAATCGTCGTCGGCAAGCTGCTGCTGCACCCGCTGGCCGTGCTCGTCGCCTTTCTGCTGCTGCCGGGTTTCGATCCTCTGCTGGTGGCCGGCGCGCTGATCTTCGCCTGCGCCCCGATGATCAGCATCTACCCCTTGCTCGGGCTGCGCCACGGCATGGAGGGAGTGACGGCGGCCGCGCTCATGGTGGCAACCCTCGCCTCCTTCCTTACCCTCAGCCTGGTCATCTGGAGCCTGCAGGGCGTCGGCCTGCTCCCGGCAGGTTAGGCGAGGGTTCGGAGAGGGCGCCGCGCTTGCCCAAACCGGCACAATTACCCCCTCAAGCATCCCTCGACACCTGACGAGGATTGCCTCAGGTGCGCTCAGCGGCCCGGATCACCGCGTCGAGCGCGGCCAGGTAACCCTGGCTGCCGAGCCCGGCGATCACGCCGTCGGCGCGTAGCGAGACGTAGGAGTGATGACGGAAGCCCTCGCGCTTGTGCACGTTGGAGAGATGCACCTCGATCACCTTGCCTTCGAAGGCGTTGAGGGCGTCGAGGATCGCTACCGAGGTATGGGTGTAGGCGGCGGGATTGATGATGATCGCCGCGGTGCCGTCGTCACGCGCCGCGTGGATCGCGTCGATCAGCTCCCCCTCGTGATTGCTCTGCAGCGCCCGGATGTCCCAGCCGTTGACCGCGGCTTTCTCGTACAGCGTATTGTTGATGTCGTTCAGCGTCTCGCGGCCGTATATCTCGGGCTGGCGGGTGCCCAGCAGGTTGAGGTTGGGGCCGTGCAGTACCAGTACCTTGTTCATCTTGGTTCCATCGAGTGGTGGCGGAATCGACAGGCGATCATGATTCGGGCTCGAGCAGGCGCTGCCAGGCGTCGATCACCGCCTGGCGTTGCGCCCTGAAGTCCGCGTCTCGGCCGCGGGCGGGCTCGCGCGTCAGCGAAGCGCGATGGGCGGCGCTGCGCAGGGCCAGGTAGGCCTCGCGTAACCGTCGACACTCATCGGCGGGCAGACGATCGGTCGCCTCCAGAGTCTCGAGGATGCGCATGTTGTCGCTCCACTCGAGCAGGTCCGGGGTCTCGTGGCCCATGGAGAGCACCGCATACTGGCACAGGAACTCGATGTCGACCATGCCGCCGGGGTCGTGCTTGAGATCGAATTCGCCCTCCCCGCTCTTGCCGCCCAGGTGGTCGCGCATCTTCTGGCGCATCTTCACCACCTCCGCGCGCAGCGCCTCACGGTCGCGCTCGCGACCGAGAATCTCGCGTCGAATCTCGGCGAAGCCCTCCGCCAGTCGCGAATGACCGGCCACCACACGGGCACGCACCAGCGCCTGGTGCTCCCAGGTCCAGGCCTCGCGTCGCTGGTAGTCGGCGAAAGCGTCCAGCGACGCGACCAGCAATCCCGCATTGCCCGAGGGGCGCAGGCGCATGTCGACCTCGTAAAGGGCGCCGGCCGGGGTCACCGCGGTAAGCAGGTGAATGATGCGTTGCCCCAGGCGCGTGAAGAACACCGGGGCGTCGAGGGGCCGAGAGCCATCGGTGGCGCCATGGGTGTCGGCGTCGTGGATAAAGACCAGGTCGAGATCGGAGCCGTAACCCAGCTCGATGCCGCCCAGCTTGCCGTAACCGACGATCAGGAATTCGGGCTCGATGCCGGCGCGGCTGCCGTCGCGCCGCTGCGGATGGCCATGCTTGCGCACCAGATGGCGCCAGGCCATGGTCAGCACCGCCTCGAGCAGTACCTCGGCAATATAGGTGAGGTAATCGCTGACTTTCATCAGATGTCGGGTACCGGCGATGTCCGAGGCGGCGACCCGCAGCACGTGGGCATGCTTGAACACACGCAGCGCCTCGAGCTGAGCCTCTTCGTCCTCTTCGGGGATGCGCCCCAGGGCCTGGCGCAGCTCGTCGGCCAGGCGCGCCTTGTCGGCAGGGGTGTACAGCGTCTCCGGTGTCAGCAGCTCGTCGAGCAGCAGCGGATAACGGGCCAGCTGCTCGGCGATCCATGGGCTCGCGCCGCACAGCCCCATCAGGTGGCTCAGTGCTTCGGGGTTCTCGCGCAGCAGCGCCAGGTAGGCAGTGCGCCGCAGCACCGCCTCGATCAACGGTAGCACTCGTTCGAGCGCAACGTCGGGGGCGTCGCTGCCGGCCACGGCATCCAAAAGCAGCGGCATCAGGGCTTCGAGACGCTCGTAGCCGATGCGCTGCATGGTCTGCACCTGGCGCGATTGGCGCAGGGTCGCCAGCCGCCGCAGCGCCGTCGCAGGGTCGGCGAAACCGGCCTCATCGAGCAGCGCGCGCCCCTCGTCGTCGTCGAGTTCGGCCTGCCACAGCTCACGCCAATCGTCGAGCGACACGACGGCGCCGTTCGGCGCATTCTCCTCCTCTTCGAGCTCCGTCTCCGGATCGGCGATCACCGCGTCGAAATGCTGGCGCACCCGCGCCCGCACCTCTTCGAGCCGCGCCACCACCGCGGGCCAGTCCTCCATGCCCAGCGCCAGGGCGACGCGCTCGCGCCCCAGGTCGTCGTCGGGCAGGTTCTGGGTCTGACGGTCCTCCTGCGCCTGCAGCGCATGCTCGAGATCACGCAGGAAGACGTAGTCCGGAAGCAGCTCGTCGACCACCGTCGGCGGTAATAGGCCCAACGCCGGTAGTCGCTCGAGGGCGGTGTGCAGCGAGGTGACCTGCAGTTCGGTATCGCGCCCGCCGCGAATGAGCTGAAAGGCCTGGACCACGAACTCCACTTCGCGAATGCCGCCGGGGCCGAGTTTGATATTGGCTTGCATGCCGCGACGCTTCACTTCGCGATTGATCAGCCCTTTCATCTCGCGCAGCGACTCGATGGCGCCGAAGTCGAGATAGCGACGGTAGACGAAGGGGCGCAGATGCCCCAGCAGCTCGGCTCCGGCCTCCAGGTCGCCAGCCACCGGCCGCGCCTTGAGCATGGCATAGCGCTCCCACTCGCGGCCCTGGTTCTGGTAATAGGCCGCCAGCGAGGCGAAGCTTCCCACCAGCGGGCCGCCGTCGCCCAGCGGGCGCAGGCGCATGTCGACACGGAAGACGAAACCTTCGGCGGTCACCGCGTCGAGCGCGGCGATCAGTTTCTGCCCCAGGCGAGTGAAGTACTCCTGATGCTCGAGCGACTTGCGCCCACCCTCGGTCTCACCGTTCTCGGGGAAGGCAAAGATCAGATCGATGTCGGAAGAAAGATTGAGCTCGCCGGCGCCGAGCTTGCCCATGCCCAGTACCACCAGCCGCTGCTCGCTACTGTCGGCGCGTGTGGACGGCCGTCCCCAGCGCGGCTCGAGGTGCGTTTCGAGCCAGGCGAGCGCCCCCTCCAGGCAGACCTCGGCGAGCCGCGACACCGCCGCCGCGGTCGTCCACATGTCGACACCCGCCGGCCGCGTCAGGTCGCGCCAGACGATGCCCAGCATGCGCGCCCGACGAAAGCGGCGCAGCGCGGCATGCAGCCCCGCCTCGTCCTCGGCCCCTTCCAGCCGGTCGGCCAGCCAGGCGGAGAGCGCCTCGGCGGGCGGCGACGCCTCCAGCTCGCCGCTGGCATCGAGGTGCTGCAGCCAGTCGGGATGGCGTACCAGGGTGTCGAGGGCGAAGTCGGAAATGGTCAGTACCCGCGCCAGGTCCCGGCGCCGCTGCGTATCCAGCGCCAGCCAGTTCTCCGATGGCGGCTCCTGACCGGTCATCTCGGCGAGGTCGTCGGCCTGCGCCAGGCTATCGCTCAAGCGCTGCCTGGCCTTCTGCAGGGCGGAGGCAAGCTGAGGGGGGATGTCAGCGGCAGGCAGAAAGTCGTCGGGCAGGGCCATGGGCATCTCATGCTCAGAATTCGAATGCACTCAGCATAGCGAACGGGCCATGGCGGAAGAAGAGCCGCTCGTACTTACTCGTTGAAGAACACATTGATCACATGATCCAGATGCACTTCCATCGCGCGTCGTGCCGCTTCGGGATCGCGCTCCTCGATCGCCCGAACGATGCGCTCATGGTCCCCCTGTGAGTGCAACGCCATCCCCGTTTCCATGTAGTGATCCTGCAGACGGCGAAACATTGCGCCGTATTTATGACCCAGCAAATGCTTGATCAGTAACGCATAGGCGGCATTTCCCGAGGCTTCAGCTATGCGGATATGCAACAGCCGGTCTCCAACCAACTTACCACTGTAGCTAAAGGTGTCGTCCATGTTGCGGGCCAGGGCGGCACGGATGGCGGTGAGGTCCTCTTCGCTGGCGTTGACAGCGGCGAGAGCAGCGTTTTCCGGCTCCAGGTAGCGTCGTGCCTGTAGCAGCGAGAAGGGTGGGATTTCCTCGTCGAGATTGAGCTCGATCTCGCTGGCGAACTCAGGGTCCATGGCCCAGGACTCCTTACGCACGGCCGCCTGCATGACGGGCTCATTTGGCAGTGGCGAGACGGCTTTGACCAGCACGCCATGGCCGACCCGAACCTCGACCTGCCCTACCACTTCCAAGGCTATGAGCGCCTCGCGCACCGAAGCCCGACTGACCCCCAGCGACTGCGCCAACTCGCGCTCCGGCGGTAGCAACGTTCCGGCGGGAAATTCGCCGTCGTGAATCAATTGTTGCAGCTGGTCGGCAATCTGCCGGTAGAGGCGCTGGGACTGGATCGTCTTGATCGGCATCTGGTCACTCCTCGTAGCATTTCGACCAAAGTTCTACGTACAAACCTTGTTGTTTGGCGCGAAAGCCAACCATAGTTAACCGGATCATTGGTCAGGCCTTTAGATGACTAGTCCAAGCATTTTCCCATGTTCGGCATAACTTCGCCATCAATGACAATCACAACAAAGGAGCCATGCCATGCATCCTGCTTCCCTTTTCGATGAGCTACACCAGCCCTGCACCAGTCGTTAAGGGGCAACCATGCGTATCGATGCTCATCAGCATTTTTGGCGCTACGCGGCTGCCGAATACCCGTGGATCGACGAATCCATGACAGCGCTCAGGCAAGATTACCTACCTGAGCAGTTGGCCAGGGAGCGAACCGCTTGTGGCATACAAGCCAGCATCGCCGTACAGGCCAGGCCCAGTGAGGCGGAGACCCGATGGCTACTGGAGCTGAGCGATCGGACCTCCTCTATCGTGGGTGTCGTCGGCTGGGTCGACCTTACCGCCGCGGACCTGGAAGAACGTCTGGCACAGTGGTCACACCCTCGCCTGTGCGGTTTCCGCCACCTCATTCAGGACGAAGAAAAACCGGCCGCTTATATGGCCGACCCAGCCGTACGCCAAGGCATCCGGACCTTGCAGCGGCACGCATTGAGTTACGACGTGCTGGTCACAACAGCCGACCTCGGCTCCGCCTACGAGCTATGTACGGCCTGCGGTGGTCACGTCCTCGTTCTCGATCATTTGGGCAAGCCCAATATTCGCGACAGCGACTTCGAGAACTGGCGACGTGATTTCCGTCGCTTCGGCGAGCTGGAGCACGTTGCGTGCAAGCTCTCGGGCCTGATCACCGAAGCCGATTGGCAGCGCTGGCAGCCGAAACAGATATGGCCCTATCTGGATACGGCGCTCGACGTCTTTGGCGAACAACGGCTGATGTTCGGCTCCGATTGGCCGGTATGCCTGGTCGCAGGCAGCTACACGGCGGTGTATTGCCTTATCGATGACTGGGCGACTCGGCGCGGACTCGACAAGACGGCGCTATTCGGCGGCAACGCCCAACGACTCTATCGTATCGGGCAGTACCCCGCTGACGAGGTGAATCATGGATCTTGAACTGGACGACAAGGTCGTCATCGTCACCGGCGGCGCATCCGGGATCGGCGCGGCTATCTCGCTCACCCTGGCGCAGGAGCGCGCCATTCCGGTCATTCTTGCCCGCAGCCAGCCTCAACCGGACTTCATGGTCGAACTGGAAAACCTGTCGTCAAAAGCCTGCTTCATTGCGACGGAGCTCAGCGACGAGGCGGCATGCCGCCGGGCAGTAGATGAAATCATCGACCGCTTTGGCCGGATCGACGGGCTGGTCAACAATGCCGGCGTCAATGACAAGGTCGGCCTGGAGGCGGGCGTCGAGGCCTTCACCGCCTCGCTGAGACGCAACCTCATCCACTATTACACCATGGCCCATCTGTGCCTGCCCCACCTGCGCGACTGGCGCGGCGCCATCGTCAACGTCAGTTCGAAGACAGCTCTCACCGGGCAAGGCGATACCAGTGGCTACAGCGCATCCAAGGGCGCCCAACTGGCGCTGACCCGAGAATGGGCGGCGAGCCTGGCCAAGGATGGCGTGCGCGTCAATGCAGTGATTCCCGCCGAGGTCATGACGCCGCTCTACCGACGCTGGATCGATACCTTCGAAGACGCCGACACCAAGCTGGCCGAAATCACGTCTGCGATTCCCTTCGGGCAGCGTATGACCGAGGCGCGGGAACTCGCCGATACCACCGTCTTCCTGCTCTCGGCCCGAGCCTCCCATACCACGGGGCAATGGCTATTCGTGGATGGCGGCTACGTTCATCTCGACAGAGCACTGACCGCTTCATGAGGCGACGACCATGCGCTATTGCCTGGCCCTGGCCCTGGACCTGATTGACGATGAAGCGCTGATCGCAGAGTACGAACGCCGCCACCACCGCATCTGGCCAGAGGTACGCGATCACCTCCTCCGATGCGGGGTCATCGATATGCAGATCTACCGTCTCGGCACACGTCTGACGATGATCATGGAAGTCGACGCGCAACGTTTCAGCTTCGCGGCCATGGCCGAAGCCGAGCGGCAATCACCAATCATCCAGCAGTGGGAAGACGAAATGGGACGCTACCAGCGCCCGACCCCATGGACAGAGGAGAACAACAAATGGCAACTCATGAAGCCAATCTTCCAGCTGGCCGAACAGTAAAAAAACCTACTAGTCACCGGGTGGCAGTGAAGCGATGGCGTTTGCCGGTAGAAACCCTGGTGCTCGGGCTCACGCTGCTGTTGTGGGGGGTCATGTCGTTGTCGACGAGCACCTTCTTTACTACCAATAATCTCATCAACATCCTGCGCCAAGTCTCGGTCGATAGCATCATCGCCTTCGGCGTGCTGTTTCCCATCCTGATTCGCGGCATCGATCTGTCGGTGGGTTCGGTCGCCGCCTTGTCGGGCGTGGTCTGTGCCACCCTGTTGACCATGGGCCTGCCGATTCCTGTCGCCATTGGCCTCACTCTGCTGCTCGGTGTGGCCATTGGCTCGCTCAACGCCTTTTCGGTCTACCGTTTGGGGATTCCCGCCTTCATCATCACCTTGGCCGGCTTGCAGGCTTACCGAGGGGGCGCCTTCCTGGTCAGCGACGGTACCAGCGTCTTCGGCCTGCCCAAGGAAATGGCGAGTTTTGCCCGCGCCGAATGGCTGGGTATCCCGTCACTGTTCTGGACGATGCTGGTGATCGGCCTGATCCTGCATTTCATCCTCAGCCAGACCCGCACCGGTCGCTACATGGTTGCCATGGGCAGCAATTACGAGTCGGCCCGGCGCGCAGGTATCAACATCAAGCGCATCGTCTTCTTCGCCTATATCGTCAGCTCACTGGCCGCATGTATCGCCGGCATCTTGCTCATGTCGCGCATGAGCATCGGCTCCCCTACGGCGGCGGTCGCCTACGAACTCAACGCCATTGCAGCCGCGGTGGTAGGGGGCGCCAGCCTGTTCGGGGGACGAGGCAGCGTGCTGGGCACGTTCATCGGTGCCCTGCTGTTCGCCACCATTGCCAATAGCGCCAACCTGCTGGGCATCGACTCCTTCTGGCAAATGGTTGCCACGGGTGTGCTGATCGCCGTGGTGGTCTACGTCGACAACCTGCATAAACGCCGCCAGAGCGGCCTGAAGTAAGACGGGAGAAGGCCATGAATTCGCTGTTGGAAGTCCGTTCGCTGAAGAAACGCTTTGGTGCCGTGGAAGTGCTGTGCGGCGTCGATCTGACGCTCGAGGCCGGTGAAGTGCTGGCCGTCATCGGCGATAACGGCGCGGGCAAGTCGACGCTGATCAAGCATATTTCCGGTGTCTATCAGCGCGACGATGGCCAAATACTTCTTGATGGCCAGCCGGTGGCATTCGGATCGCCCAAGCAGGCGCGAAAGGCCGGCATCGAAACGGTCTATCAGGACCTGGCCTTGGCCGATGAACTATCCGTTGGGGGAAACATCTTTCTGGGCCGCGAACCCACCCGCCGCTGGCTCGGCCTTTTACCCGTCGTCGACAAGCGCGCCATCCAGCAGGAAACACAGCGACTGATCGACAGCATCGAAAGCCATATTCCCGATGGGACGAGTACGGTAGCCGGCCTCTCCGGCGGCCAGCGTCAGGCCGTTGCGATTGCCCGCGCACTCTATTGGGAAGCGAAGGTAGTGATTCTCGACGAGCCCACCGCGGCCCTGGCCGTGATGGAGCGGGAAAACGTGATCAAGCTCTCTCGAATGCTGGCCAGTAAGGGGGTCGGAGTGATCTATATCGGTCACAACCTGATCGAGATACTCGAAGTCGCCGATCGCATCGCGGTGATGTACCGCGGCCGCATCGTACACGTCGCGCGCTCCGAAGACACCAGCCAGGAGGAACTCATCAAGTACATGACGGGGTACACCGACCGCAAGACTGCCTAAGCGCTCACACACAACAAGACCAATGCAAGGAGCATAACCATGAGATTCGCCAAACACACCCTCGCCATTACAGCGGCGGCGGCCAGTTGTCTGTCGCCGGCCATGGCCCAGGACACCATGACGATTCCGGTCGTGATCAAGGCAACTACGGCCTCCTACTGGCAGGCGGTCTTCGACGGGGCCCAGCAAGCCGCCGAGAAACTCGGCATCCAGATCGAGGAACTAGGTCCTGCCAACGAAACCCAGGTGGCGGAGCAGATCTCGATCATGGAAAACCTGATCAGCCGTCGCCCCCCCGCCATCGTGCTGGCCCCGGTCTCGACCGATGCCCTGGCCGGGCCGGTAGAGGCCGCGACCGAGGCAAAAATACCGATGATCATCATCGACTCGGGTGTCGATACGGACAAGTACGCGGCACTGATCGCAACCGACAATTTTGCCGCCGGCCAGCGTGCCGGGCATGCGCTCGCAGGATGCATCGAAAAGACCCAAGGCGAGGCAGCCGGTCAGGTGGCCTACCTGCGAGCCAACCCCAACGGCGAGTCGCTGGTTTCCCGCGATGAGGGCTTTCTCGAAGCTATCTCTAATTACCCCGACATTGAGGTTGTCGATAATCGAGTAGCTAACAACGATACCGCCAAGGCGATGAACGATACGCTGGATCTGCTCAATCGCTACCCCGACCTGCGCGGCATCTTTGCCGACAACCAGTTGATGGGCGACGGTGCCGGCACGGCATTTGCCGAGCAGGGAGCCGGCGAAAGCGTCTGCCTGGTAGCGTTCGACTCCAGCGAGCTGGAAGTGGATTTCCTCCGCCAGGGTATTATCGACTCGTTGATCGTGCAGGATCCCTACATGATGGGATATGCCGGCGTCTGGTACGCGCATGCCGCCCAGCAAGGGGTTGCGCTGCCTCGTAGCGTGGATACCGGCGTGCATGTTGCCGATACCGAATCCGTCGACCTGACCGAATTCTCGGGACTGCTGGACCCCAGCCAGCGTGAAATGTCGCCCTATCTCGGCATGTCTCCCGATAGCCAGCAATAGCACATCGCCTTGCTACCCAGGGTCAGGCGTCGTTTGGCGGGCCCGCACCAGCCCGCCCGACACCTGCCCCCTTTAGGAGAGCCCTGAGCCTATGAAGACCCTAGTCTGTACGCAGCCGCGCCACATGGAGCTACGCGATGTTCCCGCACCATCGTGCGCTGCAGGGGAAGCGATGATCCGGGTTCGCCGGGTGGGTATTTGTGGAACCGATATCCATGCTTATGGCGGAAACCAGCCCTACTTCGACTATCCGCGCGTACTGGGGCATGAGCTTTCCGGTGATATCGTTGCCGCTGGCGACGGCGTTGACCCCGAATTGATTGGCCAGCTCGCCTACGTGATTCCCTACCTGAATTGCGGCGAATGCCGGGCCTGCCGTCACGGCAAGACCAACTGCTGTCAGAACATGCAGGTCATCGGCGTGCACCGTGACGGTGGCATGGCGGACTATCTCAGCGTGCCGGCCGATCATCTGGTGACGTCTCAGAAGCTCGATTCGGAACAGCTCGCACTGGTGGAATGCCTGGCGATCGGCGCCCATGCCGTGCGGCGGAGCGACATCAAACCGGATGAACTCGTTGTCATCGTGGGCGCGGGACCGATCGGCATGGGTGTCCTGCAAATCGCCAAGACCCGCGGCGCTCGTACACTCGTCGTCGATACCAACCGCGACCGTTTAGGCTTCTGCTGTGACACATTGGGTGCCGACGGCATCCTGCATGCCTTGGACGATGATCTGGAGGCCTGTATCGCCCGCCATAACGACGGCGCCCTGGCGGACGTGGTGTTCGACGCAACCGGTAATCCAGCTGCTATTAATCGCGGCTTCGCCCTGGCCGGGCATGGAGCGCGCTATGTCCTGGTGAGTGTGGTCAAGGCCGATATCTCCTTTAACGACCCTGACTTCCACAAGAAGGAACTTACACTTCTAGGCAGCCGCAACGCCACCCGCGAAGACTTCGAGACCGTTACGAGTCTCATCGAAAGCGGCAACCTGCAGCCTACGGCGATGATCACTCACCGCGGCCCGCTTGCGGAGTTGCCCACTTTGATGCCGCAGTGGTGCGATCCGGCGACCGGTGTGATCAAGGCCATGGTGGTATGCGACGCACAGCCTGCCTGACCAAGACGATTACCGATCTTAGCGATGCCATGCGCCAGCGTGCAAAGATAGCCTTCAGCCGAGGAACTTCTGCCAGGCGAGCAGCCCCCAGGCCAGCCCGGCCGCCAGTAGCGCCAGCATCACCGCGGCCGACCCGATGTCCTTGGCCTTTCCGGAAAGTTCATGATGTTCGGTGCCGATGCGATCCACCACGCTCTCGATAGCGCTGTTGATCAGCTCGACGATCAGCACCAACAGGCAGCTACCCAGCAGAAGAATCCACTCCACCGGCCCCGAACCGATCCACCAGGCCAACGGCATCAGCACCACGCAAAGGGCGAGCTCCTGACGGAACGCCGTTTCGTGACGAAAGGCGATCCTGAGTCCCTTGAGCGAGTAGCCGGTGGCATCGATCAGGTGCCGCCAGCCGGTACGTTCCGGTTTCATCGTGCTGCCGTCCTCACGCTGGCCATCCTTATTCGGGAGAGGGGCAAAGTCGCTCATCAGTGTGCCTCAACCATGCGTTCCAGGTCCCGTGCCAAGGGGTCGAGCACTTGGGTCCAGTTGAGCCAGGGCGTGTTCGCGGTGCCGTTGACCAGCACGGTGAATACACCCCAGCGGCCCGAGCGGGTACGAAAATAACCGCTGGCGGCACGCACGGCGAACGGCTGATTGAGCGTGCCGGTCTTGAGCATGACATGATGCTGGAACAGCGAGGAGCCGCGGCGGATGAAACGCGAGACGCCGTTGGCCGGCGCCTGGAAACTGGCGACGAAACTGGGAAACAGCGCCGGTCGGTGAAACATGCTTTCCAGCAGGACGTTGGTGCCGTGGGCCGAAGTACGGTTCTCGGTGGTCAGGCCGCTGCCGCTGAGCATCACCAGCGGGCCGTGATCGGACAGACCATCGACGTAATGCTGGATCGTCTCGCCCGCCTGCAGCAGGCTGGCCTGGGGCGTGCCGGCCAAGTTGAGCGCCAGCACGTCGGCCATGAAATTGTTGGAGTAGTTCATGGTGCGCAGCAGCAGTTCCTGTAGCGGCTTGCCTTCCACCTCCGCCAGGGAGCGCGACGTCGGCGGCGGTTCGGCGACGGTGGTGACGTAGCCTCCCCTGACCGCGATACCGGCCTGCTCCAGCAGAGCCGTCAGGGTACGTGCCGTTTGCCGGGCGGGATCGCCACTAGCCCGATGCACGTCGCGGGGCGCAGCATCGAGCGCCATGTACCCGCGCAGCACCAGCGTATCGATCTCGTCGCGGGTGACGCGCTCGGCGCTGAATTCGGTGCCGCTTCCCGCCGCCCGCGTCTCGACCTGGTTGTCGACGTCGACGATCAACGCCTGGCTGTCGCAGCTGGTGATCCGGGCCGGCTGGCCGGGGGCCGCCCCAGGCGCCACGTTGACGCACCAGTTGCCGTGATTGACGCCGGCTGACGAGAGCAGCGCACTGTAGCTGTTGCTCGCCCGCGACTGTGCCTGGCAGCGGTCGGTGGTAATGCAGGCCACCGGACCGAAGCGCCACTGGCTGACCACAACGCGCCCCGCCACCTCGCGCACGCCGCGCTGGTGCAGCCGCTGTACCAGCCGCCACAGGTCTTCGCTGGCCAACGCCGGGTCGCCGCCGCCGTCAAGCACCAGATCGCCCCGCAGCACGCCGTGCTCATCGAGTGCGGCATCGCTGACCAGGCGAGTCACGAAACGGTGCTGAGGTCCCCAACGATCGAGCGCCGCCGCCGCCAGATAGGCCTTGGTCACCGACGCCGGCGACAGCTGGCGATGGGGCTCGATGGCACCGAGCACCTCATCGGGGCGGGCGCCGTCACCCAGCAGGCGGGCCTCGGCGCCCACCTGGAAGCCCCGCTCGGTCAGACCATTCAGCTCGGAAAATCCCGATCCCGGCGCCGCCAGGGGCAGCACCAAACCAACCAGCAGCAGCAGGCAGCGCAGCGTGGTCATCCCTTTACCTAACATGCAATCGGCTCCGTTTTCGATGCCCTCAGTGAGCGGAAACGCGTGAAAAGAGCTGTATCACCAACACCCCGGCGACGATCAGCGCGATGCCCAGCACCGCCGGCAGGTCGGGGCGCTGGCCGTACACCAGGACGCCGACCAGGGCGACCAGGACGATGCCCAGGCCGGCCCAGATGGCATAAGCGATGCCCACCGGCACGGTGCGCAGCACCAGCGACAGCAAAAAAAAGGCCACGCCGTAGCCGATCGCGGACACCAGGCTGGGGCCGAGGCGGCTGAAGCCGTCGCTGGCCTTGAGGGCACTGGTGGCGACGACTTCCGCCACGATGGCCAGCGCCAGGTAGAGGTACGCCATCACGCTTCTCCTGCGGTTATCGAGGGCACCAGTTCGGGCGCATGCGGCAGCGTCGCCACCAGGCGCCAGAGCGGCTGACCGCTGCCATGATACTTTGACTCGAAGGGGGTCAGGCAGTCCGCGCCGGGCGAATGCGGCTCCACCGTGGCCATGACACCGGTGGCCTGCGCCATCGCCAAGGCGAACTCCTCCAGATAGAGCCGCCAGTTGGAACGCAGCTCCAGCCGTCCTCCCAGCGCCAGCAACGCCGGAAAGACCGGGTGGCCATGCCAGCGCAGCTTGAGGCGCGCCGACTTGGGATAGGGGTTGGGATAGAGCAGGTAGTGCCGGGCCGGCTGCCACCCGGCTTCCAGCGCCAGGCGCCAGAAGTCCACCAGGTCGGCGCGCACCAGCAGGGCGTTGTCGGCGATGGCGCCGTGATCGCGTGCCAGCCGGTCGGCGCTGCGGTCCACCCCGATCACCGCGTGGTCGGGGTAGCGCTCCGCCAGGCGACGAGTCGAGAGCCCCACCCCGCAGCCGGCGTCCAGGATCAGCGGACGCGGCCCGTTCTCGTCCTGACGCGCTCGCCAGTTCAGGCAGCTGGCGAACGCCTCGCGAGTATGCGCCGCCACCGGCTTGCGCAGCGGATGGCGCAGGCCGCGCTCGACGCGGCGCGCCAGATCCTTGTGAGGGCCGAGCTGGTTGGTCGAGATGGCGCGGGAAGTGGCATGCATGGCGTTGGGTTCGGTGTGGAAGAACTGGCCATTCTAGCAGCCGTGACGGGCGACGCGAGGAGGCGAGAAGAGCAGGCAAAAAAAAGACGCGCTCCAGGGAGCGCGCCCACATACCCACTCGTATGACTCAAACAGCGCAACCAGCATAGCGCTTCGCGCGTCACAGTTCAAACGTTCGTTTCACAATTGACGATGACCGCGGCGCCGGGCGCCCATGACGACGTCCCGAGCCGGGTGCTATGATCGCCTTTCTCACACCTATAAAACATGACTCGCACGAACAGCATACGAGGAAAGCGGCTTGTCACACTTACCGGTGATCGTCGGCATGGGCGGCGTCAATGCCGCCGGTCGTACGTCTGGCCATCAAGCATTTCGTCGCACCGTGATCGACGCTCTTCCCGAAGCCGAGCAGGAGGCCCTGCTGCTCGGGCTGGCCGCCCTGATGGGGCTGGGCAGCCATCGGGAAGGGGCCTGGTTCGATGCCGCCGGCGAACGCATAGAGGCCAGCCGCCTGGTGGAGCGCTGCCGCGGACAGGTGCTCGACCACACCCTGGTCCGACGCATCGAGGACCCCCGCTTCAACGACGAGGGGCTGCCGGCCAACCGTCGTGCCAGCCTCGAGCTTGGCGCCGAGCTTGTCTTTCGTATTCGCCGTCGCCAGCTTCCCGAACGTCTACCGCCGACCTGGCAGGTGCGGGAGCTGGATCGTCATACCCTGGAAGTCACGGTGCCCCCCGGCGAGCTCGACGTGATGCTGCCCGAGACCCGTCCGGCCCAGGTGCGTGCCGCCGGACAACTGCCCAGCGGCTTCGACCCCAGCCGCTACTATCGCAGCGTGCACCACCCTCGCGGGCTATCGATGTCGATCTTCGCCGCCAGCGACTGCCTGGCCGGCAGCGGCCTGTCCTGGGAGAGCCTGCGCGACCGTCTCGATCCCGACGAGGTCGCCGTCTACGCCGGCAACTCCATCGGCCAGCTCGACGATGAGGGCTGGGGCGGACTGCTCAAGAGCTTCGTCTCGGGCAATCGCGCCACATCCAAGCAGATGCCGCTGGGCTACGGCCAGATGCCCGCCGATTTTCTCAACGCCTATGTGCTGGGCAGTGTCGGCGGTACCGGTGCGGCGCTGGGCGCCTGTGCCAGCTTTCTCTACAACCTGCGCCTGGGAGTCGAAGACATCCGCAACGGCCAGCGCCGCGCAGTGATGGTGGGCACCTCTGACGCCCCGGTGACGCCCGAGATCATCGAAGGCTTCCGTGCCATGGGGGCCCTGGCCGATGACGAGAGTCTCAAGGCGCTGGACGCTCTGGAGCTGCTCACCGACGCCGACTACCAACGCGCCTGCCGCCCCTTCGCGCGCAATTGCGGCTTCACCATCGCCGAATCCAGTCAGTTCATTCTGCTGCTCGACGACGCGCTGGCGCTGGAGTTCGGCGCCGAGATACTGGGCAGTGTGCCCGGCGTCTTCGTCAATGCCGACGGCTGGAAGCGGTCGATCTCCGCCCCTGGCATCGGCAACTACATTACCCTGGGCAAGGCGGCCGCGCTGGCACGCGACATGCTCGGCGAGCGGGCACTGCGCGAACGTACCTTTCTCCACGCCCACGGCACCAGTACGCCAAAGAACCGCGTCACCGAATCCCACGTCTTCGATCTGGTGGCTCGCGCCCACGATATCGAGGCGTGGCCGGTGGTCGCGGTGAAGGCTTACGTCGGTCATTCCCAGGGCAGCGCCGCCGGCGATCAGCTGACCAACGCGCTGGGCAGCTTCGCCTATGGCCTGCTGCCGGGTATTCCCACCCTCGACGCTGTCGCCGATGACGTCTACGCCGAGCGGCTGCGCTTCTCGCGCGAGCCGATGGCCTTCGCTGCCGATGCCGCTTTCATCAACGCCAAGGGCTTCGGCGGCAACAACGCTACCGGTGTCGTGCTATCGCCGGACGTCACCGAGCGCCTGCTGGAGAAGCGCCACGGTGAAGCCGCCATCGAGGCCTGGCGGGAGCGGCGCGCGGCGACCCGTGACGCGACCCGGGCCTATCTGATCGACGCCGACCGCGGCGCTTATCAGGCACGCTACCGCTTCGGCGAGGGGGTGCTGGAAGGCCCCGAACTCGACGTCAACGCCGACGCCATCCGCATCCCCGGCTATGCACGCCCAGTATCGCTCAAGGTGGACAACCCCTTCGGCAAGCTGGACGACTGACACCCCGGCCCGACGGCATTGTCGGCTGGCTCGCTGGCGTTTACCCTAGGCTTTCTTTTCACACGAAGCCTAGCCCTCTTGGGCTGCGCAAGTGAGCCAAGCGCCATGAAAATTGCGGTCTACCCCGGCACTTTCGATCCCATTACCCATGGCCATTTCGACCTGATCGAGCGCGCCTCGCTGCTGTTCGACAAGGTGGTGGTGGCGATCTCGGCCAGCCCGGGCAAGAATCCCGCGCTGGACCTCGACACGCGCATCGCCCTGGCCCGCGAGATCTCGGCGGGGCTCGACAACGTCGAGATCATCGGTTTTTCGGGCCTGCTCACCGATCTGATGACAGAGCAGGGCGCGCGCATCATTCTGCGCGGCCTGCGCGCGGTATCGGATTTCGAGTACGAGCTGCAGCTCGCCAACATGTACCGCGCCCAGGCCCCGGAACTCGAGAGCGTCTTTCTTACCCCGGCAGTGGAGAACTCCTATATCTCCTCGACCATCGTGCGCGAAATCGCCAAGCTCGGCGGCGATGTGTCGCGCCTGGTGCATCCCAGGGTCGCCGAAACGCTGCGCAAGCATTACAATACCTGACCGAATTACTCGGTAATTTCCGAGCCGCTTTATCCTGGGCACGGCCGGACGCGGCCCGCCCGATCGCGAGGTAGCCCAATGGCCCTGATGATCACCGACGAGTGCATCAACTGCGACGTCTGCGAACCCGAATGCCCCAACGGCGCCATCTCGGCGGGCGAGGAGATCTACATCATCGATCCCAACCTGTGCACCGAGTGCGTCGGCCACTACGACGAGCCGCAGTGCCAGCAGGTGTGTCCGGTCGACTGCATCCCGCTCGACCCCGAGCGCCGCGAGACTCAGGACGAGCTGATGGCGAAGTATCGCCTGATCACCGCCGCCTGAGACGCGACGCTATGGGGTCGCGCTCCGGGCCGGCCGGATCAGCGCTCCGCCGGGCGGGAGTTGATCGAGGTACACCCCAGACAGCGACGGAATGTCGCCTGCGCCGGCGTCTTCACCAGCGTCTCGGCCGCGGCATCCACGTTGCCGCCCAGCGCCGAGAACGGCAGCGAGACGACGAACAGCGCCGTTCCGCCGAGGGTCGCCACCGCCAGCAGCGGACGCGCGATTAGGGCGTCGGCAATCATCGCCCCGCCGCTGGGCCTTGGCTCCAGGCGCTGCGGCTCCTGCGCCGTCGCCGCCAGGCTGGCCACCACCAGCCCTACCGCTACCGCCATGCTCATCCTGACTCTTGCCATTCGCTTGCCCCTCGTATGTCGGTCGCTTCGATGCGAAGCCGGCCCATGCGCTTATGCTAAGTTCCCACACCCCGATCGCGGCTTCCAGCCTCAGTGAAGCTGGCACCGCGGAGGTTGCGTTATGCCGCGACCGCCGCCATTCTGCTCGACTCGTTCAACGACGGAATCGCGTGTGCCCGAGCTCCCCGAGACTCTCCACTCCGCTCGCCGGCGCGTCTGGACGCTGGCCTGGCCGATCATCCTCTCCAACGTCACCGTGCCGCTACTCGGCCTGGTGGATACCGCGGTGGTCGGCCATCTGCCGGATGCGCGCTATCTCGCCGCCGTCACCCTGGGGGCGACCCTGTTCGGCTTCCTCTATTGGGGCTTCGGCTTCCTGCGCATGGGAACGACGGGGCTCACGTCCCAGGCGGCGGGTCGCGAGGACGATAGCGAGGTGCGCAACCTGCTGGGCCAGTCGCTGCTGCTTGCCGCCGGTATCGGTACCCTGCTGATCGTGTTTTCCAAGCCACTGATCGCCTTCGGCTTGTGGCTGCTCGATGGCAGCGCGACCGCCACCCAGCTTGCCGCCGAGTATGCCCAAATCCGCATTCTCTCGGCCCCGGCGGTGCTGGCCAACTACGCCATTCTCGGCTGGTTTCTCGGCCAGCAGAACTCTCGCGTCACGCTGGCCCTGCTGGTGCTGACCAATGGCGTCAACATCGTCCTCGATCTGTTGTTCGTGGTCGGCCTGGGCATGGCCAGCAATGGCGTGGCCTGGGCCACGGTGATCGCCGACTACACGGCGCTGGCCTTCGGTGTCTGGCGGGTCGCCCACCAGTTGCGCCTGCTCCAGGGCCGTTTCTTGCGCGAACGCTTGCTCGGTCTGGCCGCCTACGGCGAACTGTTTCAGGTCAACGCCAACCTCTTCGTGCGTACGCTGGGGCTACTGTTCGCCATGGCCTTCTTTACCTCGCGCGGCGCGGCGCAGGGAGACACCGTACTGGCTGCCAATGCGGTGCTGATGCAGTTCATCATGCTGACCAGTTATGGGCTAGATGGCTTCGCCCATGCCGTCGAAGCCATCGCCGGGCGCGCCGTGGGGCGCCGTCGTTGGGACGAGTTCGCCGTTGCCGTGCGCGCCGCTACCGAATTCTCGCTATTGACGGCAGCGACCGCCGCACTGGCCTTCGCACTGGCTGGAAATCACCTGGTCGCCCTGCTGACCGGCCTGCCGGAGGTACGTGCCACGGCAGGCCACTACCTGCCCTGGATGGTGGCGATGCCGCTGATCGCGGTCTGGAGCTATCTATTCGACGGTGTCTTCATCGGCGCCACGGCGATCCGCGAGATGCGCAACAGTATATTCGTTGCGTTGGCGGCCTACCTGCCGATATGGTGGCTGGGAAGCCGCCTCGCCCCACCCGGCGGCGAGAATCACGCGTTATGGCTGGCCTTCCTCTCCTTCGCCGTGGTGCGTTCGGCGGTGCTGGTCGGCTACTATCTTCACCATCGACGCGCCCACTGGCGGCATCGTGAACGCCAGCGGGACGTCACGGTAACCTTTCGATAGAAAATCCTGAAGCGGTGCCCTTACTGGATCATTAGGGCAAGCCGATGCGTTTGCGCTACTTTTCCTAGACGCACCCAAGATAACCAGAAGAAGCGACTGCCATGCTCAGATTCCTCTCAAGACCTGCCGTCCGGCTGGTCGATCGTTATCTACCGGACCCGTTCATCTTCGTGCTGCTGTTGACAGTCATCGCCGCCGCCGCCGCGATCGCCGTCGAGCGACAGACACCGCTGGCGGTGATGCGCTACTGGGGGGACGGTTTCTGGAACCTGCTGACGTTCTCCATGCAGATGCTGCTGATTCTGGTGACCGGTTTCATGCTGGCCAGCTCGCCGCCGATCAAGCGCCTGTTGCAGCGTCTCGCCGGGCTGGCGAAGCATGCCGGACACGCCATCCTGCTGGTCACGCTGGTCTCGCTGGTCGCCAGCTGGATCAACTGGGGCTTCGGCCTGGTGGTCGGCGCACTGTTCGCCAAGGAGCTGGCGCGGCTGGTGCGAGTCGATTATCGCCTGCTGGTGGCCAGCGCCTACTCCGGCTTCGTGGTCTGGCACGGCGGGCTGGCGGGTTCGATACCGTTGACGATTGCCACCGAAGGCCATTTCACCGCCGAGCAGATCGGCGTGATCGGCACCGGGTCGACCATCTTTGCCTTCTTCAACCTGGCGATCGTGCTCTGTCTGTTCGTAGCGATCCCGCTGGTCAACCGAGCGATGCTGCCTGACGACAACGAGAGCGTCTACGTCGATCCCAAACTGCTCGACGACGGCCCCGCCACCCGGGCGCGCATCACTCGTCCCGCCGAGCGGCTGGAAAACAGCATTACCCTCGCCTGGCTGGTCGGCATCCCCGGCGTGATTTTCCTGCTCGACCACTTCGTACTACGCGGGGGCGGCCTGAACCTGAACATCGTCAATTTCATGTTCCTGTTCCTGGCCATCGTGCTGCATCGCACGCCACGCAGCCTACTGGAGAGCCTCAACGAGGCGATCAAGGGCGGGGCCGGCATCGTCATCCAGTTTCCTTTCTATGCCGGCATCATGGCAATCATGGTGCAGTCGGGGCTGGCTGAGACCATGTCCGAGGCGCTGATCTCCTTCGCCACCGAAATGTCGTTGCCGTTCTGGTCGTTCATCAGCGCCGGCATCGTCAACCTCTTCGTGCCCTCGGGCGGCGGCCAGTGGGCGGTCCAGGCTCCGGTCATGCTGCCGGCGGCCGAGGCGCTCGGCGTGGATGTTTCCCGCGTGGCCATGGCCGTGGCCTGGGGCGATGCCTGGACCAACCTGCTGCAGCCCTTCTGGGCACTGCCAGTGCTGGCCATCGCCGGCCTCAAGGCGAAGGACATCATGGGCTACTGCCTGATTCAATTGGTCATTACCGGAGTGATCATCTCGGTGGGCCTGACCTGGTTCTGAGCGGGAATTCACCGCAATCGCGGGCCCGGCCGGGGCCCGCTGTCATTTCCCGACGTGGCGAGCCGTGCCGATTCCCGGCGCAAAGAAATGAACCGACAAGGACTCCGCACATGGCCGACTCAGGCAACCTGCCCCATGATTTCCCCGGTCAGCATGAATTGAGCATGACCGTGCTGATGACGCCCGATATGGCCAACTTCAGCGGCAAGGTGCATGGCGGCGCCATTCTCAAGAAGCTCGACGAGGTGGCCTATGCCTGCGCCAGCCGCTACTCCGGTCACTACGTGGTCACGCTGTCAGTCGACCAGGTGCTGTTCAAGCAACCCATTCATGTCGGCGAACTGGTCACCTTCCTTGCCAGCGTCAATCACGTGGGACGCTCCTCGATGGAGATCGGCATCAAGGTGGTGGCCGAGAACATTCGCGATAAAGTGATCCGCCATACCAACAGTTGCTACCTGACGATGGTCGCGGTGGACCTTCACGGCCAACCGGCACCGGTGCCGCCGCTCAGGCTGGAGACGCCACAGCAGAAGCTACGCTACGAGAAGGCCGCATTGCGCAAGGCGATGCGCAAGCAGGCCGAGGAAGCCGAGCGCCGCGCGCAGGCAGAACACGGCAGCACTCCCAGGCAGGAGTGAAAGGCAAACGTAAAGGTGGGAGCAATGAAACCGGCTAGCCGCAGCCGATGTCGGTGATGGTACCGCCTTCATCGAGATGGACGTTGAGCCGATCGGCGCGATAATCCAGCGTATGCGCTTCCCCCGGACGCATCACGCGAAGCATGGCCGCACCGCTCTCGCGACGGATCGCCTCGCCCAGCGCATCGTCATAACGGCGCCCGATCCGGTCCTGCACGCGGTTCGCGCCGCAGGCGTCCTCACTCTCGCTGGTGACGCGAGGCGGCTTGGGAGCGGGTTCGTGGGAAGCATTCGATTGACTCATCGGGGAACAACCGGCTAGCAACATCAACCCGGCGGCGGCCAGGCACGACCTCAAGGGGTTCGGCATTCGCGGTGTCTCGGGGAGGTGAAGTGGCAAAGCGATCGTTCAGGCGACACACGGGGAGACTGCCAGGTCGCCCGTGTGCCGCCAAGCCGGACCGCGTGATTTACTCGGCGGCGTCCTGCACGGCTTGACCGCCGCGCTCGACGTCCTCGCCAGCGCCTTCCATGGTGTTGCAACCCGCCAGGGCGCCAGCGGTCATCAACAGGGCGAAACTCAGAGCAATCGCTTTCTTCATGGTGGTTTCTCCTTGAACGTTACTGGATTTCCATTCCTTTCCGTGAAGCAATGGCCTGTTTCAGCGTAACAGTCATTGTCTCGCTTTGCATAACCGCGCCCGGAAATCAGCTTGCCTCGCGCTGGATCGCCTCGCCGCCTTGCTCGATATCCTCGCCCATGCCGCGCATGGTGTTGCAGCCGCTGAGCAGCGTCAGGCCAAACAGCGCGATCAACATCAGTGACACGGTCCGCTTCATGGTGCACTCCTCCGGTGGGTTTCGTTCTTACACTCTAGCATTATCGAATCGCAAGCGCGGCTTGGACCGCATCAGCATGCGCCGAGCGCTTGTGTCATCATTAGCCGACGATCGCCACAAGGAAGAAGCCCATGACCATCGTCGAACTCGATGAACGCCTGGCGAGGGACAGCTACCCGATCACCGAGTTGCCGTTGTGCCAGCTGCGGTTGATGGATGACGCCCGCTTCCCCTGGCTGCTGCTGATACCGCGGCGTTCCGGGGTGAGCGAGATCTACGAGCTTGACGAGACCGACCAGCGCCAGCTCTGGCATGAAGCCGCCGAGGTCGGGCACATGCTCAAGACGCTGACGGAGGGTGACAAGCTCAACGTGGCCAGCCTGGGTAACATGGTGCCCCAGCTGCACGTTCACCTGATCGCCCGGCGCCGCGACGACGAGGCATGGCCGGGACCGGTGTGGGGGCACGGCGAGGCCCGCCCCTACGATCTCGACGCGCTGGCTGCCATGCGCGACCGACTGCTGGCGCAGCTCGACGCCCTGAATCTATAGGCCTGGCGGCGCTCAGCCGCCAAAGGGGTGGCCGTCCGGCGCCTTCGACGGGATGCTGCGCGCGGGAGGTTCGAGCAGTGGCGTCGAGGCAGACTGAGTCGCGCCGGTGATCGACAGCGACACGCCCAGGGCCAGAATGGCCAGCCCACCCCCCAGGGAGGCCCAGCCCAGCAGACGGCCGGCATGCCGCATGCTGCTCTGCCGTGCCAGCCGACGCTCCGCCCAGTCGCGCGCCATGACGCTGGCCAGTGCCAGCCCCGAGACGGTCAATGCCGTACCCAGCGACATGACCAGCACCGCCGCCACGCCGACCGGAAACCGCCCCAGCAGCGTCGACGCACCCAGCAGCAACACGCCGCCACTGCAGGGGCGCATGCCGATGGCCACCACCGTCCCCAGCGCCGTGCGCCAGTCGCCGACCTGGTGTGGATCGATATGATGCTGGCCACCGCAGCAGTGGCCATGATGGCCATCATGGCCGTGGTGATCATGGGGGTCATGCAGATCGGCAACCTGACGATGATCATGGGCAGGCTCGCGGACGTGCGCATCGCGTGTCCGGCGCAGCTGACGAATCGCCCTCAGGCAGAGCCAGGCACCCAGCACCGCCACCATCAGGTAACTGGCCTGTTCGACCCAAGCCACGCTGCCCATGGCGCGGCGCGTCACCCAGCCCAGCCCATGCATCAGCACTACTACCAGGCCGATGGCCACTAGCCCCTGCAGCAGCGAGGCGGCGAAGGAGAGCATCAATGCCCGACGCACGGCGCCACCTTGCGAGAGCAGATACGTGGCCAGCACCGCCTTGCCGTGCCCTGGACCGGCGGCATGGAAGACGCCGTAGCCGAAGCTGATGCCGAGCAGCACGGCCCAGGCGGAAGCTGACGAAGTGGCGGAGAATTCGGTGATGGCCAGCGTCAGCAGGCGGTGAAAATCCCGCTGCCAGGTGACCAGTTGGAAGCTCAGCGTCTGCAGGCCGCCCTGGGCCAGGAACAGCACCACGACCGACGCCAACGCCAACAACAACCCCCAACCGATCAACCGCCCCCGGGGTGTGGTACCGACCGTCAATCGCATGTCACCACGCCTGTCTCAGCAAAATGACGGCCAAGCCCGGGCTCGGCCTCATCATTGACGTCCAGCATCGATGCCGCCATGACCCGTTCGGGGTCGGGATCGGCCGGCTCGATGCGGGTCGTGCATGCCAGCTCGCCGTTCACTCGCAGGGCGTCGTCCCGTGGCGTATCGCCCTCGGCCTCATGGACCATTTCCAGGTAGTAGCTGGGGTCGAATATCCGATACTCCAGTGTCCGCTGGCGCAATGGCTGCGGCGTATCCAGAGGCAGCAGGAAGACGAACTCCACCCGGCCGCCGCGCTCCATCACGGTGTATTCGCTGACCTCGCCCAGATTCAGTAACTGATCGCCCAGCCGGGCCTCGGTGAAGTAGCCCTGCGGCTCGAGGTTGGCAAGAATCTCCGCTCCCAACTGGTCGAGTCCCGCCTCCAGGCCGCCCTCCGCCTGAGACAGCTCCTCGAGCAGAATGAGGCTATAAAAAGGGTCCATACGCCAGGCCTGATGCAGCGCCTCGAGGCGCCCCTGATCGTCGACGATCAGACGAACGCTGAAGTCGATCCAGGCGTGTGGATGGGCCTGAAGCACTCCTGGAAGCAGCGCGAGCCACCACAGCCCCAGACGCCAGGCGCGAGCCACCTTCGCTCGCGCGAAATCGAGTGATAACGTCATGATGTTGCGTGCCTTTCCGTATGAACGAACCTAGCCGTATGAAGTCATCGTGGATTCAGGGAGCCAGCCCCAACCTGCGTTGTAGCTCCGCCAGCACGGGATCGAGCAGATGTGGCGGTAAGGGCCGACCGCCCCGGGTCGCCGTCAGCGAGATGCGCGCGCCCTGGCCCTCCGGCGTCACCGTGGCGCGAATTCGATAGCCCGGCCAGCGTGCCAGCGCCGCCTCGGCCCGCCCCAGGTCGGCATCGGCATGCCGGATCACATAGCCCTGTTCCATCAGAACGGCCATGGTTTCCTGCAGCGTCGCGCGAGGCGGCGCGGCCAGGGATAGCTCGCGGGGCTCGGGCGCGGCGGGTGTGGCGGCGCAGCCGCCCAGCAGTGTCAACAGCAGAGCCAGGGCAAGGACTCGCATCAGCGCACCTCCTGTGTCGTGTCGGCCGAGATGGCCCGGCGCAGCCGACCACAGAAATCGGCGTCGCTGCCGCTGCGCGTCTCGCGCAGCTCGCCACGCCAGTCGATCACCTGGATGTCGCGGCTGAGCCGAACCCAACCCTCGTCGGCCACCAGCGATACACGCTCCAACTCTGTGGCGTCCTGCGTGAATCCACCGCCGCCACCGCCGAAGCCGATCATCATGCCGGTGGAAAACCCGCCGCGACTGCCCACCCCGAAGCCGCCGAACAGGCCGGGACGTTCCCAGCTATCGTAGCGATCGCCGTAGTACGGCAGGACACGAGTCCGCTCGGCGCTGATCACACCCAACTCCAGCTCGGTATCGCGCACTACGAAATCCTCCGCCTCCAGTGCGTCGAGCGCGCGCTGTACCCATTCACGCACCTCGACATCGCCGGTCTCCCAGCGGCATTCTTCCGCCGGGCGCGGCTCCGCCGTCGGCAGTGTCGTCGGTGTAGTCTCGCAGCCAACCAGCAGGATCAGGCAGGGCATCAGCCAGGACAGGCGCATGGGACGTCTCCGTTCGTCGTTTGCCCGCAGTCTACGCTGCCCGCGGGACCGCGCAAGGGGAACCCGTCTGGAGGGGCGATATGGGTCCATACGTTATCAGAGCCCATCGCCCTCAGCGGGTTCCCTCTTCCGAGGAGGCCCGCGGCACACGACCTCGATCCAGACGGTAAATGGCCGCCCGCGATGGAGTTACACTATCGGCGCCATGTCCATATTTGGCTTAATCGATGCCTCCCCAGTCCCTACACTGGAAGTAGAATCCATCCACGCGACAAGACAAGGAGTGCCTACATGAGCGACACCAACGCCATCGGCCTGCATCATGACAGTGCCAATCAGCTGGCGGAGAAACTCAACGAACTGCTGGCCAACTACCAGATCTTCTACATGAACGTGCGCGGCTACCACTGGAACGTGAAGGGACCGCAATTCTTCGAGCTACACAACAAGTTCGAGGAGTTCTATACCGACCTGCTGACCAAGGTCGACGAGGTGGCCGAGCGCATTCTTACCCTGGGTCACAAGCCGGTTCATGCCTACAGTGATTACGTGGCCATGGCACAGATCCAGGAGGACAAGGACGTGCATGACGGGCAGGCCTGCGTGCGCGGCGTGCTAAAGGGCTACCAGACTCTGATCGAGCTTCAGCGCGACATTCTCTCGCTGGCCTCGGATGCCGACGACGAGGGGACCGCCGCCCAGGCCGGCGACTATATCCGCGAGCAGGAGAAGACCGTCTGGATGCTCAACGCCTATCTGGGTTGAAGCGTCCGGTTATGGAGCCGGACGGCGTCCGGCTCCGGGCTTTTCCCGTCACGCATCGAAAAGTCGTGTGACGTTTTCCAACATGGTTGACCTTGTGATCCCCCCTCATCGCCACAACGCTTGATGGAGCGACAGACGCAACTCGCACTTGCCGTCCGACGGACGGCCACGTTTGCAAGGAGGTAATCATGAGCGAGAAGTTGAAAGGCAAGACCGTCGCCATTCTGGCCACCGATGGCTTCGAGGAGTCGGAACTCACCGAGCCCAAGGCCGCTCTTGAGCGCGCGGGCGCCACCGTGCACGTGATCGCCCCCGAGAAGGACACCATTCGCGCCTGGGCCAAGACCGATTGGGGCCAATCCTACGATGTGGACCGCCGGCTGGAACAGGCCGATGCCGATGACTACGACGCCCTCGAACTGCCGGGCGGACTGTTCAATCCGGATACCCTGCGCCAGAACCCCAAGGCGCTTGAGTTCACCCGGCGTTTCTTCGAGAGTCACAAGCCGGTCGGCGCGATCTGCCACGGGCCTTGGGTACTGATCAATGCCGGCGTGGCCAAGGGTCGCCGCATGACGTCCTTTCCCTCGGTCGAGCAGGATCTGCGCAACGCCGGCGCCGAGTGGGTCGATCAGGAAGTGGTGGTCGACAGTGGCCTTGTCACCAGCCGCAAGCCCGACGATCTGGAAGCGTTCTGCAGCAAGCTGATCGAGGAGATCGCTGAAGGCAAGCACAGCCGCCAGCATGCCTGAGGCCATCGGTAGCCCCGCAACAGGGGCTGCACGACCCTGCCGCCCGCCGCTCTTCGGCGGGCGGCGTCGTTCTGCCGTCGCTCAAGCCTGTGGCGTCGCGAGATCCTCGATCAAGCCACGCAGCAGCCGCCAGAACTCGCTCACCGAGTCGAGCTCCGCCCGCTCGTCGGGTGAATGGGCGCCACGAATCGAGGGGCCGAAGGAGATCATGTCCAGCTGTGGATACTTGCCGGCGAGGATGCCGCACTCGAGCCCGGCATGGATCACCTTGACCGCCGGATCGCTGCCGACGAGCTGTCGATGAAGGTGGCGGAAGCGCGCCAATAGCGGGCTGTCGGGGTCCGGCGTCCAGCCGGGGTAGGCGTGCTCGACGCGCGTACGCGCCCCGATCAGCTCGAACAGACCACGGAAACGATCGGCGATATCGGCTGTCGCGCTGTCGCGCAACGATCTCACCAGGGCACACAGGTGAAAGCGCCCCTTCTCCAGACTGACCACGCCCAGATTGTTGGAGGTTTCCACTACTCCCGGCACTTCGGTGCTCATCCGCTCCACGCCGTAGGGCGCCGCGTTCAGCGCCGCGAGCAGCATGCGACTGGCATGGGCATTGAGGGCCTGCTCCGGCAAGTCCTTCAGCGGCTTCAGCGACAGCACGACGCCTTCGTCAATGCCGGCCAGCTCGGCGCGCAGCGTCTTCTGCAGCTCCGCCACCCGCCGTTTGACTGCCGTCACTTCATCGGCAGGTAGCACCAGAGTGGCGAAGGCTTCACGTGGAATGGCATTGCGCAGGGTGCCGCCACGGTAGCTCACCAGGCGAATATCGAAAGCCTCCAGTACCCGTAGCACCCGAATCAACAGGCGATTGGCATTGCCCCGGCCACGGTGAATATCGATGCCCGAGTGTCCGCCGACCAGGCCGGTGAGCGAAAGCTGTACGGCCACTTCTCCGGCGCTCGGTTCGGCCGTGGGTAGCTGTGCCTCGACCACGATATCGGCGCCGCCGGCGCAGCCGATGAAGACTTCACCGCGATCCTCGGAGTCGAGGTTGAGCAGCACGCTCCCCTCGAGCCAGCCCTCCGCCAGGTGCATGGCACCGCCCATGGAGGTTTCCTCCTCCAGGGTGAACAGCGCTTCCAGCGGGCCGTGTACCAGCGCGTCATCTTCTAGGATCGCCAGCGCTGCGGCCACACCCAGGCCATTGTCGGCACCCAGGGTGGTGTGACGCGCACGCAACCAGCCATCGTCCACGTAGGTCTCGATGGGGTCGCGGGTGAAATCGTGCGGATGATCGGCGTTGGCCTGGGCCACCATGTCGAGATGGCCTTGCAGGATCACGCCGGGGGCGGCCTCATGGCCTGCCGTTGCCGGCTTGCGAATACGCAGGTTACCGAAGTCGTCACGGTCGTGAGCCAGGCCGCAGCCATCCGCCCAACGCTCCAGGACGGCTACCAGCTCGGCCTCGTGTCCGGATGGCCGGGGCGTGTTGCACAGCGTCCGGAAATGGCGCCAGAGCGGCTGCGGCGTGAGGTGCTCGAGATGTTCGTTCATGATGCGTCTTCGTGAGGTTAACCGAGCTACCTTACCGGGCCCTCGCTTCTGGGAAAAGTCATTCGTCGCCTGCCGCCCCGCTCGCGAAGAGCGCCGCAACACCCTCCCGCAAGCCTCTGTCGACCTCTCGGCGCCCACGCAGTCCCCTCCGTGCAGCCAGCCAGGCCGAATCGCGCCCCTGAAAGGCCCAGGCCACCAGCCAATCGAGCCCCGCCGTCGCCCCGCCGACCGCCGCCCGGCGCAGGAGCACCTGCAGTGCAGGACGCGCCAAGGCCGGCTCGCGACGCGCGAAGGCGACATCGGCGATATCGCGCCGCTCCTCCTCGCCCAGCGCCGGGCGAGGCCCTTCGCTCAGCAGCGCCACCGCCACACCGGGATCGAGTGCGGCCAGTTCGAAGGCCAGCAGCGCGGGCAGCAACTGCTGGAAACGAACCGTGAGCTCGGCGACGATCGCCTCGCCCCGCGGGCTCAGCGGGGCAAGCACCATCACGGCGTGCTCGCCGGTCGAGGTTTCACGCGACAGCCCCAGCCGCACCGTGCGAAAACCCAGCGCCTGCCAGAAAGCCAGCAGCCCCGTCTCGGCGCCGAAGCTTGCGCCCAGCAGATCGGCTCCCGCCTCACGTGCCGCGTCGCGCTCGCCTTCCAGCAGACGACGGCCCAGCCCCTCGCGACGCCGAGCGGGATGCACGGCAATGCGCTGCACCCGACGCAGACGCGCCATCAAAGCCTCGCGACAACCGGCATGTGCCGCCAGCGATTGGGCCAGCAAATGGCCACGTAGGCGGCGCTCGCCGCGGGCCACTTGCTCCGCCAGCTCCGCATCGAAACCTCCCTCGTCACCGCATACCGCCACGGCCTGGGTATGCTCGCAGGCGGTCAGCGTGGCGATGCGCAGGCCCGGTTCGTCGAGCAGGCGGCGCAGATCGGCGGGTGTGGTGCGGTAGTGCGCCTGCACCAGCAGGCCGAAGATGTCGCGCAGCGCCGCCTCGTCGCTCGACAGCGCATCGCGCGACCACAGGCGCGAGCTCGCTTGTGCTCCCGATACGGCCGGCGGCGGCTCGGCGTCGAGCAGCAGCAACTCGCCGACCAGTCGCTCGAGCGGGTCGCCCTTGGCCCAACGCACCGGCGCCGAGAGATGGAATTCGCGCCAGTCGGGCGCCAAGCGTTCGAGCCGCTCGCGAAAGCGCAGGGCGAAGCCGCGCCCCGAGCCTTCATAGCCGTGCAGCGTGGTGGAGAAGGCGATACGCGGAAAGGCCTCGAGCCATCGAGCCAGCAACGCGGCGGGGATGGCCGCCGCCTCGTCCACCAGCAGCCAGGCGCCCGGTCCACCGGCCTCACCGCGCTCGACCCGGGCACTGAGTTCGTCGGGGGCGACGAATGCCACCCATCGGCCATGGGCATCGACGAAGCGGTTGCCTTGCCGACTTCCCTGCGGGCATAGCGCCGTCAGGCGTTCGAACAGCGATTCTACCGCCTCCGGGCGCGGCGCCGTGACATGGATCGCCTCCAGGCCCGTCGCGAGCAAGCGGGCACAGGCAATGCCCAGTGCCGCCGTCTTGCCCCGCCCGCGGTCTGCCGTCAGCACCAACGGGCGGCGACGTCGGAGAGCGACCAGACGCGCCACAGCTTCCGCCTGGTCATGCGTACGGCACGCCGGGTCGTCGATCGACTCGGATGCCTCGGGTGCGCCGTCGGACAGCTCGGGCAACGTCGGCGCGGCACCGGCCGGCCAATGCACGATATCGGCCGCCTGGGACAGGCGCCGCAACAAGCGTCGTCGATAACGGCTCGCCGCGGTTGAAGCGGCATTCTCGTGTGGCTCAGTGAGCAGCACCAAGAGCCCACCGGCACGCAGCGTACCGCTGATGGCACCGAAGGCATCCGGATCGAACTCCGCCTCTTCGCTGACCGCATCGACAACGACCAGGTCATGCTCCCGCCCCAGCTGCGTTCGGGCGCGACCGACCGAGATCCAGGCCGAGGCGTCGATCTCGGCTGGCGGGGCCGAAGACAGCCAGCAGGGCGATCGCCAGCGCCGTGCACGCCACAGCGCCACCGCCCGCGACCGTGCCAGATCGGGATCGGCTGCGAGCCATACCAGACTGCGCCACCCGCAGGCCCTCAACTGGTGGGACCAATCCATCAATCGTTGGACGCTGCGGTTTTCCACTTATTTCTCCTGTTCACCCGGCGGGGTGCGCGTGTCATGCCCATGGGTCATGATGTCGCGAGCACACGGCACACTCAATGTAACCTGCAATAGCAAGCTCCCGGTTGCAGTGCCCGGTGCCCTTGGTGGCACCCATGGCAGGCGCCGGGCCCGAGAGCGGTCGAGAAGGTGCTCCGGCACAATGATCTTAAGACTTTGGTATTGCCTCAGGCTCCCCTTGCTGGCCAGTGGCGAATCCTTCGCCTCTCACAGATTACCTTGCATTACAGCCACATCCTTGATGTTCAATTTCTTAATTAAGCGTTGTCGATAACCGACACGACGCTCTCCCAGCCGCTACGCTAAGCCGAGCGGGCTATCGATTCCTGCTGCATCAACATGCTAGCTTGTCCAAAGTGTCGGGCGGCTCACCGCAGGCCGTTGTCGCGCCGAGGCGCGCCCGCTCGACAGGATGATCCCGTATCGCGGCATGACAACAAGACCCATAGGGAGCACGACATGAAGAGAAAGGCTCAATTCGCGCTGAGCGGCCTGGCAGCCGGCATTGCCCTGGCCACCTTCGCCTCCTCCGCCCAGGCCCAGGAACAGTGGACCATGACCACGACCTGGCCGGATAACCTGGACCTGATCGAGATCGACCGCCACTGGGCGGAACTGGTCAACAAGCTGGCTGGCGACGAGTTGCAGATCGAATTCCGCGCCGGCGGCACGCTGATGCCTGGCACCGAGGTCTTCGACGCCACCGAGACCGGCAGCATCGAGGCCGCAGGCGACTGGCCCGGCTACTGGGCCGGCCGCTCGCCCGCCTTTTCGCCGCTTGCAACCACCACCAGCCTGTTCAACGGGGTGGACTACCTCAACTGGATCATGCAGTGGGGCGGCTGGGATCTCTATCAGGAGGTCTACGGCCAGTACAACATGGTCTACCTGCCCTACGGCATCACCAACAATGAATCTGGTTTCCGCGGTGGCACCCCGATCGAGAGTCTGGCCGACCTGGAAGGCAAGCGCCTACGCCTTTCCGGCCGCGATCAGGGCCGGGTCCTCGAGCAGTTGGGCGGCTCCCAGGTCACCCTGGCGGGCGGCGAGATCTATCAGGCTATCGAACGCGGCGTGGTGGACGGCGCCGAGTTCTCGACCCCGGGAGTCGATTACAACGCCGGCTTCGCCGAGGTCGCCGACTACTGGTCCGTACCGGGCTGGCACCAGTCCGCCAGCGTGTTCGGCGTGATGATCAACAAGGATGCCTGGGACGCGCTTTCCGAGGAGACTCAGGAAAAGCTTAAGATCGCTGCCGAAGCCACCATGGCCTGGTCGCTGGCTTGGTCGGAGCGCGAGTCCACCGACGGCACGGTGAAGTTCCTGGAGGATGGCACCGAGATCAACCAGCTGTCCGAGGAAGACCTGGCCGAGATCCAGCGCATCACCAACGAGGTCATCATCCAGGGCGCCTGTGAAGATCCAATGCACGCCAAGATTTACCACTCCATGATCAGCTATATGGAGCATTATGCTAACTGGCGCGACATCTCCGTGCCCTACAATATGAGCCGCGTTACCGACGACCTTCCTTCGCTGGAGGAAATCGAATCCTGCATGAACCAGTAGGCGGGTCGGGGTGGGTCCTGAACGGACCCACCCTCGATCGAGCTTCATTACGACACCCCACGACCCGCGCTTGATCCGACCGAATCCGAGATCCTCACCATGACTGCCATTGCCAGGGCCATCGATGCCCTCAACGAGGGGTTCGGACGCCTGATCGCCCCGCTGCTCGCCGTGATCACCCTGATCGTGATCTACGACATCGCCATGCGCTTCTTCATTGGGCGTCCCAGCGACTGGGCCTTCGACGTCACCAAGATGCTGTTCGGCGCCCACTTCATGCTGATGGCGGCCTACGCGTTGCGCCATCATGCCCACGTCGAGGTCGACGTGCTCAAGCGCCTGCTGTCGCGACGCAAGCAGGCCGCTCTCGAAATCCTCGGCTACCTGATCTTCTTCATTCCGTTCATCTGGATGCTGCTCACCTACGGCTGGAGCTTCTTCGCACGCTCCTTCAGCCGCGGCGAGACCACCTACGGCATGGTGGCGCTCCCCGTCTACCCGGTGAAGGCGGTTATCGTCGTTACTGCCGTACTGATCCTCCTGCAGGCCGTCGCCATCGTGATCCGTGCCGTACAGGAACTGAACAAGAAGGAGGCCGCATGAGCCCCGAGATGCTCACCCTGTTCATGTTCGGCGGCCTGCTCGTCGGCCTGTTCATGGGCCACCCGCTGGCCTTCGTGCTGGGTGGCGTCGCCGTGTTGGGGGCTGTGCTCGGCCCCGGCACCAAGGTGCTCGGCACCCTGATCAACAACATCTACGGCAATGCCATGGACAACTACGTCCTGGTGGCGATTCCGCTGTTCGTGCTGATGGCGCGCTTTCTCAACGACTCGGGCGTCACCGAGAAGATGTTCGAGTCGATGCGCCTGCTATTGGCCAACCTGCGAGGTGGCCTGGCGCTGACCGTGGTCATCGTCTCGGTGCTGCTCGCCGCGACCACCGGCATCGTCGGCGCCTCCATTGCCGTGATGGGCATGATCGCGCTGGTGCCGATGCTCAAGTACTCCTATAACAAGGAGCTCAGCACCGGGGTGATCATGGCCAGCGGCTGCCTGGGCATCCTGATTCCGCCGAGCATCATGCTGATCCTGATGGCGAGCTATTCGCCGGTCTCGGTGGGGGCGCTGTTTGCCGGCGCACTGGTGCCGGGCGTGATGCTCGGCGTGATGTACGCCCTCTACGTGCTGCTGATCTGCTACTTCAAGCCGAGCTACGGGCCGCCGGTGCCGGCGGAGGAGCGCGCCGACGTCTCCACCCGGGAGCTGCTGATCATGCTGGCCAAGTACGTGCTGCCGCCGATGGCCCTGATTCTCGGCGTGCTGGGGTCGCTGTTCACCGGTATCGCGACGGCCACCGAGGCTTCTGCCATCGGGGTGTTCATCGCCTTCGTGCTGTTTCTGATCTTCGGCGACCGCAAGCTCTCGACCTGCTACCGCACCCTGATCGATGCCAGCAAGACCACCACCATGGTGATGCTGGTGCTGGTGGGCGCTACCGCGTTCACCGGCGTCTTTTCACGGGGCGGCGGCATGCAGGTGATCCACGAGGTGGTCATGGCCATGCCCGGCGGCACCATCGGCGCGCTGATCCTGATGTTTTTCCTGGTATTCATCCTGGGCATGTTCCTGGACTGGACCGGCATCGTGCTGCTGAGCTTCCCGATCATGCTGCCGATCGTCGCCGACATGGGCGTCGACGTGCTGTGGTTCGTGGTGATGGTGGCGGTGGTGCTACAGACCTCCTTCCTCACGCCGCCGTTCGGCTATGCGCTGTTCTATCTGAAAGGCGTCTCACCGCCGGGGGTCGAGACCCTCGACCTCTACCGGGCGGTGATCCCCTTCGTGGCATTGATCGTGCTGGCCTGCGTGCTGATGGCCTTCTTCCCGGTGCTGGTGACGGGACTGCCGTCGGTACTGCTGGGTTACTGACTCCCCCTCGAACGGCGCCCGTATCCCAGGATACGGGCGCCTTGCCTTGACCTCGGTCAGGCACACCCGGCTGCAGTAGCGAGCCCAGACTGGTATCATTCGCAGACGTTACCACCTCGCATTCTTTGCTTCCGCGAGCCGGGCCAGTGAAGGGAGTCCCCGCTTGTTCCGATCTGCCGCTGCCGGCCTGTCCGACGTGACGCGCCGGCTTTCGCATCGCCTGAACCCCTGGACCCTGCTGATCCTTGCCATCGCCCTGTTCGTGGCGCTGCCGGTCATCGCCATCCTCGCTCATGTCTTCATGCCTACCCAAGGCGTCTGGCAGCATCTGGCCAGCACCGTATTGAGCCGCTACCTGAGCAATACCTTCATTCTCGCCGTTACGGTAGGACTCGGCACCATGGTGATCGGCACCGGTACGGCCTGGCTGGTGGTGATGTGCCGCTTCCCCGGGCGGCGGCTGTTCGAATGGGCGCTGTTGCTGCCGCTGGCGGTGCCCACCTACGTGATCGCCTACGCCTATACCGATTTCCTGCAGTTCGCGGGCCCATTGCAGAGCTGGCTTAGAGAACTCTTCGGCTGGAGCCACGGCGACTACTATTTCCCCAACATACGCTCGCTGGGTGGTGCGGCCACGCTGATCACGCTGGTGCTCTACCCCTACGTCTACCTGCTGGCGCGTGCGGCCTTCCTCGAGCAATCGGTATGCGTGCTGGACGTGGGCCGCACCCTGGGCCGCGGCCCCTGGCGCCTGTTCGGCAGCGTGGCCGTGCCGCTCGCCCGCCCAGCCATCGTCGGTGGCGTCTCGCTGGTATTGATGGAAACGCTGAACGAGTTCGGCGCGGTGCAATTCTTCGGCGTGGACACTTTCACCACCGGCATCTATCGCACCTGGTTCGGCCTGGGCGAGCAGGTCGCCGCGGCCCAGCTCGCAGCCTGTCTGCTGCTCTTCGTCATTGCCCTGGTACTGCTGGAACGCTGGTCGCGCGGCAAGCGCAAGTATTTCCACACCACCAACCGCTACCAGCAGCTGCCTGAGTATCGCCTGCACGGCTGGCGTGCCGCCGGCGCCCTGCTCGCCTGCGCCCTGCCAGTGCTGATCGGCTTCGTGCTTCCCTGCGGCTTGCTGGCTCATATGGCCATGGCCAAGGGTGACGCCCTGTTCGGCATCCGTTTCCTGGAGTTCGCCTGGAATAGCCTGACGCTGGCCACCATCGCCGCGGCGATCGCCGTGGGGCTCGCCGTGCTGCTCAGCTACGGGGTAAGACTGCACGACAGCCCCCCGATTCGCTTTGCCACGCGTATCGCCGCCATGGGCTATGCCATACCCGGCTCGGTGGTCGCCGTGGGCATCCTGATTCCCTTCGCCTGGCTCGACAGCACGCTCAACAGCTGGCTGCACGCGCACTATGGCAAGGTCCTGGGGCTGGTCTTCAGCGGCTCGGCGTTCATCCTGATCTACGCCTATGTGGTGCGTTTCCTGGCCGTCTCCTTCAATACGGTGGAGGCGAGCCTGGGCAAGGTGACACCGAGCATGGACGCCGCGTCACGCACCCTGGGCCAGTCTCCGGCCGGCACGCTCAAGCGTATCCACACCCCGATCATGCGTGGCAGCCTGATGGCGGCGGGTATCCTGGTGTTCGTCGATGTGATGAAGGAGCTGCCGGCGACGGTCATCCTGCGCCCGTTCAACTTCGATACCTTGGCGGTGCGCGCCTACAGCCTGGCCTCCGACGAGCGCCTCGCCGAGGCCTCGACGGCATCACTGGCCATCGTCGTCGTCGGCATCGTTCCCGTGGTTCTGCTCAGCTTGGCGATGCGCCGCTCACGGCCCGGTTCCGGCAGCCGCTGACGGAAAGACGAAGACTTGCGACAGGTCGAGATGGATATCGACCCGCTGGCCCTCGGCGGGCAGGAACACGCCGGGCACGCGCGCATGCAAGTGAGCCTCGCGGCCATCCTCACCATGGGCGCAGATATGCAGCAAGCTGCTGCGGCCCAGCAGCTTGGCCATGATCACATGGCTGTAGCGATGCTCGGGGGCGGGGTCGAAGTGCTCGGTGATGCGCAGCGCCTCGGGGCGGATCATGACCAGCGCCTGGCTGCCCTCGGGTAGCCAGCCGGCCTCGACCGGTCCCACCGGGGTCTGCACCCGCCCGCCTCGTACCACGCCCTGGAGTTCGTTGACCTCGCCGAAGAAGGCCACCACGAAGGGATCGCAGGGGGCGCAGTAGAGTTCCCTCGGGGTACCCACCTGCACGATGCTGCCTTCCCGCATCAGGGCGATGCGATCGGCCATGAACATCGCTTCCTCGGGATCGTGCGTGACTAGCAGCGTCGCCGCGCCTACCTTCTTCAGCACGTGCAGCGTGTCGTCGCGAATGCGATCGCGCAGGCGCGCGTCGAGGCTCGAGAAAGGCTCGTCGAGCAGCATCAGCTGCGGCGCCGGTGCCAGCGCCCGGGCCAGCGCCACGCGCTGCTGCTGCCCACCCGAGAGCATGTGCGGGTAGTTCTCGGCATAAGCCGCCATGCCCAGCTGTTCGAGTAGCGCCATGGCCCGTTCGCGGCGTTGCCGCGCGGGCTGCCCCTTGAGGCCGAAGGTGACGTTCTCTAGCACCGTGAGATGCGGAAACAGCGCCGAGTCCTGAAATGCCAGACCGACATTGCGTTTTTCCGGGGGCACGTGACGCCCCTTGGGAACGGCAATCTCCCCGCCATCGAGAGTCACGCGCCCACGCTGAAGGACTTCGAGCCCGGCGGCGATGCGCAGCAGGGTGGTCTTGCCACAGCCGGACGGCCCCAGCAGGCAGACCACCTCGCCGGGAGCGATCTCGAGATCGACGCCCCGCACGGCGGGTTGATTGCCGAAGGTGTGGTGAACCCCTTCCATGGTCAGCGCGGTAGCCTGACGGTAGGCGATCGTTCCGGCGTCCATTGGCTTCAATTGGCTAGTCATAGAAAAAAGCGACTTGAAAAAGAGGGTTGGCTTTACTCATCCTACTCGAAATGTCCAGCAAATACGTTTGGAATCTCCTCGCATTTGCCATCTTCTCCACATTTGTTTGCCCGGGGTCATGGCACCGGCTCGCCGTTCTTCGCCGTACCGCGCGGGATGCTTGACGCCCCCACGGCAAAGCGCTTCAATAGCGATCACTTTAATACAACGTATTCTCATTCAATGACAAAACCTTGCCCCGCAAGGTCAACGAGGTAGCCCATGAACCCACGCCATCGTCTCACCGTTCCCTTCGCCGCCGTACTGGCCGGCTCGGCTTTCGCTGCCTCGGCGGCAGAAGAGGTCAATCTCTACTCGGCCCGCCACTACGACTCGGATGAGGCGCTCTATCAGGCCTTCACCGAGCAGACCGGCATCGAGGTCAATCTGCTGGAGGGCGAGTCCGACCAGCTGATCGAGCGTATCCAGCGCGAAGGCGTGGCCAGCCCCGCCGATGTGATGATCACCGTCGACGCCGGTCGCCTTTGGCGCGCCGAGCAGGACGGCATCTTCCAGAGCGTCGAATCCGATGTGCTCGACGAGCGCCTGCCCGAGGCCATGCGCCATCCGGAAGGCAAGTGGTTCGGCTTCAGCCAGCGCGTCCGGGCGATCGTTTACAATCCCGAGAACATCGACCCCAGCGAGATCACCTCCTACGAGGATCTGGCCGATCCGCGCTTCGAGGGTGAAGTCTGCATTCGCTCCTCGAACAACATCTACAACCAGTCGCTGCTGGCTTCGATGATCGAGCACCACGGTGCCGAGGCTGCCGAGGAGTGGGCCCAGGGCATCGTCGACAACATGGCGCGCGATCCCGAGGGCGGTGACACCGATCAGATCAAGGCAGTGGCTGCCGGTGAGTGCGACCTGGCCGTGGCCAACCACTACTACTACGTGCGCCTGCTCGAGTCCGAGGATGCCGCCGAACGCGAAGTGGCCGAGAAGGTGGACATCCTGTTCCCCAACCAGGACGACCGCGGCACTCATGTCAACGTCGGCGGCGCCGGTGTGGTCGAAGGCGCGCCCAACCGCGAGAACGCCATCCGCTTCCTCGAGTTCCTGGCTTCCGACGAGGCCCAGGAAATCTTTGCCGCCGGCAACTACGAGTTCCCGGTCGTGGAAGGCGTGAAGATGAGCGAGACGCTGGAGTCGTGGGGTGAGTTCAAGAAGGACGACCTCAACGTCAGCATCCTGGGCGAGAACAACCCGGAAGCGATTCGTATCTTCGATCGCGTCGGCTGGCGCTAAGCGCTACTTCCTGCGAGAGAACGCCCGCGGCCATGGCCGCGGGCGTTTGCGTTTACGCATCCCCCGGCGCCCTCGGAATATCGCCATCATCCTTGGGCTCGATACCGAGCAGCGCCTCCCGCAACTCCTCCGCCAGCACCGCCACCGCCAACGGCAGCGAACGCTCGGCGGCGCTGCACAACACCAGCTGCGCCTTGGCGATGTTCCGATCTTGCAGCGGCTTGAATACCAACTCCCCATGCTCCAGCTCACGGGCGATATCGAGCTTATTGAGAAAGGCTACCCCCAACCTGGCCCGCGCCAGCGACTTGATCGTCAAGATTCGGTTGCAGCCGGCCAGTGGCGTGAGGTCGATGTCCGAGTGGGCAAGTGTCCGCTCTAGGGTCGAGCCGTGAAACATCTCGGCGCTAGGTAAAATTGCCGGGTAGTGACGGCAGTCACGCAGGCGCACCGTCTCCTTCTCGGCCAGCGGATGCGATGGCGCCATCACCGCGCCGAAGCCCAGCTCGACCGCCTGATCGAAACGAATCCGCCGCGTCACCGGTGGGTTCATACAGATGCCGATATCGGCCTCGCCGGTGGCGACCTGCTCCAGGATCGTCTCGGTCAGGCCGGTGGTCAGCACGAAACGCACCCTGGGAAAGCGCTCTTTGAAGCCTCGCAACAGGGTCGGCAACAGCTGGTCAGTCAGCGACTCGATGGTGGCGATTCGAACCTCGGCGCAGCCAGTGCCGCGAATGTCGCCCAGAGTCTCCAGCATCTGGCGCTCGTCGCGCTGCCATTGGCGAATCTGATAGAGCATCAGCTCCCCCGCCGGTGACAGCCGCAGCCCCCGGGGCAGGCGCTCGAATAGCGGCACGCCGAGTTCGCCCTCGAGCTTGAGAATCTGGCGGTTGACCGCCGAGGCGGCAACGTGAAGCCGTTCCGCCGCCTTGCGCAGCGACCCCTGGCGGGCGACTTCCTCGAAATAGCGCAGGGAGGTCAGCAGTAACTGCATAGCAAATCATCCAGAGCAGGCGGACCGTTGCCTTTTCGGCAACAAAATGAGCGAAACTTTATTATGGACCAGGACAGTCGGGCGGCGCTAGCTTTCGTAGAGCGGCGACAACAATTACAGAGGAAGCTAGCCATGAAAACGACACACGATCCCACCGAGCCTAATGCGACAGCGGTCGAGCCCGTGGACGAGAAACTGCCGTTGCACTCGATGATGCTCTACGGATTCCAGCACGTGCTGGTGATGGCCGCTGCGCCTATCACCGCCGTGTTTCTGGTCGGCCGGGCGATGGGCTTCGACAGCGACGTCACGGTTGCCTTGATGAGCGCGACCTTCCTGGCCTGCGGCCTGGGCACGCTGCTGCAGTCCTTCGGCCCCTTCGGCATCGGCGCGCGGCTGCCCTTTGTCCAAGTGCCGGGCGGCGCGCCGATCGTGATCTTCCTGGCCATCGCCCAGGCCACCGACATACAGACGGCGACCGGCGCGGTTATTCTCACCGGGCTGTTCTACTTTCTGGCCCTGCCGTTTTTCACCAGAGTCCTGAAGTACTTTCCACCGATCGTGATCGGCACCATGCTGCTGCTGGTCGCGGTCAATCTGATCCGCATCTTTGGCGGGTTGATTACCGGCAAGCCGGACTCACCGGATTTCGCCAACATGACCGGCATCGTCCTGGCGCTGCTTACCATGGGCTTCATCGTCATCTTCGCCCGTGTGTTTACCGGCGTGCTGCAGCGCATCGCCGTAATGCTGGGGCTGGTAGCCGGCGCGGCCGTGGCCACGCTGCTTGGCGTGATGAGCTTCGACAACGTGCTGTCCGGCCCGGTGGTGGCCTTCCCGTCGCTGTTCCCCTTCGGCATGCCGAAGTTCGACATTTTCGCCTCGCTGCCGCTGATCATCTTCAGCGTCGTGTCGATGACCGAGGCCACCGGCCAGACCATGGCCACCGCTGAGATCGTCGAGAAAAAGGGCGACTCGCGCGCGCTGGTACCGCGCAACATCCGTGCCGACGCGCTGGGTTCGCTGATCGGCGGCTGTTTCGGCACTTCGCTGATCATTACTAGCGGCGAGAACATCGGCATCGTACGTGCCACCGGCGTGCGCTCGCGCTACGTGACCGTGGCGGCCGGCATTATCCTGGTCGTGCTGGCACTGCTCGCTCCGCTCGGCCGGTTGGCCGCCACCCTGCCCACCGCAGTGGTCGCCGGTACCGCGGTGATCGTGTTCGCGATCATCGGCGTGATGGGCATCAATATCCTGCGCAAAGTCGATTTCAACGAGCACGGCAACATGTTCACACTGGCCGCGGCACTGGCCATGGGCCTGATCCCCATCGTCGTGCCCGGCTTCTACAGCGCCTTCCCTCAGCATCTGCAGATCATCCTCGGCAACGGCCTGGCCATGGGCACGCTGACGGCGGTGCTGGTCAATATCCTATTCCACCACCTCGGCCATTCGCGCAATGCAGCACCGGCGACCGAGCAGGCCGACCTCGCCAGCGAACACGTCAAGAGCAAGTAGAAAGGGAACCTCATGTACACTCAGTCACTGGCCCACGACGCCGTGGGCAAGGGGAAGCTTTCCCCCGAAATTTTCGACACCGACGCCCTTCTGCTGCTCCCCGAGGAAATACTGCTCGAGAGTGGCTGCGCCAAGGGCAAGGCGGCCCTCGTCGCGGGCGGTAAGTTCGCCGAGATCGACGAGCGCGAGGCACTGCTCGCACGCCACCCCGAACTGACGCCGATCGAACTGCCGGGCAAGTTGCTGATGCCTGGCTTCATCGACACCCACCATCACCTGACCCAATCGCTGGGCAAGTCGCTGGTGTTTGGCGAGCCCTCCGAAATCTTCAAGCGTATCTGGGTCCCGCTCGAGGCCAGCCTCGACGAGAGGATGCTGCACCTCTCGGCCAAGCTCGCCGCGCTGGAGGCGCTGCGCGGTGGCTTCACCACTGCGGTAGACGCCGGCACCCGCGCCTCGGCAGAGATCGGCAGCATCGCCCAGGCCGCCGAGGAGACCGGCCTGCGCTGCGTGCTCGGCTTCATCTGCAACGACCTGGGCGGCCAGGACGTGATCAAGGATGGCGCCGCGATCCGTCGCGAGGCCGAGCGGCATTTGGCCCGCTGGGGCGGGCATGAGTTGGTCGCGCCGTCGCTGGCGGTATCGATACCGGAGGTGGCCAGCGATACCATGCTCCGCGACGTGGCCGCACTGTGCGCCGAGGGCGGCGCCATCTTCCAGACCCACGTCAACGAGCACCTCCAGGCGGTGGAACGCTCGCTGGTCGCGCGGCGTCAACGCCCACTTGAGCATCTGCACGCGGTGGGTGCGCTGGGGCCGCAGACGCTGGTCGCCCACGCTACCCTGGTGACGCCAACGGAGCTCAACCTCTTGCGCGACACCAACACTGCGGTGGCTTTCAATCCGGTCGCCAGTTCCTGGAAAGGTAATGCCGTGGCGCCGGCACTTCAGATGGCCGCGCTGGGCATCCGCTTCGGCCTGGGCACCGACGGCACGCGCAGCGACGCCTTCCGCCTGATGGATGCCGCCGAGACCAGCCAGCGCCTGACCGTCGGCCTGACGACCGGAGATTCGTCCTGCGGCGGCGGCTGGCTGTGGCTCGACCACGCCACCCGTGCCAGTGCCGACGCGGCGGGACTCAAGGGGCTGACCGGCGAGATCGCCCCGGGCCTGGCCGCCGACTTCCTGCTCGTCGATCTCGACGTGCCGGAGATGACGCCGTCCTGGGATCGTCCTTGGGAATTGGTGCGCTATGGCAATCGTGACCAGATCGAGGCCGTGTTCACCAACGGTCGGCTGCGCCTGTGGCAGGGCTGGCCGGTGGACTGGGATGCCCGCGCGCTGCTTGCCGAGGTGCGCGAGGTGGCCGGCGCCGCGGTGGAACGCGCGCCGATCTACCGAGTGCATTCGCCATCGTCGGCGCACCGGGCAACGATCAAAGGAAATCAGGAGATCGACGACGAGCGGACCGCAGGAGCGGCTCGTCCATCATGAACGAGATCGTCGTCTTCGTTATCATCGCCGCCGCCACCGGCATCGCCGCCTTCATACAGGGCGCGATCGGCATCGGCTTCGCGCTGATCGTCGCTCCGGTGCTGGGGTTCCTGCGCCCCGATCTGTTGCCGATCGCGCTGCTGATCCTGATGTTGCCGCTCAATCTCTACGTCGGCCTGCGCGAACGCGAGGCGATCGACTGGAAAGGGGTCGGCTGGATCAGCCTGGGTCGCCTGCCCGGTACCTTCATCGGCCTGTGGATCCTGGTCATCCTGAGCGCCGACAGTCTCAACCAGGTGGTCGGCGCCTCGACGGTGATCGCCGTGCTCGCCGCCCTGTTCGCCCCGGTGTTCCAACCGAAGGCAGGCGCCTGCGCCTCGGTCGGCGTCATCACCGGCGTCACCGAGACCGCCACCGGCGTCGGCGGCCCGCCCCTGGCGCTGCTTTACCAGCATCGACCCGGGCCGGAACTGCGCTCGACCATCGCCTGCTGCTTCCTCGTCGGTGAGATCATCTCGCTGATCATTCTGGCCGCCGCGGGCAAATTTCACCTCGACCAGTTGCTCTGGGCCCTCTACCTGCTGCCGCCGCTGATCATCGGCAGCGCCGCCAGCCGCGTGACACACCACCGCATCGACGCCAGGCGACTGCGCCAGGGCGTGTTGCTGTTCGCGCTGGTGTCGGGTGTCATTCTGATGATCCCTTACTAACACGGCTCCGACTCAAAATTCCCTACTCATCGAGACGCCCCACAGCCGCTTCGGCCCCCATGGCCTGAGCCAGGTCACGGGCGGTCATGCCCCGGCTGTCGCGTGCTTCGCGGCCGGCACCGTGGGCGAGCAGGCAGTCGACCACTTCGACGCGGTCGAACATGGCGGCGAACATCAGCGCCGTCTTGCCGTCCGGGGCGCAGCCGTTCACGTCGGCGCCGTGCGCGAGCAACAGCTCCACCATCGCCAGGTCACCCTTGTAAGCGGCCCCGGCCAGCGGGTTCTGGCCCTGGTCGTTGCCGAGCTCGGGATCGGCGCCATGTTCGAGCAGCAGTCGTGCCGTCTCGTGGTGGCCATGGTAGCTGGCCAGCATCAGCAGGCTGTCGCCCTTGTGGTTGCGCAGGTTGGGCGGCAAGCCCTGCGGCAGCAGCTCGGCAAAGGTCTCCACATCGCCCTGTCGGGCGCAGTTGAACAGCTTGGTGGCAAGCTGGATCGTCTCCTCGTCCGGCTCGGCGTGCGTACGCTGCGGTGCGTCTGCCATGTCGTCTCCCTTCGCAGTGGCTTATCGCACAGCATAGCGCGCCGCCGCATGGCCGACAGTGGCGGCACGCCTATCGTGCCGATTGGAAGCCGCAATCAGTCCGTCACCGGCCTCAGTGCGCCTCGTCCCAGTTGCTGCCGCTCTCAGCCTCGACGATCAGCGGCACGCTGAGTTCGGCGGCGGCCTGCATGCGTGCCTTCACTTCGCTGATGAACGCCTCGACCTGCCCCTCGCCGACTTCGAATACCAGTTCGTCATGGACCTGCATCACCATGCAGGCATCGAACTCGCTGTCCTGCAGCCAGCCGTCTACATCGATCATGGCGCGCTTGATGATGTCCGCCGCGGTTCCCTGCATCGGCGCGTTGATCGCGGTACGCTCGGCGGCCTGACGCCGGGCGTGGTTCTGGGCGCGGATCTCGGGCAGATAGAGCCGACGCCCGAACACAGTCTCGACGAAGCCGTCCTCGGCGGCCTGGGCACGGATGCGATCCATGTAGCGAGCCACGCCGGGATAGCGGTCGAAATAGCGGTCGATATAGGTCTGGGCCTGTCCGCGCTCGATGCGCAGCTGCTTGCCCAGGCCCCAGGCGCTCATGCCGTAGATCAGGCCGAAGTTGATCGCCTTGGCGCTGCGCCGTTGCTCGCCGCTGACCCGGTCGAGCGGTACACCGAACACTTCGGCGGCGGTGGCGGTATGGATGTCGCGGTTCTCGGCGAACGCGGAAAGCAGGCCGGCATCCTCGGAGAGGTGCGCCATGATGCGCAGCTCGATCTGCGAGTAGTCGGCGGCGACGATGCGATAGCCGGGCCGGGCGACGAAGGCCTGGCGGATCTTGCGACCCTCCTCGGTGCGGATGGGGATGTTCTGCAGATTGGGGTCGGACGACGACAGCCGCCCGGTGGCGGTCACCGCTTGATGGTAGCTGGTGTGCAGCCGACCGGTGCGCGGGTTGACCAGCCGCGGCAGCTTGTCGGTATAGGTCGACTTGAGCTTGGCCAGCCCGCGATGCTCCATGATCACCTTGGGCAGCGGATAGTCCAGCGCCAGCTCCTCTAGCACCGCCTCGGCGGTGGAGGGCGCGCCCTTGGGCGTCTTCTTGATGACCGGGATCTTCTGCTCCTCGAACAGAATTTCACCGAGTTGCTTGGGCGAACCGAGGTTGAACTCACGCCCGGCCAGTTCGAAGGCACGCGTCTCGAGCTCTTGGATACGCGCCTCGAGTTCCTGGCTCTGCGCATGCAGGCGCGCGGCATCGATCGCCACACCGGTACGCTCGATGCGTGACAGCACCGGGATCAGCGGCCGCTCGATGCTGTCGAGCACCTCGGCCAAGCGCCCTTCCGCCTCGATGCGCGGGCGCAGTTCGCAGTGCAGGCGCAGGGTCACGTCGACGTCTTCGCAGGCGTAGGGCACGGCCTGTTCGAAGTCGATCTGGTTGAAGGTGAGCTGCTTGGCCCCCTTGCCGGCGATCTCCTCGAAGCTCACCGTCTTCTGGCCCAGGTACTTGAGCGCCAGCGAATCCATGTCGTGACGGGTGGCGGTGGAGTTGAGCACGTAGGATTCGAGCATGGTGTCGGTCAACGGCCCTCGTACCTGGATGTCATAGTTGGCCAGCACCGAGATGTCGTACTTGAGATTCTGGCCGATCTTGCCGCGGCAGGCGTCCTCCCAAAGCGGCTTCAGTGACGCCAGCACACTGGCGCGGTCGAGCTGGTCAGGCACGTCGATATAATCGTGGGCGAGCGGCACGTAGGCCGCCTCGCCGGGCTCGAGCGCGAGTCCCACGCCGACGATCTCGGCTTCCATGTAATTGAGGCTGTTGGTCTCCAGGTCGAAGCAGAAGGCCTCACAGGCATCGAGCCGGGACAGCCACGCATCGAGCTCCGCCTGGGTCAGGATCAGGTGGTTCTTGCACGCGGCGACGCTGGCAGGAGGCGCGTCGGGATCGAGATTGCCCGCCGCGGCGCTACCCGCGACCCCGGCGCCTCGGGCGATGTCGTCGACCCCCTCGTCCTTGCCGGCCAGCAGTTCGGAGAGCCAGGCCTTGAATTCGAGCTCGGTATAGAGCCGCTTGAGCGCCTCGCGGTCGGGATGGGCGATGTCGAGATCGTCGAGCCCCACCGGCAGCTCGCAGTCGGTCTTGATGGTGGCCAGCCGATACGAGAGATAGGCCTGGTCGCGATGCTCCGCGAGCTTCTTGGGCAGCGTCTTGGCGCCGCGAAAATCGAGGCTGGCGACGCGGTCGAGGTCGGCATAGATAGCGTCGAGCCCGCCGCCGATGCCCTGCAGCAGGCCCAGCGCAGTTTTCTCGCCCACTCCCGGCACGCCGGGAATGTTGTCTACCTTGTCGCCCATCAGCGCCAGGAAGTCGATGATCAGCTCCGGCGGCAGACCGAACTTGGTCTTCACCCCCTCCACGTCGAGGAACTCGTCCTTCATGGTGTTGACCAGGGTGATATGGCCGTTGACCAGCTGCGCCATATCCTTGTCGCCGGTGGAGATCACCGCGTCTCGGCCGGCCTCGGTGGCCAGCCGGGCGAGGGTGCCGATGACGTCGTCGGCCTCTACCCCCTCGACGCATAGCAGCGGCAGCCCCAGGGCGCGGACGCAGGCGTAAAGCGGTTCCACCTGGCTACGCAGGTCGTCGGGCATGGGCGGACGCTGCGCCTTGTACTGCTCGAACAGCTCGTCGCGAAAAGTCTTGCCCTTGGCATCGAAGACCACCGCCATGGGGCTTTCCGGATAATCCTTGATCAGCCGCTTGAGCATGTTGAGCACGCCCTTGATCGCACCGGTGGGCTGACCCGACGAGGTGGTCAGCGGCGGCAGGGCGTGGAAGGCACGGTAGAGATAGGACGAACCGTCGACGAGAACGATGGGCGTATCGGCCATGTATCGGCATCCGTTGGTCTGGGCTGAAAGCGTGATCGTGGTCAGCCATGATACGCATTGCGCGCCGCTTTTGCCGCCATCGTTGGGCTCGTGCCAGCCAACGTCATACACTGCACGTAGCCACGTCGTGGCAGTGATCGTCGCAAGCGGTCTTCGGAGGCCAACATGAACCTTTCACGACACATCCTGACGGTAACCCTGTTCGCTCTAGGGCTGGCCATGGCCGCCCCGGCCCTGGCGCAGTCGTCGGCCGACGTGGAGCCGGACATCACCATCCGCCAGGAAGCGGATCGCACCATTCGCGAGTACCGCGTCAACGGCCAGCTCTATGCCATCGAGATTCGTCCGCGCAGCGGACCCGGCTACTTTCTCGTCGATCACGATGGCGACGGCAACTTCGAGCGCCAGGAGGGCGATCGGGTCGCGATTCCGGAGTGGGTGCTGATCCGCTGGTGAGGCTCGCCATGGCGCTGGCGCCGAATCGCATCCGCGGGCGTGCATCGAGGTGCCAAGTCGCTACAATAGGCGGCTTGGCAAGCTGGGCGAGAGACACATGGCCGTATTCACCCCGTTAAGCGACGCACAGGTCGTAGAGTTCCTGAAGCGCTTCGATGTCGGCACCCTGGTGTCCCTTGAGGGGGTCGCCGGCGGCACGGAGAACACCACGTTCTTCCTCACCACCGACCGCCGCGAGCTGGTGTTGACGCTGTTCGAACAGGGCGAACACGAGGAACTGCCGTTCTTCGTCGACCTGCTCGATTACCTGGCCGAGCATCGCCTGCCGGTGCCGGGCCCGGTTCATGATCGCGAAGGCGTTGCCCTGCACAGTCTTGCCGGCAAGCCGTCGCTGCTGTTCCCGCGTCTGCCCGGGCGTCATCCGATGGCACCCAGCCTGGCCCAGTGCCGGGCGCTGGGCGACGCACTGGGGCGCATGCACCTGGTATCACAGCACTTTCCGGGGCACCGCCCCAATCCCCGCGACCTGAACTGGCTCTCGGCCATGCATCACAAGGTGCTGGTCTATCTTTCTCCCGAAGACCAGGCGCTGATGAAGGACGAGGTGGAGATCTATCAGGACGTCTTCGGCAACGCTCCCGATCTGCCGCAGGGCGCCCTGCACGGTGATCTGTTCCGCGACAACACCCTGTTCGAGGAAGGTCGTCTCGGCGGCATCATCGACTTCTACAATGGGTGCACCGGCGACCTGCTGTTCGACCTGGCCATCGTCATCAATGACTGGGCGTCCGGTCCCGATGGGCGGCTCGATCGCGAGCGCCACGACACGCTGCTGAGTGCCTACCAGGCCCGCCGTCCGCTGACACCCGACGAGCGCGAGGTGTGGCCGACGATGCTGCGCATGACGGCGCTGCGCTACTGGCTCTCACGCCTGTTGGTTGTCTACGTGGACCCGCCGGCTCACGACCTGACGCCGCATGACCCGGCTCGGTTCCATACCATTCTCGCGGCGCGCCTCAAGCACGGCGCCCTGCCACTGCCCGAAGCGAGCAACACATGAGCCTATCCATGGGAGCTGCCTCCGGTCCTGCCCAGCGTGCCCGCCGCACCTGGAACATCGATCAATGGGGCAGCGGCTATTTCGATGTCGACGACAGCGGCCACGCCCTGGTGCGCCCGCTCGGCAGCGAGGCCGAAGGACCGGCACTACCCCTCGCCCCGCTGGTGGACGAGTTGCGCGAAGCCGGCCTGCGGCTGCCGGTGCTGGTGCGCTTCAGCGATATCCTGCACGACCGCGTCGAGCAGCTGTGCGACGCCTTCGACCTCGCCATGCAGGAGGAGGAGTACATCGGCGGCTACACCGCGGTTTACCCGATCAAGGTCAACCAGCAGCGCCGCGTGGTGGAAGAGATACTCGCCACCCGCGAACGCGGTCGTGGGCGGGTCGGTCTGGAGGCCGGCAGCAAGCCGGAGTTGCTCGCCGTACTGGCGCTCTCCGCCGACGGTCCCTCGCTGATCGTTTGCAACGGCTACAAGGACCGCGAGTACATCCGCCTGGCGCTGATGGGCGAGAAGCTCGGCCACCGCGTCTATCTGGTGGTGGAGAAGTTCTCCGAGCTGCCGCTGATCCTGGAGGAAGCCGAGAACCTGGGCGTCACCCCGCGCATCGGCCTGCGCGCACGCCTGGCCTCGGTGGGCATGGGCAAGTGGCAGGATACCGGCGGCGAGAAATCCAAGTTCGGCCTCACCGCCTCGCAGATGCTGGCGGTGATCGAGCGGCTGCGCGAGGCCGACTCACTGGCCAGCCTGCAGCTGGTGCATTTCCACCTGGGTTCGCAGATCGCCAACATCCGCGACATCCATTCCGGCCTGCGCGAGTGCGCACGCTTCTACCAGAGCCTGCTGGCGCTGGGCGCGCCGATCGACACCGTCGACGTAGGCGGCGGGCTGGGCATCGACTACGAGGGCACACGCTCGCGCAGCTTCTGCTCGATCAACTACTCGATGCGCGAGTACGCGCGTAACGTGGTCAGCGCCTTCGCCCAGGCCTGCGCCGAGGCCGAGATTCCCCATCCGCACCTGATCAGCGAGTCCGGCCGTGCGCTGACCGCCCATCACGCAGTGCTGATCGCCAACGTGATCGGCGAGGAACGGGTCAACGATCAGCCTCCCGAGCGCCAGGCCGAGGACGACCCGCAGCTCGACGAGCTATGGCGGGTTCACGAGCTGCTTCAGGGTGGCGTCGAACCGCGCGAACTGGTCGAGGCGTGGCACGACCTGTTGCAGGCGATGAGCGAGCTGCATGACCGCTTCATCATGGGGCTGGCCGACATCACCGTGCGCGCCGAAGCGGAAGGCGTCTACTTCGCCACCTGCGCGCGGCTGCGCGAGCGCCTCGACAGCCGCAACCGCGCCCATCGCGAGATCATCGACGAACTGGCCGAGAAGCTCGCCGACAAGCTGTTCGTCAACTTCTCGCTGTTCCAGTCGGTGCCAGACGTCTGGGGAATCGACCAGATCTTCCCCGTGCTACCGCTGACCGGGCTCAATCGCGAGCCCACCCGCCGCGGCGTGATCCAGGACATTACCTGCGACAGCGACGGACGCATCGACGGCTACGTCGACGGCCAAGGCGTCGAGACCACCCTGCCGCTGCCCGAGTGGCACGAGGACGAGGAGCGCCTGCTGGGCTTCTTCCTGGTCGGCGCCTATCAGGAGATTCTCGGCGACCTGCACAACCTTTTCGGCGATACCGATTCGGTCGATGCCGCGCTCGGCGAGAATGGCGAGTGGGTGCTCAGCCACGCCCAGCAGGGCGATCGCGTCTCCGACGTGCTCGCGTACGTCAATTTCGACGCCACGATACTGCGCGATCGGCTCGCCGGCCAGCTGCAGGAGAGCGGCCTCTCCGCCGAGGAGCAGGCGCAATTCCTCGACGATCTCTCAGCCGGCTTGCAGGGCTATACCTACCTGGAGTGACCGGACCCGTTAGCGTCCAGTAGCGAAACGCCCCCTCGGCCAGGCCGAGGGGGCGTGTACTTGGAAGCCGAGCGCTACTGAACTGTCTATTCCGCCACTCGGCCGCTGACCTCCAGGCCGCCGGTAAGAGTCAGGCGCAGACTGGCGCCGCGCGGCAACTCGCCTACGCCGGCAGGAGTGCCGGTCAGCACCACGTCGCCGGGCTCCAAGGTGAAGTGACGGCTCATCTCGGCCACCAGGGTGGGAACCGGGAATAGCATGTCGGCGCCCTCGCCGTGCTGGCGCAGCTCGCCGTTGATCTCCAGCTCGAAGGTCAGCGCGCTCCAGTTCGGTACCCGATCAAGGGGCAGGAAGTCGGTCAGCGGGCAGGCACCGTCAAAGGCCTTGGCCACCTCCCAGGGATGGCCCTTCTCCTTGAGGCGCGCCTGCAAGTCGCGCAGGGTCAGGTCGAGGGCCAGGCCGATGCCGACGATGGCCCGCTCGGCCTCGCTGGTGGTCGCATGGCTGAGCCGCTCGCCGATCAACAGCGCCAGCTCCGCCTCGTAGTGCACTTCTCCGCGCGTGAGCGGGGCCTCTAGGGGCTCATCGAAGCGTGCCGCGCTGGTGGCGGGCTTGATGAACAGCAGCGGCTCGCTGGGTATCGGGTTGTTCAGTTCCTTGGCGTGATCGGCATAGTTGCGGCCGACGCAGACGATCTTGCCAAGCGGATGAGGAAACGCCTGGCCATCAGTGAAACGGGGGACAAAGCGCATGGCGGGTCTTCTCCTTCTCGTTATGCGTGCCGCATCTCGACGACAAGGCTAACAGTCTACCGCACCATGCGCCCTGTTCCATCCACTCACCGCGCTCCGCGACGGGGTCAGCCTTGCGGTGCCCACGTCTCATCCGGCGTATGGGCCAGGAAGCTGGGACGCCGACGTCGTGCGGCGAAGGGCTCGGCGCAGGCATTGTCACGCCGGTTGTAGACGAAGAAGACATTGCTGCGCGGATCCGGCGACATGTTGGCGTTCGAGCCGTGCAGCGTGTTGCAATCGAACAGCAGCAAGCCGCCTGCGGCTCCCTTCGGCGCCTCGATACCGTGGTGCGCGACCAGCTCACGCAGCGCCTCGCGTCCGGGCACGCCGAACTCCTGGCGCTTGAGCGACTGACGGTGGTGATCGTCCGGCGTCTCGCCCAGGCACGGCACGAAGACCTTGTGCGAGCCGGGAATCAGCATCAGCGGGCCATTGAACTCGTGGTTGTGGGTCAGCACGATCGAGGCGCTGACGGCGTGCATGGCCGGCATACCGTCCTCGGCGTGCCAGGTCTCGAAATCGGAGTGCCAGCTGAAGCCCTTACCCTCGAAGCCCGGCTTGTAGTTGATCCGCGACTGATGCACATAGGCGTCGCCGCCGAGGATCTGGCGCACGCGGCCCACCAGGCGCTCGTCACGTGCCAGGGCGGCGAAACGCTCGGACAGATAGTGCACCGCGAACAGCGAGCGGATCTCCTGGCTGTCGGGCTCGGTGATGCTGAAATCGCAACCACGGAAGTCGTCGCGATTGAGCAGCCCGCTCAGCTCCCGACGCAGCTCGTCGAGCTCCTCTCCGCTGATGAAGCCGGGCTCGAACAGGAAGCCCTTGCGCTCGAACTCGTCGAGTTGCGCCTGACTAAGCGGCCCCTCCTCGGCACGGCCGCGCACCACACCCTCCTGGCGCTCCAGCCACAGGGTGTCGAGCGGCTTGGCAAGCCGAGTGGGATAGGGATCGCGCATGCGATCGAGCGTGTTGTCGACCTGGGCGGTCATGGTGTCGGCGCCGACATAATCGGTCGCCTGTTTCAGCTTACGGTTGGACGATGTCTTCACTGTCATCCAATCACCTCCTGTGTATCCGTGATCAGGTTCAGTCCCAACTCGTTCCAACGGCGTGCAGCCGTGGCGGCAGACTCCCAAGAGGAGCTTGCGCCGTAGATATGGCGATGCTGCGTTGCGCTTTCAAGAGCACCCCGAATCGCCTTTTCCAACATGGCACTGGTCGGGTTTGCCTTGCTACATTGGCGGCATTGGAGGAGCGGCTTGATGGGGCCACGGTGGACCACGATCACCCACCGCTCCCCGTCACCCCAGCCAGGAGACCGCCATGCCGACGACACCGGAGCCGCCACCGCCCCCCCAGGGGCGCTGGGAAAGACGATTTGAACGCTGGCTCTGGAGCAGCCGCTTTCTCGTGCTGCTGGCGGTCGTCCCCAGCCTGGCAGGTGCCTTTGCGCTCTTCGTCATCGGCACCATGGATATCCTCAAGCTGGTTCTCGCCACGGCCGAGTATTATCTCATCGGTAGCGGGCCAGACATTCACGATACCGTCGTACCGAGCGTGGTCATGGCCGTGGATATCTATCTGGTGGCGATCGTCCTGCTGATCTTCGGTCTTGGCGTCTATCGGCTGTTCGTTTCACCCATCGAGCAAGCCGAAGAGCATGCCACGGGACACCCCTTCAACGTTCAGTCCTTCGACCAGCTCAAGGACAAAATCGCCCGAGTCGTTATCCTCGCGGTAATCATCGAATTCTTCCGTGCCGTCGTGGACATTCGCTTCCAGACGCCGCTGGAGGCCATCTATCTGGCGTTGTCGGTGCTGGCACTGGCAGGTGCTCTCTACCTGATGAACCTTGCCCAGAAGCATTGAAGCCTGAAGACTTTTGTCTGGTTGCTGTGCCAGCAAAGGTGCTTCTGGAGAAAGCCGTGAGGAGACGTGCCGGAGCGGGACCTTGGTCTCAAAGCGGCATCAGCTGTGCAACTTCGACACAGCAGGCTTGAGCACAAATGACAGACCGGGAATCAGGTCGGCTCCAGTCAGAAGTGCAATGCAGAACAGCACCTGCGCCAGGCCAAGGCCGAATATCTGGGTTCTTAATGTCCAGAATTTTTCGGTCGCCTTTCGAAGCCGAACAGGGGCTGAAGAAGCCCGGCCTAAGTTGCCGGACTTCTTCGCAACTAGCCTACCATCAGAGCTTTTAAAGCGGCGTCTGGTAGTTGAGGGGCACCCAATCATAGTTATCGCTATCGCGACGTACGTGGCCAAGCCCAGGAAAGGCGATATGAGCACCACCTACTAAGTACTGTTCACGTGCAGCGTCTGCAAAGGCCGCCTGGCGACTTGCTATGGCCTGGGCCGAATCGATATCGAAATCGATAGCTATACCGGGGTCGTCGAACTGCAAGGCATCGCCATGGGTGATATCTCCCCAGTAGACGAAGGTTTCGCCTTGGCTTTCCACCACCAGCGCGCTGTGCCCTGGCGTATGGCCATTTCGAAGTACCGAGCGTACAACACCGGCAATGGGCGCGGCATTATCAGCAAAGGGCTTGAGCCTGTCCGATTCAATGTAGGGACTCAGGGCATTGCGAGCCTCACGAAACATCGGCTTCAACGCCTCGCTGGCCTTATCGGCTTGATCCCGAGATAACCAGAAGTCCAGCTCGCGTTGTGGTACATGCAGCGTTGCGTTAGGAAAGACAGATTGGCCATTCAAAACCAAGCCGCCGGAGTGATCAGTATGGATATGAGTCAAGACGATGTCATCGACCTGTTCGGGGTGATAGCCCGAGGCACGCAAGTTATCAGGAAGCCGGCCCAACTGTGGCCCCAGCAAGCTTCCAGTACCGGTATCGAGCAGTATCAACCGCTGCTGGGCATTCAATAGATATGCGTTGACGGATATATGCGTCGTGGGCAACTGGAAAATCTCAGCGAGCCTTTCTTCGACATGTTCGGGTAACGTATTTTTATAGAGCGTGTCTAGTGGCAAGTCGATAGTGCCATCCGAGAGTGCGGTCAGTTCGAAATTCCCGAGCATTTTACGATAGTATCCGGGAGCCTGCATGCCTGCCAGCGGAGCCCGAGCCAGTGCGTTAAACGGCATCACCGCGCCACCAAATAAGCCCAGTGCGGCACTAGCCAGCGAGCCTTTGAGCATCGAACGGCGAGTGATCATGAGATTCTCCTCAAGTAAAACGGCCCCGCATCGAGAGGCTTGCGATAGTGTCGTAAAAGGTATAATAAGTGAGGTCAACGAACCAATCGATACCAAGCATGCATACTATCGATCATTTCAATCTTCGTTCTTTTGATCTCAATTTGTTGATCGCCTTCGATGCGATGATGCAGGAGTTGAGCGTCACTCGCGCAGCCGCCAAGCTGCGTATCGGACAACCAGCTATGAGCCATAGCCTCTCGACATTACGGTTGTTACTGCAGGATGAGCTGTTCGTACGTGTCGGCCAGCGCATGCAGCCGACAGCGCGGGCACGGGCCTTGGCGGTGCCGATACGCATGGCTCTGCAACAGGCACAGTCCGCCTTGAGCGAGCGAGACAGTTTCTGCCCTGAGACCGAGCAACGCACCTTCCGTCTCGGCCTATCGGGTGAAATGGAATTATTGCTGTTGCCAGATCTGGTTGCTTGTATCCAGAGCACCGCTCCAGGTATTAAATTTCTGAGCCGTACGGCTACTCCCGGCACGGTCGACGCCATGCTCGATGCCGGCGAAATCGATGTGGCGATAGGTTGTTCGGATTATCTAGCCTCACGCTACCGGGGGGAATCGCTCATGGACGCCGAGGTCGCATGCTGCTTTAACCCCTCGCTCTTGCCTTTTCGAAACCCGCTCGATCGCGACACCTACCTCGGCGCGCGGCATGCCGTGCTATCACAAAGCGATAGCATTCATGGCTGCATCCGCGAGGCATTGGAGCATATCGGCGTTACGCTGGATGTGGTGATGGCGGCGCCAGACTTCATGCCGGTGCTATCCGCAGCTTCCCAGACAGCTTTGGTGGCAACCGTGCCGAGACGCATCGGTGAACGCTATGGACCTATGCTGGGGCTTCAGGTAAGCCCGGTACCGCTGGCTCTGAATTTTCCACCCGTCAATATGATATGGCCCGTGCATGTCGATAAGGACCCCAGCCTGGTCTGGTTGCGCGCCCAGATTCGTCAAGTCCTATCGGGGTTGGCTAGTGACCCGTCAGTCGCAGTGGCTGCATCGACACCGGTGTGAGCTTTCATTCCGAAGCACCACTGGTCGCCCTGTTTCGAATCACTGCAAGCGCCTGAATACACCGGTGATCTCGATGTGCCGTCGCTAGGCTCAAAGCAATCGCTCACAGCGGTCCTCATCCCCAGCATTTCGTTTCTTCGCCCAACTGTTCACGCAGCCAATCCAGTAATGCCTGACTGGCAACGCGGCGAGGCGCCCCCTTACGGGTATAGAGTGCGATGGCATCGTGCTGCGGCAGGCTCTCGTCTACCGGGCGGATCAGGTCACCACTCTCAATCAACCGCCGTGTGGTACGACGCCAGCCCAATGCGATACCGTGCCCGGCAATCGCCGCCTGCAGCAGCAGCGGATAGCTATCGAAGAACGCCCCCTCGTCCAGAGGAATATCGAAGCGGCCCATGGCCCGGAACCAACCGTCCCACTCCAGCCAGTCCGCCGGCTCGGCGTGATGATGCAGTAATCGATGGGTAAGCAGGGCATCGAGACTCAAACGGGTAGTAGCATCGCCCAGGTAGGCAGGGCTGCAGACCGGAAATATCTCGTCTTCAGCGGTTAACACCAACCGGTGGCTGCCGCTGGGCCTCCCGTTTGTTTGTAGGGCAACATCAAAAGTCCCTCCAAATTCGGTAACCGGTCGTGTCGAGGTGGCCAACTGGATCTCGACCTTTGGATGTCGACGATTAAAATCAGCCAGACGTGGCATCAGCCAATAGAATGCTTCGCATAACTGACAGAACAGCACCACATGATTATCGTCGGCATTACCCCGTATCGCCTGCGCGTTAGTGGCGATACTTTCTAATGCCTGTGAAACCGTACGGCCGAACTCTCGGCCTTCTCGGGTTAGATACACTCGACGGTTACGACGTTCGAATAGCGTCACACCAAGGTCTTCTTCCAGTGCACGAATCTGGCGACTAATCGCCGCCTGGGTCAGATGCAGCTCGTGTGCAGCACGTGAAAAGCTTTCAAGTCGAGCAGCTGACTCAAAAGGCCGCAGTGTGGCCAGTGGCGGCAATCCTCTAGCGTGTTTATCCATAACCTGAGCTCATGCATTGTGACACAGAAATCGTTTGTAGTGCTTATCGTGAGGCCGGCATGCTAAAGCGGAATGCACGTCAGGAATCACGCAATGGAGCCTGCTCCCAAGCAAGACGATAACGTGCTCCAAGGCATAATGCTCATCTTGGGGGCCGTTTTTCTGCTCGCCTTAGCTGATGCTCTGGTTAAGTATCTCAGCGCAAAAATTTCGCTGTGGCAACTCTACGTGCTTGCTTCGCTAGTCTCGACGCCCACATTGATCGGGTTGATCACCGTTCGTTCAGACGTCCGATTCGGTGTCGAATCACTGAGTTGGGTCGCCGTGAGGAGCCTACTTCTACTGCTGATGTGGATCGCCTATTACGCCGCCTTGCCATTGATCCCTCTATCCGTGGCGGCCGTCGCCATCTACACAACCCCTTTGTTCATCGCCATCCTGGCTTCCATGGGGACAGATGAGTTCCTTTCACGCCGGGGTTGGGTCGGCATTACTTTCGGTTTTCTGGGGGTCGTGATGGTGTTGCGGCCAGGCGGCGATGCCTTTGCCACAGCCTCCCTGTTACCCGTCATGGCGGCATTGCTGTACGCCTTGGCGATGGTAGCCACACGCCGTCATTGTCAGAGGGAACATCCTTTGTTGCTAGCGCTAGGGCTGAATTTGGCTTTCTTGGGTGCAGGCAGCTTCTTCAGCGCAGTGCTGGCCGTCGCCGAGACTGCGCATCTCGCCGAACATGCTCCCTTCCTGCTCTCTACTTGGCAACCGATCGGCCCCCAGGATTTTTTTATCGTGGCAGCATACGCATTATTGCTCGTCACTGTGAATACGGCCGTGGCCAAAGCCTATCAAGTCGCCCCATCGGCCTTGATCGGAACTTACGATTACGCTTATCTGATATTTGCTTGTTTCTGGGGTTACCTGCTTTTCAATGAAGTACCAGATGTCATGACCTGGTTAGGCATGAGCATGATTGTGTCAGCCGGCATACTGATATTATGGCAGCAGCTCATCTGAGTCGACTGAACTGACTTGTTATCTTTCAAATTCGCATGTCTACGGGCGGCATGATCCCCATTCGCAAAAAGCTTGAGCGAAATTTATGAAGCCGGTTCTTGATGCATGGCGAATCTAGACGATACTGTATGGGAGATGACGTTTACTCAAGAAGTAAACCGCAACCAACATAGGAAAAAGCGATGCCTGCACATGATAAAATTGAGCTCGGCGGCAAAATATTTACACACTCGATGGTTGATGCTGAGGGCATTCGCTTTCACACAGTTTCAGGTGGACAAGGTTTTCCCGTTCTACTGATGGCCGGCTTCCCGCAAAGCTGGTATGCATGGCGCCGGATCATGCCGCTACTTTTCGATCATTTCCATGTGGTTGCGATTGACCTTCCTGGCCAAGGAGATTCTGACAAGCCGCTGGATGGCTACGATACGCAAACAACTGGCGATCGCGTCCATGCATTAGCAAAAAAGCTTGGATTCGAGCGCTACCATATCGGCTCGCATGATATAGGCTCTTGGGTGGCTTATCCCTATGTCGCGCGCTTTTCCAACGAGGTAGACCGGCTTGTGGTGCTAGACGCCAACATACCGGGAGTAACGCTGAAATCGACAATCGATGTTGGCCCGCATAGCTGGAAAGCTTGGCATTTCTTCTTCCATCAAGTAGTCGATCTTCCTGAAGTATTGATCACCGGCCGCGAGCGAAGCTATATAGAGTGGTTTTTTCATAGAAAAACTTATAATCCAGCAGGCACTTTCACGAAGGCTGATATTGATGAATATGAACGAGTTTATAAACAGCCCGGAAATTTACGAGGCGCGCTAGAATATTACCGATCAATATTAGACGACATTGAACAGAACAAAACATTAGCAACGAAAAAACTCGATACTCCGATTCTTGCGCTAGGCGGGGATACAGGCATGTCCCCGAACATCTTCGAAGCCATGAAACCGCTAGCGAGTCACATCGAAGGCGGAATTATTCGTAATTGCGGACACTACATGCCTGAAGAGCAGCCAGAAGAGATCGGCACAAGGATGATTGAGTTCTTTAAAAAGAATGCAAATTTCTAAGTACCAGAGCCGAAGCAGAATGGCCAACCAGGTCGAGGCTTAGGCACTTTCATGATGGCGGCAGTGCCTAGCATTCTTACCGCTCATAAATTATAAAGCGCCCTAGGCTGAACTGGCCACGGAGCCGGCTCGGCGGGTCCGGTCATCTATAGGCAGCGAACCGTCGCTGGTCCCGCATCGGCCACTTACAACGCCGCCGCCTTTGGCTGGGGGGCGGGCCTAAAGCCTGCTGCAGCGTTCACCCCCAGGTGGAGATAGAAAGGGTCGAAGTCGCCTGCATTCACCAACTTCGCCCAGTCAGGGACGGCCAGATGCATTCTCCTGGTCTGGATCAGCCCATCCTCACGAAGAGCCTTGAGTGCACGACTCATGTGGACCGCGCTGATACCAGTCGCGTCCGCCAGGTTAGCCTGCGTGATGGGGAAATCGAAGGCGCTGTTCTCAACAAGCCCCACCGCCTTCAGTCGCACCAGGAACTCGCAGAGAAGATGTGCGACCCGTGTATAGGCATCGCGACGCCCGACATTAACTACCCACTCCCGCAAGATCGAGGCATCCACCAGCGTCTCGCGCCAGAAGGCGGCGGAGAGGCGCGGATGACGCTCACATATACGTCGCAAATCGTCGAGTTGGAAGAACCCAACCTTGCAGGGGCTAATCGAGGCGAAACTGCAATCAATGCGCTTCAGGTGCAGGGTTTGCAGGTCTGGGGCGTCACCGGGTATATGCAGGGCCACGATTTGGCGAACACCATCGGCTGTCAGCTTATAGCTGCTGGCAAAGCCCTCCAGAACCAAGAAGGATTGAAGCGGACATTCACCGATATGTACGATGTCCTGATTGGTCTTGAGCACTACGACTCGCATTGGCAAGTCGTGTAGCGCCTGCCTCTCCTCGCCGGTCAGGGTGAATACACCTTCCAATTTGAGGATCATCAGGGCGCTGAGAAAATTAGGGTCGACCGTCAAGCTTGTGCTCCATATCCAAGGCAGGAATGGAGCATTTCATTGCTACAGTGTCTCTGCTTGTGACTCGAACCTCATCGTAGACGCATCTAGGCGTCTTGCCACATAACATACGTTATGCCTTGGATAGTAGTGCCGCACCCGAATTGTTACTTTTCTCTCAATGCCTTGCCCTCTGTGCCAACGTTGCTGCTGGCTCAATCCACTCCCAAGGTGACGATCGTAAGAACAGCTCCAGCATCAGAGGTCGAGAAGGCAAAAAGCTCGGCGATATGGAGTTTTACGCTTGCACAAAAAAACCGCCTTCAAGGGCGGTTTTAAATCACTGCAAGTGCCTGAAATCCCGAAGGTCTAGATGGTGCCGGCACCAGGAGTCGAACCCGGGACCTACTGATTACAAGTCAGTTGCTCTACCAACTGAGCTATGCCGGCTCGGGACCGATCCAGGCGAACTGCAGATCGGATAGGGGTTGGCGTGGCTGGGGTACCAGGATTCGAACCTGGGAATGCCGATACCAAAAACCGGTGCCTTACCACTTGGCGATACCCCAGCATTGTGGTGGCCAGAGACGGAATCGAACCGCCGACACGGGGATTTTCAATCCCCTGCTCTACCGACTGAGCTATCTGGCCGCTGCCAACGGTGCGTATTAAACAAGATTCGCCCCGCAGCGTCAACCCTTTCGTTTCATGCAGATGGCGGGTAAGCGTCGGCCCGGAGGCCTAGTCCTGGGGCGGTACGTAGCCTTCCGCCTGGTCGGTCTCACGGTTGTCGAGGAAGCGTTCCATCTGCTCGTTGAGATACGCTCGCGACTCGGGATCGAGCATGTTGAGGTGCTTCTCGTTGATCAGGCGGGTCTGCAGCGCTTGCCATTCCTCCCAAGCCCGCTTCGATACGTTGGCCTGGATCTCCTGCCCCTTCTTGCCGGGAAGCGGCGGGAACGGCAGGGCCTCGAGCTCCTGCTGGTACTTGCGACAGAATACAGTACTGCTCATGGACGAACTCCTCATCACGAAATGCAAGCGGTCGGCAACGTTCTCATGGTCCCTCGGAAGCGGCCAGGGCGAAAGGAGCCAGTGACGCCAGCAGAGCCTTGACCGGCGCGGCCAGACCAAGGCGCGGGGGATTGGCCGGATCGTACCAGCATCGCGTCTCACCGATCGAATCGAGTCCATCGACGCGAGCCGGCTGCGGCGTGATCTCCAGTCGAAAATGACTAAACGTGTGGTGAAAGGCCGGCCACGCCGGATCGAGCTCGGCGGCAGGTGCGTGGACGTCGAGCCAAGCACGCAGCGTTGCCGGATCGTCGAACTGCGGCAATCCCCACAGCCCACCCCATAACCCGCTGGCGGGGCGCTGTTCGAGCAGTACCCGACCGTCGGCATCGCGTAACACCAGCATCCGGGTAGTGCGCGTCGGCAACGCCTTCTTCGGCTTGGCCTCGGGGAAGCGGCGCTCCTCTCCACGGGCGTGGGCCACGCAGACGTCGGCGAACGGGCAGCGTCCACACTCGGGCGTCCCGCGGCGACACAGGGTCGCGCCGAGATCCATCATCGCCTGGGTATAGTCGACAACGCGTGCGTGCGGCGTGTAGTGCTCGGCCAGCGCCCACAGTCGCCGCTCTACCGCCGGGCGCCCCGACCAGCCCTCGACGGCGTGCAGGCGAGTCAGGCTGCGCTTGACGTTGCCATCGAGAATCACCGCCCGGCGCCCGGTGCTCTGGGCGACGATTGCCCCCGCGGTGGAGCGCCCGATGCCGGGCAGCGCGGCCAGGGCATCGAGGCTCGCCACCGGCAGTTCGCCGGCGTGCTCCGCCATCACCTCGCGCGCGGCCCGGTGCAGGTTACGCCCGCGCGCGTAGTAACCAAGCCCGGTCCACAAGTGCAGGACCTCGTCCTGAGGGGCCGCGGCCAGGTCGCCGAGCGTGGGAAAGCGCGCCATGAAGCGTTCGAAGTAGGGAATCACCGTGGCGACCTGGGTCTGCTGCAGCATGATTTCCGAGACCCACACCCGGTACGGGGTGCGCTGTCGCTGCCAGGGCAGGTCATGGCGGCCATGCCGGTCGAACCACGCCAGCAGGCGCTGCTGGAACGCTTCCGGCGCGAGCACGGGCGTGGGCATCTCGCTCATCGATTATCCTTGCAAAAAAGCCGGCCTTGCGAAAAAAAGCGCCGACTCGGGAGTCGGCGCAGGGACTGGCTTACTTGGTACTCACTCCAACAGACCGCGCAGGGCATCACGAAGTTCCTTGCCGGCGTCGTTGCCCAGACGCTCCTCGAGTCGTTCCAGGGGACGTTCGAGCCGACGCTCTAGCTCGTCGCCGGCGCGGCGGCCCACTTCATCACGCAGCAGCTCGGCCAATGCGGCCTGGAACGCCTCGCGATCGAAGCGACACCATTCGTCGCTGTCGCCGGAAAGCTCGCCGCTGCAGCGTACCGGCAGGGGCACCCGCTGTAGCCGCGGATTCACCGGGCAGGCAGCGTCGGCCCCGTCGACGAAGCGCGCCGCGGTGCGCAGATCAAAGCGCTCGCTGCCCAGATCCAGCTCGCCGCTTCCCCCCATCTCGATTCCGGGGAGGGTCACCAGGATATCGTCGCTGCGTGCCACGCCGTCGCGGATGCGCAGGCTGGCTTCAGCTCGCTCGAAGCGCGTATCGGCACTCCAGTCACGGCTCGTCTCGCGCCCCTCGATCGTCGCCGCCAGCGTGCAGAGTTCCTGCGAGACGTTGACATCGAATACGGCGCCCTCGTCGATGCGCCCGGCAAGCGTACCGTTCAGGTTGCGCTTCAGCGCCGGCCAGGTGTTTTCGCGCGACTCCAGTTCACCCTCGAGAGAGAGGCGTCCACGCAGCGGCGCCGGGCTATCGTCTTCGGTCAACGCCTGGATCAGTGGTTCCAGCTGCACCCGCGACAGGTTCGGTTCGAACTGCCAGCGGATCGGCTCGCGGGTCAGATCGAGTGCACCGGAAGCGCTCAACTCGCCGTCATAGAAGGCCGATTCGAAACGCTCCAGTCGCTGTCGCCCTTCAGCACCGGATAGCGCCACCCCCACCTCGGTGAAGTCGAGCCCGTTAAGCTGCAGCCGCGATAGCTCGAGGCTTCCGTCCAGGCTCAGCTCCGCCAGCCATTCGGCCGGCACCAGCGCTGCGGGATCGTTGGCCATGGCGCGCTCGATCCCGAACAGACTGCCCCGCGCCGCACTCTGTTCGGAAGGGGCGTCGGTCAATAGGTAGCGATCCAGGTCGAGGCTGTCGCCTTGCAGTTCGAAATCCAGCATCCTTCCATCGAAGCCCATGCCCAGGCGCCCTGTAAAGGTACTGTCGTCGAGTACCAGCGTCAGTCCCGCCAACTCGATGTGCTCCAGGTCGCCGCGGACCGGGCTGGTCAGAGCCACGTCGGTGAGTGCCCCGTCCTCCGCCATCGACGGCGCCTCGCCCAGGCGCGCAAGCCACGGCCTGAGGGACAGCGGCGCCAGGCTAAGCTGGCCGCTGTAGCTCGGCGCGCTGCCGAGGCCGGTCAGATTGAGATGCCCGCTCAAGCGCAGCCCGTCGGGGCCGGTGAGCTGCAGATCGCGCAGTTGCGCCGCTCGCTCCTCCAGGTCGGCATCCAGCGCCAGGGCGAGAGTCAGGGGCAAGGGGTCTTCGCCCAGCGCCGGGTGCCGCAGTCCGGCTTCGAGGCGGCCTTCCTGCAGTTGCAGGCGCTGCTGGGACAGATCCAGGATGAGCTGCTGGCCGGTCAGGTCCGTCTGCTGCCGACCTTCGACTCCCCTGAAGAAGGTGGCGGCGCTCAGCTTCGGCGCCTCCATGACGTAACGTCGCTCGGCCAGCGCCAGGCGCATTCGTCCCTCCAGGTTGATATCGCTGGCCAGTGCCGGCTTGCGCTCCAGCTCGCGCCAGTCAAGGCGGTCATAGGACTTCAGGCGAAAGGAGCTTCGCAGTGGGAAGGCGCGCTGCGGATTGACGTTGGAACCCGACAGGCCCACCTCCTCGAGCAACCACTCGCGCCCGGCCGCCCGGTCGCGATAGCGAACCGCCCCGTTGCGTATCTGCACGCTGGCGATGTTGAGGGCCACGGTCAGGTTGCCGCCCTCCAGGCTGGGCCCCGCACTGGCCGGCGCTAGGGCGGATTCGGCGCCTTCACGGCGTTCGTCGAGACGCTGCAGCAGGGTTTCCCAATTACCTCGCCCCTGCTCGTCGCGTACCAGGCGCAGCTCCATGCCATCCAGCATCAGCCCCTCGATGGCGATTTCGCCGCGCAGCAGCGGCGCAAAGGCGAGACTGACCTCGGCATGCTTGAACGCCAGGAAAGGCGGTTCGCCCTCTTGCTGCTCCGGCAGGCGACCTTCCGCCTCCTTCACGCTTACGCCCAACCGCGGATAGAACGACCAGGAGAGCGGCCCGTCCAGGGATAGCTCCAGGCCGCTGTGCTCGCGAACCACTTCGACCAGCCTCGGCTTGAAGTCTTCGGGATCGAGGAATGTCGTGACGTAGACCACGGCCGCCACCACCACGACGCCCAGGACCCCGATGGCGGCGAGCAGCGTTTGAAACAGTCGCTTCATTATGTACCGCCTCCTTGCAGCGGTGGTGCGAGCACGAAATAGTCGTCGGTAGCATGCGGACGATACCCCAGACGAGACAGCAGTAGTTGGTCGGCCACCGGTAGCTGCGAAGCGGGAGCGCGCAGCTCGAGACCACGGGCGTGGGCGGCCTTGGCAACCAGCGCCAGCAGCCGCGAGCCCACTCCGCGCCGGCGAGTGGCCTTGCGCACGCATAGCTCCGACAGCCACCAGGCCTGTTCGTCGGCCCTCACCGCGACCGCCCCCAGAAGACGGTCGTTGAAACGCGCGCAGCCAAAGAAATGCCCATCCTCGAGATGCCCATGGAGGAAGCCGTCCACAGGCATGGCGAGGCGTTCGGCGGGTGCATCGGCATAGATTCGCGCCAGATCTTGGCGCGTCTGGGCATCCGACGCCCAGACGGCCTTATCGACGAGGTGAAGCGTTACCGGCATGACGGTCTCCTGGGCGGCCGCGGCCCGGTGCCGCCGCTGTGATGGCGCATTGTAGCGGATGGGGGGGGCGATTCACTATAATGGACGCCCGATTACGGCAAGCACAGCGACTTGCCCGCCCGGCTCGCGTCCGGGCCCACCTCATGCGACGCGCGTCAGCGCGGGAGAGTTCGACATGTCCGAGCGAATCGCCACGGTCAGCCGTGATACTCAGGAAACTCAGATCACGGTCACAGTGAACCTCGATGGCGAAGGCCGACTGAACTGCGAGACCGGCGTTCCCTTCCTCGACCACATGCTCGACCAGGTGGCGCGCCACGGCCTGATCGACCTCGACATCAAGGCGGTGGGCGATCTGCATATCGATGATCATCACACCGTCGAAGATCTCGGCATCACGCTCGGGCAGGCCTTCAACCAGGCCATCGGCGACAAGCGCGGCATTCGCCGCTATGGTCATGCCTATGTGCCGCTGGACGAGGCGCTGTCTCGTGTCGTGATAGACTTCTCCGGTCGTCCCGGCCTGTTCATGGATGTCGAGTTCACGCGAGCCAGCATTGGGCGCCTCGATACCCAGCTGTTCTGGGAGTTCTTCCAGGGCTTCGTCAATCATGCACGGGTCACGCTGCATATCGATAACCTGAAGGGCTTCAATGCTCACCACCAGGCGGAGACCATCTTCAAGGCTTTCGGCCGCGCGCTGCGCATGGCCGTCGAGCCCGACCCGCGCATGACCGGGCAGATGCCGTCCACCAAAGGCTGCCTGTAACGCCGTCGACCGAACCTGAGAGGAGCCGCCATGACCATTGCCGTCATCGACTACGGAATGGGCAATCTGCACTCGGTTGCCAAGGCCTTGGAGCACGTGACCCACGAGCGCGTGGTCATCACGCGCGACCCGCGCCGCATCCAGGGCGCCACCCGCCTGGTGCTGCCCGGCCAGGGGGCGATTCGCGACTGCATGGGAGAGCTCGAGAGGACCGAATTGCGCGGGCTGGTGCAGGAGCTGCTGGCAAAGCAGAGCAAGCCGCTGCTGGGTATCTGCGTCGGTCAGCAGATGTTGCTCGATCATAGCGAGGAGAGCGGCGGCATTCCCTGCCTGGGTTTTCTGCCCGGCGAGGTGAAGCGCTTCCCCACCGACATGGTCGATGAGCACGAGCAGCGTCTCAAGGTGCCGCACATGGGCTGGAACCTGGTGTACCAGCATCATGCGCATCCGCTATGGAACGGCATCGATCAGAACGAGCACTTCTACTTCGTGCACAGCTACTACGTGGCGGCGAGTGACGACGCCTGCGTCTTCGGCACGACGCGCTACGGCCGCATCGACGCCCACGTGGCCATCGGCCGTGACGCCACCTTCGCCGTCCAGTTCCATCCGGAGAAGAGCTCTCGGGCCGGGCTCAGGCTGCTGGAGAACTTTGTCAGTTGGGAGCCCTGAATCGCGCCTGATCAATTGAACGCCTGAACTGCGCCATATAGCGAGCGCGCCGAGCCGAGCCGCAGACGGTACCATAGAGGACACGACATGCTGGTTATTCCCGCCATCGATCTCAAGGACGGTAAGTGCGTCCGACTCAAGCAGGGTCGCATGGAAGACGCCACCACCTACGGCGACGACCCGGTGGCCATGGCCGCGCGTTGGGTCGATGCCGGCGCCCGTCGCCTGCACCTGGTGGATCTCAACGGCGCCTTCGAGGGTGAGCCGATCAACGGCGAGGCCGTCACCGCCATCGCCCGCCGCTGGCCCCAGCTGCCAATCCAGATAGGTGGCGGCATTCGCTCCGCCGCAACCATCGAGCACTATCTGGAGGCCGGGGTCTCCTATGTGATCATTGGCACCAAGGCGGTCAAGGAGCCGACATTCGTCGGCGAGATGTGCCGCGCCTTTCCCGGCCATGTGATCGTCGGACTCGATGCACGCGATGGTTTCGTCGCCACCGACGGCTGGGCCGAGGTCTCCACAGTCAAGGCCACCGATCTGGCAAAGCGCTTCGCCGACGACGGCGTCTCCAGTATCGTCTATACCGATATTGCCCGCGACGGCATGATGAACGGCGTCAATGTAGAGGCCACCGCCGCGCTTGCCCGCGAAGGCGGGTTGCCGGTCATTGCCTCAGGCGGCGTGACCAACCTAGACGATCTGCGCGCCCTGGTAGACGCGGGCGAGCCGGGTATCCTCGGCGCCATTACCGGCCGTGCCATCTACGAAGGCAGCCTCGACGTGGCCGAAGGCCAGAAGCTGTGCGATGAACTGACTGCAGGGCTCGACCGAGCCGGGAGCTGAATCATGGGACTGGCCAAACGCATCATTCCCTGTCTCGACGTCGACGCTGGCCGCGTGGTCAAGGGCGTCAACTTCGTCGGCATCCGCGATGCCGGCGATCCGGTGGAGATCGCCCAGCGCTACAACCTTCAGGGCGCCGACGAGATCACTTTCCTCGACATCACGGCAAGCCACGAGGACCGCGATACGACGGTGGAGATGGTCGAGCGCATCGCTGGCGAGGTGTTCATTCCGCTCACCGTGGGCGGCGGTATTCGCACCTGCGATGACATCCGCACCATGCTCAACGCCGGCGCCGACAAGGTCTCGATCAACACCGCCGCGGTCACCAACCCAGACTTCGTGCGCGAGGCCGCCGAGCGCTTCGGTAGCCAGTGCATCGTCGTGGCCATCGATGCCAAGCGTGTCTCCGCCGAGGGCGAATCGCCGCGCTGGGAGATCTTCACCCACGGCGGACGACGCCCTACCGGACTGGATGCGGTCGAGTGGGCGAAAAAGATGGTCGAATATGGGGCCGGCGAGCTGCTGTTGACCAGTATGGATCGCGACGGCACCAAGGCCGGCTTCGATCTCGGCGTGACACGGGCGATCAGCGACGCCGTGACGGTGCCGGTGATCGCTTCCGGCGGTGTCGGTAGTCTCGATCACCTGGTGGCGGGCGTGGTGGAAGGCGGTGCCGATGCGGTGCTGGCCGCCAGTATCTTCCATTTCAGCGAGTTCACCATCCCCGAGGCCAAGCGCTACATGGCCGAGCGCGGGATCGAAATGCGCCTCTAAACCTCGAAACGGCAGCCTTCGAAACAGATGCCGACGAAAGCGCGAGTCCAGACGGCCCTAAGCCGATGAACCGCGCTTTTTGCTTTCGTCTCAATCGGTTGATAGTCCTAGGTTGCTCACGCCGTCGTTGCGTCCCAGGCGGCGCAACGCCTTGAGTTCATCGCGATCGAGCCGCCCCTCGGCCGCTTCCAGCACCGCATCCTGAAAGTCGTTTTCGTCCGTCATCAAGGGATGGTCCTTCACCAGTTCGGCGAGGCGTCGTGCATCCTCTTCGCCCTCGGTCAGCTCGATGTAGGCGCGAACCCCACCCTTGGAGGCACGACTGACTTCCAGTACCGCCCCCGGGGCATCGCCGCGCAGCGTATCGAGCAGCGATGCGAGCGCCACCGTTGCCTCCACGGCACGGCGGGCACCGAAGCTGTCGTCATCCGGCGGCGGCTCGAGGTCGGCGAGCTTCTCCGACTGCCGGTCGAAATCGATGCGTGCCTCGCGCACGCTCAGGTGCTCCCACACCAGATCGAGGATCGCGCGCAAGCCCGCCGGATCGCCGCGGCCAGTCATCTGCGCATAAAGCGCATAGTTGGGCAGCAACCGCTCACACAGCGCCGCCATGAAGGCCTGCTGCCGGCGTGGTGAAAGAGCCTGCAGCCGCTGATGAAAGCCCTCTTTCGGCTGGCTCATGAATTCTCCTCGTGAATCGGTGGTCAGAAGAAGGCGTGAAGTGAGCGGGATCGTGCCGCACGCCTCATGGCCAGAGTGCTTCCGCCGCCACGCGGCCGCGCGCGTCGAAATGAACGCCCTCGGCAAGCAGCCGCTGGCGCTGCTCGGGGGCACCGGGGTGGTCGGCCAGGCGTCGCGATGCGGTAAGCACGCGAAACCACGGCAACCCATGCCCGTCGGGCAACTCGCGCAGCGCGCGGGCCACCAGCCTGGGCGTGGCGCCGTCGGTCATGGCGGCGATACGCCCATAGGTCGTCACGCGACCCGGAGGTATCGCGGCGAGAATGGTCAGAATCTGTTCGCGCAGCGCCGGCTTCATGTACGCTGCCACTCCTCTTTTCGTGTTCCCTCAACGGCGAGGTTCCCATGCACCTGCACCTTCTTCAACACAGCCCGCATCATGGTCCGGGCCGCATCGCCGACTGGCTGACCAGCATGGGCCACAGCCATACCGTCTTCCACTTGCATGAGGGCGAAGCACCGCCCAGCCTCGCTGATGGCGACGCCCTGATCATCCTCGACGGCCCCATGCCTATCATGGACGACGCGCGTCACCCTTGGCTGAAGCGCGAGCGCAAGCTGATCGCCAGGGCGCTGGACGGCAACAAGCCGCTGCTCGGCATCGGCATGGGCGCCCGGCTGATCGCCGCCGAACTCGGTGCCATGGTAGGCCGCGGCACCTTCGCCGAAATCGGCTGGCACGAGGTGACGCTGGCCCCCGACAGCCCCTTCGATCTGCCCGAGCAGTTCATCGCCTTCATGTGGCATCGCGATGTCTTCGCCTTGCCCGAAGACGCCCTGCCGCTGGGCGGTAGCTCCGGCAGCCCGGTGCAGGGCTTCGCCTGGGACGCGGGGCGCGCGCTGGGGCTGCTGTGTCACCTCGAAGTCACCCGCGCCGACGTCAGCGAACTGCTGGCCAGCGACGAGCGTCCGGAAGGCAGCGAAACCAGCCCTCATGCCCAGTCCAGCGCAAGCATCCTGGCCGACAGCGTGCGTTTCGATCGCCTGGCGCCGCTGCTCGACCGCCTGCTCAGCCAGTGGTTACGCACCGCTCCCATGTGAGTCCGACTCAGGCCGGCTGCAACTGCCCCGTCTGGCGGCGCGAGATCTCCGTCGACCAGGCGCGGGCCACCTCCAGGCAACTCTCCCAGTCACCCACGTGCAGAAATCGGCCCGGATCGCGCTTCTCGAGCTGGTAGCGATACATGGGGTCGTAGTATTCGGTCAGCAACGGTGCCAGCCACGCCTCGTGCGCCTGGGGGTTGCCACGTTCATGCTCGCGAAAGGCAAGCTGCTGCAGACGCTGCAACCGGGCCAGCCGGGCATGGCCAAGGCGCTTGCGCAATCGCGACAGGGCGGTAGTCAGCTGCTTGCGCATCAGAGCCCAGCCCAGCCATTCACCGAACTGGTGACGGTAGATAGTCCATAGGTCGTCGATGTAATCCTTGTGGATCTGCGCCAGTCTCCAGTCCAGCGGCATCTCGACTCGCACCCGGGGAGCGCGCTCCATGGCCCGCCAGAAGGCGAGGGGTACGTTGGCGGCCCCGATATGGCGCGACTCGTCCTCGACGACCAAGGGGCCGGGCAGCGACAGCAACCGAAGCCCCATGGCGTGTTCGAAGTCGATCTGGCTGGGTGCGGGCAACGGATGGCGGCCGAAGGCCGAGCCCTTGTGGCGGGCGCATCCTTCGAGGTCGAGGCCGTTAGGCAGCGCCAGGATCAGCGCCGTCTTGGCGCAGCCGGTAAGCCCGCCGACCACCAGCAACGGCTGCTCGGCCGCCGCATCGATGCGTGCGCACAGTGCCTGGCGCATCGCCTTCCAGCCACCGCGGATGCGCGGCCGCTCCACCCCGCTCTCGGCGAGCCATTGCTGGGCGATCTGCGAGCGGAGTCCACCGCGAAAACAGTAGACGATGGCGTCGGGGTGGGCCTCGAGCGTACGCCGCCAGGCGTCGATGCGAGCTGCCCGAATGCCACCGCTTACCAGTCGCTGGCCAAGCGAAATGGCGGCCTGCTGGCCGCGCTGCTTGTACTCGATCCCGACCAGTCGCCGTTCCTCATCGTCCATCAGCGGCAGGTTGACCGCTCCAGGCAGTCCTCCCTGGGCAAACTCGACCGGAGCGCGCACATCGATCAGCACGCGCCCCTGCTGCAGCAGGGCGAGATCGGGCTCGACCAGCGTCGGGTTCATCCACGCACCTCGATGAGCGCCGGCCCCTCGGCCTTGACGATCTCGCCGAAGGGAACCAGCTCGATGCCATGCTCACGACCGATGCGCTCGACGTCGTCCTGCCATGAAGGATGCACGGAGAGCAGCAGCCCACCGGAAGTCTGCGGGTCGCACAACCACTGCCAGTGCGGCTCGTCCATGTCTTTCAACGCCGTGCCCAGCGCATCGTGGTTGCGATGCGTACCACCGGCCACAGCGCCACGGCGGCGGTAGGCTTCGGCTTCGGCCAGGCGCGGCAGGCGTCGGAAATCGATGCGTGCGGCCACGCCGCTCGCCTGGCACACCTCGCTCAGATGCCCCGCCAGGCCAAAACCGGTCACGTCGGTCATGGCATGGACCCCCTTCACCTTGGCCAGCGCCATGCCGATCAGGTTGGGCTTCAACATGGTCTCGCGGGCCAGATTCTGGTGGCCGGACTCGAGCAGCCCCTGCTTCTCGGCGGTAGTCAGAAACCCCACGCCCAGCGGCTTGGTCAGGAACAGCAGGTCGCCCACCTGGGCGCCCTTGTTGAGCTTGAGATGCTCGAGATCGACCAGGCCATTGACCGCCAGGCCGAAGATCGGCTCGGGGGCATCGATGGAGTGACCGCCGGCCAGGGCAAGCCCCAGCTCTCGACATACGCCTTGGGCCCCGGCGACCACGTCGGCGGCGATGTCGGGACCCAACTTGTCCAGCGGCCATCCCAGGATACCCAGGGCCAGTACCGGTTTGCCGCCCATCGCATAGACATCGCTGATGGCATTCGTGGCGGCGATGCGGCCGAAGTCGAAGGGGTCGTCGACGATGGGCATGAAGAAATCGGTAGTGGCGATCATGCCGCGTCCATCGCCCAGGTCATAAACGGCCGCATCCTCGCGGCCCTGGTTGCCTACGATAAGTCGCGAATGGGCTGCCCCCGGCCCGGCCTTGGCCAGGATCGCGTCCAGCACGTCGGGAGCAATCTTGCAGCCGCAGCCGGCGCCGTGGCTGTACTGAGTCAGTCGGATCGCGCTCATGTCGTTCTCCTTGGCAGTTCTCTAGGCATTCTACCGCAGCAGAGGTCCATTGCCTCATAGTGCCTCGAGGGCATCGGCCAGCTTGTCCACCGCAACGACCTCCATGCCCTCGGGGGTGCGCTTCGGGGCATTGCCCCGGGGCACGATGGCTCGGGTGAAGCCATGCTTGGCCGCCTCGACGATGCGCTCCTGCCCGCTGGGCACCGGCCGGATCTCACCCGACAGCCCCACTTCCCCGAACGCCACCAGCTCCCGCGGCAGAGGACGGTTCTGCAGGCTCGATACCACCGCCAACAGCACGGCGAGGTCGGCGCTCGTCTCCAGCACCTTGACCCCGCCCACCACGTTGAGGAAGACGTCCTGGTCACCTGTGAACAACCCGCCATGGCGATGCAGCACCGCCAACAGCATGGCCAGCCGGTTCTGATCGAGCCCCACCGCAACCCGTCGCGGGTTGCCCAGCGCCGACTCGTCGAGCAGCGCCTGAACCTCCACCAGCAGCGGACGCGTGCCCTCCCAGACCACCATCACCAGACTGCCCGGTGCCTGCTCTTCGGCGCGGGAAAGGAAGATGGCACTGGGGTTCTTCACCTCCTTCAGGCCATGCTCGAGCATGGCGAACACACCCAGTTCATTGACCGCACCGAAGCGATTCTTCTGCCCGCGCAGGGTACGAAAACGCGAGTCGGCGCCGCCCTCGAGCAGCAGCGAGGCATCGATCATGTGCTCCAGCACCTTGGGCCCGGCCAAGGTGCCATCCTTGGTGACATGCCCCACCAGCAGCAGTACGGTATTGGTCTGCTTGGCGAAGCGAGTCAGCACAGCGGCAGACTCACGCACCTGGGCCACGCCGCCGGGCGCCGAGGCGATATCCTCCAGGTGCATGGTCTGGATCGAATCGATGACGAGAATCTCGGGACGCTCGCGCTCGGCCACCGCCAGCACCGTCTCGACGCTGGTCTCGGCCAGCATCTTGAGTCCCTGGGTGGGCAGCTGCAGGCGATGCGCCCGCATCGCCACCTGGGAGAGCGACTCCTCGCCGGTGACGTAGAACACCTTGCGCGCCTGGGCCAGCTTGCAGGCGGTCTGCAGCAGCAGGGTCGATTTGCCGGCGCCGGGATGCCCCCCCAGCAGCACCGCCGAACCCGGCACCAGCCCCCCGCCCAGCACGCGGTCGAACTCGCCGAAAGTAGAGGAGAGCCGCGGCACCTCGGTCAGGTCGACGCTACCCAGGTCGACCACCTCCTTCGACAGGCCGCCGGCATAGCCGGAGCGTCCTGCCACGCCGGAGGACGCCGCACCCGGACGGGGTGCACTCAGTCGGACTTCGCTGAGGGTATTCCACTCCTGGCAGCTCGAACACTGTCCCTGCCACTTGCGATACTCCGCCCCGCACTCGGTGCAGACGAAGGCGCTCTTCGCTTTGGCCATGCCGGCCTCTCTCCCGCTGATTTCGGCGTCATTCTAACAGGCCACGCGTGCCCAGACGCACGAAGGCGGCCACTTGGCCGCCTTCGCTCGTTTCCACCAGACGCTATTGGCGCTGCAGTTGCAGGGCCTCGTTGTTCTGGAACCGGCGACGCTGGGGATCGATCAGTTCCAGGGTCTCTTCGTCGATACGCAGGAAGTAGTAGACCTGGCCCTCGCCGTCGGGGGTCAGTTCGTAGACGGTGGCATCCGGGTCGACGGCCGTGCCGCTGAGCACGTCCCAGTTGCCCGCATACTCTTCATCCGGCGGCTCCTGGGGGTGCTCACGGTAGCTTGCGCGCAGGTTGAAGGTACGCTCCTCGAGCGAGCTCTGCTCGTCACCGCGTAGCCTCACGTCAAGATCGATGCCCGCACAGTTACGGCAGGGCAGAGTACCTTGATACACCTCTTCGGCATCGTCCATTGCCATGTCGGCACTGTCGTCGGTCGGGCCGGCCGCGCAGCCGGCCAGTAAGGCCAGCATGGCCGAGCCAGCCAACAGGGTCCTTATTTGCATTTGCTCACTCCTAACCTATGGGTTTTGTCGCCATGAACCGATGTCAGCATGAGTCACAGCATAACCCCTAAGTGCTTAGGCAGACAGTCTGGCGCCTGATCGACGACATCTTCAGCCTGCAACGGGATAGACGCGCGTGAAGACCAGTGCCAATACGATGGGCATGACCACCAGACTGCCCAGGTTACCAATCAGCACCAGAGAGGCGACCTTGTGCGGCTCCTGCCGGTACTGTTCAGCCACTAGATAGTTGAGCACAGCGGGCGGCAGCGCGGCAAATACCCAGAGTGCCGCGGCCTGCAGTCCCGTCAGCTCCAGCCACAATATCATCGGAAATGCCAGGATCAGCCCCGAGAGCGGACAAAGCACCGCGCCCAGCAAACCGGTTTTCCAGTCGCCGAAATCGATGTCGAGCATGCGCACTCCCAGCGCGAACAGCATCAGCGGGATACAGACTCCGCCCAGCATATGCAACGCCTCGAGCAGCCAGCCCGGGAGCGGCACGCCGCTCAGGTTGATCCCGAGCCCCGCCAGGCTGGCCAGTACGATAGGCATTCTCAGCAGGCGCCACAGCGGCGTTTGCGGGCTCAGCATGTAGAGGCCGACCGAGAAGTGCAGCAGCATCTCGACGATGAAGACCACCACCGCAGCGGGCAATGCCGCCTCGCCGAAGGCAAGCACCAACAGGGGAATGCCCATGTTGCCTGAATTGTTGAACATCATCGGTGGCAGAAAGGTCTTGGGTTCGAGCTTCAGCAGTCTTACTAGCGGCCATAGCACCACGCCGGATCCCAGCACCACTATCGCTGCGCCGAATGCCAGGCCGGCGTATTCAGCCAGCGGGGCCTGGCGATCAGCCAATACGGCGAATACCAGCATGGGCACGAAAATTTCCATGTTGAGAGTATTCAGGCTGCGGATGTCGGGAGTACGAAAGCGCCCGTAGAGGGTGCCGCAGCCGGCAATCAGGAATACCGGCAGCAGGGTGGCGATGATCTGTGCGGTCATGAAGGATTCCGGGAGAGGGTTCGCTCGAAAGCGCCTAGGCTAGCACGCTCCCGGCTTGCGCGGTCAGGGCGCAGCGGTCAACATGGCCTGAGTCATGTGCCGACAGCCAAGCGAGAGACCATGAGCCAGTTCTGGAGCCCGGCGGTGCGCGAGCTGACGCCCTATGTACCGGGCGAGCAGCCGCGTGAGAAACTGATCAAGCTGAACACCAACGAGAACCCCTACCCGCCGGCACCCGGCGTCGAGGCGGTACTGCGCGACTATCCGGTCGATCACCTGCGGCTCTACCCCGACCCACAGTCCCTCGCCCTGCGTGAAGCGCTCGCCCGGGAGCATGGGGTCGAGCCGGCGCAGGTATTCGTCGGCAATGGCTCCGACGAAGTACTGGCATTGGCTTTTCAGGCCTTCTTCTGTCAGGCGCTTCCCCTGGAAATGCCGGCGATTACCTATAGTTTCTATCCGGTCTACTGCCGACTGTACCGGATCGAGCAGCGCACCCTGCCGCTGGACGATCGGTGGCGCATCGATTTGGATGCTTTCACCGAAGACAGCGCCGGCATCATCTTCGCCAATCCCAACGCGCCGACCGCCCACGGCCATTCGCGCAGCGCCATTGCCGGCCTGCTGGAGCGGATCACCCAGCAGGTCGTGCTGGTCGACGAAGCCTACGTCGATTTCGGCGGGGAGAGCGCCGTGCCGTTGATCGGCCGTTATCCCAATCTGTTGGTAACCGGCACCTTTTCGAAGTCACGCAGCCTCGCCGGCCTGCGCCTGGGCTACGCCATTGGCTCGCGCGAGCTGATCGAGGGTCTCGAGCGGGTCAAGGACTCTTTCAACTCCTATCCCATCGACAGCCTGGCCAGCGCACTCGGTATCGCCTCCTTGGAGGATCGTGGGCACTTCGAGGCCTGTCGTGAGAAGGTCATTACCACACGCCAGCGCACCGTCAGGCGACTGGAGGAGCTCGGCTTCGAGACGCTCCCCTCCCAGGCCAACTTCGTCCTGGTTCGCCATCCCCGGCACGATGCCGCCCAGCTGTTCGTCGGCCTGCGTGAGCGCGGCATTCTGGTGCGTCACTTCAATACCGAAGCGTTGCGCGACTTCCTGCGTATCTCCATTGGCACCGATGACGAGATGGACAGCCTGATCGAGACCTTCGAGGCACTCTGCCACTGATTCTATGTCGGGCGTCGCGTGACGCCCGGCTCGTCCTGAGATCACCCGTATGCCCACGTCTCCCCTTCCCCTGTCGGGCGTCCATCACATTGCGCTGATCACCGCCGATTACCCTCGCGCCAAGCGCTTCTATCTCGACGTGCTGGACGCCGAGATCATCAGTGAGACCTATCGCACCGAGCGGGATAGCCATAAGCTGGATCTGCGTCTGCCCGGCGGTATTCAGCTTGAACTCTTTTCCTTCCCCTCGCCACCGGCACGCCTGAGCTATCCCGAAGCTTGCGGCCTGCGTCACCTGGCCCTGGCGACGTGCGACCTGGATGCCTGCGTGGCCCTGCTCGAAGCCCGTGGAGCCTGCCCCGAGCCTATCCGGCTCGATGCCTTGACCGGAGCGCGCTTCACCTTCCTGAGTGACCCCGACGGCACACCCATCGAGCTTTACGAAGAGAAATGACAGGCAAAGAAAAGCCCCGCGTTCCTTCGAACACGGGGCTTTCTTGGAGGAAGGGCCGGGGCCGTTGGCCGGCCCTTCGACGGGCGGCGCTCCGCGACGCTCCCTGGAGGCCCTAAAACGGCGAAACCCCGACCAGTTGGCCGGGGTTTCTGAAGAGATGCCTGACGATGACCTACTCTCGCATGGGGAAGCCCCACACTACCATCGGCGCTGAGCG
>NZ_PJRN01000011.1 GCF_002930105.1 Billgrantia saliphila | reverse complement strand
TCGCGCCGGTGGCGGAGATGAAGGAGGCATGGGGCGGGCGGCTAGTTTGCCACTACTCGATCAGCCAGCGCGGCATTCGCCAGTTGGCGCGCGAGGCTTACGTCACGGCCCGCACATTGATGAAGAGGGAATCCAAGTGAATGACATGACTGCACTGCACGATCGGCATTCCCAGGCGGGGCGGGACGCCTCGACCGACTCGCCCCACTTGCCGGGCAACCTGTCGGCTGCCGCGGTCCCCGTCGCAACGGGGGAGCCGGTGCTGACCTGGCTGGAGAAAGTCCTCCAGGAGCGCTTCGGCCTACCGATGTGGCTGGAGCGCGATGGGGCCGAGCGGCTTCTCCTGCGCCATGCGGGGGCGCCGGGACATCTGTTGTTCGACCGTCTTCAGCCGGGCTTCTACCTGACCGGGGTGGAGCTGCCTTGTAGCCAGTGGGATGCGGCCGAGGAGGGCTTCAACGCTCCGCTGGACATGCCGCTGCCGGCGCCGGGCGCCGCCAGTCTGCCGCAGCCTCTGGTGGAACCGGTGCCGGACGGCCTGGCGGTTCACTACGACATCCTCGGCCTGACCTACTGGATGCTGTCGCGCCTCGAGGAGGTCGATGCCCAGACCCTCGACCGGCATTGCCGCTTCCCCGCCAGCGCCTCCCACGCCGGACGGCACGGCTATCTGGATCGACCCGTCGTCGACGAGTGGCTGGCGGTGCTCGGCCAGATCATTCGCTGCCAATGGCCGCAGGCGAGCCTGCTACAGCATCGCTTTCGCATGCGCCCGACGCACGATGTCGACCGTCCCAGCCGCTACGGCTTCGCACGCGACGTTCGCCTGGCGCGGGCGATGTTCGGCGATATCCTGCGCAACGGCCGGCCACAGGCACTGGTGATGGGCCCCTGGATCCGTCTGCGGACGCGGCGCCGGCTGCATCCGCTCGATCCGCTCAATACCTTCGACTGGCTGATGGATGTTTCCGAGCGCCATGGCTTGGCCAGCGCCTTCTACTTCATTTGCGGCCGCACCGATCCGCGCAAGGATGCCGACTACGAGCCGGAGCACCCGGCGATGCGGCATCTCATGCGCAGCATTCATGAACGCGGTCATGAGATCGGCCTCCATCCCAGTTATCACACTTTTCGCAATCCCAAGGAGTTGGCCAACGAGGCGAATCGTTTGCGCCGGGTCTGTGCCGAGGAGGGGATCGAGCAGCCGCAGTGGGGCGCGCGCATGCACTACCTGCGCTGGCAGATGCCGCTGACATTGCAGGGCTACACCCAGGCCGGTCTCGATTACGACACCACGCTGGGCTACGCCGAATCGCCGGGCTTTCGCTGCGGGACTTGCTTCGACTACCCCGCGTTCGACCCGGTCAAGGGCGAGCCGCTTGCGCTGCGCATCCAGCCGCTGATCGCCATGGAAGCCTCGGTGATCTCGCCGCTCTACCTGGGGCTCGGCACGGGTGAGGCGGCCTTCGAGCGCTTCAGCCTGCTGAAGTCGCGCTGTCGGGCCATGGGCGGCACGTTCACCCTGCTCTGGCACAACTCGGAGCTGACCACATCGGCCCAACGTGAGCTCTACGAACGCGTGCTGGTCGATTGAACGGAAGAGAAACAGAATGATCCTGTCCGGTGACACCTTGACGGCACGCGCTTCCGCCACCGGTTTCTTCGTGCTGTTTCCCGGCTTCATCGTGTACCACACCCTGGTGGCGATGGGGTTGATTCCGGCGCTATTGGGCGGTCTGTTCGGCGTGGTGTCGGTCATGATGTTCCTCGTCTACGCCGCGCTGTTGCCGTCGCAGCTCCATGTCCTTTCGGTATCGACCCGGGGCTTTGCGCTGACGGCCCTTGTCTTCTTCGTCTATGTGTTGGCCTGGGGGCTGGCCAACTATGGCCTGCAGGGTGGCGGCGTGATGCGAGCGGCGCTGATCCAGACCGTCGAGACGCTGGTGCTGTGGCTGGTGCTGTTCATGATGGGCTATCGCCTACCGCTCGACTCGCCGCGGTTGGCGCGGGCCTTCTGGATCGCTTTCGCGCTGATTGCCGGTTACCTGCTTTTCCATGTGGCGACCACCGGCCAGTGGATGTTCTTTGCCCGCCAAATGATCGAGGCCGAGGAGGGCGAGAACATCTCCACCTACCAGGGTTATGCCCGCAGCGCCCTGGTGATGCTGGTGTTCCTGATCGCGGTCGCTCAGCGGGCCATCGTGCGGGCCGGCCTGATCGTGATCGGCGCCTTCGTCATGTTCGTGCTCGGCGCTCGCTCTGAGCTCTACGCCTTTCTCGCGCTGACGGCGGTGCTGCTCATGCTGTGGGCGGGGGTGAGCGTCAAGTACATGCTGACGCTGCTGGCGGTCGTGGCTGTCCTGATCGCCCTCGTTGTCAGTCAGTTCGAATCGTTGGCCGGTAGCCGTCAGTTGCAGATCCTCGATCTCTCGGGAAACAGTTCGTGGCTGGCACGCCAGAACCTCGGCCAGCGAGCGGTATCGCAGATCCTCGAAAATCCCTTGCTTGGCCGGTTCGGCGGGCATATCAGCTCATCGGGTGTCACGGGTGGCTATGCCCACAGCATGCTATCGGCGTGGGTCAACTACGGGCTGCTGGGTTTCCTGCTCTATGTCGGCCTGACCGCCAACGCCTTTCTCGGTTCCGCCTATCGCATGGTCATGCTCGGCGATCGTGCCGCCTGGTGGGTGTTTGCCTTCGCTATCAACTTCGTCTCCCTGCTCCTGATCGTACTGGCCAAGCCGGTGTTCTGGCCGCTGCCGGCACTCGGCTGGGGCGCATTCGCAAACGCCCTTGTCGCGACACGCCGGGAGCGGGACGCGGAGACATCGGAACAGGCCAGCCCCGCCGAGGCTTGGCATGACGAACAGGAGCAGCCTGGCGCTGCAAGAAACACACAAGGACGCAACGATAATGAGAGTGGCACACCTGACTTCCGCCCATCCGCGCTATGACACCCGTATCTATCACAAGCAGTGCCGCTCATTGGCCGCCGATGGTCATTCCGTAACGCTGATCGTCGCCGACGGTGAAGGCAACGAGGAGCGGGATGGAGTGAGCATCGTCGATGTCGGACGGCTACCCGGGCGCGTGAATCGGGTGATGAAGACTACGCGGCGAGTCTTCGAGCATGCCCGCCGGATCGATGCCGACCTCTACCACCTGCACGATCCCGAGCTGATGCCGATGGGGCGCCGCCTGAAGCAACTGGGCAAGCGGGTGATCTACGACGCCCATGAAGATTTGCCGCGTCAGATACTGGCCAAGCATTATCTCGGCGGTGCCGCCCGGCAGGTGCTGTCGCGAGGCGTCGATATCTATCAGCGACGGATCAGCCGACATTTCGATGCCGTGGTGGCCGCGACTCCCTATATTCGCGACCGCTTTGCCGAATTCCACTCGAATGTCGTGGACGTCAACAACTTCCCCATGCTCGGTGAATTGGACGGTGCGCCCGATGCCCGCCTGACCGCTGCCGCAGGGGAGCCGCCCGCCGTCTGCTACGTGGGCGGCATTGCCGAAATCCGCGGCATCCGCGAGATCGTGCGGGCCATGGAGAACGTCGAGAGCGACTGTCGGCTTCAGCTCGCCGGCGATTTCAAGACGCTCGCCCTGGAGCAGGAGGTCATGACCTATACCGGCTGGGAGCGGGTCGAGGCGCACGGCTATCTCGACCGCGCCGGCGTGCGCCGGATCATGGCCAGCTCGATAGCCGGTCTGGTGACGCTGCATCCGATCATCAACTATCTCGATGCCTTGCCGGTGAAGATGTTCGAGTACATGAGCGCCGGCCTGCCGGTCATCGCCTCGGACTTTCCGTTGTGGCGTGAAATCATCGAGGGCAGCGACTGCGGCCTCTGCGTCGATCCACTCGATCCCGAGGCGATCGCCCAAGCCATCGACTTCGTGGTGGCCAACCCGGAACGAGCTCGCGAGATGGGCGACAACGGCCGGCGTGCCGTGACCGAGCGTTATAACTGGCAACAGGAGGAGCGCAAACTGCTGAACACTTATCGGGCTTTATCCGCTGACTGAGGCTGGCATGAGACACGTCTGGATTTTGAATCACTACGCCAAGAATCCCGAAGCGGCTGGCGCGGCGCGCCATTACCAGCTTGCCCGCCATCTGCCCGAGCATGGCTGGAACGCCATGCTGATCGCGTCCAGTGTCGACCATCCCAGCGGTGTACAGCGCTTGTCACCTGGCGTGCAGACCCGGCTTGAGACCCTCGGAGGCGTGCGTTTCCTGTGGCTGCGCACTTCGAGCTATCGCGGCAACGGGGGCGGTCGCATGAAGAACATGCTGGAGTACGCCTGGCAGGCCGTACGCCCGGGACGCCTGGACAGCCTCGAGGCCCCCGATCTGATCATCGGTTCGAGCGTGCATCCCTTCGCCGCACTGGCCGGCTGGCGGCTGGCGCGTCGCCACGGGGTGCCGTTCCTGTTCGAGGTGCGCGATCTGTGGCCGCAAACCCTGATCGACATGGGGCGGCTGCGTGAAGGGAGTGCAACGGCTCGTATCCTTCACCTTCTTGAGAAGTTCCTCTATCGCCGCGCCCGCCGCGTGCTGACCCTGCTGCCGCGAGCGGTGGATTACATCGCACCGCTTGGAGTCCCGGAAGAGCACGTGGTGTGGCTCTCCAATGGGGTCGACCTCGATGACTACCCCGACCCCGGGCCGCCGTCGCAGCAGCCGCCGGAGATGCCGCTGACGTTGATGTACTTCGGCAGCCACGGGGAGGCCAACGGGCTCGAGACGCTGCTGGAGGCGATGGCCATCGTCAAGCAACGGCGAAGCGATGGGTCGGTTCCGTTGCGTCTGCGCCTGATCGGCGACGGGCCCGCCAAGTACGACCTGCAGCGCCAGGCCAGCCGCCTTGGGCTCGACGGGCGGTGGCTGAGCTTCGAACCCCCGGTACCCAAGCGCAAGATACCGACGCTGGCGCGCGAGGCCGATGCCTTCGTGATCACCGTACGCGACCTGCCGCGTCTGTATCGCTTCGGCATCAGCATGAACAAGCTGTTCGATTACATGGCCGCGGCACGGCCGGTAATCATCGCCTCGGCAGCGGTCAACGACCCGGTCGCCGAGGCCGGCGCCGGCATTACGGTGCCACCCGAAGATCCCGAAGCCTTGGCCGAGGCGATCGAGCAGTTGGTGGCGCTACCGCTGGCGGAGCGGACCCGTATGGGACAGGCGGGGCGTGCCCATATGGAAGCCTTCTACGACTACCGCATCCTGGCCGGGCGTCTGGCCGAAGTCATGAACGAGGTTATGGAAGAGAAGCGATGAAGCGATTGTTCGACATAGGGGTCGCCCTGTTGGCCCTGGCGCTGCTCGCGCCGATCATGGCGACCGTGGCGCTGCTGGTCCGATGGCGACTCGGTTCGCCGGTGCTGTTTCGCCAGACGCGCCCGGGCCGTCACGGTCGTCCCTTCGAGATGGTCAAGTTTCGCACCATGCGCGACGCCTTAGACCGCGACGGAACGCCACTGCCCGATGCGGCTCGCTTGACGACCTTGGGGAAACGGCTGCGCGCGACCAGCCTCGATGAGCTGCCCGAGCTGTGGAACGTGCTCAAGGGAGATATGAGCCTGGTCGGGCCGCGCCCGTTGTTGATGGAATATCTACCGCTCTATACGCCGCATCAGGCCCGGCGCCACGAGGTGCGCCCCGGCGTCACCGGCTGGGCGCAGGTCAACGGGCGCAATGCACTTTCCTGGGAGCAGAAATTCGAGTTGGACGTGTGGTACGTGGATAACCGTTCGCTGTGGCTGGATCTGCGTATCCTGCTGCTGACGGTACGCAAGGTGTTGGTACGTGAGGGGATTGCACACGATGGCGATGTCGCCATGCCCCGTTTTCGCGGAGGTCAACATGAATAATCGTCGCCGTCTCGCCATTCTCGGCGCCAGCGGACACGGCAAGGTCGTGGCGGATATCGCCACCCAGACCGGTTGGCAGGAGTTGGTCTTCTACGATGATGCCTGGCCGGATAGGTGCCGTCTGGAGCATTGGGAAGTACGAGGCACTCTGGCCATGCTGCTGCACGATCTGTCCGACTACGATGGGGTGTTCGTCGCGATCGGCCACAACGCGATTCGCGACGTCAAGCTCGATGCCCTGATGAGTCACGGAGCGCGTATCGTCTCGCTGGTGCATCCGCGTGCCATTGTCAGTCCACTGGCGCGGCTCGGGGCCGGCAGTGTGGTGATGCCCGGAGCGGTGATCAACGCCTTCGCCAATCTTGGCCTGGGTGTCATCGTCAACTCCGCGGCGACCGTCGATCACGATTGCCGGCTGGGTGACTGCGTGCACGTGGCGCCCGGCGCCAACGTGGCCGGCGACGTCGAGGTCGGGCGCCTCAGTTGGATCGGTGCCGGTGCCGTAGTACGCCAGGGCGTCGCCATCGGCACCAGCGTGGTGGTCGGTGCCGGAGCGGCGGTGGTGGCGGACATCGACGACGACTTGGTGATGGGTGGCGTGCCGGCCCGCCCGCTGATGCCCTCATCGAGTGGCAGCGACAGCGATGATCAGGGTGACGATACCCCGCCCTGCGCCTCGAATGTGCTGCGCTTGGACCTGATGTCACCCAAAGGAAGATCGTGATGCTCAACGGACCCTTTTCCCCTTGGCCCGACTATACCCGCGAAGAGGCGGATGCCGTGGCGCGCGTGCTGCTTTCCAACCGCGTGAACTACTGGACCGGTAGTGAGGCGCGCGACTTCGAGCGTGAGTTCGCCCGCTTCGCCGACAGCGAGTACGCCATTGCGGTGGCCAACGGCAGCGTCGCGCTGGAACTGGCGTTGCGCGGGCTCGGCATCGGTGAGCGCTCCGATGACGAAGTGATCGTCACGTCGCGCACCTTTCTCGCGTCGGCCTCCAGCATCGTCATGGCCGGAGCGGTGCCGGTGTTCGCCGACGTCGATCGCGACTCGCAGAACGTCACCCTTCAGAGCGTGGCCGAGAGAATCACGCCGCGTACCCGGGCGATCATGGCCGTGCACCTGGCCGGGTGGCCCTGCGAGATGGATGGCCTGATGGAGCTCGCTGAGCGCCACGGACTCTACCTGATCGAGGATTGCGCCCAGGCCCATGGGGCGCGCTACCGCGGGCGCAGCGTCGGTAGTCTCGGCCATGTGGGCTGCTGGTCGTTCTGCCAGGACAAGATCATGACCACCGGCGGTGAGGGGGGGATGGTCACCACCAGCGATGCCGAGCTATGGCGACGCATGTGGGCCTTCAAGGACCACGGCAAAAGCTGGGAGGCGGTTTATGAGCGCGAGCACCCGCCCGGCTTCCGCTGGTTGCATGAAAGCTTCGGCACCAATTGGCGACTGACCGAGATGCAGGCCGCCATCGGGCGGATCCAGCTCTCCCGGTTGCCGCAGTGGAAGGCCGCTCGTCAGGCCCATGCGGCTCGCATCTGGCAGGCGGCAGGTCGATCCCCCGGGCTGCGCGTGCCTCGTGTACCCGAATACTGCGAGCATGCCGCCTACAAGTGCTACGTCTTCGTCGAACCCGATCGCTTGGCGGAAGGCTGGAATCGTGACCGGATCATGGCGGCGATCAACGAAGCCGGCGTGCCGTGCTTCTCGGGCTCGTGTTCGGAGGTCTATCTCGAGAAGGCCTTCGACGAAACCGGTTGGCGCCCCGAGGCGCCACTGCCCGTCGCCCGCGAACTGGGCGAGACCAGCCTGATGTTCCTGTGTCATCCGACACTGACCGAAGGCGAGATCGAACGCACCTGCGCGGCGATCGAAGGCGTCATGGCCAAGGCCAGCGCCTGACGCCGGACCAGCGGGCGCGTCGGGCGCCCGCAGTCATGGAGAGACGATATGCGAAATCTGCTGCAATCCCTGTTCCGCCTGCCCAGACGGCAGAAGCGCACCATCCAGCTGGTGGTTGACTGCGTGCTGATCGCGGCGAGCTTCTTGCTGGCCATGCTGCTGCGCCTGGAGGACTGGGCGCCATTGGTGGAGGTGCGCACCTGGCTGGCGCTGGTGGTGATGATCCCGCTGAGCCTGGCCATCTATATCCGCCTGGGCTTCTATCGTGCGGTGATCCGCTACCTGGGACCCAAGGCGATCCGCGCCGTGGTGATCGGGGTCGTGGTGTCGGCGCTGTCGCTGCCGCTGGCGAGCTATCTCTTCGCGCTCGGTATCCCGCGTAGCGTGCCCTTCATCTATGCCATGCTGGCGCTGCTGACCATCGGTGGGGTGCGCTTTGGCCTGCGTGCGATCTACCTGCGCAGCCAGATCCGCCACAAGCCGCGCGTGGTGATCTACGGCGCCGGCTCGGCGGGTCGCCAACTGGCCGTATCGCTCAACCATGGCCAGGAGTACCTGCCGATCGCCTTCGTCGACGATGCCGTGAGTCTGCAGAACACGTACATCGAGGGCCTCAAGGTCTACCCGCCGCGCCAGCTCGGGTACCTGTCCGACACCTACGGTGCCGAGCGGGTACTCCTGGCGATGCCCAGCGTGAGCCGTGAACGCCGACGCGAGATCCTCGCCGAGCTCGAGCCGCAAGGGTTCCCGGTTCAGACGATCCCCGGCGTGGCCGACATGGTGACCGGACGCGCCAGGATCAGCGAGGTCCGTGACGTGGCGGTGGAGGATCTGCTTGGGCGCGATCCGGTCCCCCCCAACCCGACCCTGATGGAAGCCAACATCCGCGGCAAGGTGGTGCTGGTGACCGGCGCCGGTGGTTCCATCGGCTCCGAGCTGTGCCGCCAGATCCTGCGCCATGGACCGAGTCGCCTGCTGTTGCTCGAGATTTCCGAGTTCGGCCTTTATTGCATCGAGCAGGACCTTCGCCGCATCGCAAAGGAAGAGGGGCATGAGGTGCGCATCGAGGCGCTTCTCGGGTCCGTGCAGCATCGCCAGCGTCTGACCGCGGTAATGAAAGCCTATGCAGTCGAGACCGTCTACCATGCGGCGGCCTACAAGCATGTGCCGATGGTCGAGCACAATGTCGTCGAAGGCGTACAGAACAATGTCTTCGGCACGCTTTCCACGGCTCGTGCAGCAATCGAAGCCGGCGTCGAGACCTTCGTGCTGGTTTCCACCGACAAGGCGGTGCGGCCGACCAACGTGATGGGCACCACGAAGCGACTGGCCGAGTTGATCTGTCAGGCTCTTGCCAGTCACCAGAGCGCCACCCGCTTCTGCATGGTGCGCTTCGGTAACGTGCTGGGTTCCAGTGGCTCGGTGGTGCCGCTGTTTCGTGAGCAGATCCAGGCTGGCGGGCCGATCACCGTGACCCACCCCGACATCACCCGTTTCTTCATGACCATCCCCGAAGCGGCGCAACTGGTCATCCAGGCCGGCGCCATGGCGCAGGGAGGGGACGTATTCGTTCTCGACATGGGCGAGCCGGTGCGCATCGCCGACCTGGCGCGTCAGATGGTGCGACTATCGGGGCTCAAGGTGCGCGACGAGCGCCACCCGGATGGCGACATCGCCATCGCTTACACCGGGCTGCGCCCCGGCGAGAAGCTCTACGAAGAGCTGCTGGTGGGAGAAGACGTGTCCGCGACCTCGCATCCGCGCATCATGACGGCTCAAGAGGTGTTCTGGGAGTGGCCTCGACTGGAGGCGTATCTCGACCGCCTGTTCGAGGCCTGTCGACACTTTCATCACAACGGCATTCGCCGGCTGCTGCTGGAAGCCCCCACCGCCTATCGCCCCCAGGGTGAGATCGTCGATCTCGTGTGGCTGGAGAAGCGTCGCCGAGAGGCCGAGGCGCCTGTCACGAGCGCCGCGGTGACACCCCTGAGGCCGATCCTGGAGCGCTATCGCTAGCCGGACGACTCCCGGCATTGCGCCTGTCGGACTGGGATGATCGACAGGCTTCTCATCGCAGCTGCCACATCGCACCGCATAACCCGCTTGCTAGTCAGTGCTCACGGTCCGCATGCGGGCCGGGCACCGTTCATGGAGAACAGAACATGTGTGGCATCGTAGCTGCCGTGGGTTCGGACAACGTCCTGCCCATCCTGTTGGAAGGCCTCAAGCGTCTTGAGTACCGAGGCTATGATTCGGCCGGCGTTGCCCTGATAGAGGCGCCCGGCCGTCTGGGGCGCGCCCGCGAAGTCGGCAAGGTGGCGGCTCTCGAGCGGCTGCTGGCATCCGCTCCGCTGACGGGCCTGGCGGGCGTGGCTCATACCCGTTGGGCAACGCATGGCCAGCCCAGCCAGGACAACGCGCATCCCCATGTCTCGGGACGCGTCGCCGTTGTGCACAACGGCATCATCGAGAATCATCTTGTGCTCAAGAACGAGCTCGTCGCCGAGGGCTACGCCTTCACCTCCGAAACCGATACCGAGGTCGTGGCTCACCTGATCGAGCGTGAGCTGCAGCGCCGGGGCGATCTGCTCGCTGCGGTGGAGGCGGCGGTGGCACGGCTAGAAGGAGCCTATGCCCTGGGCGTGATCGATGCCGACAGGCCGGATCGCGTGATCGGGGCACGGCATGGCAGCCCGTTGGTGGTCGGTATCGGCGAGGAGGGTTACTACCTCGGCTCCGATCCTCTGGCGCTGTTGCCGGTTACCGATCGTTTCCTGTACCTGGAGGACGGCGACCTGGTGGAGGCGACTCGCACCGGCTGCGTCGTGCATGGATGGTGCGGAAATGGCAAACGGACACCCGTGGTACGAGAGCCGATGCGCTACGAGCACGACGACCCGTCGGTCGGCAAGGGTGAGTTCGAGCATTACATGCTCAAGGAGATCTACGAGCAACCGGTTGCCGTCGCCAACGCCCTGGAAGGGCGCCTGGGCAGTGATCAGGTGCTGATCGAGGCCTTCGGTCCGCGGGCCAGGCAATTGCTGGGCGAGACCCGTCAGATTCATCTCGTCGCCTGTGGCACGAGCTACCATGCCGGGCTGGTGGCGCGCTACTGGATCGAAGAGCTGGCGGGCATTCCGTGCCAGGTCGAGGTTGCCTCGGAATATCGGTACCGCGATGTGGTGGCGCCCCCGGGCACGCTATTGATGACCCTCTCGCAGTCGGGCGAGACGGCCGATACGCTCGCGGCGCTGCGCCATGCCCGAGCGCGCCAGGGGCAGGCCTACGTAGGAGCACTGTCGATCTGCAACGTGCCGGGCAGTTCTCTGGTACGCGAGTCGGATCTCAGCCTGATGACCCATGCCGGACCCGAGATCGGCGTGGCCTCGACCAAGGCCTTCACCACCCAGTTGACCGCGCTCATGCTGGTGACCCTGGGGTTGCGCCAACTTCACGGCGGCGACGGCGAGCTGACGGCGAGGCTGGTGCATCGCCTTCGCTACCTGCCGACACTGCTGGGTGATGCACTTAAGCTCGATGCCGAAATCGCCCGGATCGCGCAGCGCTTCAGCGGCTATCGCCATACCCTGTTCCTGGGACGTGGCGCACAGATGCCCATCGCCCAGGAGGGGGCCCTCAAGCTCAAGGAGATCTCCTACATACATGCCGAGGCTTATGCCGCCGGCGAGCTGAAGCATGGTCCGCTGGCCCTGATCGACGCCAGCATGCCAGTGGTGGCATTGGCCCCCATGGATGGGCTGCTCGATAAGTTGAAATCCAACCTGCAGGAGGTACGGGCGCGTGGTGGGCGACTGCTGGTCTTCGCCGATCCAGAGAGCGGCCTGGAGGCGGCGGATGGGATGACGGTGGTGAACGTGCCGGCCTGCTGTCGCTTCCTGGCACCGCTGGTTTATACCCTGCCGCTGCAACTGCTGGCCTACCATGTGGCGGTCGCGCGGAGCACGGATGTGGACCAGCCACGCAACCTGGCCAAGTCGGTGACTGTCGAATGAGCCGGGGCCAAGCGACACGAACCTCCGTTTGTGACACTCGAACTCGCCTGCCGCGCCGGCGGGGCAGGCATCGATCCCATTGCGCCGAGAGGTGATGAGTGACAGGACGCCGTGGCTTGCCAGGAAGGCAGCACGTCGCGGCGCCCAGTGACGGCAGCGTATCAACGGACGAGCGACCGCCATGATGGAAGACAACTCCTACCGACCGATTGTCGGGGTCATGCCCCGCGACCTGAGAATGCAATGCCAGGCATGGCTGGCGGCGACGGCCATGCTCGTATTGGGTGCCGCCATGCTGGTATTGCCGTGGAACACGCTGGTGGCCGTTCCCGTACTGATGCTGGCGGCGGCCTGTCTCGGCGAGGAGGGGCAGCTCGACGGGTTTCCTCGACGCGAGGACCTGTTGCTGATGGCAGTCCTGATGTTCCATGGGATGGTCTGGCTGGCCGTCCCTCTGGCTCACGGCGAGGGGTTGGTCGGTCTCTACGATGCCTGGCCGCTGTGGCTGGCCGTGGCCACGCTGACCGCCTTTGCCAAGGTCAGGATGACGCCCGCCTGGCTGTGGGCCGGGCTGGCGCTGGGTGGCCTCGGCGCCGGTGGTTGGGCGCTGTGGCAGCGTGTTTATGAAGGCTTGGCCAGAGCCCATGGTCACGAGCCTTTTCATGCGATTCTTTTCGGCAACCTGGGCTTGCTCACCGGACTGCTCTGCCTGGGGGGGTTGAGCTGGTCGTTCGCGCGGCAGGAGCGTTGGCCCTGGTCGCTACTGCTGATTGCCGGAGGTCTGGCGGGGTTGGTGGCATCCGCCTTGTCCGGCTCCCGTGGCGGCTGGATCGGCCTGCCGCTCGCCATCTGGGTGCTGTATCGCGGCCACGGTCGACGTTTGACGCTGGGCTGGCGGGTGGTCTTGACCGTCGCGCTGCTGGCCCTGGTGGGCGGTCTCTACGCGACACCGCAGACGCAGGTCGCCCAGCGCGTCGACAACGCGGTCAGCAGCCTGCGCCTCTACATGGCGGGCGACGACGAGATGACCTCGGTCAGCGCGCGGCTGGATATGTGGAAGGGGGCGTCGGAACTGATCGCCGAACGTCCCCTGAGCGGATGGGGAGAGCGTGGCTACCAGACGGCGATGCGCGAGCGCGGCGCCGAAGGGGAGCAGGATCCGAAACTGGGGCGCTTCTGGCATACCCATAACGATGTGCTCGATGCCTGGGTCAAGCGTGGCTTGCCCGGGCTCATTGCGTTGTTGGCGCTCTACGCTACGCCATTGTGGCTGTTTGCTCGCGGCGTCGGAGTCGGCTCCGGCGAGCGTCGCGCACTGGCGGTGGCGGGTACCTTGGTGCCGGTGACCTTCATCGACTTCGGCTTGACCTACAGCTTCCTGGCTTACCCCGCCGGCGGCCTTATCTATGCGCTGCTGATAGCGGTGCTGTGGGGATTGTACCGGCAGGCGCGCTGAAGCGGGGCTCAGCGCGGTACGACGTGGCGAAAGGTAAGGCTGATACGCAGGCCGGGAAGGCGACGGGGCAGCAGGGCGTGCTGTAGTGCCGCCTGGCAGCCCGCTCCCATCAGCAAGAGGCTGCCGTGAGGCAGCCAGACATTGAATGGCTTGCCGACGCCGTGTTTCCAGCGCATGCGCAGGGGACGCTCGGCACCCAGGCTGACAGCGGCAATGACCGGCGCCTCGCCGAGTTCGGGCTCGTCGTCGCTGTGCCAGCCCATGCGCTCCTCGCCGTCCGCGTAGCGGTTGAGCAGTACGCTATTGAAGCGCGCCGGGACGTCGATCTGCGCCAGACAGGCCTGAACCCGGTCGCGAACCCAGGCAGCCGTGGGATGCCAGGGTTGGGGAACGAAGTCTCGGCCCGAGTAGCGATAGCGGGCCTCGGCATCGCCCATCCAGACCTGTCGGCGAGGGATGGTGTGCTCGCGCCCGTAGAGGCGCAGCCTGGGGCGCTGCCACTCCAGTTCGCTATCGAGCCGGGCCAGGGCCTCGTCGGCCTGGAGCCGGTCGAGGAAGCCCGGGGCCAGTCGCAGCGTGGGCGAATCGAGGAGATTTTCCCAACACGTCGTGTGCATGCGGTCAGCGTAGCACGCGTCGTGGGTCGATCGGCTTGCCGCCCTGACGCATGTCGAACAGAAGATCGAAACGTTCCGTGGCGTTGCTGAAGCCGACCTCGCACAGCGGGGCGCCACGACTGACGCGGGCGCCATCATCCACGAGCAGGCGGTCGCACAGGGCGTAGACGCTCTGCAGGTTGTCGGCATGGTGCACGATCACCACGCGGCCGAGCTGGCGCATGCTGCCGGCGAAGCGCACGTCTCCGTCTGCAACCGCCCGGGCTCGTGCGCCGCGGTTGGTGGCCAGCAGCATCGGTTGCAGAGTGCCGTGACTATCGGTGCCATAGGCGCGCACGACGCGGTAGTCCTCCAGCGGCCAGGGCCAGTTGCGCGCCCAATTGGGGAGCGAGCCGGTACTGGCAGGCGCGGCAGGCGTGCGTGCCGGTGCGCTGTTCCCACCACTGCTTGCCCGGCTTGAACTGGCGGGCGGGGCGGCGGCGACACGGGATGAGGAGCCGCGCAGCGGTACTTGCACGATCTGACCGACCCGTAGCCGCGTCGGCGCGACGCCGGGGTTGGCGGATTGGATGCGCGCCGGCGTGGTGCCGAAGCGTCGGGCGATGGCGGAATAGGTATCGCCTGGGCGTATCTGGTAGCGGTAGGGGCCGTCCGATGGGGCACGCTCCTGCTGCGTGGGCACCAGCAGGCGTTGCCCGACCCGGAGGCGATTCGCATCCACGCCGGGATTGAAACGTTGCAGGCGCGCCAGTGGAACATCGGCCCGGGCGGCGATGCTGCCCAAGGTATCGCCGCGCTGGACCACGACCCAATTGCCGGCGATACCGGGGTCGCCGCTGCGCTGAACCTCACTGCCACCGCGCGACGCGCAACCGCCGATCAGCAGCAGCGCGATCAGGATCAGCGCGAGTCGAGCGCCCGGTCTTTTTCCTGCCACAGGGCATTGAGCCATGAATGGAAGCGTTCCTTGTAGTGCGGGTCGTCGTGATAGCTGCCTTGGAGCATCCAATCGGGGACTTCGAGCCGGCGGGCCTCGAGGGAGGCCGGACCTTCGCGTCCGCACAGGAAGCCCCAGAACGTCGGGTTGGGGTTCGTGTAGCGCAGCGTAACGTCGAGTATGCCGCTTAGCCGGTCGCCGAGCAGATTCAGCACTTGCGCGATACCGCCGGACTTGGGCCGGAGCAGATGGCGGAAAGGGCTATTCTGGACGTCGCGCTTGGCCGGGGTAAATCGGGTTCCTTCAACGAAGTTGAAAATCGCAATGGGCATCTCGCGTGCACGTGAACACATTCGCTCGGTGGCATGACGGTCGATGTGCGCCAGACGCGGATTGCGCTCCAACTGCTCACGGGAGTAGCGACGCATGAAGGGGAATTCGAGCGCCCACCAGGCCAGTCCCACAATTGGCACCCAGATGAGCTGGCGCTTGAGGAAGAAGCGCGGCATGGGGATGCGCCTGTGCAGGGCCATCAGCAGCAGGAAGATATCGGTCCAGCTGCGATGGTTGGAGATCACCAGCCACCACTGATCGCGCGACAATCCCGGGGGCAGCGAGACACTGAGCTTGGGCCGCAGCCAGCGGCGCATCCACCAGAGGTTGCAGCCGATCCAGTTGAGCGCCACGCCGTTGAGGCCACGCAGCACCCACAGGCGCAGCGGCCGGCCCGGCGTGATCAGCTTGATCACCGTCAGCAGAATCAGGGGTATCGACCAGAACAGGGTATTCACTACCAGTAGCAGTACGCTGACGAGCCCTTTCAGGGTCGACATGCCTGACTCCTTACCGTCATGACTCGGGTTCGTTCACACCAGCCGCACATGCTAATGGATCGGGCCGGGGCTGCCCAGCGCTTGCCGCTCACGGTAGCGCCTCGCACAGGGTCGTCTGCAGGACCTCATGCAGGGCGCGGGCAGCGGTCGAGAGTTCCTGGCCGGCACTCAGCACCACGCCCACGGTACGACGGATGCTGGGCTCATGCAGAGGGACGCAGCGGGCGCCGAGCTCGTGCATCTGCTCACGGCACAGCGCGGGCACGGCACTGACGCCGAGGCCGCTCGCCACCATGCGCCCCACCGTGGCGAGCTGATGGCTCTCGAAGGCAACCGGAAGTTCGGTGCCGCGGCGCGCGAGCGCCTGCTCCATCAGGATGCGCACCATGGAAGGACGCTGCAGAGTGATGAAATCGTGAACGAGCAGGGCGCTCCAGTCGACCACCGCGGCCGTGGCCAGTGGCGAATCGGGCGGGAGCACGGCGACGAAGGTGTCGTCGAATAAAGGCAGGAAGTCGATCCCTTCGCGAGTTTCGGGCTCGAAGGCAATGCCCAACTCCACCTGCTGATGGCGCACCATGTCGATGACCTGTTCGTTGATTACGTCGTGCACCGTCACGTTGACCCGGGGAAAGCGCTCGCGGAAGACGCGCAGTGCGCGGGGGAGACGGTTACAGGCGATCGATGGCATGGCCGCCAGCGCCACGCGGCCGAGCTGCAGGGTGAAGCGCTGGCGCAGCAACTCCTCGGCGTTGTCCCAGTCGGCGAGCAGGCGCTTGGCCAACGGCAGCAGGGTCTCGCCCTCGGGTGTCAGCCGCACACTGCGCGTGCTGCGAATCAGCAGCGCGCCGCCGAGCGTCTCCTCCAGCCCCTTGATGGCCAGGCTCAGCGCGGGCTGAGAAATATGCAGCCGCTCGCACGCCTGCGTGAAGCTCAAGGTCTGAGCAACCGCCAGGAAGGCTCGAAGTTGTTTGACGGTCATGGTCATCGGTGGCTTGTTTTATTTATCTTTCAGATCAATTGATAAAAAAAACAAACTTAACAAATATATTGGTCGGGTCAACACTGATCAGGTACGGTTTTTCTGCGGTTAAATTCATTTCACAACAAGACGAGGCTTCGCGATGGCCGGATTCGACAAGCGCGTGTACTCCTACGAAGAGGCAATGGAAGGCATCGAGAGCGGCATGACCGTCGCTGCCGGGGGGTTTGGCCTGTGCGGCATCCCCGAGAACCTCATCGCCGAGATCAAGCGCCGCGGCGTGAAGGACCTGACCGTCATCTCGAACAACTGCGGTGTCGACGGCTTCGGCCTGGGGCTGCTGCTAGAGGACAAGCAGATCAAGCGCTTCTACGCCTCCTACGTGGGCGAGAATGCGCTGTTCGAGCAGCAGATGCTCAACGACGAGATCGAGGTGATCCTCACGCCGCAAGGCACGCTGGCCGAGAAGATGCGCGCAGGCGGGGCGGGCATCCCGGCCTTCTACACCGCCACCGGCTACGGCACGCCGATCGGCGAAGGCAAGGAGGTGCGCGAGTTCAACGGCCGTCACTACATTCTCGAAGAGGCGTTCCACGCCGACTTCGCCATCGTCAAGGGCTGGAAGGCCGACCGTTACGGTAACGTGGTCTACCGGGATACCGCCCAGAACTTCAATCCGCTGGCGGCCACCTGCGGCAAGGTCACCGTGGTTGAGGTCGAAGAGATCGTCGAGCCGGGCGAGCTGCGTCCCGACCAGATCCATACGCCGGGCATCTACGTCGACCGCATCATCCAGGGCACCTTCGAGAAGCGTATCGAGAAGCGCACCGTGCGCGAGGGCTGATCCCGCACGGTTGGCGCATTCGCAGGCGGCCAGCAGCGCTCGGCCGACCGCTTCTCCACCGAACACAAGAGGCAAACAAGATGGCACTGACTCGCGAACAGATGGCACAGCGCGTGGCGCAGGAACTCAAGGACGGCTTCTACGTCAACCTGGGGATCGGTATCCCCACCTTGGTGGCCAACTACGTCCCCGAGGGTATCGACGTCATGCTCCAGTCCGAGAACGGCCTGCTCGGCATGGGGCGCTTCCCCACCGAGGCAGAGGTCGACCCGGACATGATCAATGCCGGCAAGCAGACCGTGACGGCCCGGCCCGGCGCGGCGATCTTTCACTCGGCGGAATCTTTTGCCATGATCCGCGGCGGCCACGTCGACCTGACCGTACTCGGCGCCTTCGAGATCGACCAGGAAGGCAACATCGCTTCGTGGATGGTGCCGGGCAAGCTGATCAAGGGCATGGGCGGGGCGATGGACCTGGTGGCCGGCGCCGAGAACATCATCTGCACCATGACCCACGCCTCCAAGCACGGCGAGTCCAAGCTACTGGAGAAGTGCACGCTGCCGCTGACCGGCGCCGGCTGCATCAACCGCGTGCTTACCGACCTCGCTTACCTTGAGATCGAGAACGGCGCCTTCATTCTCAAGGAGCGCGCCCCGGGAGTCAGCGTCGAGGAGATCGTCGAGAAGACCGCGGGCAAGCTGATCGTGCCCGATCATGTGCCGGAGATGACCTTCGATTGATTCGCGCCACGTGCGCGTCGCCAGGGCCCGGACCATTGTGTCCGGGCCCTGGTGTTCTTCCCTCACGTTTTTCTGTGGCGATTCCTTGACCAGTGCATGTCAGTCCCGTGATGACTTGGCATAAGAGGTTTACCCCAGCGCCTTGCACAGCGTTATCCACAGTTTCTGTGGATAACGCTATTGGCCTTAGGTGATCTCGCAGCGAGTGTGGTGAGGGAGCAGCAGTTCGACCGCACGCTCGTGGTCGCCGCTCAAGCACTTCTGCACCAGCGCCAGGCCGCCCAGGCCGATGCGATGCTCGTCCCCTTCGGCGAAAGCCAGGCGGCGCGAACATGTCGGGTAGAAGCGGTACTGGAGGAGCGGCGACACGGGGAAAACGCCGTGATGGCGATCCTCGCTGCCGGAAAGACCGACTGTTGTCAGCTCGGCATCGAGGTCGTCGAGATCCTTGCCGAGTCGCTCGCAGTCGAAGCCGGCATGGTGCACGCTCGGCCCCATCACGGCGAGCCAGCCGGCCAGCGGATGGGCGTCATACAGCAGACGATAACTGTCCCAGTCGGGCATCGCCCAAGGCCGGCCTCGGCACAGCAGATTCTTGCCACGGGTATCGCGTGGATGCGCATTGCCGACAAGCTCGGCGAGCCGTTCCCGCGGTTGCTTCGACAGCGTGCGCAACTGAAGCTCCGCCACCACCAGCCAGGGGCCGTCGTCGGGTGGTGCGAGCAGTGATACCAGCAGGCCACGGTCGGCCATGGCGTAACGATGCACGGGGCGGTAGCCGAGATGACCGAAGGTTGGCAACAGGTCGTCGGCGGCGAAAGGCGCCAGGTTGAGCGTCAACAGGGTCAGATATTCGACCGGGGCGTTCATCGGCCAAAGGCGCAGGGCGCCCACATCCGGATGATGATGGATGTAGTCGAGCCAGAGCTGCTGGAGAAATTCTTCCCGTTGCATCGTGCCGATCCTTTTGTCCTGATGCGCCTTTCACGTTAGACCTCAGTATAAGGATCGGCGACGATCGGCTTTCAACGGGGACAGGACGTTCAACGCAACGTGAACGGAACAGCCACCCGGCTCGGTGAGCCTCGGTGGCTGTTGGCAAGGCGCGGGAAAAGAGGGCTAGGCGAGCAGGGCGTGCTTGCGCACATACTGATCGAATTCGGTAAAGCCGCCCACGTGAGTCTGGTCGATGAAAACCTGCGGCACGGTGGCAACCGGTTTGCCGATCGTCTTTTCCAGGTCGGCCTTACTGATGCCTTCGGCCCAGATATCCACGTAGCGGTGACCCTCGATCACGTTGGCACTCTCCAGCCGTTCGGCCAAGGCCTGGGCGCGGACACAGAAAGGACAGCCGGGACGGCCAAAGATAGTGACATGCATGTAGTGAGCCTCCTCGAATCTCTGCTCGCTATTTTGAACGATGTGGGACGGGCGGGCCAATAGCCTGCCACTAGTCGCGTAATGGTTAGGGGCTATCCGGTCAGGACAGCCGTAGTTCGTTGGCGTCGGCCGCTCGCAGTAGATCGCCCAGTTCGGCATGGACCTCGTGAGCGCTTACCAGCAGGTTCTCTCCGTACAGGTCCTCGGGGATGCCGCTGGGGCATGGGTAGAGATGTCCCGTGCGGGCGCCCGCTTCGCGCGCGATCAGCACGCCGGCGGCGAAATCCCACGGGGAGACGCTCTCGTAGTAGGCATCGAGGCGACCGCACGCCACGTCGCACAGGTCCAGGGCCGCCGAGCCGTTGCGGCGTACGTCCTGACAGTGCTCCAGCACCGCCATGAGACGCCGCATGAGTGGCGGCCGGCTGTCGCGCCGATAAGGAAAGCCCGTGCCGACCAGACAGCGCTGGAGGCTGGCGGTACGGCTGGCGTGGATCGGCTTGCCGTTGCACCAGGCGCCCTGGCCGTAGAGCGCGGTGTAAGTCTCCCCCAGGAACGGGGCGTGAACCACCCCGACCCGGCTCTTGCCTTCGCTGACCCAGGCGATGGAGACGGCGACATGGTGCAGGCCATGAGCGAAGTTGACGGTGCCATCGATGGGATCGATGACCCACAGCGCTTCGGCCGCATGGGTGACCTCCCGGTCCGGCGCCAGTTCTTCACTGAGACGAGGTTCATCGGGAAAGTTCGTGTCGAGGCGCTCGCCGATCAGGGTATCGACCGCCACGTCTACATCCGTCACCAGCTCATCGCCTTTCTTGAGCTGTTGATTGAAGTTCCGACTCTGCCTGGCCTCGACGATTCGTTCACCGGCTTCCCTGGCGATCGCCGTGGCGATTTCGAGACGCTGTTGGGGGAGCATGGGCGTTCCTCGTTGCGCATGGACCTGCCAGAATAGCAGCCGCACGGCATCCTGCCGAACCTGTGGAGGAACGTCGACTGCCCATTCACGAGCCAGGAGAGAGCCGAGCATGCAGGCCTTGAAACCCGAACAGTACCGACGCCTTCAGAAGATGGCACAGGCCTGGAAAGACCGGCACGGGCCCGGTTTTGAAGCGTCCTCCCACGCCAATCGTCATCTCGATGTGGATGCGCTCTGTTTTCAGCGCTATTCCTGTCCCGAAGGGGACGCGGACGGGGCGATGCTGGTCGGGGCGCTGATCAGTCCGGTGTCGCTGTCGCTGGTCCTGCTGCCGGCAGAGCCCGATGCTTCGGCGCCAAGCGCGAGCAACCGGCGTGCCTTCGCTCTGCCGTCGGGTCGCTACCCCTTCACTGCCGAGGTGCTGGAACCCGACTTATGGCTATGGCGCTGCGAGTTGCTCGACGACCTGTCCGATCTCGAGTCGCGGGAAGAGGGCAGCCGCCTGGCGCAGCGTCTCATGGACAAGGTCATGACGCCGGCCACAACGGATTGAAACTGGTCTCGTCACCGGGGCCGGGCGTATGCTGAGCGAGCATTCGACTTCACATTGACGTAACCGCCAGAGAAGGAATTTGCTCATGACCCATGCAACCAACCTCGAGCCTCGCGTTGCACTGGTGACCGGAACCGCCAGCGGCATCGGCGAAGCCGTGGTGCGCCAGTTTCGCGAGCTCGGTCATCAGGTATTGGCCGTGGATTTCAACGAACGGGCCAAGGACAAGGCCGAGGCCGTCGGTGCCGCATTCTTCCAGGCCGATCTCACTGATGGCGAGGCGTGCAAGGCGGCCGTGGCGGAAGCCATCAAGCGCTTTGGCCGTGTCGATATCCTGGTCAACAACGCCGGCATCCAGCACGTTTCGCCCATCGAAGATTTTCCCGAGGCCAAGTGGCGCCAGATCATCGACTTGATGCTGACCGCGCCCTTCCTGCTCACCCAGGCCGCATGGCCCTCGATGCGCCAGAACGGCTGGGGGCGCATCGTCAATATCGCGTCCGTTCACGCCCAGGTCGCCTCGCCGGGCAAATCCGCCTACATCAGCGCCAAGCATGGGATGATCGGGCTGACCAAGACTGCCGCTCTCGAAGGCGGCTCCCAGGGCATCACCGCCAATGCCATCTGCCCGGCCTACGTGAAGACGCCATTGGTGGAGAACCAGATCGCCGATCAGGCACGGCTGCACGGCATGAACGAGCAGGAAGTGGTCGAGCAGGTCATGCTCAAGAACGCTGCGGTGAAGCGGCTGATCGAACCCGAGGAGGTCTCCGGGCTGGTGGCCTACCTGGTGTCCGATGCGGCGGGGGCGGTAACCGGCTCGAGCTGGAATATTGATCTGGGCTGGACGGCGCAGTAAAGAAGCTTGAGAGCGGCGCTACACGTCAGCTGCGGACTCAGGGTTGCGCGCTGCGGACGGTGATTGCGTTCCTATGCCAGGAGGCGGAGTCTGCTGCCGTAGCCCGTAGCCCGTAGCCCGTAGCCCGTAGCCCGTAGCCCGTAGCCCGTAGCCCGTAGCCCGTAGCCCGTAGCCCGTAGCCCGTAGCCCGTAGCCCGTAGCCCGTAGCCCGTAGCTTCAGCGCCGCACCGGCCGCTTCTGCAGCTTGCGTTGCAGGGTTCGGCGGTGCATGCCCAGTGCGCGGGCGGTGGCGGAGATGTTGCCGTCGTGCTCCTGCAGCACCTTCTGGATATGCTCCCAGGCGATGCGGTTGATCGAGGGCGGGTTGTCGGCCACCTCGGCTTCCGGGTCGCCTTCCTCGCGGCCCAGCGCCACCAGGATCTCCTCGGCATCGGCGGGCTTGCACAGGTAATTGACCGCGCCCAGCTTGATCGCCTCGACCGCGGTGGCGATGCTCGAGTAGCCGGTCAGCACCACGATGCGGCAGTTCGGCACCACCTCGAGCAATTCCGGCAGCAGCTTCAATCCCGAACTGTGCTCCAGCTTGAGGTCGAGCGTGGCCAGCTCCGGGCGATGACGGCGAGCCAACGACAGGGCCTGCTCCGCGTCGTGCGCCACGACCACTTCGTAGCCGCGCCTGCCCATGGCGCGCGAGAGGACGTGGCAGAACATCTCATCGTCGTCGATGATCAGCAGGCGATTATCGGCATCTTGCATGGCAACCTCGTCGCGTCGCTCAGGGCTCACTGTGCGGCAGGATCACTTCGGTCAGCGTCCCCCCTTGCGGATGATTATACAGACTCACGCCCCCGCCGAAGCGATTGATGGTGGCATGAGTGAGAAACAGACCGATGCCGAGTCCCTTGCTCTTGGTCGAGACGAAGGTCTCGCCGAGCCGGTCGGCGATGTCCAGCGCGATACCTGGACCATGATCGCGAATATCGACGATCACCTCGCTTTCGTTCCAGTCCAGGCGGATGACGATGTCGTCGGGGTTGGCGTCGGCAGCGTTGTTGAGCAGGTTGGTGATGGCCTGATCGAGGGTAGTATCGACCTTGAGCCAGGGCATGCCGCGCTGGCCCGATATCTCCAGACGATGGCTCACGTCGGGGCGCAGTACCAGCCAGCGCTGCACCACACCGCTCAGCCAGTCGCGAGCGTCGCACACTTCCGGTTCGGCCATGCGACGGCGATCGGCGCTTTCGACCAGGTGGCGCAGCCGCGACTTGCACACGTCGACCTGCTGGCGCAGCAGATCGATATCCTGCTCCAGCGTCGGGTTGTCTCGCGCGTCCTGGCGCATTTCGCTGAGCAGCACCGCCATGGTGGACAGCGGGGTTCCCAGTTCATGGGCGGTACCGGCGGCCTGGGTGGCCACGGCGACGATCTGTTCGTTGCGCAGCGCCGACTCGCGGGTCTGCGACAAGGCCTGCTCCCGGCTGCGCAGGGCATGCGCCATCTTGTAGATGAAGAAGGTCACCAAGCCGGCCGACAGGCCGAAATTGATCCACATGCCCAGCACATGCAGGTTGAGCACCTCGTTGCCTTGATCGTGGGTCAGCTGCGGGACCGGATGGTAATCCCCCAGCAGCAGGGTGTAGGACGCCATGGCCGAGGTGGCGACGATCCAGGCGTAGCGCCAGGGCAGGGTGGCGGCGGCGATGGTGACCGGCACCAGGTAGTAGTTGATGAACGGGTTGGTGGCGCCCCCGGTCAGGTAGAACAGCAACGTCAGGCCGAATACGTCGACGAGCAGGTGAATCACGTACTCGATGTGATTGACCGCCCATTGGCGGCCGAGCCGCCACCAGGTAAAGAGGTTCACCAGGCCCATGCAGATGATGACGCCGATGACCGCGGTGATCTCGAGTTCGAAGTGCAGGAACTCGACCCCAACGATGACCGCCGCCAGGAAACCCGTCCAGGTGATACCGCGAACGATAGTCAGGCGGACCAGGTTGCGGCTGGGCGTCGAAAGCGGCAAAGGGGGCGCGGTAGGCATGGCTGCTCCTGGAACGTTCGTGTCGCCATGATACCGTCTCATGCCCTTTCTCGCCGCTGCCCTACAACTGTGCGGGGCAAAGCCGTAGAATGCGTGCCAATCCATTCACGCATCGCCTCGCCGGTGCCATGACGACGATTCTAACCTGATGTCTGAAGCCGATTTGGCCCGAGAAGTCGGGCTGCGCAGAACCTTTGCCATCATCTCGCACCCCGACGCGGGCAAGACCACCATCACCGAAAAGATGCTGCTGTTCGGAAACGCGATTCAGCTGGCGGGCTCGGTGAAGAGCAAGCGCAACGACCGCCACGCCACCTCCGACTGGATGAAGATGGAACAGGAGCGGGGTATCTCGGTGACGACCTCGGTGATGCAGTTCCCCTATGGCGGACGCATCGTCAATCTGCTCGATACTCCCGGGCACGAGGATTTTTCCGAGGATACCTACCGCACGCTGACGGCGGTGGACTCGGCGCTGATGGTGATCGACGGTGCCAAGGGCGTCGAGGCGCGAACCATCAAGCTGATGGAGGTCTGCCGGTTGCGCACCACGCCGATCCTCACCTTCGTCAACAAGATTGATCGCGATATCCGCGATCCCATCGAGGTGATGGACGAGGTGGAGACGGTGCTCGACATCCAGTGTGCACCGATGACATGGCCGATCGGCATGGGGCGCCACTTCAAGGGGGTCTATCACCTCTATAACGACGTCATCCATCTCTACACCCAGGGGCAAGGCAGCCGCATTCCCGACGACAAGCGTATCGCAGGGCTCGACAACCCTGAGGTCGACGCGGTGCTGGGCGCGGACGTGGCCGAGGAGCTGCGCATGGAAGTGGAGCTGGTGCGTGGCGCCTCCCATCCGTTCGATCACGCCGCCTACCTGCGCGGCGAGCTGACACCGGTCTACTTCGGTACCGCGATGGGCAACTTCGGCGTGCGCGAGATGCTCGACGGCTTCGTCGAGTATGCGCCGCCGCCCCAGTCGCGCGAGACCGATGCGCGCAGCGTTGAGGCCGAAGACGGTCGCTTCACCGGGTTCGTGTTCAAGATCCAGGCCAACATGGATCCCAAGCATCGAGATCGCATCGCTTTCCTGCGAGTCTGCTCGGGCAAGTACGAGAAGAACATGAAGATGCGCCATGTGCGCATCGGCAAGGATGTGAAGATCGCCGATGCGCTGACCTTCATGGCCTCCGACCGCTCCCACGTGGAGGAGGCCTGGCCCGGCGATATCATCGGCCTGCACAATCACGGCACGATCCAGATCGGCGATACCTTCACCACCGGCGAGGACATGCGCTTCACCGGGATTCCCCACTTCGCCCCGGAGCTGTTCAAGCGCGTGCAGCTCAAGGATCCGCTCAAACTCAAGGCGCTGCAGAAGGGGCTCCAGCAGCTTTCGGAAGAGGGCGCCACGCAGTTGTTCCAGCCGCTGGACAACAACGACCTGATCCTCGGCGCCGTGGGTACCCTGCAGTTCGACGTGGTCGCCCACCGGCTCAAGGAGGAGTACAAGGTCGACTGCGTCTACGAGCCGGTCAACGTGCAGACCGCGCGCTGGGTCTACAGTGACGATACCCGCAAGCTCGAGGAGTTCAAGCGCAAGGCGAGCGCCAACCTGGCGCTGGATGGCGGTGGTTACCTGACCTACATTGCTCCCACGAGGGTCAACCTTCAGATGACCCAGGAGCGTTGGCCGGAGATTCGCTTTGCCGCCACCCGCGAGCATTGAGATTGGCGAGTACTACGGGCATGGCGATATGAGCTGCTGAAGGGAGAAGGGAACGCATGGCATCGAAGATGCTGAAGGAGTTTCGTGAATTCGCGGTCAAGGGCAACGTCGTGGACATGGCGGTGGGGATCATCATCGGGGCCGCCTTCACCTCCATCGTCAACAGCTTGGTGAAGGATGTATTCACCCCGCTGATTGGCCTGGCGACGGGAGGGATGAACTTCACCAATCAGTTCCTGGTGCTGCGCGAGGCTCCCGGCGACGTGGTCTACCACACCCTGGAACAGGCCCAGGCGGCCGGGGCGGTGACCCTCAACTACGGCCTGTTCCTCAATGCGCTACTGTCGTTCCTGATCGTGGCCTTTGCCACCTTTCTGCTGATTCGCAACATCAACCGGCTCAAGAATCTCGCCTATCCGCCCGAGGCGGTGGCGGCACCCACGGTCAAGGATTGCCCGTACTGCCTGAGCAAGATTCCGCTGCCGGCCACGCGCTGCCCGGCTTGTACCTCGCAGCAGCCCGAGCCGGAGTGACGCGGAGCCCGTCGGACTATTTCCCACGCCGCAACGGAGCACGACACGGATGTTGATCGATGCACACTGCCATCTCGACTTCGAAGCCTTCGACGATGACCGCGAGGCGATGTTCGAGCGCGCCAGAAGTGCGGGCGTGGGCCACTTCATGGTCCCCGGCACGACTCGCCATCGGTGGCCCGCCGTATTGGCGCTTGGCGAGCGCGAGGACGTCCACATCAGCCTGGGCCTGCATCCCTATTTCATGCACGAACACCATGACGGCGATGTCGAGGCGCTGGCTGAAACGCTCGACGCGCATCCCGAGGTGAGGGCGCTGGGCGAGTGCGGCATCGACGCCCGCTTCGAGGAGACCCTGGACGATCAGTGGGAGCTGTTCAACACCCAGCTGCGCCTGGCCAAGTCTCGTCAATTGCCGGTGGTGATCCACTGCGTACACGCCAACGACAAAGTTTCCAAGCGCCTGCGTCAGCTCGACCTGCCGGCGGGCGGACTGATTCACGCCTTCGCCGGCTCGCCAGACCAGGCATGGAAATTTCTCGACCTCGGGTTCGTGGTGGGCCTGGGCGGCGCCGTTACCTATGAGCGCGCCCAACGCCTTTGGCGCGCGGTGAAGAGCCTACCGGAGGACGGTTTCGTACTGGAAACCGACAGTCCGGACATGCCCCTGTGCGGCTATCAGGGGCAGCGTAACGAGCCGGCACGCATCGTCCAGGTATGCGACATGGTAGCGAAGCTGCGAGGGGAGGCGCCGGAGGCGATCGCCGCGCAGAGCACGGTGACCGCGAGACGGGTCTTCGGTCTCGATGAGGCCTAGACAGCGGCCTTGGCCAAGTTCTCCGGATCGAGTCGCTCGATGGGGTAGGGCAGCTTCAACAGCTTGATGGCCTGGTCGTCTACGCTCAGCGGACCGATCTCCTCCCGGGTGGTGAGGACAGCCAGCACCTCGGCCTGACCGTAGGCGTCGAGTTCCGCGGCGACCACCTCTCCCACGCTCTTGCCGTTCTCGTCGATCACCGCCGCACCGAGTTCGGGCCGGCGATCGCCTTCGAGCTGGGCCCGTGCCAGGCGCTTCTTCACTTGGCCGCGGAAATGGGCGCGAGCCACGACTTCCTGGCCGGTGTAGCAGCCTTTCTTGAAGCTGACGCCACCCAATGCCTCCCAGTTGATCATCTGCGGCAGTAGGGCATCGTAGTGGGCTCGGGTCAGCCACGCGATCCCGGCCTGGATGTCATGCAGGCGCCACACAGCGTTGCCGACCGGTACCGCCTGGGCGCTCAGTTGTCGAAAAGTCTCGCTGGCCTGGGCTTCCGGCAGGCAGATCAGCAGCCGCGGCTGCGGGCCGGGGTGAGCGAGGAGCTGGCGCTCGCCATCGCCGGCCTGATGCCAGACGGCGGGCGGAGTGAGGTCGAAGCGAACTTCCGCCAAGGCCTCGGCCTCCTTGCCGATCAGTCCCAGCAGGGCCAGGTCGTCGCGAATGGCGAGCTCGGTCTTGTAGAAGGGAGCGAACTTCTTGAGATGATCGCGCAGCGGCTCGATCAACTCGCGATGCAGGATCAGGCGGTAACGATCCTCACTGACACGCATTAGCTGGGCATTGGCCAGCATGCGCCCCTTGGGGGTGCAGAAGCTGGTCAGCGGGGCGAAGTCGCCATTGGCGAGATCGACCTGGGCACTGGTCTGCCCCTGCAGCAGCTTGTCGGCGCCGGCACCGCTCACGTCGAGAATCCCCAGATGGACCAGCGGGGCCATCGCGGTCCCTTGCATGGTCTGACGGGCCGGCTCGGGTGTATCGAATTCGACCTGTGTCTCGCTCACGCGTCGCCCCTCCAGGGCGGTAATCCAATCGTTCATGCCTGTGGCTCCAGGTCATCGTGTCGGGGAGTGTCATGCCATGGTATGTGGGCAGTAGCGATGGAATGCAAGCGGCTGGCGCGTTGCTGGGGCCGTGATAGACTCAAGCCTGCTTTAAGCCTGCCACCGGGAGTCTTGCATGGCACAGCAGCAGTCGCTGAGCTTCAGTGGCGTGGAGAACGCCGATCAGATCAATCGCATAACCACGGCCCTGATGATGGTGGATGGCGTCGAGAGCGCCGAGGTCGGCCGCCACGGAGCCGATGTCGAGGGAAGAGTGAGCCGTGAGGCGCTGATTAGAGCCGTCAAGGCTCTCGGCCTGCCGATCGAAGTCAAATGACCAGTCGGGAACCTTGGCAATGAAGCAGACCATCGAGATCGTCAGTGAGCGCAACGGCGCCCTGCGCCAGAGGGTACGGATCCAAGGATTCGAGGACTTGCATGTCGATGTGCCCAAGGCCTTCGGCGGCGAGGGCAGTGCACCTGACCCGCACGACTACTTCGATCTGTCGCTGGGCGCCTGCAAGGCGATTACCGCGCAGATGTACGCCCAGCGCAAGCAGTGGCCGCTCGAGGGCATCAGCGTTCGGGTCAATCGCGACGACAGCGAGGAACGCAAGGGCACTTACCGACTCGAAGTGGTCATGACCTTTCACGGCATCGTGGACGCGGTGCAGCGCGACAGGCTGGAAGAGATCAGCCACAAATGCCCGATCCACCGGCTCATGACCAGTGCCACCGTCGAGGTCACCACCCGCGCCACCGATGTCGCCGAAGCGTAGGTCGCGAAACGGCCTTATACTGTCTCACCGATATCGGTACGTTCATCCAGGCGCCGCACGGTGCCTGGTCATCCGCTCGGAGTCACCATGAGCAAGCCGTTTCGCCTCAATGCCAACTTCAAGCCCGCCGGCGACCAGCCTGGCGCCATCGAAGGCCTGATCAAGGGGCTGGAGGCCGGACTGGCGCATCAGACGCTGCTCGGTGTGACCGGCTCCGGCAAGACTTTCACCATGGCCAACGTGGTCGAACGGTTGCAGCGCCCGACCATCGTCATGGCGCCCAACAAGACGCTCGCCGCCCAGCTCTACGGCGAGTTCAAGTCCTTCTTCCCCGACAACGCCATCGAGTATTTCGTCTCCTACTACGACTACTATCAGCCGGAAGCCTACGTTCCCTCGTCGGATACCTTCATCGAGAAGGACGCCTCGATCAACGACCATATCGAGCAGATGCGTCTGTCGGCGACCAAGGCACTGCTGGAAAGACGCGACGCGCTGATCGTGGTTTCGGTCTCGGCGATCTACGGCCTCGGCGACCCCGACCAGTACTTGAAGATGCGCCTGCACTTCACCCGCGGCGAGCTGATCGACCAGCGCTCGTTCCTGCGTCGTCTGGCGGAGCTGCAATACACGCGCAATGACATGGACTTCAAGCGCGGCACTTACCGCGTTCGTGGTGACGTGATCGACATCTACCCGGCCGATTCCGACGAGGAGGCGGTGCGGGTCGAACTGTTCGACGACGAGATCGACTCGATCCGTCTGTTCGACCCGCTCACCGGCGAGGTGCGCGGCCACGTACCGCGCATGACCATCTACCCGAAGAGCCACTACGTGACGCCGCGGGAGACGATCATCTCGGCCGCCGATCGGATCAAGGCCGAGCTGGTCGAGCGCCTGGAGTGGCTGCGCAAGAACGACCGGCTGGTGGAGGCCCAGCGCCTCGAGCAGCGCACGCTCTACGATCTGGAGATGATGAACGAGCTGGGCTACTGCAACGGCATCGAAAACTACTCGCGCTACCTTTCGGGACGCAACCCTGGCGAGCCGCCGCCCACCTTCTTCGACTACCTGCCGGCCGATGCACTGTTGTTCATCGACGAGTCCCACGTCAGCGTTCCCCAGGTCGGCGGCATGTACAAGGGCGATCGGTCACGCAAGGAGACGCTGGTGGAGTATGGCTTCCGCCTTCCCTCGGCGTTGGACAACCGCCCGATGACCTTCGAGGAGTGGGAGCGCATCTGCCCGCAGACGATCTTCGTTTCGGCCACGCCGGGGCCCTACGAGGCCGAACACGCCGGGCAGGTGGTGGAGCAGGTAGTGCGCCCCACCGGGTTGGTCGATCCCGAGATCGAGGTGCGCCCGGCGTCGACCCAGGTCGACGACCTGCTCTCCGAGATTCGACTGCGTGCCGAGGTGGGAGAGCGGGTACTCGTCACCACGCTGACCAAGCGCATGGCCGAGGACCTCACCGAATACCTCGACGAGCACGACGTGCGGGTGCGCTACCTGCACTCCGACATCGATACCGTTGAGCGGGTGGAGATCATTCGCGATCTGCGGTTGGGCAAGTTCGACGTACTGGTGGGCATCAACCTGTTGCGCGAAGGGCTCGACATTCCCGAGGTGTCGCTGGTGACGATTCTCGATGCCGACAAGGAGGGCTTCCTGCGCAACGAGCGCTCGCTGATCCAGACCATCGGCCGGGCGGCACGCAACGCCCACGGCAAGGCGATCCTATACGCCGATCGCGTGACCGATTCCATGCGCCGTGCCATCGACGAGACTGAGCGCCGCCGCGCCAAGCAGGTCGCCCACAACGAGAAGCACGGAATCACGCCGACCACCGTCACCCGCTCGGTGGCCGACATCATGGAGGCGGCCCAGGCGCCGGGGCGCAAGGGCAAAGGGCGCCGCGGCGAGCGCAAGGTGGCCGAGGGGGCGGCGATTTACGACCTCTCGGAGCTGTCGCCGACGGACCTCGTCAAGGAAGTCTCGCGGGTTGAGGACGCCATGTTCGAAGCAGCCCAGAACCTGGAGTTCGAGGAGGCTGCAAGGCTGCGCGACCGGCTGCATGAGTTAAAGGAGCGTCAGCTGGCGCTGGGGTAGGCATCGTTGATTGCCTGCTGCGCTCGATATCTTGCCCGCTGGCGGTACCGAAACGTCGGACCGTCGCAATCTCATTGTGCAGCAAGTCAACTCCGGTTGCTGCGCTCCGGCGGCGGGCAACCTCTCTTCGCTCGCGACGCCAATCCACAGATGCTCTGGCGTATATCGAGGAGTCATAATGCCACGGAGCGAGGGGCGCCGGGGGCAGGCCGAAGAGGAGGTCCGATTCCAGGGGTGAGGAGCACTGCTCCGAACGGGCTGGCCATGGATGGCCAGCACCGGACCTGCAAGCGGAGCAGGATGCGAGAGCGAAGCAGGGAATCGGTAGCGTACAGGGAAGTATTGACAGCGCCTCCTCAGAGGCCTGTCCCCGGATCAGCCCTGAGCGGCGTTAGAGTAAGGAATACCGCATGCCCGAAGGCCCAGAGATTCGCCGCGCTGCCGACCGTCTACACGAGCAGCTCGTCGGCAGGCGGCTGGAGTCCGTGTGGTTCGCCTTTCCCGAGCTGGCCGCCGAGGCCGACTCGCTGGTGGGTCGTGAGGTCACGGTGGTGGATAGCTGGGGCAAGGCGCTGCTGACCCGCTTCGACGACGGCCGCGTGCTCTATACCCATAATCAGCTCTATGGCGTCTGGAAGCTGCATGACGCCGAGCGCGAGCCCGACACTGAGCGCTCGCTGCGGGTACGCCTCACCGCGGAAGGGCGATCGGCCAGTCTCTACAGCGCTTCGGATGTCTCGCTGTGGCCGTCCGACCGACTCGATGAGCATCCATTCCTCTCCCGGCTTGGCCCCGATCTGTTGACGCATGGTGTGACGCCGAAGCAAGTCATGGTGCGTTTGCTCGAGCCGCGGTTTGCACGGCGCAGGCTGGGCGGGCTGCTGCTTGACCAGGCGCTCTTCGCCGGCATCGGCAACTACCTGCGCTCCGAGATTCTGTTCTTCGCTGGCGCCTCGCCCAGTGAGAAGCCCGCGGAACTGGGGGAGGAGCGCCTGGCGCTGCTGGCGCGTGCCATTCTCGATGTGACGCATCAAGCCTACGAGCAGGCGGGTGTGACCAATCGCGCCGAATGGGTATCCACCGCGCGCCGGCGAGGCGAGAGCCGGCGCCTTTGTCGCTTCGCTGTCTACGAGCGCGATGGGCTGCCGTGCCACGACTGCGGCAGTTTGATAACGCGGGAGACCGCCGCCTCGCGGCGGCTGTACCGTTGCCCCCGTTGCCAGCCGGGCTGAACTCTACTTTATACCGTTATCTCTTTAGGCTAAACACATATTCGACCTTGGCGGCAAAGGTCTGTCGAGCATCGTGCGATGAGGTATAATTCGCCACCGTTCGAGCCCGCCGCATCGTTCGATGGCAGAAGCGGGCAAGCCGACAAAGCCTAGGAGTTCCTTGCTCATGACCGTGATTCGCCAGAGCGACCTGATCCAAAGCGTCGCCGATGCGCTGCAGTACATCTCCTATTACCATCCCAAGGATTTCATCGACGCCATGGCGGCGGCATACGAGCGGGAGGAGAACCCGGCGGCGAAGGACGCCATCGCCCAAATCCTGATCAATTCGCGCATGTGCGCCATGGGGCACCGTCCGATCTGCCAGGACACCGGCATCGTCACCGTCTTCGTTCATGTGGGCATGAACGTACGCTTCGAGGCCGACATGAGCCTCGACGACATGATCAACGAGGGCGTTCGCCGCGCCTATCAGTTGCCGGACAACGTGCTGCGGGCCTCGGTACTGGCCGATCCGGACGGTGCCAGGAAGAACACCGGCGACAACACCCCGGCGGTGATCCATCACAAGCTGGTGCCGGGCGATACCGTGGAAGTGCATGTGGCCGCCAAGGGAGGCGGCAGCGAGGCGAAATCCAAGTTCGCCATGCTCAACCCCTCCGATAATGTGGTCGACTGGGTCATGGAGCAACTGCCCAAGATGGGTGCCGGCTGGTGTCCGCCGGGCATGCTCGGCATCGGCATCGGCGGTACCGCCGAGAAGGCGATGGAACTGGCCAAGGAAGCGCTGCTCGATCCCATCGACATTCAGGAGCTGCAGGCTCACGGTGCGTCAAATCGTGCCGAAGAGCTTCGCCTGGAGCTGTTCGACAAGGTCAACAAAAGCGGTATCGGCGCCCAGGGGCTGGGCGGGCTGACCACGGTGCTCGATATCAAGGTCAAGGATTATCCGACCCACGCCGCCAACAAGCCGGTGGCGATCATTCCCAACTGCGCCGCCACGCGCCATGCCCATTTCACCCTCGACGGAACCGGCCCGGCCGCGTTGCCGGCGCCTCGGCTCGAGGATTGGCCGGAGATCACTCGCGAGGCGGGCGATAACGTCAAGCGCGTCAACCTTGACACCGTCACGCCGGAGGAAGTGAAGACCTGGCAGCCGGGCGACACCTTGCTGCTGAACGGCAAGCTGCTCACCGGCCGTGACGCTGCCCACAAGCGCATGGTCGACATGATTGCCAAGGGCGAGGCGCTGCCGGTCGATCTGAAAGGGCGCTTCATCTACTACGTGGGTCCGGTAGACCCGGTGCGCGACGAGGTGGTGGGCCCGGCGGCCCCCCCCACGGCCACCCGCATGGACAAGTTCACCCGCACGATGCTCGAGGAGACCGGACTGCTGGGCATGGTCGGCAAGGCCGAGCGAGGGCCGGCTGCCATCGAGGCGATCCGCGACAACAAGGCGGTCTACCTGATGGCGGTGGGCGGCTCCGCTTACTTGGTGGCACAGGCGATCAAGAAATCGCGCGTGGTGGGATTCGCCGACCTGGGCATGGAGGCGATCTACGAGTTCGAGGTCGAGGACATGCCGGTCACCGTGGCGGTAGACAGTCAGGGGGTATCGGTGCACCAGACCGGCCCCGCCAAGTGGAAGGAGATCATCGCCGAGCGCGCGTAAAGAGGCTCGGCTTGGCCGGGGGCAGTCCTGTCCCCGGCGCTTCTCGCTTGACTGGTTCTCACGACGGCTCCGTCTTATGGCGGGGCCGTCGTCGTCTGGGGTATGCTGCAGACTGCTGTTTTTTCAGGGAGAGATCATGGCATCCTGGCTAATGGGCCTGGCGATCTTCATGGTGCACCTGCTGGGCTTCCTCTCGGCGATACTGGCGCTGCTTTCTAGTCGCACCTCGCAGGGGGCCGTGGCCTGGATCATCTCCTTGGTGACGTTTCCCTATGTGGCCGTACCCGCCTACTGGATCTTCGGACGGCCGCGTTTCTACGGTTACATCTCCGCGCGGGGCGAACGCGATACCGTGCTGCGGCGTATTCTTGCCGACCAGCGCTGGCGTCTCGACCCCTTCCTGGCGGACGTACACAGCCCTGACGTGAGGGCGGTGGAGCGACTCTCCCAGATGCCATTGACCAGCGGCAATCAGGCCGAGCTGCTCGTCGACGGGAAGAGCACCTTCGACAGTATCTTCGCCGGCATTGATTCGGCCCAACGCTACGTACTGGTGCAGTTCTTCATCGTACGCCACGATGCGCTGGGCCAGCAGCTCAAGGAGCGTATGCTGCGTGCGGCGAAACGGGGCGTGCGGGTCTATTTCCTGTATGACGAGATCGGCAGTCGCAAACTGGCCGAAGGCTATTTGAGCGAACTCGCAGATGCCGGCGTCGAGGTCAGTCCTTTCCGTTCGTCGCGCGGTTTCAAGCACCGCTTCCAGCTCAATTTTCGCAACCACCGCAAGATCCTCGTGGTGGACGGTCGTGAAGGCTGGCTCGGCGGGTTCAACGTCGGCGTCGAATACCTTGGGCAACATCCGCGTCATGGGCCTTGGCGCGATACTCACCTGAAGCTGACCGGGCCCAGCGTGCTGGGGCTCCAGGAAGCCTTCTGGGAAGATTGGCACTGGGCCACCGGTGAGGTCATCAACCTGTGCTGGGAACCGCGAATCGTCTGCGAGGAGTGCCAGAACGTCATTATCGTGCCGTCGGGACCGGCCGATCGCCAGGAAACCGCCAGTCTGCTGGTGCAGCATGCCATCCATAGCGCCCAAGAACGGCTATGGGTGACCAGCCCTTACTTCGTCCCCGATCAGGGCGTGCAGGACGCCCTGCACCTGGCCGCCATGCGTGGGGTGGACGTGCGCATCATGATGCCCGAGCACCCCGACCATCTGCTGATCTACCTGTCGGCCTTCTCCTTCCTGCCCGACATGGTGCGTGCGGGGGTCAAGGTCTATCGCTACCAGCCCGGCTTCATGCACCAGAAGGTGATTCTGATCGATGATGTGGCGGCGGCCGTGGGTACGGTGAATCTCGACAACCGCTCGTTTCGCCTCAACTTCGAGATTACCGCCTTCATTCCTGATAGGGGCTTCGCCGCCGAGGTGCATGGCATGCTCGAGCGTGATTTTGCGGTGTGTCGCCGTATCGATTACGAGGAGCTGCACAATCGGCCGCTGTGGCGCAAGCTGGTGGCGCGCGCCGCCTACCTGACGGCGCCGATCCAGTAAGTCATGACTGTGCTTGGGTTCGGGCGGCTGCTGGGGTACATTAGGCGCTGCCTGACGAATGGCCGCGCACCGCGGTGCGCCTTACCTCAAAACTGTGATGGCTGTCAGCGGGAGTCGCGGTGAATCTCGAAACCAAGTGGCTGGAAGATTTCGTTGCCCTGGCGAATACCCGCAGCTTTTCCGCCTCGGCCAGGCAGCGTCACGTCACCCAGCCGGCCTTCAGCCGCCGCATCCGCGCGTTGGAACAGGCGGTGGGGGTGATTCTGGTGGACCGTTCCACGACTCCCATCAACCTGACGCCGGAAGGACAGCTCTTCCTGGTCACCGCGCGTAACCTGGTGGAACAGCTCAACGAGTGCCTGGGTCACCTGCGTGGCGTCTCCATGGCCCGCGAGGCGCTGGATATCGTTGCCGCTCACTCCCTGGCGCTCAGCTTCTACCCCGAGTGGATCTCACGCCTTCAGGAGGGGCTGGGGGAGCTGCCGACGCGGCTCGTCGCGATGAACGTGGGCGAGGCGATCCACGTCCTGCGCGAAGGCAATTGCGACCTCATGCTGGCCTATCACGACCCCTATGCCACCATGCAGCTGGATGCGGAGGTCTTCCCCTCGTTCTCGATCGGCCAGGTAAAGATGCTGCCGGTCAGCTTGCCAGACGCCAAGGGCAAGCCGCGCTACAGCCTGGAGAGCAAGGACACCATTCCCTATCTCGCCTACACCCAGGGCGCGTTCCTCGGACGCAGCGTGCGCATGTTGCTCAAGAACGACCCACTGCGACTGCGGCTGCGTACCGTCTACGAGACCGCCATGGCCGAAGGGCTCAAGGGCATGGTCCTGCAGGGCGTGGGGCTCGCCTGGATTCCCGACTTCTGCGTTCGCGAGGAGCTCAAGACGGGGCGGCTGGTGCGTGCCGGCAACGAGAAATGGGACGTACCACTGGAGATTCGTCTCTATCGCTGCTCGCTGGTGCACAAGCCCGGGGTCGAGAAGCTGTGGCGGCAGATGATGAAGTTGCCACGCGACTTCCTGCAGGCCTAGGCTCCGCTGAAGTCGGCCGGCAGGCCGAGAAAATTCTGGATGATGAAGAAGTGGTCCTCGAACAGGCTGTCGGGTTCGAGTTCGGCCAGCGGTACCCAGCGCGCATGATCGCCGCCCTTGACCGGCTTGAGCTGGGGCAGCTGCTGGTCGGGGCGCAGGGCGAAATAGAAGGCTTCGGCCAGGGTGCGACCGCGCCAGCTGCGATGGGGCTCGTCGAACAGGCGCTGGCCACGCAGCGAGCCCTTGAGCACCGGCTCCGGCACCTTGAGCCGCACGCGCTCGCGCAGTTCGCGCAAGCAGGCGTCGAGCAGGCGCTCGTGGGGGTTGATGAATCCGCCGGGCAGCGCCAGCAGTCCTTTGCCGGGGGCGGCGGTGCGGCGCACCAACAGCACGTGGCCGGACTGCACCACCACGGCATTGACCGTGACGAAGATCGGCGGGTAGGGGGCATTCGCCCAGGCCTGGCGATACTGCTCGAGCAGCTGCTGTTCCTCCATCAACTGGCGGTGGGCGTCGCTGCCGGCAAAGCTGCGCAGCGCCTCGCAGACGCCCGGCGGAAGATCATGGGTCGCCCCCGTGCTCAGGTAATCTTCGGTGGAGGAGGGCGAACGGAACAGGCGCTCGCGGATCTGGCTGGCGGAGATGCCGTCGACCAGCGGAACGCTCATCGACTCCCATTGCGGAAACAGCGAAAGGTAGTAGCTGGATTGGCCGCGACTGGCGCCGATCAGGCCGATTCGCGGCAGGCGGGCATGATGATGCCCGGCGATGTCACGCACCTTGCGCTGTACGTCGCGCACCCAGACGTCATCGTTGTACAGTGCGTCGAGCAGCGGGACGATCTCCAGCCGTGCATTCTCCTCGTCATCGAAGCAGCTGCGCAGCAGCGCCTGACGCTCGTCGAAGCGCCAGGGGTTGCGCAGCGAGCGCGCCTGCCACGCCGAGCCGACCAGCACGATGACCTGTCGTGCATGTCGCAGCGCCTCGTTGATCACCGCCAGATGACCCAGGTGGGGAGGCTGGAAACGGCCAATGAATACGAGGCAATCGAAATCGTGATCGGTAGCACTCATCGGCATATCCTTCGCTGGCGGCTCGGGGGGCCATTATGGGCGCCCCCCTCGAGTGCTGCAACGCGGGAGCGGATTGGCCGACAGGCGTTCGTAGATTGCGTATGCTGAGAGCGTAAGCTAGGACAAGGAGGTTCAGGGTGCGTGAGATTTCGCTCAGGTTCTGGTGGAACACGCTTAAGGATGCCGTAGGACTGTGGCTGGATCGCAACGCCTTCAGTTATGCAGGCTCGCTGGCGTTCTATACGCTCTTTTCGTTGGCGCCTACGGTCATCATCGCCGTGGCCGTGATCGGCGTGGTGTTCGGTGAGGATGCCGCCCATGGCCAGATCGTCACGCAGTTGCAGGGGACCGTGGGGGAAGAAGCCGCTAAGGCGGTGGAGCAGGCCGTGGCGGAGTCGCGTGTCGAAAGGTCGGGCGTGATTCCCACGCTGCTGGGTGTTGGCGGGCTGCTGGTCGGCGCCACTACGGTCTTTGCCCAGATGCAGTTCTCGCTCAACATGATCTGGGGAGTAACGGCCAAGCCGAGTCGCAGCGGTGTGATGATCTTTCTCAAGCAGCGCCTGCTGTCGCTCGCCGTGGTGATCGCCATCGGCTTCATTTTGCTTGTGTCCCTGGTCGTTGGCGTTATGCTGCGCGCCATGCTCCAGGCCATCGGAGATGCCATGCCGCTGATCGGCACCTTGACCGCGGGCGCGGAATTTTTCATCTCGCTGCTGGTGATCACCGCGCTGTTCGCCGCCGTCTTCAAGATTCTCCCCGACGTGGTGCTGAACTGGCGGGACGTACTGCTCGGGGCCGTGGTCACGTCACTGCTTTTCGCCGTGGGCCGCAGTGCGATTGCCTCCTATCTGGCCTATACGGCAACGGCGTCGACCTACGGGGCGGCGGGTTCGGTGGTCATGATCCTGCTGTGGGTCTACTACAGCTCGTTGATTCTGCTGTTCGGCGCCGCCTTCACGCGCTGCTATCTGGTCGCCAGGGGAGGCGTAGTGGTGCCGCGCAACAGCGCGGTCATCGTGCGGCGAGAGCTGGTCTCGGAGTGAGCCGCCGTGCCGGGAGAACTTCCGGCACGGCGTTACGGTCAGCCTTCGAGGCGTTCGCGTGCCAGCCGGTCGGCAACCTGGGCCGGATTGGCGTCCTCGTGACGGGCGCGGGTGAATATCTCGTCGATGGTGGCGGAGATACGCTCGACGTGGGCCATCACGGCCGCGTGAGAATAGTCGCTGCGTCGTTGCCATTCGACTTCGATCACGCCGCCGGCGTTGGCCACGTAATCTGGCGCATAGAGGATGCCGCGAGCATGCAGGCGCTCGGCGATCTCCGGCGTGGCCAGTTGATTGTTCGCCGCGCCGCACACCACCCGGGCCTTTAGTCGGTCGGCCACGTCGGCGGTCAGCACCGCGCCCAGGGCGCAGGGCGCGAAGACGTCGACATCGGCATCGAAAATCGCCTGGGGTGGTATCGTGACGGCGCCGACTTCGTTGGCCAGAATGCCCAGCGCGTCGCGATCGAGATCGGTCAGGGTCAACTGCGCTCCGGCCACATGCAGTTCGCGGGCGAGGTGTGCCCCCACGTGGCCGATGCCTTGGATGGCCACGCGCAGCCCGTCCAAGTCGTCACGTCCCAGGCGATGGCGCACGGCGCTGCGCAGGGCGCAGAATACGCCATGCGCGGTGTAGGGTGACGGGTCGCCGGATTCGCCGGCGCGTCCCAGGCCGCTGACATGCGGTGTCATCTCGCGGATATGACGCATGTCCGCCTCGCTGGTGCCGGAATCCTCGGCGGTGATGTAGCGTCCCCCCAGTGAATCGACCAGACGTCCCATGGCGCGTAGCAGTTCGGGCGTCTTGTCGCGGCGAGGATCGGCGATGATTACCGCCTTGCCGCCGCCCAGCGGCAGATCGGCCAGCGCCGACTTGTAGGTCATGCCTCGCGACAGCCTCAGCACATCGGTCAGGGCGTCGTCTTCGCTGGAATAGGGGTAGATTCGCAGGCCGCCCAGGGCGGGGCCTCGGCGGGTGTCGTGGATGGCGATGATGGCGCGCAGGCCGCTCGCCTCGTCGCAACCGAAGACGAGCTGCTGATGGTGGTCGAATTCGGGGTGGTCAAAGACCTGCATGTGCTGTCTCCCTTGTGAGGATGGCTTATTGTTGTGCCCGGTGAGGCCTGGAGGCTCGGTGTGACGAGCGTCCTTCGTCGGGTGGCCGTTGCTTGTGGCGACGGCTGGCCCTACTGTCAAGATTAGAGCATTGTGCAGGCGGCCGGAATCGCGGCGAGCCGTGCGAGCGTTGATTGCGGTGCGCCTTGATGGCTTGACGAGACGAGGAGGGGCTATGAGCAAACGCTGCGTAAAGGCGCGCGTCGCCGGGAAAGTGCAGGGCGTATGGTATCGCCGGGGCGTGCAGGAGCAGGCGCTGCAGCGCGGCCTGACCGGCTACGCAAAGAACCTGCCGGACGGGCAGGTGGAAGTGCTGCTCTGCGGCAATGGCGAGGCGGTCAATCAGGTGGCGAACTGGCTGTGGCAGGGGCCGCCGAATGCCCGGGTCACACACGTCGAGCTGGAATCGATCGAGTGTCGAGACCCGGACAGCTTCGTCTGCCTCTAGCCCGGCTCAGCCGAGGGTGTCGGCAATCCACTCCACCACGGCGTCGCCGTCTACCTCCAGGCAGACCTCGACCAGCGGGGTCTGCGACCAGCGGTCCACGATGAAGCCCCGGCCCTCTGGGGCGAAGATGGTCTGGCCCTCGGCCATGCCCTCGGTCACCACGGTCAGATGACCGGGAGCGGTGGTGAACAGGTCGGGGCGCAGCAACCAGGCCAGCGCACAGCTATCGTGGGGGCAGCAGCCATCGATGCCGAGGAATTCGCGGTAGAAATCGCGATAGAAGGCGTAGCTGCCGGCCAGCACCTTGCCAAGAGCACCCTGGCCGGCTTCGATGCGCGCCATGTGCGCTTGGCTCAGTACGCAGCGATGGGTAACGTCGAGCCCTACCAGGGTCAGCGGCCAGTCGGCGGTCAGCACTCGCTGAGCGGCATGTGGATCGTTGAACATGTTGGCCTCGGCGACCGGCGTGACGTTACCGCCTTCGCGAATCGAGCCGCCCATGATCACCACCTGCCGGACCTTCCCGGTCAGGTCGGGGTCGAGCTGTAGGGCGGCGGCCAGATTGCCTACCGGACCCACCGCGACCAGGGTGACCTCGCCCGGACGCTCGTTGACCGTATCGACGATGAACTGGGCCGCGCTGCGTGGATCCTTCACCCCTTTCACCCCGGGTAGCTCGATGTTGCCCAGCCCGTTGGCGCCGTGAATGTGGGCCGGCGCGGGATGACGCGGCTTGACCATTGGCCCGGCGGCCCCCTGGGCGACGGGAATGTCGCGCTCCGCCAATTCGCTGAGCAACAGCGCATTGTGGGTAGCGGTCTCGATGTCCACGTTGCCGTAGGTGGTCGTCATCCCGAGCAGCTCGATCTCGGGATGGCGCAGAGCGATGGCGATGGCCTGGGCGTCGTCGACGCCGGGGTCGGTATCGAAAATGATCGAATGGGACACATGACCTCCTTGGTGATGTCAGGGATTGGGGCGGGGGGAGTGGGACGTCAGGAGCTGCTTGACCTCGTCGCGCGATGGGATGCTATCGGCCGCGCCGGGACGCTGGACGCCCAACGCGGCGGCCTGGGTGGCGAACGCCAGGCAGCCGGTAATGGATTGGCCCTCCTGCAGTGCGGCCATGAAGTAACCAATGAAGGTATCCCCGGCGCCGGTGGTGTCCTGCGCCTCGACCGGCAGGGCGGGCTGGTAATGACGTTCGTCGGCCGACTGGTACCAGGCGCCTTCACTACCCAGGGTGATCACCGTCGCCGTGCGCGGCAGCCGCTCATGCAGCGCTTCCAGCAGGACGCGGGCCTCGCTGGATTCGGGTAGCCCGGTGAGCCAGGCGGCTTCGCCTCGGTTGACGAACAACAGGCGACAAGCTTCCAGCGGCAGCGTCAGCACGGTATCGCTCATCGGCGCCGGGTTGAAGGCGATCTCCAGGCCATGCTGGCGAGCGCATTCGAGCAGTTCGGGCAGTCCGTTGCACTCGTTCTGTACCAGCAACCAGTCGCCTGGCTGGGCGGCCTCGCAGAGGGCGTCGCGGTGACGTCGGGTAAAGCCGTGGTTGGCACCGGGATGCAGGATAATGGTGTTCTCGCCGCGCTCGTCGACCTGGATAATGGCGTGTCCGCTGGGCTCGTCGACGAGTTCGACGTGGCTGACGTCGACGCCGGCCCGTGCCAGCCGGTCACGGGCCCAGGCGTCTTGCCTGCCCAGCCGTCCCCAGTGGCTGACCTGGCCGCCCGCCATCGCCATGGCCAATGACTGGTTGGCTCCCTTGCCGCCCAGCCCGACGTGGTAGCCGTGACTGGCTAGCGTCTCGCCGGGATGGACCAGGTGCGGCACTCGGTAGAAATGGTCGAGATTGATCGAACCCAGGTTGTGAAGCATGGTCAGACTCCGCTCCGCTGGGCTTGCCAATTGCGCAGATTGTCTACCGTCAGCGCAACGATACGCTGCCTTGCCTCGGGCGTGATCCAGGCATTGTGCGGGGTGACGATCAGATTGAGCGGCTCGGCGAGGGCATCGAGTAGTGGATGGCCTTCGCGCGGGGGTTCCTTCGGCAACACGTCGACACCGAGGCCGCCGAGGCGGCCGTCACGCAGCGCCGCCAGGGCGGCCGATTCGTCGATGATCCCACCGCGAGCGCAGTTCACCAGCAGGGCGCCCGGCTTGACGGTGTCCATCAGGCCGGCACCGATCAGATGTCGCGTGGCGTCGGTCAAGGGGCAGTGCAGGCTGATGACATCGGCTTCGGTAGCGAGTTCGGCAATGCCCGGGCGGCTGTCGTTGGCCTCGCTGCCGGGGCGCGCGGCGAAACTCACGCGCATGCCGAACGCTTCCGCCAGTGCGGCCACACGGCTACCCAGCTCGCCCTGGCCGACGATCGCCAGGCGCTTGCCCTCGAGCTGCAGCGTGCCGTGTTCCATCAGACAGAAGAAAGGACTCTCGTTCCAGCGCCCCGCGGCCACGTCGCGCTGATAGAGCGGCAGCCGGTTGGCCAGGGCCAGGATCAGCATCATCGTGTGCTGGGCGACACTGGCGGTGCCGTAGGCGGCGACATTGCGTACGGCGACGCCACGACGCTGTGCGGTGGCCATGTCGATGTTGTTGGTGCCGGTGGCCAGTACGCAGATCAGCTGCAGCGAAGGCAGCGCCTCGAGGGTGGCGCCGTCCAACACCACCTTGTTGACGATTGCGACGTCGGCGCCGGCCAGGCGTTCACGGCTCTGCTCGGTGGTGCTCTGCTCGTAGACCTCGAGTGTGTCGACCTGCTCGCGCAGGGGGGTTAAATCGACATCGGGGCCGAGGCTGGCGGCATCGAGTATCACGGCTTTCATGCGGGTTTTTCCTTTTGTGGATCCGCCGTGCAAGGCCGGGACAGGCCTTGTCAGGCACGTTATAATGTCCGGCTCTCACGGCAGGCTTGGAAAGTGCGTCGCTCGGCCCTATATCGCCGTTGGTTGCGCGCTGTCGAATCAGGAGTGAATTGAACCATGCCCATCTATGAATATCAGTGCAAGGCCTGCGGCCACCGTCTGGAGAAGCTTCAGAAACTGAGCGCCGCTCCGCTGACCGATTGTCCTGCCTGCCATGCTCCGGAACTCGGACGCCTGGTCTCCGCCGCAGGCTTCCGACTGGCAGGTGGCGGCTGGTACGAGACCGATTTCAAGTCCGGCAGCAAGAAGAACCTGGCCGGCGACTCGGCGAGCGGTGGCGGCGAAGGCAAGGAGAGCAAGGCGCCGGCGAAGGACGGCGCCGCGGCCTGACGCTTCACCGCGCCGATCCCAACAAGCCGATTTCAACAACCTTTTCGATAACGCTTAACGGAAACAGGATACGACATGCGCAGCCATTATTGCGGCCAGCTCAACGAAACCCTGGTGGACCAGACGGTCACCCTGTGCGGCTGGGTACATCGCCGTCGTGACCATGGGGGCGTGATCTTCCTCGACATGCGCGATCGCGATGGCATCGCCCAAGTCGTGGTCGACCCCGACACCGCCGAGGCCTTCGCCAATGCCGACCGTGCGCGCAGCGAGTTCGTGCTGCGTATCTCCGGCCGCGTACGGCTGCGCCCTGAAGGCACCCAGAACCCCAAGATGCCCACCGGCATGATCGAGGTGCTGGCCAAGGAAGTCGAAGTGCTCAACACGGCGGCCACACCGCCGTTCCAGCTCGACGAACATGGCAAGGTCGGCGAGGAGGTGCGTCTCAAGCATCGCTACATCGACCTGCGCCGTCCCGAGATGATCGAGAAGCTGCGCCTGCGCTCGCGTATCTCGCACCACGTACGCGCCTTCCTCGAGGGGCAGGGCTTCCTCGACATCGAGACGCCGATTCTGACCCGCGCCACGCCCGAGGGTGCTCGCGACTACCTGGTGCCCAGCCGCACCCATCCGGGCAGCTTCTTTGCCCTGCCGCAGTCGCCGCAGCTGTTCAAGCAACTGCTGATGGTGGCCGGCTTCGATCGCTACTACCAGATTGCCAAGTGCTTCCGCGACGAGGATTTGCGCGCCGACCGCCAGCCGGAATTCACCCAGATCGACATCGAGGCCTCCTTCGTCGAGGAGGAGGACATCATGGGTGTCACCGAGTCCATGATTCGCGAGCTGTTCCAGGACGTGCTCGACGTCGAGCTGCCGCCATTTCCGCGCATGACCTGGTCCGAGGCCATGGATCGCTACGGCTCCGACAAGCCTGATCTGCGCATCCCGTTGATGCTGGTGGATGTCGACGACCTGATGCAGCAGGTCGATTTCCAGGTCTTTTCCGGCCCGGCGAATGCCGCCGACGGCCGCGTGGCGGCGCTGAAGGTGCCTGGCGGTGCCAGCATGTCGCGCAAGGTGATCGACGACTACACCAAGTTCGTCGGCATCTACGGCGCAAAGGGCCTTGCCTGGATCAAGGTCAACGATCGCGACAAGGGCCTTGAGGGCCTGCAGTCGCCGATCGTCAAGTTCATGGAGAACGTGATTGAGGAACTGCTCGACCGCGTCGGTGCGGAAGATGGCGACATCGTCTTCTTCGGCGCCGACAAGGCGCGTGTCGTCAACGAGGCGCTCGGTGCGCTGCGCGTCAAACTGGGCGAGGACCTCAATCTCTACACCCGCGACTGGGCGCCCCTGTGGGTGGTCGACTTCCCCATGTTCGAGGCCGACGACAACGGTCGCCTGAGCCCGCTGCACCACCCGTTCACGTCGCCGTCGTGCAGCCCCGAGGCGCTCAAGGCCAACCCGGCCGAGGCGCTGTCGCGCGCCTACGACATGGTGCTCAATGGTACCGAGTTGGGCGGCGGTTCAATCCGTATCCACGACCAGCAGATGCAGAGCACCGTGTTCGAGATCCTCGGGATCGGTGAAGAGGAGGCCCGCGAAAAGTTCGGCTTCCTGCTCGACGCGTTGCAGTACGGTGCGCCGCCCCATGGCGGACTGGCCTTCGGCCTCGATCGCCTGGTGATGCTGATGGCCGGAGCGCGCACCATCCGTGAAGTGATCGCCTTCCCCAAGACCCAGAGCGCCGCCTGTCTGATGACCGACGCTCCCGGCGAGGTGGGCGCAGAGCAGCTCAAGGACCTGCATATCCGACTGCGTCAGAAGCCGAAGCCGGAAGGCGGCGAGTAACCGAGCGACCAATCCTTCAGCCCCGACACCGGCGCCTTCTGGCGCCGGTGTCGCATCGGCGAACCCTCGCTCCGCTCGTGGTTTCTGGGCGATGTTCTTACCAATACGGAGTTCAGCAACGATGTCATCGAACACCTGGATTGACCGGCGCGCATGCTGATTCTCGGCATCGATCCGGGGTCGCGCACCACGGGGTACGGAGTGCTCGACGTCAGCACTCCCGCGCCGCGCTACGTGGCCAGCGGTTGCATTCGGCTTCAGGACGTCGCGCTTCCCCAGCGCCTGGCGCGCATCTATGCCGGTATCGCCGAGCTGGTCTCCCTGCATGGTCCGGGTGAGATGGCCATCGAGCAGGTCTTCATGGCGAAGAACCCCGATTCTGCGCTCAAGCTCGGCCAGGCACGCGGCGCGGCGATCGTCTGCGCCGCCAATCATGGCCTGCCCGTCCATGAGTATGGGCCGCGGCAGATCAAGCAGGCCGTGACCGGCAGCGGCGGGGCGACCAAGATCCAGGTCCAGCACATGATCGTTTCCATCCTGGGGCTCGACGGCGTGCCCCAAGCGGATGCCGCCGATGCGCTGGCCATCGCTCTGACCCATGCCCACGCTCGCATCGGTCTGGTCCAGCGCGGCAGCTTCGGCGGCCACCGAACGCGCCGGCGTGGGGGTTCCTGGCGCGATTATCAGCCATGAGCGTAGCCAACCGGAGACGCGATAAACTATTCTCGAACAGCGTTTGACGGCGGGCTGGTCAGCCGCTTGAGCGACCAGTATAGTGGCGCCAGGAAGGCCTTAGGCCTTGAACGACCTTCAGATCGGGAAAGTGAAGCTCCATGATCGGACGCCTGCGTGGCACCCTTCTCGACAAGCAACCCCCCTGGCTGGTGGTGGACGTGGCCGGTGTCGGCTACGAACTCGAAGCCTCGATGACCACGCTGGTGGCGCTGCCTGGCGTGGGCGAGCCCGTCTTCCTTTATACGCATCTCACTGTGCGTGAAGACGCCCACCTGCTGTACGGCTTCGCCCGCGAGCAGGAGCGAGCGCTGTTTCGCGCGCTGATTCGGGTCAACGGCATCGGGCCCAAGCTGGCCTTGGCGATACTTTCGGGGATGGACGAGACGGCCTTCATTCGCTGTGTGATGGAAGACGACGTCAAATCCCTGACGCGCCTGCCTGGTGTGGGCAAGAAGACCGCCGAGCGCTTGATCGTCGAGATGCGCGACCGTTTTCCTCACTGGGAACATGCCACGGAGGGGGTCGCTATCGCCGATGTCGCGTCGGGCCAGGGCGATGCGCTGCGCCAGGACCCGCTGGCCGATGCCGAAGCCGCCCTGGTCAGTCTGGGGTACAAGCCCGCCGAGGCCGCCAAGATGCTTTCCGGGCTCGACGAGGGGCTATCCACCGAAGCCATGATCAAGGCGGCGCTGACCAAGCGCCTGGCCGGATGAAAGGAGTATTGTCTCTAACACAGCCGCCGGAATGCGCTGCGCAGCCGGACGGCGCCACAGGGGCCGCCAGCGTGACCGCGAGTGTTCGATATGATGCACAATGACCGCTTGATCGCCGCCGACGAACGCGAGGGCGAGAATCGTGTCGACCACGCGATCCGCCCCAAGCGCCTGGCCGAGTACATCGGGCAGCCCCGCGTGCGTGAGCAGCTCGATATCTTCATCACCGCCGCGCGGGGTCGCGACGAGAGTCTCGACCATACGCTGGTGTTCGGTCCGCCGGGGCTGGGCAAGACCACCCTGGCCAATATCATCGCCGCCGAGATGGGTGTGGGCCTCAAGTCCACTTCCGGCCCGGTGTTGGAGCGTGCCGGCGACCTGGCGGCCATGCTGACCAATCTGCAGCCGGGCGACGTGCTGTTCATCGACGAGATCCATCGGTTGTCGCCGGTAGTGGAGGAAATCCTCTATCCCGCGATGGAGGATTTCCAGCTCGATATCGTCATCGGCGAGGGGCCGGCGGCACGCTCGATCAAGCTCGATCTGCCGCGCTTCACACTGGTGGGGGCCACCACGCGCGCAGGCCTGCTGACATCGCCGTTGCGCGATCGTTTCGGCATCGTACAGCGCCTCGAGTTCTACGCCATTGATGAGCTCACCGAGATCGTTGCGCGCTCGGCACGCCTGCTCGGCGTCGAAGTCGATCGCGGTGGCGCCCACGAGGTGGCGCGACGCTCGCGCGGCACGCCGCGCATTGCCAATCGGCTGCTGCGTCGAGTGCGCGATTTCGCCCAGGTGCGTGCCGATGGACGCGTCGATGCGCCCATTGCCGACCAGGCGCTCAACATGTTGCATGTGGACCACCACGGTCTCGATCACATGGATCGGCGCCTGCTGCTGGCCATGATCGAGAAATTCGACGGTGGCCCGGTCGGGATCGATTCGCTGGCGGCAGCGATCGGCGAGGAGCGCGACACCATCGAGGACGTCATCGAACCCTACCTGATCCAGCAGGGATTGATGATGCGCACCGCACGCGGACGAGTGGTGACCCGCCAAGCCTGGCAGCATTTCGGCCTCGCGCCGCACGATCAGGCCCTGGACGCTAGCGGCGAGGTGCGTCCGTGAGTGAGTTTCGGCTGCCGGTACGTGTCTACATCGAGGATACCGATGCGGGTGGCATCGTCTACTACGTCAATTATTTCAAGTATATGGAGCGGGCACGTAGTGAATGGCTGCGCCATCATGGCTTGACTCAGCGCGAGCTGCTCGACGCCGGCATTCAACTGGTGGTGCATCGCCTGGAGTGTCGCTATGCCAAGCCCGCCCGCCTCGACGACGAACTGAGCGTCAGCGCTGTCGTCGCATCGCACGGACGCTGCCGGATGAGCTTCGCTCAGGCAGTGTGGCGTGGCGGGGAACCCTTGTGCGAGGCCCAGATCGACATCGCCTGTCTGGATGCCGCTCGCCTTAGACCCACAGCATGGCCGCAGGCGCTCGCCGCGGCCCTCAACGGTTAACCGAAGATCAACGAGGATGCCCGTGAACGACTCCATGTCCATACCCCACCTGATCATGAGCGCCAGTACCATGGTGCAGCTGGTCATGTTGATCCTGGTGATTGGCTCGATCCTCTCCTGGGTCGTGATCTTCCAGCGTACCTTCGTGCTGCGCCGCGCACGTCGGGCCCACCAGCACTTCGAGGAGCGCTTCTGGTCGGGGGTAGACCTCAACGAGCTGTATCGTGAAACCCCCTCCGAGCAGGAGACCCAGGGGGCCGAACATGTTTTTCGCGCTGGCTTTCGTGAATTCAACCGTCTGGTGCCCAAGACCAAGAGTCCCGATGCCATTCTCGACGGCGTTCAGCGCAGCATGCGGGTGGCGTGGTCGCGAGAGGAGGATCGCCTGACACTTCATCTGGTGTTCCTCGCCACCGTGGCATCGGCCAGCCCCTACATCGGCCTGTTCGGTACCGTGTGGGGCATCATGGGCTCGTTCCAGTCGCTCTCCATGGCCCAGCAGGCGACTCTTGCGACGGTGGCGCCCTGGATCGCCGAGGCATTGATCGCCACGGCAATGGGCCTATTTGCCGCCATCCCCGCGGTCATCTTCTACAACCGTCTATCGTCTGAATCGGGAAGATTGCTGGGCAAGTACGAAGACTTCGCCGAGGAGTTCCATTCCATCCTGCATCGCAATCTGCAGGGTCGTGGCGAAGCCGTCGGCGCCTGAGGGGATCGCATGATGCATGGACCGTTCAATCGCGGCAGCCGTCGCAAGCCGATGGGGGAGATCAACGTCGTTCCCTTCATCGATGTCATGCTGGTGCTCCTGGTGATCTTCATGATCACCGCGCCCATGCTGACCCAGGGCGTACAGGTCGAGCTTCCCCAGGTCACCTCCGAGCCGATCGACGCGCAGGAGGATCGCGAGCCGATCATCGTGTCGGTGGATCGCGAAGGCGAGTATTTCCTGTCGATCGGCGGCGAGGAGATGACGGTGGATCTCGATGAACTTGCCGATCGCGTGATCATTCTGCTGGAGCGCCAGCCCGGGACCCCGGTCATGGTGCGTGGGGATCGTTTCGTGCCCTATGGCGAGATCGTTTCCCTGATGAGCACCCTGCAAGTGGCTGGGGTGGGCAATGTCGGGCTGATTTCCGAGCCACCGCCGCGTGACTGAGAGACGAGGAGACGTGATGGCTCGACAGCAACGGGGCGTGGGCAGGCGACGGCGAGGAGCCGTCGGTTACGGCCTGCCGACGCTGCTCGCCATCGGCCTGCATGTGCTGATTCTGGTGCTCAGCGTTATTTCCCTGCCGCAGCGACAGCCGGACGATCCGGAGACCTCATCCATCGTTCAGGCCACGCTCGTCAGTACCGAAACGGCCACCGACCAGGCGCAGCGTGCCGAGGAGGCGCGCTCACGTGCCGCCGAGCGCCAGGCCGAGGAACAAGCCCAGCAGCAGCAGGAAGAGGAAGCCCGAGAGCAGGAGGAAGAGCGGGCACGACAGGCTGAAGAAGAGTCCCAGGCCCGCGAGCAGGCCGAACGCGAGGCCGTGGAGGAGCAGGAGCGCGCGGCGCGCGAAGAAGAGGCTCGCCGGCTTCGGGAGGCCCGGGAAGCCGCCGAGGAGGAAGCCCAGCGGCGTGCCGAGGAGGCCGAGCGTCAGGCTCAGCTGCGCCAGGAGCAGGAAGCCGAGAGGCAGCGGCAACAGGAGGCGGCGGCAGAGGCCGAGCGCCAGCGCCAATTGGAGGAGCAGCGGCGTGCCGAGGAGGAGGCCCGTCGCCAGCAGGAGGCCGAGGAGCAGCGCCGCCGCGAGGAGGAAGAGGCCCGCCGCCAGCAGGAGGCCGAGGAGCAGCGCCGCCGCGAGGAGGAAGAGGCCCGCCGTCAGCAGGAGGCCGAGGAGCAGCGCCGCCGCGAAGAGGAAGAGGCTCGCCGTCAGCAGGAGGCCGAGGAACAGCGCCGCCGTGAGGAGGAAGAGGCCCGCCGCCAGCAGGAGGCCGAGGAGCAGCGCCGCCGTGAGGAGGAAGAGGCCCGCCGCCAGCGGGAGGCCGAGGAACAGCGCCGCCGTGAGGAGGAAGCCAGGCGTGCCGCGGAGGCTGCCAGTCAGGGCCTCGATCGCGCCATCGAAGGCGAGTCGGATGCTGTGGCCAACGCACGACAGGCGCAGGAGGCTGCCAACAGCTTCATCAACCTGGTGCGCCGAGCGGTGGAGCAGGCGTGGGTCATTCCGCCGGGAGCGGGCAATGACATGGCCGCCACCGTCCAGGTGCAGCTGGGTCCCTCGGGCGAGTTGTTTGGCGCTACCATTACCCAGAGTAGCGGAGACGGCAGTTTCGATCGCTCCGCCGTACAGGCAGTGGAAGCCGCCGCACCGTTCAGCGAGCTGCGCCAGCTACCCGCGATGGCGCAACGTGACTTCCGCCAGTTCAATCTGCGATTCACACCAGGAGATGTACGCTGATGAAAGCTCTGATGACCATCTGGCTGAGTGCCATGCTGCTGATGTTCAGCACGCTGGCCCAGGCCGACCTCACCATCGAGATCACGCGAGGCAGCGACCGCGCCACGCCTATCGCCATCGTGCCCTTCGCCGCCGATGGTGAAAGCCTGTCCGAGGATGTGGCGCAGATCGTCAGCGACGACCTGGAGCGCAGCGGATTCTTCGATCCGCTCGAGCGCGAAGCGATGTACGACCGGCCCAGCAGCGGCGATGAGGTGCGCTACGGCCAGTGGAGCGCTCTGGATGTCCGCTACATGGTAGTCGGTCGGGTCAGCCGCGAAGGAAATGGCTATCGCATCCGCTATGAGCTGCTGGATGTCAGTGGCCAGAGCCGCATGCTGGGCGAGAACGTCACCGCCGGTGGCAGCGAGATGCGCGGTGCAGCGCACTACATCAGTGACCAGATCTTCGAAGCGGTCACGGGCATTCGTGGTGCCTTCTCCACGCGCATTGCCTATGTCACGGCCCAAGGCGCCGAGAATGACCGGCAGTTTACCCTCTACGTGGCCGATGCGGACGGTCACAATAGCCAGCAGATCCTGAATTCGCGCGAGCCGATCCTGTCGCCGGCCTGGTCGCCGGATGGACGCAAGCTGGCCTATGTGTCATTCGAATCCGGCCGGCCTGCCATCTACGTACAGGAGGTGGCCAGTGGACAACGTGCGCAGCTGACCAACTTCGAAGGGCTCAACGGTGCACCGGCCTGGTCGCCCGACGGTCGTCGTCTGGCCATGACACTGTCCAAGGACGGTCAGCCCGACATTTACGTGATGGATGTGGCATCGCGCAACCTCGAGCGCATCACCAACAGCTCGAGCATCGATACCGAACCCTCCTGGGCGCCGGATGGACGCAGCCTGCTCTTCACCTCCGATCGTAGCGGAGGCCCCCAGCTCTACCGCTATAGCTTCGGCAGTGGGGAGGCGGAGCGCTTGACGTTTACGGGCAATTACAATGCCCGCGGACGCTTCTCGCCGGACGGCGAGTCGATCTTCATGATCCATCGCGGTAACAATGGCTTCCAGGTCGCCCGACAGGATCTGGATTCCGATCGGTTGGTCGTGCTGAGTGACTCTCGTCTGGATGAGTCACCTAGTGTTGCGCCCAATGGGACCATGGTAATCTTCGCCACCCAGCAAGGTAACAGCGGGGTGTTGGGGGCCGTGTCGGCTGATGGACGAGCGTCCTACAGGCTGCCATCGGCGCAGGGTGACGTACGCGAGCCCGCGTGGTCACCGTTTCTGAACTGAACGTAGTGTGTCATTCGTATCCTTTGAGGAGTTGACGATGCAATTCAAGTCGCATGCCAGGACCCTGGCGATCGCCCTGTCTCTGGCCCTCGTTGCCGGCTGCTCCAGCACCGGTGGTAGTCGTGATGGATCCATGGATGGCACGGGTACCGGCGGTGCCGCCGGTAGCGGTGCCGCTGGCAGTGGACAGGTCAGTGGCTCCGGCGTCAGTGGTGATCGCGCCGGCCAGCAGGCCGACGGCCGTATCCCCGAAGTTCGCACGATCTACTTCGATTACGACCGCGACAACATTCGGCCCGAATTCGAATCGGTGCTGGTCGCGCACTCGCGCTACCTGCGTTCCAATCCGAGCGCCCGCGTCGTGCTGCAGGGCCATACCGACGAGCGCGGTACCCGCGAGTACAACCTGGCGCTTGGCGAGCGTCGTGCCAAGTCGGTGCAGCGATTCCTCGAAGTGCAGGGTGTCTCTCCGTCGCAGCTCGAAATCGTCAGCTACGGCGAGGAGCGCCCGGCGGCGCGGGGCAGCAGCGATGACTCGCACGCCCAGAACCGTCGCGTCGTCTTTGCCTACTGAATCGGACGGCGCGAACATGCGCCGATGGAGTGATGCATGAGACACAGTCTGAAAAGGCTGTGCGGCGCGGGAGCCTTGGTGCTCCCGCTGTCCGTGATAAGCCTAGTCGAAGCCCAGCAGCGCCCCATCGTAGAAGACCGGACGGCTCAATCGCGCGGCTTTCTCGAACAGGCTGAGGTGCGCGAGGAGGCGGGTGGCAGTCTGGTGCTGTTCAACCAGGTGCAGGAGAACGAGCAGGAGATCCAGCGTCTGCGGGGCCAGATCGAAGAACTGCGCCACCAGATCGAACAGCTACGCAACCAGACCCGACAGCAATATCTCGATCTGGACGAGCGTTTAATGGCCGGTAGCGCCGGCATCGAGTCGCGCCCGGAAGTGGATGAGGAGTCGGCGCGGCAGGTGGCGCAATCCCCGTCGCCCAGCGGTAACAGCGCTGAAGCGCAGGAGGCCTATCAGGCGGCATTCGCCAAAGTCCAGGCCCGCGAATTCGCCGAGGCGATCGCTGCCTTCGAGGGTTTCGTCGCGCAGTACCCCGACACCAGCCTGACCGCCAACGGCTACTATTGGCTGGGCGAGCTGCATTCTGCCGAGGGTAACCTGGAACAGGCGGAAGCGGCATTCCGCCAAGTCATCGACAACCACGCCCAGAGCAGCAAGCTGCCCGATGCGCTCTACAAGCTTGGTCTGATCAAGGCGCGCCAGGGCAATATCGACGAAAGCCGGGAACTGCTGGAACGTGTCCGTGACGACTACCCGGATAGCAGTGCCGCCGGGCTTGCCAATGACTTCCTGCGCCAATCCCTCTAGGCCGGCCTCGTTCAAGGAGCCAAGATGAGTTGCAAGATCGACTATGCGGCGCCTGCCAACCTGCTGCGCGACCGTGTGATCCTGGTGACGGGTGCGGGCGACGGCATCGGTCGCGCCGCTGCCCTGACCTTCGCCGGTCATGGCGCCACGGTGGTCCTGCTGGGTCGTACTATCGACAAGCTGGAGCGCGTCTACGACGAAATCGAGGCGACTGGCGGCCCCCAGCCGGCCATCTTTCCGCTCAATTTCGAGGGGGCTACGCTCAAGGATTACCATGACATGGCCGAGACCCTCGACAAGGAGTTCGGCCGACTCGACGGTATCCTGCATAATGCCGGATTGCTAGGGCGCATCACTCCGTTCGAGCAGTACAATCCGGAACTCTGGGCTCAGGTCATGCAGGTCAATATCAACGGGCCGATCTGGATGACCCAGGCGCTGCTGCCGCTGCTGAGGGCATCCGCAGATGCTTCGGTGGTCTTCACCTCGTCCAGCGTGGGGCGCCGCGGGCGTGCCTACTGGGGAGCCTATGCTGTCTCGAAGTTTGCCACCGAGGGCTTCATGGAGGTACTTGCCGATGAGCTCGAGCACCTGGGTACGATTCGCGTGAACACGCTCAATCCCGGCGCCACGCGCACGAAGATGCGTGCCACCGCCTATCCGGGGGAAGACGCCGATACCCTGCGTACGCCGGAAGAGATCATGCCCACCTACTTATGGCTGATGGGCCCCGATAGTCGCGGGCACAACGGCGAGCGCTTCGACGCCCAGCCATCCAAGTGATGAATGGCTTTGCGCCCATGCGCATTTGCGGGTCAAGCCGTTTCGAGCAGCGCTGCCACCAGTGAGTCGCAGGTCTCGAACCAGAGATCGGCCGGCCAGCTGTGATAGTCGTCGCCCTCTTCGATATAGCCATAGCCGACGGCCACGGCGGTCATGCAGGCGGCGCGCGCCGCCTGCATGTCGCGCACGTGGTCGCCGATATACCAGCAGGCGTCGGGGGGTACATCCAGTTGCCGTGCCGCCGCCAGCAGCGGCTCGGGAGAAGGTTTCCTGACCGGGAGATCGTCGGCGCAGAGCAGGGCGCCGGGGCGTAGTCCCAGCGCATCGATCAGCGGTGCGGCATAGGCGCGCGGCTTGTTGGTGACGATTCCCCAGGGTCGACGGCGTGTCTCGCAGTCTGCCAACAGTCGTTCCAGGTGAGGGAATAGACAGCTCTCCACGGCCACGGCTTCGCCGTAGGCGTCCAGCAGGAACCGGCGCGCCGCGTCATGCTCCGGATGGAGCTTTTCCAGACCGAGTGCCAGGGTCACCAGGGCACTGCCGCCATTCGACACCTGGGCGCGGATCGCCGAATAGGGCAGCGGTTCGAGGCCATGATGGGTTCGCAGCGCATTGGTGGCCCGCGCCAGATCCGGGGCGGTATCGACTAGTGTGCCGTCGAGGTCGAACAGCAGGGCACGTGGGGCATTCGTCATGCCGTCTCCCGTCGGCAATGCATCAGGTAGTTGACCGAGACGTCGCGGGGTGCGAGGCGGTACCGTCGCGTCAGCGGGTTGTAGGTGAGGCCGCTCTGCTCGCGCACCTCAAGACCATGTTCCCGACACCACCCCGCCAGCTCCGAGGGGCGGATAAACTTGCGATACTCGTGCGTGCCGCGAGGCAGCAGCTGGAGCAGGTACTCGGCGCCGACGATGGCCAGGGCATAGGCCTTGGGGTTGCGATTGATCGTCGAAAAGAACAGGTGCCCGCCGGGCTTGACCAGGGTGGCGCAGGCGCTGATGACCGAACCGGGATCGGGTACGTGTTCCAGCATTTCCAGGCAGGTCACTACGTCGTAGTGGCCGGGCTGCTCCACGGCCAGTACTTCGGCGCTGGCCTGGCGATACTCGACTTCCACGCCGCTCTCCAGCGCATGCAGGCGGGCCACGCCGAGCGGTGCCTCGCCCATGTCGATGCCCGTCACGTGCGCTCCACGATGGGCCATGGCCTCGGCCAGGATGCCGCCCCCACAGCCGACGTCGAGCACCTTGCGTCCCGCCAGGCCACAACGCGCGTCGATGAAATCCAGGCGCAGCGGGTTGATCTCGTGCAGCGGCTTGAACTCGCTGTGCGGATCCCACCAGCGACTGGCGAGCGCCTCGAACTTGGCGATCTCGCCCTGGTCGACGTTGGGATGGAGGCTTGCGCTCATGTGGTCTCTCCGTGTCAATTGGTCTGTCGCCCTGGCAACATTCTTTACCTTCGGTATCATGCTCTATTCTACCCGTAGCTGCCCGGGCTTTCCCATGATGGAAACGGTGACGGGTCCGGGCAGAGTCATCCATCCATTGACAAGGAAGGCACCATGATTCGCAAGGCCGTTCTGCCTGTAGCCGGTTTCGGAACCCGCTGCCTGCCGGCATCCAAGGCGATTCCCAAGGAGATGATCACCATCGTCGACCGCCCCGTGATCCAATATGTGGTCAACGAAGCGGTGGCGGCCGGCATACGCGACATCGTGCTGGTGACCCATGCCAGCAAGAGCGCCATCGAGAACCACTTCGACACGCATTACGAGCTCGAGGCCACCCTCGAGGCGAAGAACAAGCAGGACCTGTTGGACGAATTGCACGCGATCATTCCCGAGGACGTCAACATCATCAGCGTGCGCCAGCATGAGCCGCTGGGCCTCGGACACGCCGTGCTTTGCGCGCGCCCCGTGATCGGCGACGACGAGCCCTTCGCCGTGCTGCTGCCCGACGTGCTGGTCGACGATGAAGGGCAGTCGCGCAACGACCTGGCGGGCATGCTCGATGCCTACGAAGCCAGCGGGCGCTCGCAGTTGATGGTAGAGGAAGTGCCGTGGGAGCAGGTGCACAAGTACGGTATCGTCAAGCCGGAAGGTGAACCGCCGGCTGCCGGCAAGTCGTGCCCCCTGGCCGGCGTGGTCGAGAAGCCGTCGCGCGAGGAGGCGCCGTCCAATCTGGCCGTGATCGGGCGCTACGTGCTGCCGGGCAGCATCTTCGCCCTGCTGGCCGAGACACCGCCGGGCGCCGGTAACGAGATCCAACTGACCGACGCGATCGAGACGCTGCGCAGCGATGTCGGTGTCGATGCCTGGCGCATGCGCGGCAAGACCTACGACTGCGGGCATCAGCTCGGCTATCTCGAGGCCACGCTTGCCTATGCCCGTCGCCATCCGCGCTTCGGCGAGGGTTTCCGCGAACTCCTCGCTCGCTATAGCCAAGCGGAGTGAGTGCCATGCGAATCGAGCTACACGGTAGCGAGCTCGCAGCGGCCACAGCCGCTGCGGCGCTCTCCTGGGTGGGCCACCACGTGCATTGGGTGCCTCACGAAACGATGCGCTGGCCGGCTCTGCGAGCGGCCGACTGGCTGCGCCGCGAGCCGGACCTTCTGGCCCGACTGGAAGAAGGCCTGGAGCAGGGCACTCTGGTCGTGGCCAACGGTGAGGATGTCGCACCGCAGCGAGTAGATATTCTCTGGCTGGCCCTTTCGCCCGAACAGCGTGAAGAGGCGGGCGAACTGGCCGCACGTGTCGCCGAGCGTCAGGATGGCCCGCTGACATTGGTCAACAACTCGACCTTCCCTGTCGGCGAGACCGAGCGCCTGGAGGCGCGCCTGAAGGATGGCGAACGCCGGGCGGTGGCCCTCGTCGACATGATCGAGGAGGGGCGGGCATGGGCCAGCTTCACCCGGTCGGGACGCTGGCTTCTCGGCTGCGACGATGAGGGCGCCGAAGCGCAGGTGCGTGAGCTGCTGCGAGCCTTCAATCGACGTCGCGACGTCATGCAACTGATGCCCCGGCGAGCGGCCGAGCTGACCAAGCTTGCCACCATTGGCATGCTCGCCACGCGGATCAGCTACATGAACGAGATTGCAGGGCTTGCCGACAGCCTCGGCGTCGATGTCGAGTACGTGCGCCAGGGGATGGGAGCCGATTCGCGCATCGGCTACGAATATCTCTACCCTGGCTGCGGCTTCGGCGGCCCTCATTTCTCGCGCGACCTGATGCGCCTGGCCGACGTGCAGGAGGCTAGCGGACGACACTCGGCGCTCCTCGAGCAGGTGCTCGACATCAACGAGCAGAAGAAGGAGACATTGTTCCGCAAACTGTGGACTCACTTCCATGGCCAGCTCGAAGGTCGCACTCTGGCCATCTGGGGGGCGGCGTTCAAGCCAGGCTCCGCCCGCATCGATCATGCGCCGGTGCTGACCCTGCTCAGGGCTTTGTGGGCGCAAGGCGTGCACGTACAGCTGCACGACCCGGCCGCCACCCCGGCACTGCGGGAAGAGGTCGGCGAGCATCCCTTGCTCACCCTGTTCGACAGCGATCCCTATGCCGCTTGTGAAGGGGCCGATGCGCTGATGCTGGTGACGGAGTGGAAGCACTACTGGAATCCCGACTGGCCGCGCCTGGCCGAACTGCTGCGTGAGCGCCTGCTGCTGGACGGGCGCAACATCTACGATCCTTTCCATGTGGCCGGCTGGGGCCTCGTCTATCGCGGCATTGGCCGCCGCGCCGATCCGCGCTCGACGCGTTGAGGTCGTGGAATGCGGCAGGTGCCTGATACGCTTACAATGCGTGGGCGCCTGCAGCACCTGCCGATAAGGAGTTTGCCATGCCCGAAGCGCGTCCTTCCGAGCGACGTCCCATCGTGCCCGATCCCGATTCCAGCCTGACTCGGTCGCGCCGTCACGCTTCTCCGAGCCCTCGGCTGTGGCCTCTGAAGTTCGCGGTCCTGCTGCTGCTGGCGGCGCTGATCGTCGTGGTCTGGCTCGGTTGGCAGGAGCGGATGCGGCTCGAGGCCCAGATGCAGCAGATATCGTCGGAAATGTCGAATGTACATGCACGCTTCGATGCCGAGGAGGGGCGCGGAGACCGCTTGGAGAACATCGAATCGCGGCTCTCTTCCGTTGAGGATCACGCCGAATCCATGGTCGCCCGGCTGGCGAGTCAGGAGGTCGAGGTGCGGCAGGTCGTGGAGCGAGAGGCCTCGCGCTTCGAGGCTATCGACGAACGCCTCGACGATTCCGTGGCAAGGCTCGATACTTTGATCGAGGAGGCTGACACCCGTGATGCGTTGATCAGTGCCGTGAGGACTTCCCTGGACTCGCTGGAACGGGCGGGCGTGGAGGGGCGCGAGGCGCTGGCGGAGCGGATCGCTGCCCTGGATGCCGTCAATCAGCGCCAGACTAGCCAGCTCGAAGCGTTGCAACAGCGCCAGGAGGAGTTGGCCGAGGCGATACAGGAAGCGGAGGCCGGGTTCGAGGAGCGTCTGGCAGCGCTGGATGAGCGTATGCAGACGCGACATGACGAGCTGGGAACTCGCCTGCAGGACCTGTCGGAGAGCCTCGAGGGTATGTCCAGCGAGATGGAAGAACTGGCTGGACGGCAGGCGGGCGAGCAGGTCGTCGGCCAGCTTCAGGCGAGGCTGTCGACCATGGAGGCGGAGCTGCGGGAACTGCGCCAGGAGCAACTGACGCTGAGTGCCGGACTCGAGGCCTTGCAGTAGCGGACCGAGCATGAGATACGTCAGACATGGAGTCGAGTAGCGAAGTCGACGCAAGGGAAGGCGCATGGTTTCACGAGTAGCGGTTTTCTGCCTGTGCTTCGGCATGGCACACGCCGCGATGGCCCTCGAGGCGCGTATCGAGGGACTGGAAGGCGATGTAGCGGACAACGTTCGCTACTACTTGAGTGACCTGGACGCCGCTCAGTACGATCGTCGTCGCCTGGAGGGCGAGGTGGTGCGTCGTACCCGGGAGGCCATGCGCGTCTACGGCTATTACGAGCCGCGAGTGCGGCCGCAACTGGATGAGCGAGATCCGCCTCGCCATGTCGAGCTGGCGATCGATTCGGGCCCCCAGGTCGTAGTCGAGCGGGTGGACATTCGCCTGCAGGGCGATGCCGCCCGTGACGCTCCCTTCGAGGAGGCGATAGACGCCTTCCCGTTGGAGGAGGGAGACCCCCTGGTGCACGCCCCCTGGGATCGGCTGCGCGGGCGCCTGGCCAGTCTTGCGCTGGAGCGCGGCTACTTCGATTGGTCCTTCACCGATCGGCGCATGGAGGTCCGACCCTTCGACGAGAGCGCGCGCCTCTACCTGGCGCTGGATAGCGGTCGTCGCTACGACTTCGGCGACGTGACGATCCGTGGCAGCCATATCGTCAGGGATCGCTTGCACCGGCTGGCTCCGTTCGAGCCGGGCGAACCCTATCTCGCCGGCCAGGTGGCGCTCTATGCCCAGCGGCTGGGCCAGACGAACTGGTTCAGCTCGGTGAGCGTGCGCCCGCGCCTGGATTCCCGGCGCGAGCTGGCACTCTCGCCGCCCACCCTGGGCTGGTGGAACGAAGTCGGTACCCAGGGAGAGGCCTCGCTGCCCCGCGATATGGCCGAGCGAGCGCGACAGGCCGAACGGCCGCGCCTTTCCGCAGAAGCCTTGTCCGCCGCCACTAACTTGCATGTCGCCGAGCGCCCCGTGATGCCCGTGGATGTCTCGGTGACACCCGCCGATCGCCATCAGTTCGAGACCGGCATCGGCTACGCCACCGACGTTGGGCCGCGACTCCATTTCGGCTGGAACCAGCCTTGGGTCAACCGCTACGGGCACAGTCTGGAGCATGATTTCTTCATCTCGCAGCCGGATCAGCGTTTGACCGGCACCTACCTGATGCCACTCGACGATCCGCTGCGAGATCAGTACCGGCTCCAGTACGGGCTTCGCCATCAGGACAACGAGGATACGCGTACCAACGAGGCGACGGTTGAATTCGCCCGGCGCTGGGAATTCGACAATCTCTGGGTACAGACGCTGTTCGTGCGAGCCACTTACGAGGATTTCACTCAGGGGGGCGAAGCCGAGCAGGTCTTCATCTACTATCCCGGGGTCAGTTGGTCGCGCACGCGCACTCGCAACCCACGCTTTCCCACTTGGGGCGATCGGCAGCGCATCGCTTTCGAGTACTCCAGCGACGTCTGGGGTTCCGACGCCGAATTTTTGCGCATGACCGGCGACACCCAGTGGATTCGCATGTTCGGAGACGACCTCCGATTCGTAACGCGTCTGGACCTGGGCGCCATCGAAACCAGCGATTTCTCAAAGATTCCCCCTTCGCTGCGATTCTTCGCCGGCGGGGATCGTTCGGTGCGCGGCTATGGCTACGAAACCCTGGCTCCCCGTAATGAGGAAGGTCGGCTGCGTGGCGGCCAGCAGCTTCTGGCCGGCAGCGTCGAGCTGCAGCGTCGCGTAACCGGTGACTGGTGGGGAGCCGCCTTCATTGACAGCGGCGACGCCTTCGACGACTGGTGGCCGGAATCGCTGAACACCGGCGCCGGCCTGGGCGTGCGCTGGGTGTCTCCCGTCGGCCCGGTACGCTTCGACATCGCTCATCCCTTCGACGACGAGGAGAATTCGTGGCGTCTTCACTTCGCCATCGGTCCGGAGTTTTGAGGGCTCGCCGGCTGTTCTGGTCACTGCTGCGGTTGGTCATCGTACTTTTCCTGCTGGCTCTCGGCGTCGTTGTGCTAGTGCTCGGCCTGGCGCTGTCGCCCTGGGGGGCTGGGCTGCTGCTCGAGGAAGGGGCCAAGCGCGGCTTCTACGAGCTGGAACGCGTCGAAGGCGCACCGCTGGATCGCCTCGTGCTGCATGGCTTTCGTCTCGAGGCCGGCGCCACCGAGGTGGTTGCCGATCGCCTCGAGCTCGCCTGGGCCGAGGATTGCCTATTGCGCGGCCGGTTATGTCTCGATCGCTTGGCGCTGGAAGGAGGGCAGGTGCGCCTGGCTGCCGGTGAAGCTGCCGCTGACGAGCCCACAGATGAAGACACCGGCGGCACTCGCTCGATTCAGCTGCCATTTCCGGTAGAGGTACGGGAACTCGCTCTCGACGACGTCGAGATGCGCTTGGCCGACGGCACGCACATCGCGCTCGACACCCTCCGCTCGGCTGCCGAGGCCGAACGCTCCCAGCTTCGTCTGGGGGCGACGCGTGCCGAGGGGCTGCGGGTGGTTCTGCCCGCCGCCACTACCGACGAGAGCCCGGCGCCCACCACCGTTCTTAGCGCGGAAGCAGCTGAAGAGAGTGCACCGTCGCCGGCTTCGACGCCTTCCTTCCGCTTCCCCATGGCGATCGATGCGCCGCAAATCGAATTGAGCGATGTCGACGTGCGCTTGGCGGATGGGACGAGGATCGCCTGGGAGCGGCTCGATAGCGGGCTCGAAGCCGAGGAGGACGAGCTGACCCTGCTGCCGACGCGTCTCATCGAGCTGATGGTGGAACTGCCAACCGGTCCCGCCGGGCTGGCTCTGGAGCAGAGCGCTAATGGCTCCGTGCTGAGCGAGGAGGCCCTTGCTGCCACCGCCACCGTGACCCAGGGAAGCGATCCCGACGTGCCGGAGGTGCCGTTGGAGGAGCGTGAGCGCTTGGCTCTGCCGGAAATCTCTCTTCCGATTTCCGTTTCGGCGCCAGAGATACGCCTCGAGGGCATCGAGATCAGTGGTCCCTTCGAGTATTCGCTGCGCACCGTGACGCTGGCTCTCGAGGCGAGCGGGCAGGTAGTGGAGATCGACTCGCTCGACGTTGCCAGCCTGGATGCCGATGCGAGCCTCACGGCCCGAGTCGAGCTGCGTGACGATTACCCGCTGGAGGCACGGCTAACGGCCGCACTCTGGTTGCCTGAGCTCATGCCTGAGCTCGCGGGGCAGCGACTCGATCTGCAACTCGACGGCAGCCTGGGCGAGCTGCATGCCGAGTTGAATGCACGAGGCCCTGTCGATGCCACGCTGACCGCCCAGGCGGATGTCCTGGACCCGACGCTGCCATTCAACGCCTCGGTGAGCAGTGAGTTGCTTCAATGGCCATTGCCCACCCGCCTCACCAGCGAGCTGCCCGAGTCACCGGACGCCATGCCGAGCGAGCCCTACATCGTAGAGGACCTTGAGTTGCGTCTGGCGGGTAGCTTGGTGGACTACCGGGCGGCGTTGTCGATGCGTCTGGAAGGACCCGAGATTCCTCTAGTGCGCGTGGCTCTGTCGGGCAGCGGCGATTTCGAGCACTTCGCCTGGACACCGCTATCGCTGAGCCTGGGTGACGCCTCGGTTGTCAGTCGTGGCCGGATCGAGTGGCAGGATGGACTGGATGTCGAGGCTACGGCACGACTCGACAACGTCGATCCGAGCCAGTTCACCGATGCCGTGGAGGGCCGGCTGAGCGGCAATGTGGACTTGTCTTTCATCCAGACTGACGAAGGCTGGCAGTTGCGCTTGCCGCGGCTGAATATCGACGGCGAGCTACAGGAGCTGCCGCTATCGCTCGAGGCGAGCCTGGCGGGCGACAGCGATATGCAATGGCAAGTGGAGCGATTCGATTTCCGCCAGGGTGAAAACCGCGTCACCGCCAGCGGTGCGATCTCGGAGCAGCGGATGGATCTGAACGGCGATATTCGCCTGCTCGAGCTGGGAAATCTGCACGACGAGTTGAGCGGCAGCCTGATCGGGCGCTTCGGTACGGGAGGAAGCCCCGAGCGGCCGCGTCTGGAGCTGGACCTCCAGGGTAGCGAGCTGGCCTTCGCCGACAATCGCGCCGAGGCGCTGCAGTTGACCGGTAACGTCCAGGGACTCGACGACCCCGAGCTGGATATTTCGCTCGATATCAGCGGGCTCGAAGCGGGCGGTCAACGCTTCAGCGAAACATCGCTCGACCTCGAGGGGCGGCTATCATCACATCGGGCCACACTGGAGGCCACGGCCGGTCGCGACATGCCCATGTCGCGCGCCTCGCTGGTGCTCGAGGGTGGGTTGTCGGACGATCGGCAGCGCTACGACGGTCGCATCACACCGCTCGAGGTGGATACGGAGTATGGCGAGCTGCGTCTCGACGATCCGGTCGTCTTTCGCGCCGATCTCGCCGGCGGCAATGCCCGGGTGCAACCGTTCTGTCTGCGCCGCGAACAGGGCGGGCGTGTCTGTCTCGACGACACCCTCGAGGCAGGCGCCGAACAGGGACGAGCGGCACTTTCGGTCCAGGGGCTGCCGCTGGACATTCTCGATCCCTGGCTGCCCCAGGACTGGCGGGCCAGTGGCACCACCGAAGCCGAGCTGCAGTTGCAGTGGCGACAGGGAGGGAGTCAGTGGAGTCTCGAGGGGGACTTGAACAGCCAACTGGATTTGGAAGGACTGGATATCTACGGCCAGCCCTGGTCGATGCCGGACACCCGTCTGAACGTGACGATCGACGCCAGCCAGGATCGCACGGCGATGAATCTCGGCCTGGAGCTTTCCGACGCCGGTCGTCTTGATCTCGATATCGGCCTGAGTGACCCCACCGGCAGCGGTGAGCTGGACGGTACCTTGACCCTGGATGGCCTCGATCTGTCGCGCTATCGCACGCTGGCTTCCGGCCTCGATATGCTCGAAGGGGAAGTCGCTGGGCGCGTCAGGATAGGCGGTACGCGCGATAATCCGCAATTGGATGGGGCGCTCGAGCTGAACGGGTTGCGCGCCAGCGGCCTTGACGTTCCGCTGATCGTCGAGGATGGTCGCATTCGCGTCGAACTCAACGGTGATTCCGCACGGATCATGGGGTATGTCGCCAGCGATGAGGGGCGACTGGTGATCGATGGCAGTGCCGAGTGGCCTTCGCTCGACGAATGGCGCATCGCGCTCGACCTGGATGGCACGCGCCGTCCCCTGTTGGTTACCCTGCCGCAATTCGGCCAGCTGCGCGTCGCTCCCGATATACAGGTGCGCGTCAATCCGGAACTGCTGAGCGTGCGTGGCGACGTGCAGGTGCCCTGGGCGAGGCTGGAACTCGGCGAGGCACCGCCAGCGGCCGTAAGCCCGAGCCCAGACGAGATCGTCATCACCCGGCGCGACGAGGAGCGCGCCAGGCGCAATGAGGCGCTCGACGACGCGGCGGGCAACGACGAGGTCGCCGCGGTGGCCCTGCGCGAGGCGGGCATGCGGCTCGATGTGCTCATCAATCTCAACCTGGGCCCCGACATGCTGCTCGACACCCGAGGGCTCGAGACCGGACTCACCGGAACGTTGGAAGTGCGCCAGCAGGATGGGCCGGTGCAGCTGTTCGGCGACGTCAATCTGACGGATGGCCGTTTCCGCGCCTTCGGCCAGGATCTGCTGATCCGTCAAGGAGAGCTGCTGTTCAGCGGCGCGCCCGATCAGCCGCTGCTCGACTTCGAGGCCATTCGTAACCCCGACGTCACCGAAGACGGGGTGATCGCGGGACTCCGGGTTACCGGCTTCGCCGCCGAACCGACCCTGACGATTTTCTCGGAGCCGGCGATGGACGAGGCGCGAGCGCTTTCTTACCTGCTGCGGGGCAGAGCGCCGAGGGATGGCGATGCCGACGGCGCCCTGACGTCGGCGCTGGTAGGCCTTACGCTGGGGCGGACCGGCAGCGCGGTGGGAGCGATCGGCCAAGCGTTCGGCATCGACGACCTGGCCTTGGAAACAGCCGGATCCGGCGACGAGAGCCAAGTCGTGGTCAGTGGCTACCTGACAGAGGATCTGCGCATCAGCTATGGTGTCGGTATCTTCTCTCCGATCGCTGAGCTGACGCTGCGCTATACCCTGTGGCGTGACTTCTATGTGCAGGCCGTTTCAGGTGCCGCTCAGGCCGTCGATCTGGTCTACATTTTCACCCGGCCGGGCGATCCGCCGCAGCTCGAAAGTGATCGATGAGAGGGTGACCCATGAGATGGGCCATGAAAAGGAGAGTGCCATGATCCTCGATCCCGCCGATGCCTTGCCGGGGCGCGACGAGCCTATCCGTGTGTCCGGGATCCACGCTGTCACCGGTCGCTCGATGCAGCCGCCGTACCCTGAGCACCATGAGGAGATCGTCTTGGGGCTGGGCTGTTTCTGGGGCGCCGAGCGACTCTTCTGGCAGCTGCCCGGGGTTTACGTGACGGCGGTGGGCTACGCCGGCGGCGTGACGTCCAATCCGACCTACGAGGAAACCTGCTCCGGTCGGACGGGGCATGCCGAGGTCGTCAAGGTCGTGTTCGATCCGCGCACGATCGACCTGCAGACGCTGCTACGGGTTTTCTGGGAGGCCCACGATCCCACCCAGGGCATGCGCCAAGGTAACGACGTCGGCAGTCAGTATCGCTCGGCGATCTACACGACAAACGACGACCAGCTGACGGCCGCAAAGCGCAGCCGCGATGCCTACCAGTATTCGCTGGCCCAGGCCGGGCGCGGCAGGATCACCACGGAGATTGCGCCGCTCACGGCGTTCTACCTTGCCGAGGAGTACCACCAGCAATATCTGCACAAGAACCCCGGTGGCTACTGCGGGCTGCAGGGGACCGGGGTCAGCTGCCCGATCGGCTGAGGCGGCGTCCCGCCGGCAAGCGCCAGGGGGCGTTCGGGGCGGCCCAGGCGCTCAGTTCGTGCGCCAGGCGTCTGGCCAGCCATGGCCGCAGACCCCCGTCTCGCCACTCCATGAAACCGACATGACCGCCATGCCGGGCAATCTCGAGGCGCACCGCGTCGGAAGGCGGCGGCAGATTTTCGAAGAGCTTCGCAGGCATGAAGGGATCGTCGTTGGCATGCACGATCAGGGTGGGAAGTTCGATCTCGCCGAGCAAAGGTCCCGCCGAGGCGCGCCGGTAGTAGTCGCTGGCATCGCGAAACCCATGCAGGGGAGCGGTAACCGCGTCATCGTAGGCACGTAGGCTGTCGAGTCGCATCAGGCCATCAACGTCGAGCGTCAGCGGAAGCTCGTCGCGCTTCAATCTGGCGCGCACCTTGCGCTTGAGCGCACTGAGCAGGTGGCGTTCGTAGAGCCGGGCGAAGCCCCGGTGCAGGGTGTCGGCGCTGGCAGCAAGATCGAGCGGGGCACTGACGATGATCGCGCCGGCCAAGTCGAGCCCATCCCCTCCCTGTTCGGCGACCAGCTTGAGCAACATGTTGCCTCCCAGCGAAACGCCTCCCGCCACCTTGAGCGCTTGCGGATAGCGGCGCGACAGCTCGGCAAACAGCCAGTAGGCATCGGCGGTATCGCCGCTATGGTAGGCCCGTGGCAGGCGATTGGGTCGACTGCCGCAGCCGCGAAAGTGCATCAGCACGGCGCGCCACCCCAACGCGCTGGCGGTGGCCAGCAGCCAACGTGCATAGGGTGAGGCGAAGGAGCCTTCGAGGCCGTGGAAAAGCACGAAGAGTGGGGCCTGTGGATCCGCCGGGGCCGGCTGTGCCCAGTTCAGCTCGACGAAATCGCCGTCGGGGAGTTCGAATACCTCGACGCTTCGGGACAGGCGCGGGCGAGACAACACCCGAGGCAGCAGCGTCTGGACGTGGGCATTGGCCAACCCACGGGGGGGAACGAAATCGGCCCAATGTTGTGCTGCGCTCATGTCGCCGTCACTCGATGCGGGGCGTCAGGTTCTCGGCTCCCTGAGCCGTGATTCTGATATTGTCCTCGATACGGATACCACCGTGCGGAGCCAGGCGCTCCACCAGCGGCCAGTTCACGTCGTGACTCGCCGCCTCTTGTCGCAGCGGCGCGAGGAGCAGGGGAATAAAGTAAAGGCCCGGTTCTATGGTGACCACCATTCCCGCCTCCAGTTCACGCGTGAGACGCAGCGCAGGGTGCTCGGGAGGCGGTGGCAAGGGATGCCCGTCACCGCTCACTTGTCCGCCGACGTCGTGCACCTGGACACCCAGGAGATGCCCCAGCCCATGGGGGCAGAAGGCGCGAGTCACCCCATTGGCCAGTGCCGCCTCGGCAGAGCCCGTCACGACCTCGTGCGCTACCAGCAGATCGGCGAGTTCGCGATGCATGCGTGCATGCAACTCGACGAAGTCGAGGCCGGGACGCAGGTCGGCGATCAAGCGCTGCTGCAACGTCTCCATTGCCGTGATCAGCGTGGCGAACAGCGGGTCAGTGTCCGGTCCCGTCCAGGTTCGGGTGATGTCGGCGCAGTAGCCACGATAGCGAGCGCCGGCGTCGACCAACAGGCTACGGCGAGAAACGGGAGTGGAGGGGTCGTAGTGCTGGTAATGCAAGACTGCAGCATGCTGCCCGAGCCCAACAATGTTGCCATAGGGAAGCTCGCTTTCCCGCTGTCGGGAGGCCTGCAGATAGGCGAGGTGAATGTCGAGCTCGGCGCCACCGGTCTCGAAGGCATCTCGTGCGGCGAGATGGCCGCGTGCAGCCAAGCGATTGGCATCGAGCAGGCAAGCGACCTCATATTCGCTCTTGCATACTCGAATTTCATCGAGTGCAGCGAGAAGCGTCGGAGGATTGAGCTTCGCCTTGAGTGCTCGAGCGGTCTCGTGACTGACATCGCCGATCACCGCCAGCGGGCCGTCGACTTCCGGCTTTGGGGGCGTCTCGAAGCGCCCCGTGACGACTTCGCAATGTTCGACCCAGGCCTGATCGGGCAGCGATGTGGGCAGGTGCCAGAAATCGTCGGGAGCATGGAGGTGGCAGACGGGGCGTTTGCCGGGACGAATCAGCAACCAGCAGTGGGGCCACCCGGCCTGGCCCGTCCAGTGCTGGAAGTGACCGTAACTACAGAAACTGGCTTCCTGGTCATCGCCGTAGTGGCGGGCCGGATGTCCGCTGTAGATCAAAAGGCCGGCATATCCGTGGGCATCCAGGATATCGTCGTAGCAGCGTTCCAGTCTGTCCAGATGGTCGAGCTGAAGGGCGGCAAGCACATCGGTCATGGCGGTTTCCAGCAATGGGTCTCAAGCCAGTGTAGGCCGCGACGCGCTTGGATGACGAGCCGTCGAGGCCTATCCATCAAGCGCTGTCGGGCGGCGTCTCGACTCGATCGATGCGGTACAGCGTAGCCACCTGGTCGAGCCCCAGGACGCTGCAATCGAGGTCGTGAATACGGCCATTGTCTAGTCCGTAGATCCAGCCATGAATGGCCAAAGGCTGGCCGCGCTGCCAGGCGTGCTGGATAGTCTTGTTGTGACACAAATTTTTGACTTGGGCCTTGACGTTCAGCTCGCACATGCGATCCACCTGCTCGGCCACCGGCAGCTCGGCCAGTTCGCTGCGGTGCTGGTTGTAGAGTTCGCGGACCGAGTGCAGCCAGAGGTCGACCATGCCGTTATCGCCGCCGGAAACCGCCGCCCTCACGCCGCCACAGCCGTAATGGCCGACGACCATGATATGCCGAACCTCGAGCACGTCGACGGCGTACTGGAGTACCGACAGGGCGTTGAGATCGTTGTGGTGAACGAGATTGGCGACGTTGCGATGTACGAAGACCTCGCCGGGAGGCAGCGAGATGATCTGATTGGCCGGCACGCGGCTGTCCGAGCAACCGATCCATAGGTAATCGGGATTCTGCTGGCTTGATAGCCGGGCGAAAAAGTCGGGGTCTTCTTGATGCACGCGCTCGGCCCAGGCACGGTTGTTGTCGAGCAGGGCCTTGATTTCCTTGTCCATGAATGGATTTACCTAGTCAGTCAGAGCTCGCCTCTTGTACCTAGCCCAGACGTTGGGGTCAACCGCGCCTTGGCAGACCTGCACGCTCCCCCCTGGCGCTGGTAGTATCGTGCCATTCGATCAGGCCGGCTGGCACAGCTCGGCGAGACAAGGAGAACTGTGTGTCAGATTTCGACTATGACCTCTTCGTCATTGGCGCCGGCTCCGGCGGGGTGCGCGCCGCACGCACCGCGGCGGCAACCGGGGCCCGGGTGGCGGTCGCCGAGGATCGCTACCTCGGGGGGACCTGCGTCAATGTGGGCTGCGTGCCCAAGAAACTCTACTCCTATGCGGCGCATTTTCATGACGCTTTCGAAGACGCAAGCGGATTCGGCTGGCATTTGCCGCAGCCACCGCGTTTCGATTGGCCGACGCTGCGCGATAACAAGACCCGCGAGATCAAGCGGCTCAACGATATCTACGGCCGGTTGCTGGATAACGCCGGGGTGCGGTTGATTCACGGGCGGGCGAGGGTAGTCGATGCCCATTGCGTCGAAGTGGACGGCGAGCGCTATCGTGCCGAGAAGATCCTGGTTGCGGTGGGCGGATGGCCCTGGGTGCCGGAATTCCCGGGGCGCGAGCATGCGGTGACGTCCAACGAAGTGTTCGATCTCGAACGGTTTCCGAAGCGCTTCCTGGTCCTCGGCGGTGGCTATATCGCGGTGGAGTTCGCCAGCATCTTCAATGGGCTCGGCAGCGAGACTCATCTGGTCTACCGGGGTGAGTTGTTCCTGCGAGGATTCGACCGCGAAGTGCGTGAATTCACGCGCGAGCAGATGGCAGCCAAGGGCGTCAACCTGCACTTCGAAACCAATATCGAGCGCATCGACGAGGTGGCCGGTGGCTTGCAGGTGGCGCTGACCAACGGCGAGACGCTTGAGGTGGATGCTGTCCTGGCGGCAACCGGGCGTCGGCCCAATCTGACCGGGGTGGGGCTCGATGCGCTGGAGGTGGCACTCAACCCCGATGGCACGCTCAAGGTCAACGAGCGCTTCGAGACGTCTGTCCCCTCCGTCCTCGCCCTTGGTGACGTCACGGGGGGACCGGAGCTGACGCCGGTGGCACTGGCCGAAGCCATGCACCTGGTCAACCAGCATTTCGGCGACGCGCCTCCTGCGGCGATGGATTATCGCAACATTGCCACGGCGGTGTTCTGTCACCCCAATATCGGCACCGTGGGTCTTTCGGAGGAGCAGGCGCGCGAGCAGTGCGAAGCGATCCGAGTCTATCGCACCGATTTCCGCCCTATGAAGCATACGCTGTCAGGAAGTGCCGAACGCTGCCTGATGAAGCTCATCGTCGATGACGCGAGCGATGTCGTGGTAGGGGCGCACATGGTGGGCGAAGAGGCCGGCGAGCTGATTCAGGGGATTGCCATTGCCGTGAAGGCCGGCCTGACCAAGGCGGACTTCGATGCCACCGTCGGAATTCACCCGACCGGTGCCGAGGAGTTCGTCACCATGCGTACCCCGTCGCGTACCTGATCGACTCTATTTCGTTCCATCCTACGGGCCGCCACAGAGGCGGCCCGCTGAGTTTCTGGCCGACGCTGATGGCTGTCTAGTCTAGACTTGTCGGTGAGTCGGCGACATGAAGCCGCTGACAGGGATGAGCGCTACGGGCGGCAGGGAAGCAACGAAGCATAATTTTTTGTTATGCAATCGTGGCGTAGTCATAATGCCTGTTTTGATTTGCTGGCAAGCCCTGTTATTATTCTGAGCAACATCGCTACAGCGAAGCCTTAACATGAACGTGACACAGCAGCCTTTTACTCCTTCCGCCGACCTGGCCCGCCCCAGCGTGGCCGATGCCGTAGTCGGCAGTGATGCGTCACCGCTGTTCATTCGTAAGCCCAACCCCGATGACGGTTGGGGAGTCTATGAATTGGTAAAGTCCTGCCCACCGCTGGATGTCAACTCCGCTTATGCCTACCTGTTGCTGGCCACGCAGTTTCGCGATACCTGCGCCGTGGCTACCAACGAGGAGGGCGAGATCGTCGGCTTTGTTTCCGGATACGTTAAGAGCAATGCGCCGGATACCTACTTCCTCTGGCAGGTTGCGGTCGGCGAGAAAGCGCGTGGCACCGGTTTGGCCCGCCGCCTGGTGGAAGCCGTCATGACCCGTCCCGAGCTCGACGAGGTCCACCATCTCGAAACTACCATCACGCCCGACAACCAGGCGTCGTGGGGGCTTTTTCGTCGCTTGGCCGATCGCTGGCAGGCCCCTCTCAACAGTCGCGAATACTTCTCTACGGATCAGCTCGGCGGTGAGCACGATCCCGAGAACCTCGTGCGCATCGGTCCCTTCGATACCCGCCGTATCTAGGGGTTTGTCCTCGAAGCCGTCGATCGATGAACTCCGGCCGGGCAGTATGCCCAGACTCTATTCGACGTAACGAATTGCAGGATGATCGAGTTCGTCGACCATCCGCACCCAGCCTACGCTTAATGTTTATGACAGCACGACAGGAGGTCACCATGCAGACCCAGACGCTTGAACGCTTGGAATCCAATGTTCGTACTTATTCACGCTCCTTCCCGGTGGTCTTCACCCAGGCCAAGAATGCGCGCCTGACCGACGAAGACGGTCGTGAATACATTGATTTCCTGGCCGGTGCCGGCACCCTCAACTACGGCCATAACAACCCGCACCTGAAGCAGGCACTGCTCGATTATCTCGACAGTGACGGTATCGTCCATGGTTTGGATTTCTGGACCGCCGCCAAGCGCGACTATCTGGAAACTCTCGAGGAGGTGATCCTCAAGCCGCGCGGGCTCGAGTACAAGGTGCATCTGCCTGGGCCGACCGGCACCAATGCCGTCGAGGCCGCCATTCGACTGGCACGCGTCGCCACGGGACGGCACAACATCGTCAGCTTCACCAACGGCTTTCATGGCGTCACCATGGGTGCGCTGGCGGCCACCGGCAACCGCAAGTTTCGCGAAGCCACGGGTGGTATTCCGCTCCAAGGCTCGGCCTTCATGCCTTATGACGGCTATCTCGGTGAGAATACCGACAGCCTCGATTATTTCGAGAAGCTGCTGGGCGACAATTCCAGCGGTCTCGACCTGCCTGCCGCGGTCATTGTCGAGACCGTGCAGGGCGAGGGCGGCATCAACGTGGCCGGTCTCGAATGGCTCAAACGCCTGGAAGGAATCTGCCGCGACAATGACATCCTGCTGATCATCGACGACATTCAGGCGGGCTGCGGCCGCACCGGCAAATTCTTCAGCTTCGAGCATGCCGGTATCAAGCCGGATATCGTGACCAACTCCAAGTCACTGTCGGGCTTTGGTCTACCGTTCGCTCACGTCCTGATGCGCCCCGATCTCGATAAGTGGAAGCCGGGTCAGTACAACGGCACCTTCCGTGGCTTCAATCTGGCCTTTGCCACCGCGACTGCCGCCATGCGACAGTACTGGCGGGACGATACCTTCGAGCGCGATGTCCTGCGCAAGGGCAGGGTGGTAGAGGATCGCTTCAAGAAGATCGCCGCCTGGATCAGCGAGCGGGGCACACCCGCCACCGAGCGGGGCCGCGGCCTGATGCGAGGCATCGACGTGGGCAATGGCGAGTTGGCCGATAAAATCACTGCCAAGGCCTTCGAGAAGGGCCTCGTGATCGAGACCAGTGGCCAGGCGAGCGAAGTAGTTAAATGCCTGTGCCCGCTGACCATTCCCGATGAGGATTTGCTCCAGGGCCTGGACATCCTCGAGGAGAGCGTCAAGGAAGTCGTCGCCTGACCGATGGTGACGCACCCACGGCCGGCTGTCGTGCAGCCGGCCAGACTATGGATCAAGTGGAGTGACGGAACATGATCGTTCGCAATCTCGAGGAAGCGCGCAAGACTGACCGCCTGGTCAAGTCGGAAAGCGGCACCTGGGACAGCACCCGCCTGGTGCTGGCCAACGACGGTGGTGGCTTCTCCTTCCACATCACGCGCATCTACGAAGGCACCGAGACGCATATTCATTACAAGCATCACTACGAATCGGTGTACTGCATTGAAGGCGAAGGTGAGGTGGAGACGCTGGCCGACGGCAAGATCTGGCCCATCAAGCCGGGCGACATCTATGTCCTCGACCAGCATGACGAGCATCTGCTGCGTGCTCACAAGACAATGCATTTAGCCTGCGTGTTCACGCCTCCGATCACCGGCAAGGAAGTGCATCGGGAAGACGGCTCGTATGCGCCGCCCGATGAGGGATGAGGTGTGATCCGGAGCTGTTCCGGCAATGATGCAACGAACCCCGGCCGAAAGCCGGGGTTCGTTTGCGTATATCGGATCGCTCCATGCCAAACCGATCGCATTGCTCAGAAGGAGGAATGTGCGTGGCCGCGCGACAGGTGCTCAGGAGGATGCAATGTCAGGCACACGGCCAACAGGGATGCGTCCGTCACCAGATGAAGACCCGCGTGGTCGGCATGCGAATGACGCAGCCTATGGATATGCCGTGAGTTCGCATAATGTATATTATGTTAAATCAACTCCTTGCTGCGGTGTTGGACAAGCGTGGCTTCGACTCCTTATCATCTCACGTCGTATTTTTGCGCGGCATCTGCGTCCGCGTTTCATCCTGTCCAGCTCTGCTAACCAATGTCCTTCCGGAGACCGTCGACCCATCATGCGATCGAGAACGCTATCCGCTCCCTTTCCCTGGTTGCTGGCTTCCCTGCTGCTCAGCGGATGCGCCCTTAGCCCCGGAGTCGACCGTGAAGCGGAGCCTACGCTCGACCCCAGTGCCTTCGAGACGCGCATCGACCAGCTCGAGCAACAGCTCGTCACACGCTGTGATCGTACCGATGCACGCCTCGATGAGCAGTCGCAACGCCAGGAAACCCTGCTAGCGGAATTCCGCGATGCCGGCGCCACGCTGCGCCATCTGCGCGCCGATATCGAGCGACTCGAGCAGCGCAGCGAAGACCCTGTCGTGGTGCCGGCCGAGTGCAACGAGCAGCTCGCCGAGAACCTGTCCAACAAGGCCATGGTTGGACGCTCCGAATGGATCGGCCTGCCGGATGTCGGTACCTACCTGCGAGCGCGGGTCGATTCGGGTGCCAACACCTCCTCGCTGTCGGCCACCGACATCACCCGCTTCGAGCGTGATGGCGAGGATTGGGTGCGTTTCAAGCTGGGCCTGAACGAGGATGACGTGATCGTCGAAGGCGTTCGCGATGAATGGATCGAGCGACCTATCGAGCGTCGGGTCCGCATCCTGCAAGCGGCGGGCAGTGAATCACGCCCGGTGGTGAGTCTGCTGATGACCCTGGGACCGATTCGCGAGCCGGTCGAATTTACCCTCAACGATCGCACGCACCTCAACTATCCCGTGCTGCTGGGGCGGCGCTTCTTGATGGATATCGCCCTGATCGATGTGGCTGAAGACTACATTCATCCGCGTCCCGAGTTTCCTGGCGGTCGGCCTGCCTCCGAAGCGGCACAGGACGAAATCAACGACCGGGACGAAGAGGAAGGCTAACGCCGAGCGTCCCCCGCTAGCCCCTTGCAAGGATGATTCATGTCGCGACTGCCCTTCTATATCATCGTGGGTCTGCTGTTGGTGCTGGGTATCGGCACGAGCCTGTACCGGCACATCCAGCTCGAAGTTCCCTGGACGCCAGGCGAGCAGCGTCAAATCTGGGAAGTCGAGGCGATCATCGACTTCACCGCCCTGGGTGAGCCCGTGCGGGTAGACTTCGCCCTGCCGTCGCATCAGCTTGGCTATCGCATTCTGACCGAAAACACGGCTTCTCCAGGCTATGGGCTCTCGTTCCTGCAGGACGAGTCCGGTCGTCGCGCGCAATGGTCGATCCGCCAGGCGACGGGCAGTCAGCAGCTCTACTATTCCGTTCGGCTGCAAGTCACCGAGGATACGCGCCGGCAGCAGGCCAACCGACCGGAGCTGCGCGAGGTCACTTGGGAGCGCCCCTACGACACCGCCGCCGCCCAGGTCATCGAACGCGCCTGGGCGCGTAGCGCCGATCCTTATACCTTCGCCCGCGAATTGATCCGAGACTTCAACGAGGAGCGTCAGAGCGAAAACACGCGCCTGCTGCTTACCCAGTTCGAACGCACTCCCCTACTCGTTCGCCTACTCAACCAGGCTGGCGTGCATGCCCGCGAGGTCAGCGGCTTGCAATTGGAAGACGGCCGTCGCCGACAGACCCTGGCGCCGTGGATCCAGGTCTTCGAGGATGAGGAAAACTGGGCGTTGTTCGATCCGAGGACCGGCACGCAGGGCCAGCCTGAGAACCTGCTGTTGTGGGAGGCTGGCGGACGCGCCGTGCTCGAGGTTCAGGGCGGGACCAACTCGCGGGTCACCTTCTCGATGCTGTCACGCAGCCAGCCGGCCGCCGCCGCGGTGCGCAGCCAACTGGCCGACGATACCCTGCTCAACTTCTCGATCCACAGCCTGCCACTCGAGGAACAGGCACTGTTCCAAACCATTCTGCTGATCCCCATCGGCGCTCTGGTCGTGGTATTCCTGCGCATCATGGTGGGTCTCAAGACTTCCGGCACCTTCATGCCGGTACTGATCGCACTGGCCTTTATTCAGACCAGCCTACCAACCGGGCTGATCGGTTTCCTGCTGGTCGTCTCCGTTGGCCTGGTGATCCGCAACTATCTTTCCTACCTCAATCTACTACTGGTGGCGCGAGTCTCGGCGGTCATCATCACGGTGATCGCCATCATCTCGATCTTTTCGGTACTGTCGTATCGGGTCGGACTCAACGCCGGGCTGACGATCACCTTCTTCCCGATGATCATTCTGGCCTGGACCATCGAGCGCATGTCGATACTGTGGGAAGAGGAAGGTCCCAAACAAGTCGTGATTCAGGGCGGTGGCAGCCTCATAACGGCGGTACTGGCGTACCTTGCCATGAACAATCCCTGGATTCGTCACATCACCTTCAATTTCCTGGGAGTGCAGCTCATCATCATGGCGCTGATCATGCTGCTGGGTAACTACACGGGTTATCGCCTGCTCGAGTTGAGGCGCTTCAAACCGGTCACCGAGGACTGAACATCATGTGGGTATGGCCAAGCCAGCTCAGGCAGCGCGGCATCATCGGCATGAACCGGCGCAACATTCGCTACATCGGTCGCTACAACAGACGCCATCTCTATCCGTTGGTCGACGATAAGCTGAAGACCAAGCTGCTCGCCGAGAAGCACGGCATTACCTCGCCGGCGCTGATCGGTACGGTATCCACCCAGTTCGAGATCAAGGGACTCGGTGAGATGATTTCCGGCCACGACGGTTTCGTCATCAAACCGGCCAAGGGCAGCGGTGGCAAGGGGATCCTGGTGATCGAGCGCGTCGACCAGGATGGCTTCCACAAGCCGAGCGGTGCTCGCCTGAGTCTGGAGGACCTGCATCGTCACGTCTCGAACATTCTGTCGGGGCTCTATTCGCTGGGGGGAGCGGCGGACGTGGCCATGGTCGAGGCGCTCATCAACTTCGACGAGAAGCTCTCCGAGTACACTTACGAGGGCGTACCGGACATTCGTGTGATCATCTTTCGCGGCTATCCGGTCATGGCCATGATGCGCCTCTCCACTGCAGCTTCCGACGGGAAGGCAAACCTGCACCAGGGTGCGGTTGGCGTGGGGCTCGATATCGCTACCGGTACGGCGGTGCGTGGCGTCCAGTTCGATCGGTCGCGACAGGATCATCCCGATACGGGACACGAGCTCGCCAGCCTGCGCATTCCGGACTGGACCAATCTGCTCAAGCTGGCCGCCGGTTGCTACGAGATGACCGGGCTCGGCTATCTGGGGACCGATATGGTGATCGACCGCAACCGCGGTCCCATGTTGCTGGAGCTCAATGCCCGTCCCGGTCTGGCGATCCAGATGGCGAACGGCGAGGGGCTGCGCCGTCGGCTGGACCTGGTGGAGAAGCAGCCCGAAGGTCTCGGGGTGAATGAGCGGGTTGCTTTCTCACAGCGCCACTTCGCCCGGCGAGGTGAGCTGCGCTCGCTCGACGAGCAGCCTGCGCTGGCCGCTACCTGACCCAACGCGTAGAATGGACGCAATTTCAGCCACGTCGGGTCGAACATGACCGATTCAAGCGTCCTGCTTGCGCAGGCCGAAAGACAATGCCAGCGCCGCGGGGTGCGTTTCACCCCGATCCGGCGACGAGTACTCGAGATGATCGCCACGGCAACTGGCGGTCTGAAGGCCTACGACCTGCTCGACCGTCTCGCCGTCGAGCACGCAGCGGCGCGACCGCCCACCGTTTATCGAGCGCTGGATTTTCTTATCGAGCAGGGGCTCGTGCATCGCATCGAGTCGCTCAACGCCTATGTCGCCTGCCCCTGCCCCGAACACGCCCACGGCTTTCAACTGCTGATCTGCCGTCACTGCGGCCGCGTCGAGGAACTCCACCTCGACGATGTCGACGCGCAGCTCATCACCCGGGCGCGCGAGCTGGGTTTTCGCGTCGAGCGCCAGACCATCGAGCTGCTGGGCAGCTGCGATGCCTGTCTGGGTGCCGCCGCCCAGGCCTGATACCGCAACGGAACGATGGAACCGACCATGGCCGACACCTTGAAGGAACTCGAGCGAGCACCGCGCGATGCGTGCGTACCCTTGAGACAAATCCTCGCTGCCGTACGCTTTAATGACGACGGTCTGATTCCCGCCATCGCTCAGCAGCACGACAGCGGCGAAGTGTTGATGATGGCCTGGATGAATCGCGAGGCGCTGGAAGAAACCCTGACGACCGGGCGGGTCTGCTACTGGTCGCGCTCGCGTGGCAAGCTATGGCGCAAGGGAGAGTCGTCCGGCCAGCAGCAGTACCTGCGCACGGCAAGCCTCGACTGTGACGGCGATACTCTGCTGCTGCAGGTGGAGCAAACAGGACCGGCGTGCCACACCGGCCGGCGCAGCTGCTTCTACATCGCACTGGAAGGCGAGTCGGCGCGCATTGCCAGCGAACCGCTTATCGATCCCGACACCCTCTATCGCCGGCCTTCGGACGAGGCCTGATCCATGACCCGACAGTCCTACTGGCTAGCCGATATCGGTCGTTGGGCCGGCCGTGGCCTGGGGCTGACGATGGTCGGCCTGGTCAGGCTCTATCAGTTCACGCTGAGCCCGCTGCTGGGGCCGCGCTGTCGCTTCTGGCCCAGCTGTTCGCACTACACCGCCGAGGCGATCCGTGTCCACGGCCCACTGCGCGGGGGCTGGCTGGGTGCCAGGCGGATCGTGCGTTGCCATCCGGGCAGCGATGGCGGCATTGATCCCGTGCCGGGCGGTCCGAGCGAGGCGCTTTGCCGTGAGGATCCCGAGCTCGACGAGCATTTTCGCTGCCATCGCGCCGATCGCTGAGTCAGGCGCAGCCTGTAGTAGCCCGCTACCACCCTCCTCCGCTCGTACCATGCCAGACTGAGCCGGCAGCCCAATCATAACGAGCCGACGAGGAGACATGTCATGCCCGCCAAGCGACTGCTCTTGCTGTGTGGCGATTTCGCCGAAGATTACGAAACCATGGTTCCTTTCCAGGCCCTCCAGGCCGTGGGGCATCGCGTCGACGCGGTCTGCCCCGACAAGCGGGCCGGTGACAGCATCGCCACAGCCATTCACGACTTCGAGGGCGACCAGACCTACAGCGAGAAGCCTGGGCACCGCTTCACTCTCAATGCCGATTTTACCGGCGTGGACCCGGCCGATTACGACGGTCTGGTGATAGTCGGAGGGCGCGCCCCGGAATACCTGCGACTCAACGAGCGTGTCATCGAGCTGGTGCGTCACTTCTTTACCGCCGACAAGCCGGTGGCGGCGATCTGTCACGGCGCCCAGCTGTTGGCTGCCGCTCGCGTGCTGGAGGGGCGTACCTGCTCGGCCTACCCAGCCTGCCGCCCCGAAGTGGAGCTGGCCGGCGGTCGCTATGCGGATATCGCCGTGGACGATGCCGTGACCGACGGCAAGTTGGTCACGGCTCCAGCCTGGCCGGCCCACCCGGCCTGGCTCGCTCAATTCCTGACCGTGCTGGACACTCGTATCGAGCTCTGAGCCGCCTTGCCCTGCCCCCTGTCCGGCGCCATGATTAAGGCGCCGGCAGGCCAGCAAGGAGGAACGAAGATGTGCAGGCTCTTTATCGACGCCGATCCGGATTATTGGGATCCCCAGACGCGCTCCATGCGCCTGGACGGTGTCTCGACCAGCGTTCGCCTGGAGCGCTTCTTCTGGGAAGTGCTCGAAGAGATCGGCCGGCGAGATGGTCTAGGCCTCAGCCGACTGGTGGCAAAGCTCTCGCGGGAGTGTGCCGAGGCGGGCCATGACGGGGACAACTTCGCCTCCTTCCTGCGCGTCTGTTGCGGTCGCTATCTGGCGCTGCAGCTGGTGGGGGATATCCCGACCTCCCGGGACGCCCCTATCGCCGGATTGGACGCCGAGGGCATCCTGGCACGCGAGCGCCGTCGGCATGCCGTCGCCCGCTCCTCCGGTCGGCGTCAGGCCGAGGCCGCTTCCTGCTCGGCGACCTCATAGATCTTGCCGAGCATGGCGTGTAACCCGTTGCTGCGTGTCGGCGAGAGGTGCTTGTCGAGCCCCAGGTCCTCGAGAAAATGCGGGCTGGTTTCGCGTATCTCGGCGGCCGGGCGATCGTTGAAGATACGCATCAGCACGGCGATCAGGCCGGAGACGATGGCGGCATCCGACACCGCGTCGAAGTGCAGTGCATCGCCCTCGCGCCGATGGTGCATCCAGACATTCGACTGGCAGCCCTGAATCTTGTGTTCGGGCGTCTTCCACTCGTCGGGAAACGGGGGCAATTGCTTGCCCATGTCGATGATGTACTGGTAGCGATCCATCCAGTTGTCGAACATCTCGAATTCTTCCTGCAGCGCCTGTTGCGCCTGCTCGGCCGTGGCTTCGGTCGTCATGGAGGCCTCCGTCGATTGTCGATGGAACATTATACCGACTCATCCGGGGCGGCGTCCGCTCCCGTGGGCAGGCCATGTACCGACAGCTGGCGATGCCACTCCTCATCTTCCGTGTGCAGGTAGCGCGCCGTGGTGTCCAGTCGCGAATGCCGCGCAGTGCTGGCGAGGTAGCGCAGCTCGACGCCGGCCTGGGCCTGGTGCGTGAGGGCGGTATGGCGTAGCCAATGGGGCGTGGCGGCACGCAATCGTGCCACCTGGGTCGCAGCCGCCTCTCCCGCTTCGGCTTCCAGGACATCCGCCGCCTGACGGAAGGTGTCACGAATCAGCCGATAGAGTTGATTGTCGCCCAGGGCACGCTGGCCATCCAGACGACGCAGCAGCGCGCCCGCCTCGCCGTATCGCGGCTCGGGCGGCAGGTCCAGGATCAGGCGCCAATCCCGCAGTAGGCGCATCAGATCCTCGGGCACCGGCACGCGAGCCGCCTTGTCGCCCTTCCCCACGACTTGCCACCACCAGCGCCCCTCCCGCTGATGAAAGTCGCCCATGCTCGCGTTGGCCATTTCGCCGATGCGCGGTGCCAACAAGTACGCGAAAGCGAAGAGCAGGCGGCGGCGCTGCCATACATAGCGCTTGCGGTGACTCGCTTGCGCCTCCACAGGACGTGCCAGCCACCGCCACAGCCATTCCCAGAGAGGCCGCTCCAGATAGCGCTCGATGCTAGGTTGTCGATTGTCGAGACGCCTACGCTTATCGCGCATCAGGCGGAACGGATTGTGTTCCACCCATCCTGCCTCCGCCAGCCAGGCGAACATGCCCTGCAGAATTACCAGGCTCTGTCGACGGCTGGCCGGGGACAGCGGCCCGCGAAATGGGCGCCAGTGCGGTGAGCTGCGTGGCCGTGACGGCCCTATCCAGGCGTGGCGCGGCGTCGGCGCGGCCAGGAACGCCTCGAAGGCGTCCAGGTCCTGGCGGCGGAGTTCCGCAAGCCCCCTGCCCTGGGCGGCCAGCCAGAGCAGCAAACGCTCAGCCTCGCGTCGATAGCTGCGCTGAGTCCTGGGACTGGACCGGTATTCGGCGAGCCAACGGGCCACGGCTTCGGCGTCGCTGCTGGCCTGGATACGTGACAGGACATTCGGCTTGCCAGTCGACACCGGGGGTAACGGTGCCGCGATGAGCCCTTCTTGCGCTGCCTGTGTGGGCGGCCCTGCCCTGCCCGGGCCGATTGCCGTATTGCTTTCGTCCGCCATGCTGTCTGTCACCGTCGCCCTCTGCTCTAGCTGCTCGTCTCAGTGTCGAGGCGTAGGCGGAAAAATTCAAGATAAGACGGGTAATCTTGAATTATTGGCCTGTTGCGTTACATGTATTACGTAATTACATATAATGTAATTTCCTTTCGCCGTTCTCCGAAAGCCGCTATCCTTGGCAAGTCGGCGGGGCGCATGGAACAGGAACAACAAGCGACGCCTGCCGCGTGATGCAAGGAGCAGCCGCCACATCACCCAAGGAGACCGTCATGGCACGCAGCGGTGTGCAGTACGAGGATGTCCAGCGGGCTATCGATGCCCTGCTGGCCAAGGGGGAAGCGCCCAGCGTTCAGAAAATTCGCGAGATACTGGGGACCGGCAGCTTCACCACTATCAGCGACCACCTGAGAGAGTGGCGCTGCCAGCGCGAGCGCAACCGCGACCTTCCCGCATCCCAGGCGATGCCCGAGCCGGTGCTGCAACTGGCGGAAGGCCTCTGGCAGCGGGCTCGGGAGTCGGCCGCCGAGACGTTGGCCGGCTACCGCGAAGAGGCCGATCGTCGCGTCGCCGAGGCTCAGGCCGCCATGCAGGAGGCCCAGCGTCAGGTCGAGGATGCGGAACAACGTGAAGCCGCCCTTTCCGCCCACCTGGCGGGCACCGAACAACGCCTGGAATCGCGCAGTGCGGCGCTGGCCCGGGTCGAAAGCGAGCGCGACCAGGCTCTAGAGCGCTCGCGCCAGTTCGAGGAGCGCCTGGCTCGTAGCCTGCAGCAGCTCGACAAGTTGCAGAAGGAGAGCGAGCAGCAGGCCCAGGCACATCACCAGGCGCTGGCAGAACGCGATGCCCAGCACTTGGCGCGACTCAACCAGGAGGAGCAGCGCCATGAAGCCGCCGAGGCGCGACTCATGGGGCTGCTCGACGAGGCGCGACAAGAGCGCTTGTCGGCGGAGAAACGCCATGCCGCGACCTTGCAGCAGTCGGAGAAACGTCAGGAAAACATGCAGCTCCAGTTGCGCGAGACTCAGAACGCGCTGGCTCGGGAGGAAAAGCAGCATCGCGAGACCCAGTGGGCCCGAAGCCGCGCCGAGGAGCGCATCGACACTTTGCGTCACGAGCAGTCGTTGCTGCAGGCGCGTATCGAGGATCAGAAACGTCATCTCGACGAGCAGGCCGCCCGTCTGCGTACGCTCGAATCGGAGCTGTTGCGCCGCACTTGGATGACGGAGGACGAGGCACGGACGGTACGTCGCGCCGAAGAGGGGACCAGAACGAGGGAGGACTCCGAACTGGAGTCCTCAGAAGATCATCGCTGAAGCGAGCCCGCTCGCCGCTGTCGCGGCGAGCGGGCTCGCGGCCCATCAGCAATCAGCGATAATAGGCGTTGGTGGTGTCGGTGTGATCGGTCACGTCGCGAATGCCCGCCAACTCGGGGATACGTTCCATCAAGGTTTTCTCAACCCCTTCCTTTAGCGTGAGGTCGACCGCCGCACAGCCCTGGCAGCCGCCGCCGAACGCCAGTATCGCCACCTGATCCTCGGTCAGCTCGACCAGCTTGATTTCGCCGCCATGGGCTGCAAGACCGGGGTTGATCTCACTGTAGAGGATATAGTTGACACGATCCTCGATCGGACTGTCGGCGTTGACCTTGGGCATCTTGGCATTGGGCGCCTTGATGGTGAGCTGCCCCCCCATACGGTCGGCATTGAAGTCGACGACCGCCTCCTCGAGGAAGGGAATGCTGTGCTTGTCGACGAAGACGGCGATCTTCTCCAGCTCCAGCTTCTCGTCGCTCGGTTCTTCTTCGCCGGGCCGGCAGTAGGCCAGGCAGGTCTCGGCATAGGGCGTGCCGGGCTGGGTAATGAAGATGCGCACCGCGATACCTTCGACGTTCTGCTTCTCGAGCAGCTCGGCAAGGTAATCCTGGGCGCTGTCGGTAATCCGGATGATCTCGCTCATGGTGTTCTCGCTGGTCGGGCCGCCGCCCCGCCGGGCATGGCCATAAGTGACATGCCAACATGGTAAGCAAATCCGTGGCGCGAGACAATCCCGACTGTTTTGGTCGGTTTTTGATCGCCCCTGCCCTCAAGCGCTTGCTTTTGCTACCATGGACGGTCCAAACGACCGCCCGAATAAGATGCCACAAGGCGCCGCTGCGGTTATACCCTGGACGTGACTTCGCTGGAGACCGACCCGACCCATGGCCGCCCTACCCTCTGCACTGACCGCCACTCTCACCGAGCGTCTTGGCGAGCGCATCCTGATGCTGGATGGCGGCATGGGTACCATGTTGCAGAATGCCCGGCTCGACGAAGCCGACTTTCGCGGCGAACGCTTCCGAGACTGGCCCTCCGAGCTCAAGGGCAACAACGACCTGCTGGCCTTGACGCGCCCCGACCTTGTCACGCGCATTCATCGCGACTATCTCGAGGCCGGCGCAGACATCGTCGAGACCAATACCTTCAACAGCACTCGGCTCTCCCAGTCCGACTACGGCATGGAGGAGCTGGTCCCCGAGCTCAATCGCGAGTCGGCGCGCCTGGCGCGCGAAGTGTGCGACGCGGTGGCGGCCGAGACCGGCATACCGCGCTATGTGGCCGGCGTGCTGGGGCCGACCTCGCGTACCGCTTCACTATCTCCCGACGTCAACGACCCGGCCAAGCGCAACGTCACCTTCGACCAGCTCCGCGAGAACTACTACGAGGCGGCCGAGGCGCTGATCGAAGGTGGTGCCGACCTGATCCTGATCGAGACGATTTTCGATACGCTCAACGCCAAGGCGGCAATCTTCGCCTTGGAGGAGTTGTTCGCCAACCGCGGCGAACGTTTGCCGGTGATGATCTCGGGTACCATTACCGACGCCTCCGGACGCACCCTTTCCGGCCAGACCACCGAGGCGTTCTGGAACTCCGTGCGCCATGCTCGGCCGCTCTCCATCGGCCTCAATTGCGCGCTGGGGGCCGAGGAGTTGCGCCCCTACCTCGAGGAACTCGCCACCAAGGCGGATACTTTCGTCTCCGCACACCCCAACGCCGGACTGCCCAATGAATTCGGCGAGTACGATCAGACCCCCGAGGAGATGGCCGCCATTGTCGCCGAGTTCGCCGAGAGCGGCCTGGTCAACATCATTGGCGGCTGCTGCGGCTCGACGCCTGAGCACATCGCGGCGATCCACGCCGCCATCCATGGCCTGTCTCCGCGCCAGGTTCCCGAGCGCCCCCGCGCCTGCCGTCTGTCGGGATTGGAGCCCTTCAACATCGAGAAGGACTCGCTGTTCGTAAACGTCGGCGAGCGCACCAACGTCACCGGATCGGCGCGCTTCAAGCGGCTGATCGTCGAGGAGGATTACACCACCGCGCTGGAGGTGGCGCTGGAGCAGGTGGAGAACGGCGCTCAGGTGATCGACATCAACATGGACGAGGGCATGCTCGAGTCCGAGGAGGCGATGGTGCGCTTCCTGAACCTGATCGCCGGCGAGCCCGACATTGCCCGGGTGCCGATCATGATCGACTCCTCCAAATGGGAGATCATCGAGGCCGGGCTCAAGTGCGTACAGGGCAAGGCGGTGGTCAACTCCATTTCGCTCAAGGAGGGCGAGGAGGCTTTTCGCGAGCAGGCGACACTGTGCCATCGCTACGGAGCCGCCGTGGTGGTCATGGCGTTCGACGAGGCCGGTCAGGCCGACACCTTCGCGCGCAAGACGGAGATCTGTCAGCGCGCCTATAACCTGCTGGTGGAGGAGATCGGCTTTCCACCGGAAGATATCATCTTTGATCCCAATATCTTCGCCATTGCCACCGGCATCGAGGAGCACGACAACTATGCGGTGGACTTCATCGAGGCCACCCGCTGGATTCGCGAGCATCTGCCCCACGCCATGGTGTCGGGCGGGGTCTCCAACGTATCGTTCTCCTTCCGTGGCAACAACCCGGTACGCGAGGCCATCCACTCGGTCTTCCTGTATCACGCGATCCGCGCCGGTCTGACGATGGGTATCGTCAATGCCGGCCAGCTCGCGGTCTATGACGACCTTCCCGAAGAGCTGCGCGAGGCGGTCGAGGACGTCGTGCTCAATCGGCGTGCCGATGGCACCGAGCGTCTGGTCGATCTGGCCGAGAAATACAAGGGCGATGGCAGCAGTGCGGCCAAGAAGGAGGACCTCGAGTGGCGCAGTTGGGAGGTGGAGAAGCGCATCGAGCACGCCCTGGTCAAGGGCATCACCACTTTCATCGAGGAGGATACGGAGCTTGCCCGCCAGCGGGCAAACCGTCCCATCGAGGTGATAGAAGGCCCACTGATGGACGGCATGAACGTGGTCGGCGACCTGTTCGGCGCCGGCAAGATGTTCCTGCCCCAGGTGGTCAAGTCGGCGCGTGTCATGAAGCAGGCGGTGGCCTACCTCATCCCCTTCATCGAGGCCGAGAAGAGCGAGCTCGCTGTGGAAGATCAGCAGGCCAAGGGCAAGATCGTCATGGCCACGGTCAAGGGTGACGTGCACGACATCGGCAAGAACATCGTCGGCGTGGTCTTGCAGTGCAACAACTACGACGTGGTCGACCTCGGCGTGATGGTGCCAGCCGAGAAGATTCTGCAGACGGCACGCGAGGAGAACGCCGACATCATCGGTCTCTCGGGTCTCATCACCCCCTCGCTGGACGAGATGGTCCACGTGGCCAAGGAGATGAAGCGACAGGGCTTCAAGCTGCCGCTGCTGATCGGCGGCGCTACCACCTCCAAGGCGCACACGGCGGTGAAAGTCGAGCCTCAGTACGACGAGCCGGTGATCTACGTCACTGACGCATCGCGGGCAGTGGGCGTGGCGGGAAAGCTGCTTTCAGCCACGCTCAAGCCCGCTTATGTGGCCGAGATCAAGGCTGAGTACGAGCAGGTGCGTGATCGCAATGCCAAGCGTCGCCCGAAGGCGGCCGATCTGAGCTATGCCGAGGCGCGTCAGCGCAAGCTGCCCATCGACTGGGAGGGCTATACACCGCCCAAGCCCGCCCTCTCGGGGCTCAAGGTGTTCGAGAGCTATGACATCGAGGAGCTGCTCGAGCGCATCGACTGGACGCCCTTCTTCATGAGCTGGGAACTGGCGGGCAAGTACCCCAAGATTCTCGACGATGCCGTGGTCGGCGAAGCGGCACGCAGTCTGTTCGCCGACGCCCGGCAGATGCTGCGCAAGCTGATCGACGAGCGGCACATCGAAGCGCGCGGCGTGATCGGCCTGTGGCCGGCCAACAGTGTCGATGACGACGTCATCGAGGTGTATGCCGACGAATCGCGCAGCGAGGTGATCGAGCACCTTCACCACATACGTCAGCAGACCACCAAGAACCGAGACGGGATCTGCTATAGCCTGGCCGATTTCATCGCACCCAAGGAGAGAGGCAGGCCCGACTGGATCGGTGGTTTCGCGGTGACCACTGGACACGGCGTCGAAGCCTTGGCCGAGCGCTACAAGGCTGCCGGCGACGACTACAGCGCCATCATGGTCCAGGCCTTGACCGACCGTCTGGCGGAGGCATTCGCCGAGCGCATGCACGAGCGCGTACGCAAGGAGTTCTGGGGTTACGTTCCCGACGAGACGCTCGACAACGACGCGCTTATCGCGGAGAAGTACCAGGGTATCCGGCCGGCGCCGGGCTATCCCGCCTGCCCCGACCATACCGAGAAGCGCACGCTGTTCCGGCTGCTGGCGGCCACCGAGAATGCCGGCATCGAGCTGACTGAGAGCTTCGCCATGTGGCCGGCAGCGGCAGTGTCGGGATGGTATTTCTCCCATCCCCAATCGAAGTACTTCTCGACCGGCAAGATCACCCGCGATCAGGTCGAAGCACTGGCCGAGCGCAAGGGTATGAGCCTCGAAGAGATGGAGCGTTGGCTGTCGCCGGTGCTCTCCTACGATCCGAGCTGACTCGCTTGTCCAGGCGCGACCGCCCGTGCCGCTGGCGCGGGCTTCCTTTCCCATGTGAAACCTGACGGATGCTGCCCGACTCGATCCGCCGCCAGAGAATCCTGCGCCTTGCCGTGCCGATCATCGCGGCCATGGTGACCCAGAGCCTGATCAATCTGATCGACGCCGCACTGGTCGGCTCGCTCGGCGAGGTCCCCCTGGCCGGCGTAGGTGTCGGCGGCTACGCCATGTTTCTGGTCACTGCGCTGGTATTCGGACTCTCCTCCGGCGTTCAGGCGCAGACCGCCCGACGCCACGGCGAGCAGGTCTGGCATCTACGCGCGATGCCGCTCAATGCCGGGCTGGCGATCGCCCTGCTGGTATCGCTGCCGGTCACGCTGCTATGCCTATGGCAGGCGCCGTCGCTGCTGGGACTGATCAACTCGACGGTGGACGTCAATGCCCAGGCGGTGAACTACTTTCGCTGGCGGGTGCTGTCGCTGGCTGCCGTAGCGATGATCTTCTGCTTTCGCGGCTACTGGAACGGTATCCAACAGAGCGGTCACTACCTGCGCATCATGCTGTTGATGCATGCCATCAACGTGGTGACGAGTATCTGTCTGATATTCGGCTACCTGGGGCTGCCCACGATGGGGGCCGCCGGTGCTGGCGCCGGTACCAGCCTCTCGCTGTTCGCCGGCCTGCTGCTATGGGCCCGGATCAGCGTTCGCCATGCCGTGCCCAGCGGGTTCCTGGCAGCCCTTCCGCGCCGGGCGACTCTTGCCGCGACGCTACGGTTGGCCACCCCCCACTCCTTCCAGCAGCTCTGGTTCGCCGCCGGTTATGCAGCGCTGTTCTGGATTCTGGGACAGATTGATACCGCCAGCGTCGCGGTGGGTCACGTACTGGTCAACCTCTCGCTACTATTGATTCTACCCGGCGTCGGCCTCGGCATGGCCGCCATGAGCCTGGTGGGTCAGTCGCTCGGCCGGCAGGCACACGGGGAAGCCCACCGCTGGGGCTGGGACGTGGTGCGCTTGGCCTGGCTCTGCCTGGCGGTGCTGGCGCTCCCCATGACGCTGCTGCCCAATCAGGTGCTGGGGCTGTTCCTGCATGACCCGAACCTGATAGCCTTCGCCCGGCTGCCGCTGCAATTGACCGCCGTCATGATCGTGCTCGATGCCGCTGCCCTGGTACTGGGTCAGGCCCTGCTCGGTGCGGGTGCCAATCGCACCGTGATGACCACGACACTGACCCTGCAGTGGCTGGTGTTCCTGCCACTCGCCTGGTGGGTCGGGGTGAAGCTCGGTCATGGACTGGTGGGCATCTGGTGGGTGCAGCTTGGCTATCGGGCTCTCAACTCGGCATGGTTCGCGCTGATCTGGCAGCGGCGGCAGTGGCTGCAGCTTCAGGTCTAGCGAGATGATGGGCTTGACGCCTTATATGTCTTTTCGTATAAAAAATATGAATATTTATTCTTTCATAGAATAATGCTCGAAGCGTTAAGGTGCCTTCTGACGCTTCGCCATTCCCCTAGCAGCAGGACCGGCTGAATGTATCGCTACGACACCCATGATCAGACCCTGGTCAATGAACGCGTCGCCCAGTTTCGCGACCAGATGAATCGCTATCTGGCCGGGCGCATCAGCGACGAGGAGTTTCTGCCGCTGCGCGTGCAGAACGGGCTCTATGTCCAGCGGCACGCGCCGATGCTGCGCATCGCCATTCCTTACGGCATGCTCGCGTCCTATCAGCTGCGCAAGCTGGGTGATCTGGCTCGCGACTACGATCGTGGCTATGGCCACTTCACCACGCGCACCAATCTACAGCTCAACTGGCCGAAGCTGGAAACGGTGCCGGACATGCTGGCCGAGCTGGCCAGCGTGCAGATGCACGCGATCCAGACCAGCGGCAACGACATCCGCAATACCTCCACCGACCAGTTCGCCGGCGTTGCCGAGGATGAAGAGGTCGATCCGCGACCCTGGTGCGAGTTGATTCGTCAATGGTCCACTTTCCACCCCGAGTTCACCTACCTGCCGCGCAAGTTCAAGATCGCTGTGACCGGCGCCGCCGAGGATCGTGCAGCGATTCAGGTGCATGACGTGGGTCTGCGCCTGTGGCGCGACGACGAGGGCGAGGTACGCGTGCGGGTGCTGGCCGGCGGTGGCCTCGGACGCACGCCGATGATCGGTGAGATCGTACGCGACGATCTACCCTGGCAGCACCTGCTGACCTATCTCGAAGCCCTGGTCCGGGTCTACAACCAGTTCGGGCGCCGCGACAACAAGTTCAAGGCGCGCATCAAAATTCTGGTCAAGGCGCTGGGCGTCGAGGAGTTCCGCCGGCGTGTCGACGCCGAATGGACACACCTCAAGGATGGGCCGCAGACGCTGACGAGCGAGGCCGTCGAGGCGATGCAGTCGCACTTTGTCGATCCCGAACGCCGCCCCGTCAGCGAGGAGGCGATTGCCGACTTCGAGCGCTTGCGCGGCGAGAACCGTGCCTTTGCCCGCTTCGTCACCAACAACGTGCAGGGGCACAAGGTACCCGGCTACAAGGCCGTTACGCTGGCGCTCAAGCGCCGCGGCCACTCGCCCGGCGATCTCACCTGGGAGCAGATGCACCAGGTCGCGGATCTGGCCGACGAGTACAGCTACGGCGAGATCCGTGTGACCCATGAGCAGAACCTGGTGCTGGCCGACGTGCCGCTCGATCGGCTCGAGGCGCTTTGGCATCGGCTCGAGGAGCTTGGCCTGGCCAATCCCACCGTGGGTACCCTGGCCGATCTGATCTGCTGCCCCGGCGGTGACTATTGCGCCCTGGCCAACGCCAAGTCGATTCCGGTCGCGCAGGCGATCCAGGAGCGCTTCGAGGATCTCGACTTCCTCTATGACCTGGGGCCGCTGGATCTCAACATTTCCGGATGCATGAACGCCTGCGGACATCACCATGTCGGTCATATCGGCATCCTCGGTGTCGACAAGAAGGGTGAGGAGTGGTACCAGATCTCGCTCGGCGGCGCCCAGGGCAACGAATCATCGCTGGGCAAGATTCTCGGCCCCTCGTTCGACCGCGAGAGCGTTCCGGAGGTCATCGACAAGGTGCTGCAGGTCTATGTCGGCCAGCGCTTCGAGGGTGAAACCTTCATCGAGACCTACCGTCGTATCGGCCTCAAGCCTTTCAAGGAGCAGGTATATGCCTGATCAAGACACTTCCGTACGCCCCTTCATTCGCGGCGGCCAGCCAGCCGAGGACCGCTGGGTGTTGGTCCGCGATGAAGACGCGGCGCTGCCCGGCTCCCCCGCCATCGTGCCGCTGGCGCGCTGGCAGCAGGAACGGGAAGGAAGCGGCGACCTGGCTCCGTGGCTGTCGAGCGATACCGAGCTGACGTCGGCGCTGGCCGAGGAATTGATGGCCGCACCGGTGATCGCCATCGACTTCCCCAAGTTCACCGACGGGCGCGGCTACAGCCTGGCGCGCCTGCTGCGTGAACGCTATGGCTTCGATGGCGAGATTCGCGCCATCGGCGACGTACTGGTCGACCAGGTCTTCTTCCTCACCCGCTGCGGTTTCGATGCCCTGTCGCTACGCGAGGACCAGTGGCTCGAGGATGCGCTGCGTGCGCTCAACGCCTTCAGCCGCGCCTATCAGCCTGCCGTCGATGAACGGGAGCCGCTGTTCCGCCATCGTCTGCGGGAAGCTGTGAAGCGGGCAGAACCGGCGCTGGTCTGAGACGCTCGTAACACTACTGATCTTCGCTATCTCAGCGAGATCGCTTTACCGTCAAGCCGGCCCCAGGCCGGCTTGATGCGTTGCGAGCGGCATCAGCCGCGACGCTTCTGCTGGCGCTCGCGGTTCTCCGCCCTTGCCCGCTCGCTCTTGCGCAGCATCACCCAGGTGGCCCCAAGACCGCCATCGGCCTGCTGAGCCGAGACATAGGCCTGCACCTCATCGAACTGGATCAGCCACTTGGCCAGGTAGGAGCGAAGGACATTGGCGGGGCTGTCGATCTCCTGGCCGCGGCCGTGCACGATAAGCACGGAACGCAGGTCGTGAGCATAGGCGTCGCGAATGAAGGACGGCAGTACGCGGCGGCACTCCGCCAGGGGACGGCGCAGCAGATGCAGGCGCGTTTGGGCCGGATAGCCACCATGCCGCAGGCGGTCGACCACGCCCTGCTGGATGCCGTCGCGCCGATATTCAATGGGATCGAACGGCGGCAGCAGTTCGACGAAATCGTCCGACAGGAAGCTGTCCTGGGCGAGTTCCGCCTGAGCGCTCTCGCGCCTGGCCAATTGAGCTTCGGTGGGATGGCGGCGGTGCGGTCCCGGATTGGCTCGATTGTCGCTTCTGCGCAGCGGCTTCACATCTCCCATCAGCGCCCTGAAATCTTGATCGTCATGTGCCGACTGGGTCATGGCATCCTCCGCTGTGGTCGAGCCTTGCCCCTCATGCTAGCAGAGTGCCAAGTGGGGTTAGAACCGAACAGGCGCCCGTGGCAGCATGGTCCTCCGCTTTCGTTACCGTTCTTCGCTCTCGTTACGAGGAAACCGCATGCGTCCACGCCATGTTGCCGTTGGCACACTGATGCTGATTGTCGCTCCACTAGGCTGGCTGTGGCTCACCCTGCTCAGCCCCTTCAGCTATGAGCGGCCTGCGCATCTCCCCGATATCGAGCAAGGTCAGCATCGTGTCTTCGTCTACGGCACCCTGCGTTTCGCCCCGGTACGTTGGCTGGTGATGGGGCGGGCTGGAGAAACGCGGCCAGCGGCTATCGAGGGCTATCGCCGCGAGGCACTCGACCTGGAGGAGGCTCCCGATGAGCGGATCCAGGGCGAGGTGATCACAGTCAATGCCGAAGAGCTGAGGCGCCTGGACCGTTACGAGCGACTCGGTATTCGCTATGAGCGAGTCCCCATGCGCCTGGCGGATGGTCGGCTGGCCTGGGTTTATCGTCGCCTCGACGAGGTCGCACAAGCGCATCCGGCGCCTGACGGCACCTGATGCAGCCAGGGTGCTGGGGCAGACTGCGGTTGTGGCCGGCATGGCGGCCCTTCTACAATACGGATCTCTTTCAAGGATCGAGGAGTCTCGCATGGCCATCACGCTCTATCACAATCCCCGCTGCTCCAAGTCCCGGCAGGCGCTGGCGCTGCTCGAGGAGCACGGCGTCGAGGTGGAAGTACGTCGTTATCTCGACGATCCGCTGAGCGAGGACGAGCTGCGCGACCTGATGTCCCGCCTGGATGCCGACGGTGAACGCCTGGTGCGCACCCAGGAGCCCGAATGGCAGGAGCTCGAGGACACCACCAACCTGCAGGACCAGGAGCAGGTGATTCGCGCCATCGTTACCCATCCCAAGCTGATGGAGCGCCCTATTGCCGACGACGGCAAGCGCGCCGTGATCGGCCGTCCTCCAGAGGACGTGCTCGCCCTGGTTCATGCCGCCGACTGAAACGCCTCTCCGTCCACCCCAACCGGGAAACACGATGCGCGACTCCCTGCCCTACGTGCTGATCCTGTACTACTCCCGCCATGGTGCCACGCGAACCATGGCCGAACAGTTCGCCGCCGGTGTCGAATCCTGCCTCGGCATCGAGGCGCGCCTACGTACCGTGCCGCCGGTTTCCCCCACTTGCGAGGCCGTCGATCCCGAGATCCCCGCCGAAGGCGCGATCTATGCCGATCTCGACGACCTGCGCCACTGCGCCGCTCTCGCGCTGGGTAGCCCCACCCGCTTCGGCAACATGGCCGCGCCGCTCAAGTACTTCATCGATTCGACCAGCGCGCTATGGCTGAACGGTGCCCTCGTGGACAAGCCGGCAACCGCCTTCACCTCGACATCGAGCTTGCATGGCGGACAGGAAACCACGTTGATATCCATGCTGCTGCCGCTGCTGCACCACGGCATGGTTTATGCGGGCCTGCCCTACAGCGAGACTGACCTGATGACCACCGCTGCCGGTGGCACGCCCTACGGAGCGAGCCACGTCGCCGGCCAGCGCAGCGATCAACCGCTCGCCGACGCCGAGCGCCGCCTGGTACGTGCCCAGGGGCGCCGCCTGGCCCGCCTGGCCCTGGCGCTCAACGGCATGCGGGAAGTCGGGTCATGAGGCGTTGGGTCGAGGAACTGGAGGCGCGTCATGGGCTGGACTCACTCACCGAGCGCAGCCGTCATCTAGTCCTGGGCAGCTACGGCATTCTGTTTGTCCTGCTGGTGTGGAGCGGACTGTCGATGGAGGCAGGGACCAATCCCTTGACGCCCATTGTCGTGCGCATCTTGCCGCTCGTGCTGTTCCTGCCGTCGATTCTCGGCCGACGGCCTCGCGGGCACGCCTGGCTGGCCTTCGTCAGCCTGCTTTACTTCGTTCAGGGAGTCATGGTGGCCACGCTGCCTGGCCAGGCCTTGCTGGGCGGGCTGGAAGCCCTGGCCTCGCTGGTGCTGTTCACGGGTTGCATGTTCTACGCCCGCTTTCGCAGCCGCCAGCTCAAGACCTATCACGGGGAACGGTCGCAGGGATGAACGACGCCATGGTTTGCGCGGAGTGTTGTGCAGTTCGACACCAACGGCGACCATGTAGAAAAACGATGAGGAGAACGCCATGACACGCAACATTGCCGACATTCGGCGCGACTACGAAGGCGGCAGGCTGGAAGAGGGCATGGTCCCCGAAGACCCCATGGTGCTCTTCGACGAGTGGCTGACGCTCGCCCTCGAGTCCGAGGGTGACGATGGCAACACGATGACGCTCGCCACAGTCGACAGCCAGGGCTTGCCGCATGCTCGCATCGTGCTGCTCAAGGGCTATGACGAGCGGGGGCTGGTCTTCTACACCAATTACCATAGCCACAAGGGCAGCGAGTTGACCAATGTGCCCCATGCGGCGTTGGTGTTCTGGTGGCCCTCGCTGGGTCGGCAGGTCCGCATCGAGGGCAGCGTCGAGCAGGTCAGTGAAGAGGAATCGAATGCCTACTTCGACAGCCGTCCGCGGGCCAGCCAACTGGGCGCCTGGGTGGCGACACAGAGCGTGGTGATTCCCGATCGCAACTGGATAGAGGAACGCCAGCACCGTTTCGAGCAGGCATACGAGGGCCAGACGATTCCCCGCCCGGGGCACTGGGGAGGCTACCGTGTGGTGGCCCAGATGATCGAGTTCTGGCAAGGACAGCCGAGCCGGCTGCATGACCGCATTCGCTACGAGCTACGTGACGACACCTGGCATTCGTTCCGCATGGCGCCCTGAAGCCGTGCCGGCGCGCCCCGTCATGCGGCGGGGCGTTCGCCGTCTTCAGTCCGGCAGGCTCTCCAGACGATGCCGCTGCCATTCGCTCTCCGGCTCGTTGAGACGCATGACCGCGTCGACCACCTGCTCCTCCATGTTATATCGGCAGCGAAAGCCCAGGTGCTTCATCAGCGCCCGCATGGGGTGGTTGTCGACCATCACCTTGCCGACCATCTCCAGCGTACCCACGCTCTTGCAGTAGCTGATCATCTTCTTCATCAGCAGGCTGCCGAGCCCCTGCCCCGCCATGTCGTCGCGCACGATGATCGAGAATTCGGTGCGGATGTTGTCAGGGTCGTTCCATACGCGTACCACTCCGAGCATCTCCTTGCTGCCATCCTCTTGCTGATGCTCGGCAATGAATGCCATCTGGCGGTCGTAATTGATATGCGAAAGGATCGACAGGTCGCGCTGGCTCAGGTCGGACTTGTTGTGGAAGTAGCGAAAGCGAATGCTCTCCTCCGACAGCTGGCTATGAAAACTGGTGATCAGCGGGGCGTCCTCGGCGCGAATGGGGCGCACCTCGACCCGCATGCCGTTGTTCAGTGTCACCCATTCACGCAGCTCCTCGGGATAGGGAATAATGGCGAAGCGTGCTGGCGTTCCGAGATCGAGGGCGAAATCCACGGCCAGCATGCCATCACGATTGAGCAGCAGCGGGTTGAGCTCCAGGCCGCGCAGCTCGGTCAGGTCGGAAGCCATTTGCGAGAGCTTGACCAGCAGCTGGCAGAGCCGCTGCAGGTCTCGTTCGGCGTGGCTGGAATGCTCGCGTATCAGGCGTGCGGCATGGGTGCGCCCCACCACGTCGGCCGCCAGCGTCATGTTCAGCGGTGGCAGCGCCACTTGGCGATCGGCCAGGATGTTGACCTTGTAGCCGCCGATACCGAACACGATCAGCGGTCCGAATACCGGGTCGCGTGTAATGCCCGCGCAGATCTGCATCGATTGCTTGCCCCGCTGCATGGGCTGCAGGCAATACTCGTGGATTCTCACCGGCGGGAATTTCTCGTGGACCTTCTCGCCGAGCCGTGCGATGCCATCGGCGACCTGCTGCGGCTCCGTCAGATCCTGGAGCAAACCTGCCGACAGCTTGTGCGGGTGCTTGCGATAGCGGAAAGGACGGCAGTTGCCGTCGTGTACGATTTTCAGCGCCCAGGGCCCCTCCAGCTCGGTGGCGGCGCTTGCCGCTTCCTCCGGTGTGTGCACGTAGCGACTGGGAGCCACGGGAATGCCATAGGCCTCGAGGACCTGGGCCGTCTCCGAATGCGACAGGGTCTCACGCCCCTCCTCCCTGGCTCTCTCTATCAGGGTGCGGCACTGGGCACGGATATCACTCGTCGTGGTAAACGGCAGGCTCGGTGGCGTCTCCTGCAATAGTGCCTGGACCCGCTGGTAATCGACCATGTGCATGAACGCCTTGACCGCCTTCTCGGGCGAGACGTAGGTGGGAATGCCGGCCATGCTGCATTCGTGGCGGGCGTAGAGCGCGCCTTCCAGCCCCATCCAACTGGTCAGCAGGTTGCGCCGGAAGCGCTTGCGGTTGGCGATGATCGCCTGAGCGGTAATTTTCGACGGTGCCAGGCGGGTCGGTGCGTGCACCACGAGCACGGCATCGACATTCGGGTCGGCCGCCACGATCTCCAGGGCCTCGACCAGTTTCTCCGGCGTGGCATTACCCCCCAGGTCGACCGGGTTTTCGCCCGGCTTGCTCATGTCGAACTGGCCTCTGCGCAGCGCCTTGCGAGTCTCGTCGCCGAAGCCGGCCAGGCGACCGCCGGCGCTGATCAACTTGTCGATGGCCAGCATGGCCGGACCGAGGCCGTTGGAGACGATGGCCAGGCGATCGCCCTTGAGCGGTTTCATTTGCGATAGGGTCATCAGCGCGTCGAACAGCTCGTCGGAGTCGTTGACCCGCACTACGCCGGCGCGCGAGAAGGCGGCATCGAACACCACGTCGCGATTGGCGATGCCCGGCGTCGGGGGCATGTTGGAGAGGTCCGACTGCGGCGTACGGCCGCTCTTGATCGCCAGCACCAGGCGGTTGCGCGAGGCGTCGCGCAGGGCGGTCATGAAATGCAGGGCGTCCTGAATACGTTCCAGATGAAGCAGGATGGCCTGGGTCGGCGCATACTGATTGATGTAGTCGATGAGGTCGGGAAGCATCACATCGACGCTGTCGCCCACCGTAATCAGGTGGGAGAAGCCGATGCCACGCCCCGCGGCCCAATCGATCATGGCGTTGCCGAGCATGCCCGATTGGCCCAGGTAAGCGACCTTGCCCGCCTTGACCGGCTGACTGGCATATGAGGCGTTGATCTTGCGCCCCGGGACGATCAGCCCCATGCACTCGGGGCCCAGCACTCGAATGCCCGACTCACGCGCGGAGGCCAGCATGCGTTCCCGAATCGAGCCCTTGCCCTCTTCGGCCTCATCGAGGTGCGCCCCCCCGGAAAGTACCAGGGCGGCCTTGACGCCAATCCGACCCAGTCGCGAGATCACCTTTGGCAGGGTGTCGGCGGGGGTACAGACGACAGCCAGATCCGGCGTCTCCGGCAATTCGCCGATACGCGCCACGCAGGGCTGGCCGAACACTGTTTCGTACCCTTTCAGGTTGACCGCCCAGACGGTACCCGCGAAGCCGGCCTCCTGCAGATTGCGGATCACGATGCCGCCGATGGAATGGGGTTTTTCCGAGGCACCGACCACCGCGATGGTACGAGGTTCGAAGAAGTGCCGCAGGAATCGGGTACTCAAGAGGTCGCCTCCGCCACAAGGGTTCCTCCCCTGTGTACGACTTATTGACACTGTTGTGCAAGCGCACGCGCGCATTAAGGTGGCTTCAGTCACTCTGGAGTTCATATGATCACGGCGTTCATCTCGCATCCCAACTGCGACCTCCACCATATGGGCCCGGAGCACCCCGAAAGCCCCCTGCGCCTGGAAGCCATTCGTGCTCGCCTGGCGCTCACCGGTCTGCTGCAACAGACCATGCAATCGGAAGCCCGCCCCGCCACCGAGGAGGAGCTGGGCCGCGTCCATGCCCTTCGTCACCTGCGTGCGCTGGACAAATGCGTTCCCGAGTCGGGTATCGTCGTTCTTGACAGCGATACGATGATGAATCCCGACAGCCTGGAAGCCGCCCGGGTCGCGGCCGGCGCGGTGGTTCGCGGTGTCGACCAGGTCTATCGCGGCCAGGCGGACAATGTGTTCTGCGCCGTGCGTCCTCCCGGACATCATGCCGAAGCCACCGATGCCATGGGCTTCTGCTTCTACAACAACGTCGCCGTGGGGGCTGCCCACGCCCGCGCCCGTTACGGGGTGAAGCGCATCGCCATCCTCGACTTCGACGTTCACCAGTGCAACGGCACCATCGACATCTTCAAGGACGATCCTGACGTCCTGATCTGCACGAGCTATCAATACCCCTTCTATCCATGGCGCTACCTTCGCAGCGAGTGGCAGAACGTGATCAATACGCCGCTGGAGGCCGGTACCGATAGCGCTGCTTTCCGCCGGGCGATAGAGGACGACTGGCTACCCGCCCTGCACGCCTTCAAGCCAGAACTGGTGCTTGTGTCGGCCGGCTTCGACGCCCATCGCGAGGATCCGATGGCGGAACTCTGCCTGGAGGACGAGGACTATTACTGGGTCACTCGGCTGGCACTGGACATCGCCGCGCTCTACGCCGACAACCGCCTGGTGTCGGTGCTCGAGGGCGGCTACGACCTGGATGCGCTTGGACGTAGCGCCGAAGCCCATATCAAGGCGCTGCTCGGTCTTCCCTTCACCAAGTAGCGTCGCGTCTGGGCAAGGCAGGGTCTTTCTTCTGTGGTACGCTTTGGGAAATTCTGTTTCCAATAGTGAACCCCGCCGATGCCCGCCAATACCGACCAGCAGGCCGCCCTGCGCATCGCCTCCGGGCGCAAGCCCTTTGTCGAGCCGCTACGCCTGGGCGAGAGACTCAAGGAAATTCGTCTCGCCAACCACTGGACCCTGGAGGACGTCAGTCAGCGTACCGGCCTGGCGCGCTCAACGCTGTCCAAGATCGAGAACAGCCAGATCTCGCCCACGTTTACTGCGGTGCAGAAACTGATCAACGGGCTTGGCATCGATCTCCCCCAACTGCTGACCCCACCCAAGGTACAGACACGGACCATGGGACGCCGCGACCTGACCCGCCAGGGCGAGGGCCAGCACCATCCCACCCCGACCTACGAACACGAATTGCTCAGCTGCGAGCTGGCTCAGAAGCGCATGATTCCGTTCAAGACCATTGTGCGAGCGCGCAGCTTCGACGAGTTCAGTGAATGGGTGCGCCACGACGGGGAGGAATTCCTGATGGTGCTGGAGGGCGAAATACAGCTGTACACCGAATTCTACGAGCCGCTGCAGCTTGCCCAGGGTGACAGTATCTATTTCGACAGCGACATGGGCCACGCCCTGGTCTCGGTGAGCGAGGAAGATGCCGTGGTGCTCTCGGTATGTACGCGCGGCGATGCCGTCTGACAGCCCGTCGGGACTGGCACGCGACTCCGCCAGTGGATTTGTTATCCTGAGGCAACGTCACAAAGGAGCCTTGTCATGCAGCATCTCGACGACGCGACACGTACCCGGCTGGAAGCGGCTGCTTTCCGTCGCCTGTTACGCCACCTGGACGCCAACAAGGACGTGCAGAACATCGACCTGATGATCCTCGCCGACTTCTGCCGCAACTGCCTCTCGAAATGGCTGGTTGCCGCTGCCGAGGACGAGGGCGCCGAACTCGACTACGAAGCCGCGCGCGAATATGTCTACGGCATGCCCTACGAAGAGTGGAAGGCGAATCACCAGCCGCCGGCGACACCGGAGCAGCTCGCTGCGTTCGAGGCACGTCAGGCCCGCAAGCGGGAACGGGAAGCATGAGCGAGACGATGATTCCGCTGAATATCGCGGTGCTGACCATTTCCGATACGCGCGATTTCAGCAACGATCGCAGCGGTGCCCTGCTTGCCGAGCGCCTTGCCGATGCCGGGCATCGGCTCGCCGAGCGTCGTATCGTCATCGACGACGTCTACCGTATCCGAGCGGTGGTATCCGAGTGGATCGCCGACCCCTTGATCCAGGTCGTTCTGACCACCGGCGGAACCGGCTTCACCGGGCGCGATTCCACGCCCGAGGCGATCTCGGTGCTGCTCGACAAGCGCATAGAGGGTTTCGGCGAGCAGTTCCGCCAGCTTTCCTATCAGGAAATCGGCAGTTCGACGATCCAGAGCCGCTGCCTGGGCGGGCTGGCCAACGCCACCGTGGTGTTCTGCCTGCCGGGCTCCAGCGGCGCGTGTCGCACGGCGTGGGATGGCCTGCTCGCCGAACAGCTCGACAGCCGTCACAAGCCGTGCAATTTCGCCAATCTGGTTATTCCCGAGCGGGGACAACATGGCTGAGTTGCAGAGCGTCGAAGCGGCATTGGCCGCGCTGCTCAAGGGTGTCGCTCCAGTCGATTCGGAGACCGTGGCCTGCGAGGCGGCCGGCCGCCGCGTCCTGGCCGAAGAGGTCATCGCTCGCCTCGACGTGCCGCCGTTCGACAATAGCGCGATGGACGGCTATGCCCTGCACCATGCCGACGCCGGTATGCAGTTGCCCGTCGCCCAGCGCATCGTGGCCGGCACATCCCCCGAACCACTGGCCCGCGGCACCTGCGCCCGCATCTTCACCGGTGCGGCCATGCCGACCGGTGCCGACTGTGTCGTCATGCAGGAAAATGTCGAGGTCGCAGGCGGCGAGGCATCGATTCCGGCAGCGGTGCCGGTAGGCAACAACGTGCGTCGTCGCGGCAACGACGTGGCGGCCGGCACTGTGCTGCTCCATCGCGGCGAACGGCTGAATGCCGCGGCCCTGGGCTACGTGGCGAGCCAGGGCATTGTCGAAGTGGCGGTGCGCCGCCGCCCCCGCTGCGCCTTGCTCACCAGTGGCGACGAGATCGTCGAGCCCGGGCAGGCGCTCGAGCCGGGTCAGATCTACAATACCAACCGCCCCATGCTGCGCGATCTGCTGGAAAGCTTCGGAGCCGAGGTCACTTTCATCGCCTCGATGCCCGATGATGCCGATGGTACCCGCGCCATGCTGGCGCTCGCCGCCGAGCAGGCCGACGTGGTGGTGACCACGGGCGGGGTCAGCGTGGGTGAGGAAGACCATGTCAGGGCGGCTATCGAGGCAATCGGTCAACTCGATCTCTGGCGTCTGGCACTCAAGCCAGGCAAGCCTCTCGCACTGGGACGGCTCGTCGCCAGCGACGGGCGCGAGGTTCGTTTCGTCGGCCTGCCGGGCAATCCCGTCTCCAGTTTCGTCGCCGCCTGGCTATTCCTGCGTCCGCTGCTTGGCGCCCTGCTCGACTGTCCGGCGATGGGCAGCCTGCCTATCTTGCCCACCCACGCCGCTTTCGCGACCCGCACCGGACCGCGACGGCATTACATGCGCGTCACCCTGACAATGGATGGCAACGGCATCAAGGCGCATGCTTTCCCGGACCAAGGCTCCGGCGTGCTCTCCTCCTGCGTCGGCGCCGATGCGCTGGCGGTGATCCCAGCCAATGCGGCTATCGAAGAGGGTGACAGGATCGACTGCCTGTGGCTGCGAGTCGACTGAGCCGCCGCCTCGGCATCAGGCGTCGGGAGTGACCTCGAGCTCATCGACGAGTATCGGCCAGAGGCGCTGGAAGTCCCGTTCCAACGAGACGTAGTCGCCCTGCAGCCACGGTACCAGTTCGGCCAATCGATTCGGCCCCGACAGGCGCTGCCCGATACCGCGCACCGCGCCGCAGGTGAAGTCGAAGTCGGCGTAGCGATGCAGCCAGTCCTGCGCCACCAGCGCGGGTACCATGCGTTCCAGGCGTGCCGGGGCAGGACGTTGCCTCAGCACGGCGTAGCTTCGCTGCACCAGCGCCGAGCGCTGACGATGCAGGCCGAGCTCACGCGCAACGAAATGATCCCAGACCAGGTCCAGAGCGATACCGGCATAGCGACGCTGCGCCCGGGGAGCTCGTCGACGGGCCTCGCTCACGATCGGATGCGCATCGACATAGGCATCTACCCGACGATGATGACGAATTCCCGCCGCCACATCGCCGGACCAGGCCGTAAGGTCGCTTCCCTTGACGCCATCGGCGATCAGATTGCCGTAAAGGAACTCGTCATTGCCACCGCGGGCCAGCCAGGCATGGGCAAGGAAATTCATGTCGCCATCGTCAGAGGCAGTTGGTGGGCTTGGGCAGGCCGGCGAGTCGCGCGGCCTCCTTGGCGGGACTGTCGGGAAAGAGCTTCATCAGATGCAGCGAACGCCCTTTTTCCGCCCCCAACGACTGAGCGACCGCCTTGACCAACGGCCGCATGGCCGGGGACGCCTCGTAACGGGCGTAGAAATCGCGAATCACCGCGATGACCTCCCAATGCTCGTCGGTCAGCTCGCGCCCCTCTTCGCTCGCCATGGCTCGGGCGACCTCCGCCGACCAGTCGGCGAGGTTCACCAGGTAACCTTCAGGGTCGAGAGCCACCTCGCGCCCTTCCACGACCAGGTAACGATCGATCTCGGTGGAAGCCATCAGAACCAGCTCACTGTCTTGTCTGCCTCTTCGGTCAGGGTGACGAAGCCATCCACATCGACGACCTGGACGGTCTCGTCGCAGCGCCCTTCCAATCCACGCGACGCCAGGTCTTCACGCAGGGCGAAAAGGCGACCCTCGACGGATTGGAAATGGCGTACCTGCGACGTCAGTGCACCCAGCACGCCATCCTCGATCAAGAGCAGGCGATCCTCGGGCCCCATGGCGGACAGAGTATCGCGATAGACCAGGCTGGTGCCGGGCGAGCGATTGAGAATATGCAGGATCATGGGCGCCCTCGTCGTGTTGACGCTATGGTCAGAAAGTCAGTACGAGCCGATGACTGGCTATCAGTTGGGCGATCGTCGCGCCATCGACGGGTAGCGACGGGAGCTGTAGATCGTCGGGAGCCATGTCGAATCGATCCAGCGCCGAAGCATCCGCGTAGAACGACTCGATATCGTACATGGCCAGCATGTCCAGCGTCGCGGCGGTGCCCTTCTGGCCCAGAGCACCTGGCTCCTGGCCCGGCACGAGAGCCATGATACCGTCTCCCTGGAATAGCAGGCTGACACGCTGGCCAAAGGCGGCGGCGACCAGGGCAGCATCCAGGCCCTCACGCAGCCAGCTGCTCCCATGGGGGGCGTGACGCAGTATGACCAGCATGTCGCCGTTGGCAGCAAGGGATGAAGACATCGGTGCTCTCCTCGGAGCATGCTTCAGGGCGCGAAGGTGACGAGGCGATCGACCTGATTCCCCAAGTCGACCAGCTGGCCAAGTCCGGTCAACTCGAAAGGCGGCTCAATGCTGTGCCCCGTCTTTCCATGCCGCGCGGATTCGCGCTCGTCGAGCAGGCCGCGTCGCAGGGCGGCGGCAATGCAAACCTGCAGCTGTGTGCCGTGTCCGGCGTTGAGGCCACGCCAGGCGTCGACGAGATGCGGTTCGTCCTGAGGCGGTGCCGCCAGCCGCGAGGCATTGTATACCCCATCATGATAGAAGAAGACGCACTCCAGCTGGTGACCGCGAGCGATCAGCGCCGTGGCGAAGCGAAGCGCGGAATGGGACGCCTGGCTGCTGTAAGGCGCGCCCTGGACGAGCAGACCGTAGCGCATCGAAGCCTTCCGTTCTCAAACGCAAAGGCCCCGCTTGCGCGAGGCCCGTGCTTACCTGTAGCGAAGCCTCAGTCGTTGCTCATGATGCCGAGCAGCGACAGCAGGCTGACGAAGAGATTGTAGATCGAGACGTAGAGCGTGATCGTGGCGAGAATATAGTTGGTCTCGCCGGCGCGATGGACGATCTCGCTGGTCTGGTACAGGATGGCCGCGGAGGCGAACAGCACGAAGCCGGCCGACACCATCAGCATCAGGGTCGGGATCTGGAAGATCAGGCCTGCCACCATGGCCAGGATCAGCACGATGGCACCCGCCATCAGGAAGTTGCCAAGGAAGCTGAAGTCCTTCTTTGTCACCAGCGCCACGGCGGACAGGCCGATGAAGGTCAGGCCCGTCATTGCCAGCGCGTTCATGATCAGCGCGGCGCCGTTGGGCAGTGCCAGATAGGCGTTGAGGATCGGACCGAGTGTAAAGCCCATGAAGCCGGTAAAGGCGAAGGTAGCCAACAGGCCGGCAGCCGAGTTGGCCGTCTTGTGCACCAGGAACATCAGCCCGTAAGCGCCAACGAAGAAAACGAAGATGTTCATTCGTTCGACGCCCATCGCCACGGCGGCACCCGCTGTCACAGCGGAGAACAGCAGTGTCATGGCCAGCAGCGCATAGGTGTTGCGCAGCACCTTGCTGGAACTGACGGATGCCGACGAGCGCTGGGCCACGTGAGTGTCGTGATAGGCCATTGATCCAAAGCTCCCTGTGGTTGATCTTGATTGATCTTGGCAGTGGACCAAGAATGCCGTCGGTTGGTTCCCGACGCAAGTCCTTAGTTCTGCAAGTCTCAACGGCTCTTCAGCGCGCCGCGTCGAGCAGTTCGGCAGCGATTCGACGTGCGCTGGCGCACAGGCTCGGCTCGCGGCGCACCTGGTCCGCATCCAGCCATTTGACCTCGCTGGCATCGTCCCCGGCCACTCCTTCGCCCCGCTGCCAGCGACACAGTACCACTACGATGACGAAATGGCTCGAAAGCCGGCCTGTCTCGTCATGGTCGAGCTGATCGAAGGCGGTGTAAATGCGCTCGACTACCGCCTCGACGCCAGTCTCCTCGAATAGCTCGCGAGTCGCGGCTTCCAGCAGCGACTCTCCGGCTTCGACACGGCCGCCAGGCAGGGCCAGCATGTCGGCGTTGGGCGGATTGCGGCGGCGTATCGTCAGAATCCTTCCGCGGCGTATCAGGGCCACCGATACAGCAGGAGAAGGTCGTACTTCGGAATGTTCATGAGCGGACATGGAGTCTCCCTGAGGGATGATGCCTGGAACCCCTTGACCTCAAGAGGATAGCTGGTAATATTCGCCCCCGTGAGCCGGAGGGATGGCAGAGCGGTTGAATGCACCGGTCTTGAAAACCGGCGAGGGTTAACGCCCTCCCAGGGTTCGAATCCCTGTCCCTCCGCCACTTCTTTTCTTCAAAAAACCCCTGCAAAAGCAGGGGTTTTTTATTGACCAAAGTCTCGATATACCCCCTTTCTACCCCCTTTTCATAACTGTTGCACCGCAATAGGGCATGGTAAAATTCAGGCGCTTTTTTCACCTCTCCCTGAAAACCTTAACAAACAGGACTTACCTCCATGCCAACTGGTTGCAGCTCAAAACCCAGGCTACGGGAAACCTCCCGATGGCCGGGTATCCTATTGCTCGCTTTCTTTCTCCTATTGTTCAGCCCCGCCGCCCTGGCGGTTACAGGCAGCCTGAACCTGACCGATTCGACCGTCGGCTACATTGCCGTTGCCATCTTCGTACTTGCCTATGCGCTTGTCATGGGCGAGGAAAAATTGCACATGCGCAAGTCGAAACCGGTCTTGGTGGCCGCCGGCCTGATCTGGTTCATGATCGGTTGGGTCTATGTGCAGTCCGGCATGCCCAACGAAGCCGAGCATGCGTTTCGCGAGACGCTGCTCGAGTTCGCCGAGCTGATGTTGTTCCTGCTGGTGGCGATGACCTACATCAATGCCATGGACGAGCGGCGGGTCTTCGATGCGCTACGCTCGTGGATGATTCGCAAGGGTTTCAGCTACAAGCAGCTGTTCTGGTTGACAGGTGGTCTTGCCTTCGTCATCTCACCTATCGCCGACAACCTTACAACGGCCATGCTGATGTGCGCCGTGGTCACCAAGGTGGCGGAAGGCGACAAGCGCTTCATCAACCTGGCCTGCATCAATATCGTCGTCGCGGCTAACGCCGGCGGTGCCTTCAGCCCCTTCGGCGACATCACTACCCTGATGGTATGGCAGGCCGGCATCGTGCAGTTCTACGAATTCTTCACCCTGTTGGTACCGTCGCTGGTGAACTTCCTGATCCCCGCCGTTCTGATGACCTTCTTCATCAATAACCGCAAGCCGGAGGGAGTCTATGAGGATGTGTGGCTCAAGCGCGGTGCGCGGCGTATCGTCCTGCTGTTCCTGCTGACCATCGCCACTGCCGTCGCCTGTCATACCCTGCTGCACCTGCCGCCGGTGCTGGGCATGATGACCGGTCTTGGCTACCTGCAGTTCTTCGGCTACTTCCTGCGCATGACCCTGCCGCGCTCACTGGAAAAGAAGCGCATCCGTTACACCCGACGCGGCGATGAGCGCAAGCTGCGCCAATTGGGTAGCGTGGTGCCCTTCGATGTCTTCAACCGCGTGGCACGCTCCGAGTGGGATACCCTGCTCTTCTTCTATGGTGTGGTAGTTGCGGTCGGCGGTCTGGGTTTCCTGGGATATCTCGGCATGCTTTCCGAAATGCTCTACGCCGGCTGGGACGCCACCTGGGCCAATATCGTGCTGGGAGTGGTATCCGCCGTGGTCGACAACATCCCCGTGATGTTCGCTGTACTGACCATGGAACCCGAAATGTCGCATGGGCACTGGCTACTGATCACCCTGACGGCCGGCGTTGGCGGCAGCCTGCTATCGATCGGTTCCGCTGCGGGTGTCGCCCTGATGGGCCAGGCACGTGGCAACTACACCTTCCTGGGGCACTTGCGCTGGGCGCCTGTCATCGCACTTGGCTATGCCGCTAGCGTTGCCACCCACCTCTGGATCAACGCTGGAAGTTTCGCCATTCCCGGCTAACTAGCCCACTCTTGTGTCTCTCTTGGCGCCCGGCTTTGGCCGGGCGCACTTCGTTATATCAACTCCCGAGCATGACGACGCTGGCAGGAGCGAAGAAAATGACATAACCGATTACCAGGCCGGTCGTGGCTCCCTGTCGTCCGCGGATGCGTCCCAACAGGGCGCCGACGAGAGCCAGGGTCGTTGGCACTAGCATGGCACCGAACGAGATGAATAGATCATGATTGTCATCCGGTGGCCACTTGAGAATCTGAAACAGGAACGTTCCCCCTAATTGGCCACAGAGCAGTACCATCCATTGATAACGAGAAAGCAACATCGCAGGCTCCGGTTATCCTTATGCTATTGAGTCTAACCAAGTCTGCACTGTGTCTGCGATAGCCGTTGAGTTCAATGGCAATGAAAAAAGGCCAGGCGATTACCTGACCCTTTGATCCACTTTACAGAAGGTACGCTATTTAGAGAACGTGCTCATCGAGCGAACTCCTGGTCCTTTTTACTGACGGCTGGCAACCTATCAGAATATGAGCATCAGCAGGCCGATAACGACGACCAACCCTATCAAGAATATGATTCCCACCGTACTTGCCAGGAATTTAAGCATTACCGCACCTCTCTGTTCGTCGTCCTTGAACGTTCCTTAAGCCTGTTCGGCTTTCCTCGAGAGCCGTTATTCCACGTCACCGATTAGCAATCTCCTTGGCTGTCACCATTGGCGAAGCTGTCAGTTAAGAAGGAAGATAGGCATTGCGTCAGGCGGCTTCAAGCGATGCAAATCGCGCCCTACAAATCGACACGCAATGTTACATTCGCTGCCAAGCGACAAGAAGTGAAAATCATCATCAGTCCAAACGCACTGCTCATCGAAGCAAGGACGAAACCGTTCCATCAATAGAGACGCAAGCCGACCCTTGTGACCCGGTTGCCGTCCATTTCGCTGACGACCCAGTGGATACCATGCCAGTCGACATCGTCGCCGACCACCGGGTGGCCTCCCACCCGCAGCGAGACGAACTCGCCCAGGGTCATCTCGCTCTCCCCGGGGCTCAGCGTCAGGCCGTAGACACTGGCGATATCCCTCATCAAAGCATCGCCGTCGAAGGTGAAGGTGCCGAAGAATGCCCGCTCGCGCTTAAGCTTGGCCTCGCCGCTGAACAATCGGTTGAGTGCCGGCAGATCGCCGCTGCGACCGATGACGCAGATGACGTCACCGAACTTGAGCCGGGTGCTGCCCTTGGGATGGAGCATGGCATGCTGGCGGAACAGCGCCGAGATGATGGCGCCGGAAGGGAATCGCAACAGACGAATCGGCACGTCGTCGAGATCCTGATTGTCGACCTGGTAGACGAACATCTCGTAATCGTTCTCCGGCAGGATCCCCAGCGGTCCGCGATGGTTGGGTGCCATGGCCGTGGGAAGCTCCACCCGGGTCCAGCGGGCCATCAGCGGCAATGTGCCACCCTGTACCAGTAATGACATCAATACCACGGCAAAGGCCACGTTGAAGTAGAGCGCGGAATTCTCCACGCCGCCGATGACCGGAAAGATGGCGAGCACGATGGGGACCGCTCCACGCAGCCCGACCCAGGAGATGAAAGCGATCTCTCGCCAGCGGAAGCGAAAGAATGGCTTGACGGTGATCAACACCGCCAAGGGGCGGGCCACGAAGATCAGTACCAGTGCCACTAGTGAAGCCGGGAGCGCATAATCCATCAGACCCGAGGGGCTGACCAGCAATCCCAGTATGAGAAACAGCCCGATCTGGCTCAGCCACGCCAGGCCATCGTGAACGGGCAGGATGAAATTGAGATGTCGGCCGGGCTGGTTACCGATCATCAGGCCGGTAAGATAGATCGCCAGGAATCCGCTTCCGCCGAGAAAGCTGGTGGCGCCGAAGACGCAGAAGCCAAGCGCCAGGGCCAGCAGCGAATAGAGACCGGGCGCCAGATCGAGCCAGCGCAGCAACTTGGCACTGAGCCAACCGCCACCGAGGCCGATGAGCAGGGCCAGGCCGAACTGAAATACCAGGAACATCAGGGTCAGTAACGGGCCGCGTATGTCCCCCACCAGAAACTCGACCAGCAGGACGGTGAGAACGATCGCCATCGGGTCGTTGGTGCCGGATTCGATCTCGAGAGTGGCGCTGACCCGCTCGTTGAGATGTACGCCACGACCGCTGAGCATCGAGAAGACCGCAGCGGCGTCGGTGGACCCGACGATGGCCCCCACTAACAGCCCCTGCACTAGCGTCAGCTCGAAGATCCACATGGCAAAGACCCCGACGAACCCACTGGTCATGAAAACGCCCAGGGTGGCCAGCGACAACGCCGGCTTGAAGCCGACGCGGAAGGTCTTGAGCCGTGTGCGCAAGCCACCGTCCAGCAGGATCATCGCCAATGCCAGATGGCCGATCAGAAAGGCGAGAGAGTAATCGTCGAACTCAATGCCGAGGACACCCTCCTCCCCTGCCAGCATTCCGAGCCCCAGGAAGATCAACAGCAGTGGCAGCCCCATCATCGAAGAGAGGCGGCTGGCGACGACGCTCAGAGCAATCAGGAAACCGGTCAGAAGAAACAGGGTGTTGATGGTGTCCATGCATGACCTCTTGGTGGGAGGTCGCCATTATGACATGGACGCCAGCGGCAGGCAGAGTACGGTTCGCCTAGCCAGCACCATCGCGACAGCGATAAAATGAGCGCTTACCGAAGCTTACATTGTTTGCTGGAGACGCTTCCCTGGATGCACATCCCTTCTCGCAGGTTCCTATCCCGCGCAATAACGGGAGCATTCGCTGCCCTGACCTTGCTGTGGCTGGCGGCTGCCTTCGTCGTTGCCGACGACAGCGAGGCTGAAGCGCTCATTGTTCCCCCACAGGAGCTCGAAACCAGAGTCGTGGTACCGCCTCGCCTGCTCACAACCGAAGCCTTGGCCGAGCGGGAAGCAACTTCCATCGTCGAGGTGCCGCCGATGGTCAAGGGGCCGGGATTTCTCGAGAAACTGTTGGCGATCGATCCGTTTGCCGCGCCGTTACCCTATCTCGAGGCGCCGGCCGAGGTGCCGTCCGTTGTTACCGAGCCGGCCGCTCCCCTCATCCCGCCCCCCATGGTCCAGCTCGAAGTGATGCTCGATTGGTATCTCAACCCTCAGCATGCCGCCCTGCTGGTGGCCCGCGAAAAGGGCATGTTCCGGCGCCGTGGGCTCGATGTCCGGTTATCGGTCCCGGCCGATCCCAATGTACCGGCGAAGCTGCTGGCGGCCGGCAGAACGGACCTGGCGGTGGGACGTCAGACGCAGCTGCACCTGCTGGCGGATAAGGGGTTGCCGCTGATGCGTGTCGCCACGCTGATCGATACACCACTTGCGGGACTCATGCTGCGTGCGGACGTAAATGCGAAAGCGGAGGGAGAAGCTCTGGCGCACGAGCTCGAGGGATTGCGCATCGGCTACACCGACCAGGACGGTCGCGACATCCTGCTTTCGGGGCTAATGGCGGAGCTGATGTCGCTGCGCGATGGGCTGGCCCTGGTTGAGGCCGTCGACGTGAATTATGCGGTACTCGGTGCGCTGCGCGAGGAGCAGGTCGATGGCGTTCTGGTCCACCAACGCTTCCTACTGCCGCGACAGCTCGCCGATGAAGGCATTACCCTGCGCGTCTTGCCGGTCGAGGAGCACGGGTTGCCACCACACGATGGGCTTATTCTGATGGCGAACCGTGACCGGCTCAACGGCAAGCGCGAAGCCGTGCGTCAACTGGTGGCGGCGCTGGAAGAGGCTGCGCTGTGGAGTCTCAATCACCCCCAGGAGGCCTGGGAATTGCTGGTTTCCACCGAACCCGCCCTCAATGATCTGACGATTCGCGACGCTTGGATCGATATTCTGCCCCGCCTGTCGCTGCGGCCCGCCGCACTTGATCATAGACGCTACCTGCGCTTCGACCAGTACCTGCTCGAGCAGAGTGTGATTGACAACGGTACCCCTCTCGAGCGGCTCGCCGTCGACCTGGGCGCCGCGCCATAATCGCGGGGGGCTCGCTCGCTTCAGGAAGCGAGCGATGCCAGGAAGTCGTTGACTGCCGTCTGGAAGGCTTCGGGCTGCTCGGCGTGCAACCAGTGACCGGCCTGCTCTAGTGTCACGAGTTGCGCTTTCGGCAGCACGTCGCGCAGTGCCGGCAACGCTTCGTCCGGTACATAGGGCGAGAACCCGCCGCGCAGCACGAGCGTGGGGCCTTCGTAAGCGCCCTCTCCGGCCGGCTCCTGCATGATCGAGTCGTAGTCGCGCTCGATTTGGCCCAGCCCGATACGCAACCTCAAGACACCGTCATCGCCTCGCACCAGATTGGTCGCGAGAAACAGCCGCGTGGCGCGTTCGTCGACGTGCTCGGCCAGTAGCTCATCCGCTTCACGACGATTGGTAGGGCTCCCTTCCTCGACCCGACGCAAACCGGCGAAGACCGCATCGTGCCCATGCCCGTAGGCCTGTGGCGCGATATCGGCCACGATCAACGAGGCTACTCGCTCGGGCGCCAGGCGTGCGACACTGATCGCGACCTTGCCGCCCATCGAATGTCCCAACAGATGGGTACGCTCGATGCCCAGCCGATCCATCAATGACAACAGATCCTGCGCCATTTCGCTGTAGCCCATGCCCTCGGCATGCGGCGAACGGCCATGGTTGCGAAGATCCACGGCCACTACGCGATGATGAGCTTGCCACTGTTTAACATGGGAACGCCAGTTGTCGGCGCTGCCCAGCAGGCCGTGAATCACGAACAGTGGCGTGCCTTCGCCACCCGTATCCTGATAGTTGAGTTCGACGCTCATCTCATCTCCGCTCTCATGGGTCGGTCAGGGGCGCTGAGGTGCCAGGTCCTGCTGTCCGGTCAGTGCCACCATACGGCGACTCAGCCATGTCAGCAGTATGCCGTACAGCGGCAGGAAGAATAGCAGGCTGATGCCGAGCTTGATGACGTAATCCACCGCGGCAATCTCCACCCAATGGGTCGCCATAAAGGGATCGGGGCTGCGGTGGAACGCCATGGCAAAGAAGGCCGCCGTGTCGGCCAGGTTGCCCAGTACGGTCGAAACGGCAGGCGCTATCCACCACGCCTTCAGCCGGCGCAGACGATCGAAGACCTGGACGTCGAGCAACTGTCCGAGCACGTAGGCCATGAAGCTAGCCAGCGCGATGCGGGCGACGAACAGGTTCCATTCGCCCAACGCCTCCAGACCGGCAAAGCTGCCGCGAGGAAACGTGACCGAGACGACATAGGAGATCAGCAGCGCCGGCCACATGACGCGCATGATAATGGCGCGTGCCGGCTCCTTGCCGAAGAGCCTGACGGTGAGGTCGGTGGCCAGGAAAATGAAGGGAAAGCTGAACGCGCCCCAGGTGGTATGGAAACCGAACAGGGTGAAAGGCAGCTGAACCAGATAATTGCTGGCGGCGATCACGAAGATGTGGAAGGCGACCAGCAGGGCAAGGCAGCGTCGCTGCTGCGTCTCGGTGAGTACGAACATGTCGAATCCTTTTTGCTCGGCCTAGGCCGGTGAGAGGGGTGAGGGAACCCTCGATGAGCCCGGGGTGCAGGGCGCCCGAAATGCGGCGGGCATTATACGTGCTGTACCGCGCCTGGGCCAACCATCAACCATAGCCAGATGGGCGGGGCCGAAACGATGAACGCCGCTCTTCGGGCGGCGCCATCGTTTCGGGCGGCAGGCCTCAGACCTGTCGCGCCTCGTGCGCTGCGCCCACGTCACGCTGGATCATGGCGTCGTGGACGTCCTGCAGGCTGGCCGGATCATCGATGGTTGAGGGGATGCCATACTCCTTGCCATCCGCAATGTTGCGCAGCAGCTTGCGCAGGATCTTGCCGGAACGGGTCTTGGGCAGGCGGTTTACCACCAACACCTGCTTGAAGCAGGCGAACGGGCCGATCCTGTCGCGCACCAGAGCGATCAACGCCTCCTCGAGTGCCACCTCATCGCCATCGAAGCCATCCTTGGGGATCACTAACCCGACCGGAACCTGTCCCTTGAGCGCATCGTGAATACCAATCACCGCGCACTCGGCAACGGCCGGATGGGCGCCGACCACCTCCTCCATTTCTCCCGTGGAGAGGCGATGGCCGGCGATATTGATGACGTCGTCGGTGCGGCCCATGACGAAAAGGTATCCCTCCTCATCGAAGTAGCCGCCGTCCCCGGTCAGGTAGTAACCCGGAAACGCCGCCATGTAAGCGCTGTGGAAGCGCTGTGGGTCGCCCCAGATGCCCACCAGGCAGCCGGGCGGCATCGGCTGCTGGATCACCACGCTGCCCTGCTCCATCGGCTTGGCGGTCTGGCCTTCACGGTCGAGAACCTGCACGTTGAAGCCGGGAACCGGGACCGTGGCGCTGCCGGCCTTGGTTGGCATCGGTTCCAACCCTTGCAGGTTGGCGGCGATCGGCCAGCCGGTCTCGGTCTGCCACCAGTGATCGATTACCGGCACCTCGAGCAAGTCGTCGAGCCAGTGGAAAGTCGGCGGATCGAGCCGCTCACCGGCCAGGAACAGCGCCTTAAGGCATGAGATGTCGTACTGCTGAAGCAATTTGCCGTCAGGGTCTTCCTTCTTGATTGCACGGAAGGCCGTCGGCGCGGTAAAGAAGCTCTTGACCCGATACTGGCTGACCAAACGCCAGAAGGCACCGGCATCCGGCGTTCTGACCGGCTTGCCCTCGTAAACCACGGTGGTGCAGCCGCGCAGCAGCGGAGCGTAGACGATATAGGAATGCCCGACTACCCAGCCGACATCGGAAGCGGAAAAGAAGACGTCGCCCGGCGCCACGTCGTAGATCGCCTCCATTGAATAGTGCAGCGCCACCGCGTAGCCACCGGTATCACGAACGACGCCCTTGGGCTTGCCGGTCGTGCCCGACGTATAGAGCACGTAAAGCGGATCGCTGCCCTTCACCGCCACGCAGTCGGCCGGCTCGGCTCGCGACGCCAGGGCCCGCCAGTCATGATCGCGTTCGCCGAGCTCGACTGCCTGCCCCTCGCGCTGCAAGTAAATACAGGCGTCAGGCTTGTGTGCGCTTTGCTCGATCGCTGCATCGATGTTCGGCTTGTAAGGTATGACGCGGTCGACCTCTACCCCACAGGAGGCCGCCACGACCACCTTGGGCTGGGCATCGTCGATGCGAACCGCCAGTTCATGCGGGGCGAAGCCGCCGAAGACCACCGAGTGCACTGCCCCCAGGCGGGCGCAGGCATACATGGCGACAAGGGCCTCCGGTACCATCGGCATGTAGATGACGACCCGGTCGCCCTTGGCCACGCCGAGCCCCTTGAGCGCACCGGCGAATTGCGCCACCTGGTCGCGAAGTTCGCGGTAGGTCAATGTGCGTCGGCTGCCGGTCACGGGGGAATCCCAGTAGATGGCCGGCTGGTCGCCTCGACCCTGCTCGACGTGGTGATCCAGCGCCGCGTGACAGATATTCAACTCGCCATCGACATACCAGCGCGCGTGACCCTGTTCGTCATACTCGAGAATCTGCCGAGGGGGAGTGAACCAGGGGATCCGTTGGGCCTGTTCGGCCCAGAAGGATTCCGGCTGGTCGATGGAGCGTTGGAATTCGGTCTTGTAGGTTGTCATGAGCGTCTTGTCCGACAGCAAGGAGAGGCATAATTGTTGACACTGTAGAGAAAACGACAGGTTTTTCTCTCATACCATCGGCTAAAGGACGCGAAAACGGCACCTTTCCTAAGTGAAAAGAGAATTGTTGTCGACAACTTGTCCTATTAAGCCGCGTACATTCATTGCTTTCGGTTGATTCTTCGTTTGACAGTCGCGAGGTCACTATCAATGATGACTAAATCAGTAAAGCCATAACACAATCAGGCTCTGCCGAATCGCATTGTCCGCGACGTCTCGTTCGACTCGCGCGATCATGAAACGAGGTAGCCGCCGAAGCCGCCACCGAGCCGTGACAGCGGCCGGAGAGCAACACGGGGAGATCATCGTCATGAGCACCTCGCAAAGCGCTGCAACCCGTCTCCTGCAGGCCGGCACGCCGGCTATCGACCAATCCACTGCCCTACTGAAGGCCTTGGCCAATGACAACCGGCTGCGTATCCTGTGTTTGCTGGATGACAGCGAGCTATCGGTCACCGAACTCAACCAGCGGCTTTCGCTGAGCCAGTCTGCATTGTCGCAGCACTTGGCGATTCTGAGACGCGAGGGCCTGGTCTCGACCCGACGAGCATCGCAGACCATTTACTACTCTCTGCAGGGAAAGCAGGCGCGTCAAATGATCGAGGCGCTGGTGCAGCTGCAGGAAGCGTGAAGGATCGCCGCGGGCGCTCGTTCACCGCTTCTCCCAGCGACCTGCATCGAGCCTCTCGAGAAGGCGTGTTATGCCGTTCTCGACTCCTCTGCCGATGGTCTTGCCGAAGCGATCCCCCAACGACTGGCGGGCTTCGAGGCGTACACTCACCACTCGGGCCTGCTCCATGCGTGACATCAAGTAAGCCTCGCTGGTACCCAGCTCGTCGATCAGGCGCTTTTCCATGGCATCCTGGCCGTACCAGACCTCCCCGGTGGCTACCGCCTCGATATCCAGGGTTGGGCGACGCGTTGCCACGTGCCGCTTGAACAACTCATGAATGTGTTCCAGGTCGGATTGGAATTTCTCGCGTCCCTCCTCGGTGTTCTCGCCGAAGACGGTCAGGGTGCGTTTGTACTCACCGGCGGTAAGTAGTTCGACATCGATATCGTGGCGCTTGAGCAGGCGGTGCACATTGGGTAGCTGAGCTACCACGCCGATAGATCCCAACACGGCAAACGGCGCGGCACGCAGGCGATCGGCGGCGCAGGCCATCAAATAGCCGCCGCTCGCGGCGACTTTGTCGACGCAGACGGTGACACTCAAGCCGGCCTCGCGTAGCCGATCGACCTGGGCGGCACCCAAGCCATAGGCGTGTACCAGGCCACCGGCGGACTCGAGGCGAATCATCACTTCATCGCCCTCTCCCGCTGCCGCGATCACGGCAGAGATCTCCTCGGCCAGGCGTCCCACCCCGGTGGCCTTGATATCGCCCCGGAAATCCAGCACCCAGACCGTAGCGCGACTTTCTTCCGGCGGCTTGCGAGCGGAGCGGGTGAGGCGCTTGTCGTCGCGGCGGAACGCTTTGACCAATCGCTTTCGCGCACTGGGCTCGGTGGCGGCCAGCGCCAGGCGCCGGCGCCGGTATTCGCGCTGGCGATTCAGCTCGTCGACTCTTAGACGCAGCCGCTCTCCCGACTCGCTCCTGGCTCGCGCTATCAAGGCGACGGCCGCCACGACCAAGAGAGTGAGAATCGTCAGTTGCGCCGTAAAGCGCCCCAGGTCCATCAGCCATTCGTTCACATTGTCACTCCGCTTGCTCTGGTTGATGGTTCAATCCTGACCTTGCGCGGCGGCAGTGACAATGGGCTTGATTGAAACAATCGTTTGAAATACTCTCTGACGAAAAGCTCTGAGCCGTAGCTCCTCAAGCCCTGAATCACCAAGAAAGGAATACCCCGATGTCCACCTCGACTTTCGACAAGCTGCAGGATCGCTTCGATCCCCATGCCGCCCAAGGCATGGATGATGTCTTCCAGTTTCACTTCAGCGACGACGGCAGCCTCTATCTGGTAGTGAAGGACGGCACCCTGTCGATCGGGGAAGGCGAGCACGACGATCCGTCGGTATCGTTATCCATGAGCAGCGATACGCTCAAGGGCATCATGAATGGTGAGATCAACGGCATGACGGCTTTCATGACCGGCAAGCTCAAGGCGACGGGCAATGTGATGCTGGCGACCAAGTTGACGAGCCTGTTCCCCAACCGGTAACGGGATCGCATCGACGAAAACGAACGGGCCGCCCTTGAGGCGGCCCGTTCGCATGCCTGCATGACCTAACGAATGCCACTGGCCACATCGGCGAGGTGCGTCTCGATCAGCGCACGGGAGATCGAATAGAGCGGCGGCAGCTGGGGCAGTCTGCCGGGCAGGAACCAGGCAGCATCGGCGATCTCGACGCCATCGATGCGGATGTGCCTACTGGCGGCTTCGGCAAAGAAGCCCAGCATCAAGGCGTGGGGAAAGGGCCAGGCTTGGCTGCGGAAGTAACGTACCCGCCCTACCGTCACCCCGACTTCCTCGTAAATCTCTCGACGCACGGCATCCTCGGCGGATTCGCCCGGCTCGATGAAGCCCGCCAGCGTCGAATAGCGCCCCGGTGGAAAGCGGGGGCTGCGTGCCAGCAGCATCGCATTGCCATGGGTGACCAAGGTGATGATGCAAGGCGAGATGCGCGGATAGTTGCGATGGCCGCAGCGTTCACAATGCATGGCGAACTCAACGTCTAGCTTGGCGGCAGGCGCGCCGCAGCGTCCACAGTAGCGATGGTCGCGCAGCCACGCGGCCACCTGCAGCGCGGTGGCGATCAGCGGAAACCAGGACTCCGGCAGTTGGGCCAGCCAATGTCGGCCATCCGGCCAATCCTGGCCGCCCTGCTCCTCGATCGCCAGCGCAACCGGCTCGTCGTGCCAGTATCCCAGCGGTTGAGCACCTTTCGGCCAGACCTGCGCTGCCTGCAGGGGGGTACCATCGGAGGCCGGTGCGATCCGCCCCGCAGCCAGGCGAATCAGGCGCCCCGCCGTGGCATTATGGGGCAGTTCGCGGCGCAGCATTAGTGCGCCTCTTCCAGCGGACCTTCGACCATGCCCAGCACATCCCACTGACAGGTGCCTGCCGCCTGGCGTATCTGCTCCAGCTTGGCGAGGTGGGCCGCCCGTTCCGCATCGTCGGGCTGCAGCACACGCAGGCTTCCCGCCGGCAAAGACATGCGTCGAATCGAGAGTCCGCTGGCCATAGCCTCGCTCCCTCGGCTCTCCTCGGCATCCAGAATCAGCGCCGTCTGGCCGCCAGTCATTGCCAAATAGACGTCGGCGAGGATCTCGGCATCGAGCAGTGCGCCGTGGAGCACACGACGCCCGTTGTCGATCTCGTAACGCTTGCACAACGCATCCAGGCTGTTGCGCTGCCCCGGATGACGTTCACGCGCAAGCTGCAGGGTATCGAGAATGCCGCAGTGTTCAGCCACCGGGCCCAGACGGGGCTCTCCACGAGTTGCATGCAGACGCTTGAACTCATGGTCGATGAAGCCGACGTCGAAGGCCGCGTTGTGGATCACCAGTTCGGCGCCACGGATGAAGTCCCAGAAGGCATCGGCGACATCGGCGAAGGGCGGCTTGTCTTGCAGGAATTCGTTGGTGATGCCGTGCACGGCGATGGCTTCGGCTTCCACCTCGCGCTGGGGATTGATGTACTGGTGATAGGTCTGGCCGGTGAGTCGGCGATTGACGAGCTCCACGGCGCCGATCTCGATCAGGCGATGCCCTTCCCGAGGGTCGATACCGGTGGTCTCGGTATCCAGGACGATCTGTCGCATGGCTATGTCTCGGATTGCTTGGCGGATGGTCGCGTGCGGTTCCAGTGTGCATCGATGGCGGCGTTGGCCAGGGCGTCGGCCCGTTCGTTGCCCGGGTGGCCGTTGTGCCCCTTGACCCAGTGCCAGTGAATGCGATGCCGTTGGGTCTCCTCGTGCAGCTCGCGCCACAACTCGGCGTTCTTGACCGGCTGGCGGCTGGCCGTCTTCCAGCCTCGCTTCATCCAGTTATGGATCCACTCGGTGATACCTCGCCGCAGATATTCGGAGTCGGTCCAAAGCTCGACCTCACAGGAGCGCTTGAGCGTGTGCAGTGCCATGATGGCCGCCATCAGCTCCATACGGTTATTGGTGGTATTCGCTTCGAAGCCGTTGAGCGTTTTTTCGTGACGGCCGCTCACCAGCACCGCGCCCCAGCCTCCCGGCCCCGGATTGCCGCGACAGGCGCCGTCGGTATAGATGGTTACGCCGGGAGCCGGCCTGTCGTGGTCGCTGTCACTCAACTTCAGTGGTCCTTCTGGTTGGCTCCGGCGCGGAACTGCCGAGACGGGTGGCGTGACCCAGCGCGCCGCCACCCAGCGAGCCCTGCAGCCGCAATCGAGGCCGCTGTACCTGGGCCAGCCGAGTGCGGCGCCGTGCATGAATGATGAAGCTGTCACCGAAGGGCACGTTATGGCGACGCCCGAGAGTTTCCAGCGTCGCATTGCCTGGTAGGCTGCCGGGGAGATGAAAGCCGCAATAGTCTACCTGCTCGACGCGAAAGTCGACAATCGCCAGCCAGTCGCTCAGCTTGGCCGGGGTGCGCCATTGGCCCCGCCACGGCAGGCGTTGCCGCCGGCCCGGTGTCAGCCGGGACAGTCCCGACAGGCCAAGGGGCATCCACCCCAGCACGATGAGGCAGCCATCATCGGCGGTGATTCGGGCCGCCTCGCGCAGAAGCCGATGTGGATCGGCGATCACCTCCAGGAGATGGTGCACGATGACCAGGTGCAAGCACTCGTCGGGCAAGGGGATCGCATCCAGCGGACAGACCAGCGTGGAGGAGGACTCCGTCAATTCCACCGTGGGTGCCCAGCGGATGCCGTGTCGGATCGGCGACATGTCACTCAGGGCAGGGGCCATGCCGAACTCCAGGCTATGGCCGCCATGCAGCCGCTCGCATACCGGCCCCAGGCACGCTCGCTCGGCGCGCCAGTGGGCGCGGCCGCTCTCGCTCGACCAGTAGCGCTGCCCTTCGCGATACAGCTGGGTCAGCGCGACCGTCTCCTGCGAATTTGACATGACTTGCCAATACCTCCATGATCACCGGTTTTGCAGGCAACTTCCATGAACTTGGCGGCGCAAGACCGTCGAGTCGATGGCTCTCGGCGTCCTTCCAACCAGCGAGGGGCGTGAGGAAGGGGCCGCGACCTGCAGCGCATCCGGTTGACGACGCAACAAGGACGGACTGCCCATGCTGAGCGTGACACCGATTCCCGCTTTGAGCGACAACTATATCTGGCTACTTCGTCAGGATACGAGCCCTGAAGCCTGTGTGGTAGACCCCGGTGAAGCGGCCCCCGTGATTCACGTTCTCGAGCGCGAGGGGCTGACCCTCGGAAGCGTCCTGATTACCCACCATCATCCGGACCATGTGGGGGGGCTGGCGGAGCTGATCCAACGCTACTCGCCCAAGGTGATCGGACCGCACAACCCTCAGATCGACGGGATCGACGAGCGCGTCGGCGATGGAGACACTTGCCGCGTCATGGGGCGTCGCTTCGATGTCCTCGAGGTACCGGGTCATACCCTCGACCATATCGCCTTCTTTACACCCGGCATCCCCCCGCTGCTGTTCTGCGGCGACACCCTTTTCTCGGGCGGCTGCGGACGTCTGTTCGAAGGCACGCCCGAGCAGATGTACCATTCGCTGCGGGAGCTCGCCGCGCTGCCGGACGACACCCTCGTGTTCGCCGCTCATGAGTACACCCTGGCCAATCTCACCTTCGCCCAGGCCGCCGATCCGAATAATCCCGACGTGACCGCAGCGCTGGACGAGACCCGCCGGGCGCGCGACCTCGATCGCCCCACCCTGCCCAGCAACCTGGGGCGCGAAAAGAACATCAATCCGTTTTTGCGCTGCGCCGTGCCTGACGTTCGCGCCACCGCTGCGCAACACGGCAGCACCGACAGCGACCAGGCGACGTTTGCCACCCTGCGCGCCTGGAAAGACAGTTTCTGAGCATCGACGCATCCCAAAGGCATCGCGAATGCATGCCCAGAAGGAGGAAGAATGACCTATCGAACGACGCGGCAGTGGACCTTGAGTCTGGCCGGCGGAGTCGCCCTGATCGGCGCCTTGGCAGCGGCCAGCCCCGAGCTTCACGCCGCCCCCCACCCCGGGGCCGCACCGGCCCTTCCCCTTCACCATTTCTGGGACGATCTGCAGCTCGAAGCCATGCCAGGCAGTGCCTGGGAGCGCTTGCGCGACAGCCTGGCCTGGCACGAGCGGCGCCAGGACCCCCGCGTGCAGCAGTGGATCGAACACTATCGCGCCAACCCTGGCAACGTGGTTGAGATCATCGAGCGCGCCCGCCCCTGGATCGCCTGGATCACCGAACAAGTGGAGCGACGCGGCCTGCCTGGCGAAGTCGCGCTGATTCCTTTCGTCGAAAGCTCCTACGATCCGCATGCGCGCAGTCATCGTGGTGCTGCCGGTCTATGGCAGTTCATGCCCGGTACTGCGGATGCCCTGGGTTTGAGGCGACAACAGGGCTACGACGGACGCCTGGACGTCGTAGCCTCCACTCAGGCCGCTCTCGACTACATCGAACTGCAGGCCGAGCAGTGGTACGATGGTGACATCGAACTGTCCCTGGCGGCTTACAACGCGGGTGCGGGCACCGTCAACCGAGCCCGTCATGCGGCAGCGGCGCGCAGCGCACCAAGCGATTACTGGGGTCTCCAGTTACCGGGCGAGACCATGCAGTACCTACCCAAGCTCAACGCCATTGCCGCCATTATCGACGATCCCGAGAGCTACGGCGTTGCGCTGCCCAAGATCGACGATGCACCCGCCTTCGCCACGGTTCCAGTGGAAACACACTTCCACCTCTCGCAACTAGCCGACGTGACCGGGGTCGCGCCGGAGGAGCTGGCTGCGCTCAATCCAGGCCTGACCAACGGAAGCGCTTCCCCCGCCGCGGTCGAGGTGGTACTGGTTCCAGTCGAACACGAGGAGACCGTGCTGGCCGAGCTCAGCGCCCCGACTCCCGCAAGCACCGACGATTCCCAGCACCTCGTCCAGCGCGGCGACAGTCTGTCCGCCATCGCAACCCGGCACGGTATCACGATAGCCGAACTGAGGCGGCACAACGGCCTGCGTGGCGACGTCATCCACGCAGGACAGGTATTGAATATTCCGAGGCGTAGCCTGGCATCGCGTTGAGGGGGGTGACGTTCGAGGCCAGGCGAAGGTTTACAAGCGATGGACGGCCTGACACCTTATGGCGGTAATGCCCGACCCAACCGGGCCAGATCTACCAAGGATGTCATTTGATGCGGTTCGTCTTGCGTTGCGTACTCGTCTGTTGCCTGGTGCTTGCCTGGTCGTCGTCGGCTCTGGCTGACGATCATGACACGGTTCCCACCGTCCACGGCCTGGCGCTCTACGATGAGCCGGCGTTACCCGCTGATTTTACGCATTTTCCCTACGTCGACCCCGACGCGCCAAAGGGTGGCAGCATGACCCAGGCCGCGGTCGGCAGTAGCTTCGACTCGACCAACCCTTTCATCATTCGAGGCACGCCGGCAATCGGTATCGGCGAGATCTACGACACGCTGCTGGCGAGTAACCTCGATGAACCGTTCAGCGTCTATGGTCTGCTGGCCGAGGGCATACGCCTGGATCCGGAGCGTCTCTGGATCGAGTTCGACCTGCGCCCAGAAGCCCGCTTTCACGATGGCGAGCCAGTTACCGCCGAAGACGTGGTTTTCAGCTTCAACTTGCTGATGGAGGAAGGCAATCCGTTCTATCGGGGCTACTACGCCGACGTGGAACGGGTCGAGGCGCTCGATACGCATACCGTGCGCTTCGAGTTCGCTTCCAACCATTCACGCGAACTACCGCTGATCGTCGGGCAGCTGCCCATCCTGCCTCAGCACTATTGGGAGGAGCGCGACTTCAGCTCCCCGACGCTTGCGCGCCATCCCGGCTCCGGCCCCTATCGCATCGCCGAAGTGGAGCCCGGTCGCCGGATCGTCTATGCGCGCGTCGAGAACTACTGGGGGCGCGATTTGCCGGTCAATGTGGGGCGGCACAATATCGATCGCTTGATCTACGACTACTACCGTGACCGCGATATCGCCTGGGAGGCCTTCAAGGCCGGCGTGCTGGACTACCGCACCGATGCGCGCGCGGCGACCTGGGCCATCGGCTACGATTTTCCGGCTTACCACGAGGGCCTGGTCAAGCGCCTGACCGTACCCGACGGACAGCCTTCCCGCATGCAGGCCTTCGTCTTCAATCTGCGGCGCGACAAGTTCAAGGATCCGCGCGTACGCGAGGCGCTCAACCTCACATTCGACTTCCCCTGGCTCAATGCCAACCTGTTCTACGACACCTACCAACGCACGGAGAGCTTTTTCCAGAATTCGGAAATGGCCGCCGAGGGTCTGCCCAGCGAAGCGGAGCTCGAGCTGCTCGAGCCCTACCGCGACATACTGCCGGAACGGGTCTTCGACGCGCCGCTGCCCATCGAGTTTCCCGACGACAGGCGCGAGCGTCTTCGGCTGGCTTATGAGCTGCTGCTCGAAGCGGGCTACGAGGTGCGTGGTGACAAGCTGGTGGACAGCGAGAGCGGCCGGCCGCTCAGCGTGGAAGTGATGCTTTTCGACAGCGGCATGGAGCGGGTCGTGCAACCGATGCTGCGCAACATGTCGCGCCTTGGCATCCAGGGCAGGTTGCGCATCGTCGACATCAATCAGTATCTCAATCGGCTGCGCAGCTTCGACTTCGATATCGTGACCGGGCAGTTCCCGCAATCCAACAATCCCGGCAACGAGCAGCGCGAATACTGGACCAGTGACTTCGCCCACAGTCCCCAGAGCCGTAATCTGATGGGACTGGAACACCCCGCCGTCGATGCGCTGGTCGAGCGACTGATACGCGCCGATAGCCGGGAGGAACTCAATACCGCGGCACGCGCTCTGGATCGGGTGCTGTTGTGGAGCTTCATCGTGATCCCCCACTACCATTCCGGCGAGACACGCATCGCGATCTGGGACAAGTTCGGCTATCCCGAGGCTTTTCCCGAATACGGCTTCGACCTGACCACCTGGTGGGTCGACGCCGAGCGCGAACGCGAGATCAACCAGCGCCTGCGGGGCCGCTAGGCCGCCAGTCAGCCATCGCTGCACGAGGGTATCCTTGACGTGAGCCGTTATATTCTTCGCCGTCTGCTGCTTATGATACCGACTCTGATCGGCATCATGCTGCTCAATTTCGTCATTGTGCAGGCCGCACCGGGCGGGCCGATCGACCAGATGATGGCGCGGTTCGAGGGCCTCGACAGCATGGCGAGCACGCGCCTGGACGCCGGCGGAGGCGACGTGGTGGTGCGCGACGAATCACGCGGAGCCCGGGGTGTCGACCCGCGTTTCATCGAACAGCTTGAGCAGCAGTTCGGCTTCGATAAGCCGGCTCACGAGCGCTTCCTGGGCATGATGCGCGACTACGTCACCTTCGATTTCGGCAACAGTTTCTTTCGCGACCGACCGGTGGTCGAGCTGATGATCGAACGCCTGCCGGTATCGGTCTCACTGGGGCTGTGGACCACCCTGCTGGTCTATTTGATCTCGATTCCGCTAGGTATCCGCAAGGCGCTGCGCCACGGTTCGCGCTTCGATGTCTGGACCTCCGGCCTGGTGATCGTCGGCTATGCCATCCCCGGCTTCCTGTTCGCCATCCTGCTGATCGTGCTGTTCGCGGGTGGCAGCTACTGGGATCTGTTTCCGCTGCGCGGGCTCACCTCACCGGACTTCGAGGAGCTCTCAGCCTGGGGCAAGATCAAGGATTACTTCTGGCACATCACCCTGCCGGTCACGGCCATGACCATCGGCAGTTTCGCCACCCTGACCATGCTGACCAAGAACAGTTTTCTCGATGAAATACACAAGCAATACGTGCTCACCGCTCGGGCCAAGGGAGCGAGCGATCGTCGTACCCTATACGGGCATGTGTTTCGCAACGCCATGCTGATCATCATTGCCGGCCTGCCTGGCGCTCTGGTGACCATTTTCTTCACCGGCTCCCTGCTGATCGAGGTGATCTTCTCGCTGGAGGGCCTGGGGCTGCTCGGCTTCGAGGCGGTGATGCAGCGCGACTACCCGGTAATCTTCGGTACGCTGTTCCTGTATACCTTGATCGGGCTGATCCTGAAGCTGGTCTCCGACCTGACCTATGTCTGGGTGGATCCACGTATCGACTTCGAGACACGGGAGTCCTGACACGATGCCTCTTGCGCTCTCTCCCATCGCCCGTCGCCGCATCGGCGTCTTCCGCCGAAATCGACGCGCCCGCGTCTCGCTGTGGATCTTTCTCGTCCTGTTCGTCGTGAGCCTGGGGGCCGAGCTGATCGCCAACGACAAGCCCTTGGTCATGCGCTACGACGGCCAGTGGTATATGCCGCTGCTGATCGATTATCCCGAGACCGAATTCGGCGGCTTCCTACCCACCCGCACCGACTACCACGACCCCTTCATACGCGAGCAGATCGCGGAGCACGGCTGGGCGCTGTGGCCATTGATCCCCTACTCCTACCAGACTCTGGACATGCAGATGATGCGCCCTTCGCCCTCGCCGCCGGACGGCCGGCATTGGCTGGGTACCGACGACCAGGGGCGCGACGTCCTGGCACGTGTCATCTACGGCTTTCGTCTGTCGGTCGCCTTCGCTCTGGTGCTGACGGCCGGCTCGCTGGTCATGGGCGTGCTCATTGGCGGCATCCAGGGCTATTTCGGCGGCAAGACCGACCTGATCGGACAGCGCCTCACCGAGATCTGGTCGGGACTGCCGGTACTGTTCCTGCTGATCATTCTGGCCAGCCTGGTGCAGCCCGGCTTCTGGTGGCTGCTCGGCATCATGCTGCTGTTCTCGTGGCTCGGCCTGGTCGATGTGGTGCGTGCCGAATTCCTGCGTGCGCGAAATCTCGAATACGTGCGCGCGGCCAGGGCGATGGGCCTGCCCTCCCGCCTGATCATGTGGCGGCATGTTCTGCCCAACGCCATGGTCGCCACGCTGACCTTCATCCCTTTCCTGTTCACCGGTGCGATCACCACGCTGACGGCGCTCGATTTCCTCGGGTTCGGGCTACCGCCGGGTTCCCCTTCGCTTGGGGAGCTGGTCGCCCAGGGCAAGAACAATCTGCACGCGCCCTGGCTCGGCATTACTGCCTTCGTCAGCCTGTCGCTGATGCTCTCGCTGCTTGTCTTCATCGGAGAAGGCCTGCGCGACGCCTTCGACCCACGTCATATCCAGCACGCACCGAGTGCCACCCCGTTGACCAGGACCCAGCCCAATGCCTGATTCTCGCGCCTCCCCTCTGCTGCGTCTCGACAGGTTGTCGATCACCTTCGACGGCAAGCCGGTACTCGAGAAACTCTCGCTCGAGGTTCGCCGTGGCGAGACCCTGGCACTGGTCGGTGAATCCGGCTCCGGCAAGTCGGTCTCGGCGCTGGGCGCCATGAACCTGCTCCCCGACAATGCCACGGTCAGCGGCGGACGCTGGCTGGTCGACACGGACCTGGCAACGCTGCGCCAGCGCGATTGGCAGGCGCTTCGTGGTGGCCGCGTGGGCTTCGTCTTTCAGGAACCGATGACCTCGCTCAATCCGCTGCATACGGTTGGCAAGCAGATTGGCGAGACGCTGCGCCTGCACCAAGGGTTGTCGGGGCGTGCGGCTCGTGAGCGCACCCGCACGCTGCTTGAGCAGGTGCGGCTGCCACGCCCCGATGAGCTGCTCGACGCCTGGCCCCACCAGCTCTCGGGCGGGCAGCGCCAGCGGGTAATGATTGCCATGGCGATTGCCAACGATCCGGAGCTGCTGATCGCCGACGAGCCGACGACGGCGCTCGATGTCACCGTGCAGCAGGAGATTCTTGCCCTGCTCGCCGAGCTTCGTGATCGCCACGGCATGGGCATGCTGTTCATTACGCACGATCTCAACCTGGTGAGGCGTCACGCCGATCGCGTCTGCGTTCTCTACGATGGCGTCGAACAGGAGACGGGGCCGGTGAGCGAGGTGTTCCAATCACCACGCAGCGAGTACACGCGAACGCTGCTCGATGCTGAGCCCACCGGCCGGCCGGCGCCGCCGACTTCACGCCAGCCACTGCTCGAGGCGCGTGGCGTGTCGGTCAGCTTCCAGCGCCCCAGGCGACTCTTTGCGCCGCGCCCGCCCGCCTTCGAAGCGGTCAAACCGATCGATCTTCACCTGGCTCCCGGCGAAACCCTCGGTATTGTCGGGGAGTCGGGGTCGGGCAAGACCACGTTGGCCATGGCACTGCTGCGGCTGGTGGAGAGTCGCGGCGAGATCGACTTCGACGGCGAGCGACTCGATCGTCTCTCGGGCAATGCCCTGCGCCGCCGGCGTCGACGTTTTCAAGTCGTTTTCCAGGACCCCTACGGCTCATTGTCTCCTCGCCTGCCGGTCTCCGATATCGTCAGCGAGGGTCTTCGCTTTCACTACCCCGACCTTTCCGCTAGCGAAATAACGCAGCGCGTGAGGACGGCGCTCGAAGAGGTCGGCCTGCCGGTCGACTGTGCAGCCCGTTATCCCCACGAATTCTCCGGCGGGCAACGCCAGCGCATCGCCGTCGCTCGAGCTTTGGTGCTCGAGCCCGAGCTGGTTGTCCTCGACGAGCCCACTTCGGCTCTCGACCGCACCGTACAGAAGCAGTTGGTCGAACTTCTGCGTGATCTGCAAGCACGACGCGGCCTGAGCTATCTGTTCATCAGTCACGATCTGGCGGTGGTGCGAGCCATGGCACATCGCGTCATGGTGCTCAAGGAAGGCGCCCTAGTGGAACAGGGAGACTGCCAGACCTTGCTGGCGGAACCGTCGAGTGCTTACACGCAAGCGTTGGTCAAGGCCGCCGGCCTCAGTGGTTGAGGCTCGGTCTACGAACGAATTCGGAGAGCGATGGATGAATTTTTTCTACTAAAAGATAACGGTATAAATAAGCCTAGCGTTTATACACCATGAACCGCACATGACGAATGGAGGGATATTCGTGCCCAGCCTTGCCCTATACTGGTGCCCTCGCGGCGCGCTTGGTAATCCTCCCCATGCGACTTCTTTCCGGCTCCTGGTGGTTACTCTTGCTGATCACCTTGCATTCTCCGATCGTTCAAGCATCGGCGTCCGCGCTGGATATCGATACGGGCTGGGAATATCGCTGGGGCGACTCGCCTCTACAGGCAGACGGTCGGCCGACCTGGCTTCTTGAGCCCTCCGCCGGTGAATGGAACGCCATCGATTTTCCTTCCAACCCACCGGCCCGCAACGGTAACCGCCATGTCTGGTTCCGCACCACCCTGCCCGCCGGTGAATGGCGCGATCCGGTGCTGTACGTCTACAGCATCGATCTCATCGCACAGGTTTTCCTGGGTACGGAACTGATCTACCAGCACGGCCGCTTCGATGCCAACGGTGAGGGACGTTTCGCCGGTTGGCCTTGGCACGTGATCAGCCTGCCCGAGGATTTTGCCGGCCGCCAGCTCTCCTTTCGTGTCTTCTCCGACTATACCGATATCGGCCTATGGGGTGAGGTCAAGCTGGCGGATCGCCCTGAGCTGCTCGGCAACATTCTCAAGCGCTCGGCCGACGAGCTGATCGTCAGCGCCTTCTGCCTGCTGCTATCCCTGCTGGCGGGTATCTTCTCGGTGATACAAACCGAGCGCCGAAGCTTCGTCGGGACCGCTCTCTTCTCGTTGGCTTCCGGCATCATGATTCTCGCCGAGAGCCAGGCCAGCCAGCTACTCATCGCGGCGCCCCTGTTGTGGGACTATCTGGCCGCTGCAGGCTATTATGCCCTGCCGGTCGGCATCGGCTTGTTGCTAGAACCCTGGTTCGAGTCGCGCCATTCGCGCTGGATTCGCCGTCTGTGGCAGGGTCATCTGGCTTATCTGCTCGGCGCAATGGCATTGGCAGCAAGCGGCGCGGTCAACCTGTCCAGCACCTTCCCGGTATTCGACGCGCTGCTGGCCGTTACCCTGCCCGTGCTGTTTACCTTGGTGATCGCTCGGTTGAGGCGCCTGAGCGGCGAGAAGAAACTGATCATCGCCGCCTACGGACTGTTCGCGCTACTGTTGCTGATCGACATGGCCGTGGCCCATGGCCTGCTTCCCTGGAGACGAGTACCGGTCAGCGTTGGCGCGTTGGTCTTCAGCCTCGCTATCGTGGCGATCTCACTGCACCACTACGCGCGCACCCAGCGCGAACTGGTCCAGCTCAACCAACATCTCGAAAAACAGGTGGCGGAGCGCACCCAAGCCTTGCAGGGAATGGTCGAGAGGCTGCACGCCTTCTCCTATCAGGACCCCCTGACCGGGCTGAAGAATCGCCGGCACTTCGACGAGGTGTTCGCCCACGAGGCGGCCAACGCCCGCCGCGGAAAAACGCTCACTCTGGTCATGCTCGATATCGATCACTTCAAGCGGTTGAACGATCTGCACGGCCACGAGGCAGGCGATACGGTGCTGGTGGCAACGAGCCACCTGCTCAGTCAGCACTTTCGCGATGCCGACGTCGTCTGTCGCCTGGGCGGAGAGGAGTTCGTGGTGATTTTGCCCGGCGCATCGGCGAACCAGGCTGCCGAGAGGGTCGAACGCTTCTTGGAAGCGATGCGCCGGCAGCGCTTCGTCCACGCCGAACGCGAGCTAGGCCCTGTCAGTCTCTCCTGTGGCATCGCCACCTATCCGGAGCACGCCGGCGACCCGTTGGAGCTGATCCACTTGGCCGACATGGCGCTCTACCGTGCCAAGCGGCGCGGACGAGACAGGAGCGAGACCTCGGCGCCGGTCAACTGACGATCAGTTGAAAGCCTCGATCTCGGCCGTTGACAGCTCGCGCCACTCGCCCTCGCCGAGCGAGCCCAGCGACAACGTCCCGATCGATTCCCGGTGCAGGGCGACGACCCGGTTGCCGAGGGCCGCAAACATGCGCCTGACCTGATGGTAGCGTCCCTCGTACAGGGTCAACTCGGCGTCGTATGGGCTATTCATGATCAACTCGGCCGGTAGCGTCGGCTTGTCCTCGCCCTCGAGCAGGATGCCTTCCGCAAAGCGAGTCCTGGCCGCCTCCATCGCCTCCCCCTCGAGCGGTTCCGCCAGGGTCGCACGATAGACCTTGGCGCAGCGTCGGCGCGGCGAGGTGACACGATGGGACCACTGGCCATCATCGGTAAGCAGCACCAGTCCCGTGGTATCGACGTCGAGGCGTCCCACCGTCTGCAGGCGTTCCGCCTTCGGCAGGTCGATCAGGTCCACTGCACGCGGATAGAGGCCGCGACGTGCGCTGCATTCAACTTCGGTCGGCTTATGGAGCATCACGTAACGCAGCCCCACAAGCGACAGCGGTCGGCCGTCCCACTCCACGCGATCGGTCGGCTCGACGTGGAGCGCCGACTGCTTGGTCATCTCCCCGTTGACGCTCACCTCGCCACGATGCAGCGCCTTCTTCGCCAGGCTGCGCGTCAGATCCGTAGTCTCCGCCAGGAAGCGATCGAGACGCATCAGAAGCCGACCCCGTCGGAAAGCGTGAAGTGATCGGCGTCGCGCCAGGCGGGGAACTTCTCGCGGAAGGCCTCGAGATCGTCCCGCGACAACGTAGCGGTTTCGATGAAGGCGGTATCGCGTGGCTGGTCGATGACCGCCTCACCCTTGAAGTCGACCAACATGGAATCGCCGGCATAACGCATGCCATTGGCATCTTCACCGACACGGTTGACGCCGATCACCGGACCTAGATTCTCGATGGCACGCGCCTGCAACAGGATACGCCAGGGATGTCGCCTCGGCGCCGGCCAGTTGGCGACGCAAAGCAGAGCGTCGTATTCGAAATGCTCGCCGGGTCCCGGACTCTGCCGCAGCCAGACTGGAAAGCGCAGGTCGTAGCAGACGCTGAGCAGTATGCGAAAGCCCTTGAGCGTGACGATAACGCGATCGTGCCCCATGGCATAGCGCTCATGCTCGCCGGCCATGCGGAACAGGTGTCGCTTGTCATAACAGACACGGCTGCCATCCGGGCGGGCCCACACCAGCCGGTTGTAGTAGTGACCATCTTCGACCACCGCCACGCTGCCGGTCACGACGCATTGGCGCTGAATGGCCTGTTCACGCAGCCAGGCCACGGCCGAGCTCTCTTCCATCGGTTCGGCCATTTCACGCGAATTCATCGTAAAGCCGGTGGAAAACATTTCGGGCAGCACGATCAAATCGGTCTGGCTGGCATCGAGCCCACCCAGCTGCTCCTCGAGCATTCGGCAGTTGGCCTCTGGGTCTTCCCAGCGCAGGTCACACTGCACCAGGGTCGTACGCAGCTCACTCATGTCGGTTTCCCTTGCAATGGCTCCCTCCCGCACCAGCCTAACCCAGCTCGGCACGAACGTCAGCCGCCAAGGCATAAGCCCGACACGGCGCTGGCGGTGAGCCCCACTACTCGGATAGGCTGCTAAGTAGAAACATCTCATTGAACCAACGACACGAGAACATGGCATGTCCGCGCAGTCCTTGACCGATCGTGAGGCCACCCGTGGCGTGGCTTTTGGCCTGGCCGCTTATGGCATGTGGGGCTGCTTCCCGCTGTTCTTTGCGCTCTTCCAGGGCATTCCCGCCTATGAAGTGCTGATTCATCGCATCATCTGGTCGTGCCTGTTCCTGGTCGCGCTGGTGACGATCCTCAAACGCTGGGGGCCTATACGCTCGGCGCTGGCCGAGCCCCGCCGGCTGGGTCGGGTGCTGGGCTGCGCCCTGCTGATCGCTATCAATTGGGGGCTCTACATCTATGCCGTCGAGACGCGCCAGGTCTTTCAGGCCAGCCTCGGCTACTTCCTCACCCCGCTGGTCAACGTCGCCCTGGGCTTGCTGGTGCTGCGCGAGCGCTTGGCCACCCTGCAACGCCTGGCGATCCTGCTGGCGGGGGCAGCCATCGTCATACAACTGCTGCTGCTTGGAGAACTGCCCTGGATCAGCCTGACCCTGGCGCTCTCATTCGGCACCTACGGCCTGTTACGCAAACAGGTCCCGCTCGATGGTTTGTCGGGTCTGTTCGTGGAAACGCTGCTACTGCTGCCGCTGGGGCTGCTCGCTCTTGCCTGGCTGAGCCTCGCGGGGCTTTCCCATTTTCTCGCCGCTCCCTACGCCACGCTGCTGCTGGTAGCCAGCGGCGTCATCACGGCATTGCCCCTGCTGGCCTTTGCCGGTGCCGCGCGTCGCCTACGTCTGGCGACGCTGGGCTTCCTGATGTATCTCAACCCCAGCATCCAGTTCTTCATCGCGCTGCTGGTGTTCCGAGAGCCGTTATCACCGATCCAGTTGGCCACGTTCATGCTGATCTGGCTCGGTCTGGCACTCTACTCCTGGTCGGCCTGGAACGAGCGAGCGCGCTCGCCACTGGCGCCCGCCGGCGCACCGCCGCCGCAGCAACAGCAGAGCTGACGCATGGGCGTGAAGCCGGGAGCCTCACGCCGTCCGCGGATCCTGCTGGTGGGAGCGGGTCATGCACACCTGCATCTGGTACGCCACCGTTCGCGTCTGGCCGAGGCCGACGTGAGCCTGGTCGATCCGGGCAGCTTCTGGTACTCCGGCATGGCGGCCGGTGTCCTCGGCGCGCGCCTGAGCCCCGCCGAGGATCGTCTCGATCCCATGCCTCTCGCTCGTCGGTACGGTGTAAGGGCCATCCGCGGCCGCCTGGCATCGCTCTCTCTCAACCGACGCTTGGCCTGCCTGGATGACGGTAGGGAGCTACCCTTCGAGCTGTTGTCGCTCAACGTGGGCTCGGCGGCTACCGTGTTCCCAGCCTGTGACGATGGCCCACAGGTCTGGACGGTCAAACCGATCCAGCAATTGATCGCTCTGCGTCATCGCCTCGAAGCGTCATTTCTCCGGCGCGAGTCGCTCTCGCTGGTCGTGGTCGGCAGTGGTGCCAGTGGCATCGAACTGGCTTGCAACCTGCGCGCGCTGGCCGACCGCCATCGTGTCGACGCGAGGATCACGCTTGTCTCGCGCCGCCACGAGCCGCTCGCCCAAGCACCATTCGGGGCCAGGCGCTGGCTACGGAACCATCTGCTGCGCAGAGACATACATTTCCTGGGTGGGGCGCAAGCCGTCGCTCATCATCCGGCTGGCCTGCTGGTGGCGGCGGAAATGGCCTTGGGGGGAGCTGTCCCGGTAGCGGATCACCTTCGGCCGCTCGCCGCTGACCACGTAGTTCATGCCGGCGGCTTGAAGCCGCCGCCAGTGCTCGAGCGGCTGGGGCTGGCGATGATCGAGGGGCGCGGCCTGGCAGTAGGCGATACGCTGCAAAGCATCGACGATCCGGGCATCTTCGCCGCGGGCGATTGCGCCGCGCTGGTCGATCGACCGCTCCCCAGGCTCGGTGTGTATGGCGTGCGCCAGGCACCGGTGCTACTCGACAACCTCGCGGGCAGCCTGGCCGGCCGGCCGCTGCGCCGCTACGTCCCCCAGGCCCGGGCGCTCGCCATCCTCGACCTGGGACAGGGTCGGGCGCTGGCGATCCGCGGCCGTCTATGGTGGACAGGCCGTGCCAGCCTATGGTGGAAACGCTGGCTGGACGGCCGTTTCATGGCGCAGTACCGGCATTGACGACCGTTACCGCAGCAATAGGATTCAGGCGCTTTCCGGCTTGTAGCCGACGCGGAAACCGCCCCAGTGCTTGCCGCCTACGTAGATCGGCACCGACAGATCGTGCATCACCTCGCCGGTATCGCGCTTGTAGGTCTGCAGCAGCAGGGTCTCCTCGTGGGTACCGCAACGTTGACCGGTGGTGTCCTCATAGATCCGCCGGTTGCGACAGAACTTGAGATCATGATCGTAGTCGCCGGTGGGCGGCTGGCTGCTCTGCGCATTATGCGTGGGAATATAGCCACGACGATCGATGCCGATGGCGTAGGCAACGCCCAGCCGCTCCAGCAGCGGTTCCTGGATCTCAGGAAAATGCTCGTCGGTGTAGTGGACGAAACCGGTTTCGTACTGCAGCGGATTGGTGCCGGGGATTGGCGTGTACTGGGCATGGAACAGGGTCTGCTCGTCCAGCTCGCCATGCTTGAGCGCCGATTCGAGCAGCGCCCCGATCTTGGCGGCGGCCCCGCGAGCGGCCTCGAAGACCTGCTGATGCCGCCCTTCGAGACGCTGCTGCGCTAGCGAAGCATCGACGGCTTCGGCCCCGGCCATGAGTGCCCGTGCCTGGCTCGCCAGACCGTGCATGTCGCGGTTGCCCTGATCGGCGTCCTCTTCCAGCGTTGAGAGAGTACTCGCCACCCGTTGCGAATGCTGGTTGGTATCGTCCATGGCGTTGGCGATGGAGCGAATCTCGCCTTCCACCTGGTCGAAATGACCGGTCATCTCGGTGAGCTGCTCGCCCACCTTGCTCATCTCCTTGGCGCGATCGCCGACACGCTGCATCAGGTGACCGATGGTGTCGACCACCCGGTGGCTGCTGTCGCCGATATCGCCTACCAGCGCCTCGACGTTGCGCGTGGCGTCAGCGGTTCGCCCGGCCAGCTGCCTCACCTCGCCGGCCACCACCGCGAAGCCGCGTCCATGTTCCCCGGCACGCGCCGCCTCGATCGAGGCGTTGAGCGACAGCAGGTTGGTCTGTTCGGCGATCTCCTCGATCAAGGAGGTCACGTGACGCACGCTGTCGGCCTTCTCGCTCAACATGTTGAGCAGCTCCAACGCCTCTTCCGAACGTTCGGCGAGCGCCTGCATCTCCTCGATCACCTGTCCCAGCGACTCACGGCTGACATGGCTGGCGTCTCGAGAACGGCTGGCCAGAGTGGCGACATTGGCGGCGCTGGCAGCGACCTGCTCGATGGCCGACGTGATCGCGCCCATGCTCGACGACGCCTCACGCACGGTCTGCTGTTGACGCTCCAGGCGCTGATCCATGCGATCGGCGTGATGCGACACTTCGGCGGAAGCGATCGCCGTGGTGCTGGCCTGCTGAATCAGGCCATGCGCCATGCGCCGCAGCGAGAGATAGTCGCGGGAAGCGGGCAGCCAGACGTGGAAACGGTCGTTTGCCAACGGGCCAGCGCCCGCGCGATAGATCGCGGCCAGGCCGCTCAGCGCGAGCATGGCACCCGCGAGCGACGCCAGCCCCACGGAGAGGAGCGCCTGCCATTCGGCGCCGCCGCGGTAGCTGACCAAAAAGCCGGCGGCAAGCGCAACCGCGGCCAGCAGGAGCATCAGTATCCGCATGCGTGTCGTCTCTTTGTTATAGGTGTCTGCGAAGCTTAACTTTATGTAAGCGAAGTTCGCATCACCACTTTCGCCTGACAGACCAAAGCGCTACTCAAGTGCTATCTCAAGTGGCCGATAGTGCTTCTTTGGCCAGCGCGGCGCTCTTCATCGACACGATGCGATGCCGGACGTCTTGAAGCGCAAGGCATCCGGCGCATCCTCAGGCCTGGCTGGCAGCCAGTGCCTGCTCCAGGTCGGCGATGATGTCGTCGACGTGTTCGATACCGATCGACAGGCGCACCATGTCCGGCGTCACCCCGGCGGCGGCGAGTTCGTCGTCGCTCAGCTGTCGGTGGGTGGTAGCGGCGGGAATCGACGAACAGGTCTTGGCGTCGCCGATATTGACCAGGCGCAGGATCATCCCCAGCGCATCGTAGAAGCGAGCCCCGGCGTCGCGTCCGCCCTGGATGCCGAAGCTGAGAATGCCCGAGGCGCGGCCGCTCATGTAGCGCTGGGCCAGGGCATGATCCTTGTGACCGGGCAGAGCTGCGTACTGAACCCAGGTCACCGCCGGATGCCCCTCCAGGTATTCGGCCACTTGGCGGGCGTTGTCACAGATCCGCTCGATGCGCAGCGAAAGCGTCTCGAGCCCTTGCAGAAGATTCCAGGCGGCCTGCGCCGAGAGCGCCGCGCCCATGTTGCGCAGCGGCACCACACGCGCCCGAGCGATGAAGGCCGCCTCACCCACGTCGCGGGTGTAACTCACCCCATGGTAGGAAACGTCCGGCTCGTTGAGCAGCGGAAAGCGTTGCGGATGATCTGCCCAGGGAAACTTGCCCGAATCGACGATCACCCCACCCACGGTCGTACCGTGCCCACCGATGTACTTGGTGGCGGAGTGGACGACGATATCGGCGCCCTGCTCGATCGGCCGCCACAGGAACGGCGTCGGCACGGTATTGTCGACGATCACCGGGACGCCGTGCCGGTGGGCAGCCTCCGCCAGCTTCGCCATGTCGATCACGCTGCCCGAAGGGTTGCCCACGCTCTCGCAGAATACCGCCTTGGTGCGCGCGTCTATCAGCGACTCGATACCGTCGATGTCGTCCTTGTCGGCGAAACGTACCTCGATGCCCTGGCGCGGCAAGGTATGCGCGAACAGGTTGTAGGTGCCGCCGTAGAGCTCGCTGATCGAGACGATGTTGTCGCCGGCCTCGGCGATGGTCTGGATGGCGTAGGTGATCGCGGCCATTCCCGAAGCCACCGCCAGCCCGGCGATTCCCCCTTCCAGCGCCGCGATGCGCTGTTCCAGTACCGCGCAGGTGGGATTCATGATGCGCGAATAGATATTGCCCTCGACCTTGAGATCGAACAGGTCGGCCGCATGCTGGGCGCTGTCGAAGGCGAAGGAGGTGGACTGGTGGATCGGCACCGCTACGGCGTTCTGATCGTCGGGAGCGTAACCGTGATGCAGGGCGATGGTCTCGGGCTTCATGTCGTGTCCTGGCAAGAAGGTCATTCGGAAGTGTGTTATTTCACAAGATGCTAACCAACACTCAACCCATGCACCAATATCGTTTAGTCTGGTGACCGTTCCTGACGCCAGCCCCCGACAGCGAAGAGACGAATGCTGAAACGCTACCTGCCCGTTCTCACCTGGCTGCCCCACTACAATCGCCGGCTGGGCGGCGCCGACCTGCTGGCGGGCTTCATCGTTACCGTGATGGTGATTCCCCAGTCACTGGCTTACGCCGTACTCGCCGGGCTGCCGGCAGTCGTAGGCCTGTACGCCAGTCTGCTGCCGGCAGTGGCTTATGCCCTGCTCGGCACCAGCCGCACCCTGGCCGTGGGGCCGGTCGCCATCATCGCGTTGATGACCGGGGCAGCGCTATCGGGCGTCGCCGCACCAGGCACGGCTGAGTACCTGCAAGCGGCCCTGGTACTGTCCCTGCTTTCGGGGATCATCCTGCTGCTCATGGGGCTGCTGCGCATGGGCTTCGTGGCCAACTTCCTCAGTCACCCCGTGATTGCCGGCTTCCTCACGGCTTCGGGCATTCTCATTGCGGCAAGCCAGGCGGGCTACCTGGTCGGCGTCGAGCTCGAGGCCCGAGACCTGCTGCCGCGGCTGGCGGAGCTTGCCATGGGCCTGTCCGGCATCCACTTTCCGACTCTTGCCATCGGTGGCGGTAGCCTCCTGTTTCTGCTTTTGTTACGCGAGTACGGACGGTCCAGCCTGCGCCGTATGGGTCTGTCCAAGCCGCTGGCCGATCTGCTCACCCGAGCCGGCCCCATTTTCGCCGTGGTCGCAACCACGCTCGTCACTTGGCATTTTCGGCTGGCCGAAACCGGCGTACAGGTCATCGGCGCGGTCCCCCAGGGTTTGCCGCCGCTGACCCTGCCGGGCTTCGACCTCTCGCTGTGGCAGGCACTGCTGGTGCCGGCGCTGCTGATCAGCGTGGTGGGCTTCGTCGAATCCGTCTCCATGGGGCAGATGCTGGCGGCCAGACGGCGTGAGCGCATTTCGCCCAATCAGGAGCTGGTCGGCCTGGGCGGCGCCAATGTCGTCGCCGCCTTTTCGGCGGGTATGCCGGTTTCCGGCGGGCTGACCCGGACCGTGATCAACTTCGACGCTGGAGCCCAGACACCGCTGGCAGGCTTGTTTGCCGCCATCGGTATCGGCACGGTGACGCTACTGTTCACGCCGGCGCTCTACCACCTGCCCATTGCCACCCTGGCGGCGACGATCACCGTCTCGATCCTGACATTGATCGATATTCCGATGATTCGCCAGACCTGGCGCTATTCGCGCAGCGATTTCTCGGCAATGGCGATCACGATCGTGCTGACGCTGGTCGAAGGCGTCGAAACCGGCATCATCAGCGGCGTTGCGCTCTCTATCGGCTTGTTCCTCTATCGTACCAGTCGTCCCCATAGCGCGTTGGTCGGTCGCATACCCGGCACCGAGCATTTCCGCAATGTCGAACGCCACGAAACCGAGAGCGTCAGCCACGTGGCCCTGCTGCGTATCGACGAAAGCCTCTATTTCGCCAATGCCCGCTATCTCGAGGATACGGTCTACGATCTCGTGGCCACCCGTCCAGAGCTGGAGCACGTGGTACTGATCTGTTCGGCGGTCAACCTGGTCGATGCTTCGGCGCTCGAGAGCCTGGACGCGATCAACGCCCGGCTCAAGGATTCCCGGGTCACCCTGCACCTTGCCGAGGTGAAGGGACCGGTCATGGATCGCCTGAAGCGCAGCGACTTCCTCGATGACATGACCGGGCGAGTCTTTCTCAGCTCCTATGCCGCCTGGCGAGAGCTGGCCCGCCCCTCGACCGACTGATCGAGGCTGCCGCCCGGGGCTATACCTTGGTCGCATGCGACACGCTTTTGTGCCTGACCGTCGGTATCCCTAATCCCTCGCTTTTTTTGCTTTTTCAAGACCTTGACTGCCGCGTTCCGCCAGGCGGACAAAACGTTGCGTCAAGTCCCGCGAGCACGCGTTGACACTAGGTCGACGCCTTCCTAGTATCGATCACGGTTTCGGAATTAAATACCGCATAGCAAAACAACAACGTTATCCCACCACAGGAGTCTCCTATGCGACAGCTCGCCCGTCCCCTTGCCCTGACCGCTCTACCGCTTGCATTGCTGGCTGGCGCCGGCAGCCAGGCCGCCGAAGTGAAGCTACCCGGCACCATGGCCTGGACTGCCTACGGCACCAACTCCAGCGGCTATGCCCAGGCCGTGGCCATCGGCAATATGCTGCAGGAACATTACGGCACTTCGGTGCGTATCCTGCCCGGCGACAACGACGTGTCGCGCATGACACCCCTCAAGCAGGGGCGTGTCGATCTTTGCGCCTGCGGCATCGCCAGCTACTACGGCGCCGAGGGGGTAATGATGTTCGCCAACCGCGAGTGGGGCCCGCAGCCGATCCGCGTGATCACTACCTCCACCGCCTCCTTCGGCTTATCGCTGGCCGTGGCCGGAGACCTGGGCGTGGAAACACCGGCGGATCTCGCCGGCAAGCGTATCGCCTACATTCGCGGCGACGATGCCCTGAACAAGGGGACCGAGGCATATCTGGCCTTCGGCGGCCTGACATGGGACGACGTCGAACGCATCGACTACCCCGGCTATGCGCGCTCGTTCGACGGCATCATCGCCGGCGACGTTGATGCTTCCTTCACCACCACCGTGACCCCACCCGCCCAGCAGCTCGCCAGCAGCCCCCGCGGTATCAGCTGGCCAGTGCTCGACCCCGACGACACCGAGGGTTGGGAGCGCATGCTGGCGGTGGCGCCGTATTTCCAGCCTCACGAAGTGACCGCCGGTGCCGGCGACGTCAGCGCCGACAATCCCGTGCCCAGCGCCAGTTACCCCTACCCGATCGTGGTGGCCAACCAGGATCTTGACGACAAGGTGGCCTACGGTCTGATCAAGGCACTGCAGGAGAACTACGACGAGTACAAGGACGCGGCGCCGGGTGCCGTGGGCTACGCCTTCGAGCAGCAGGATCTGACCTGGGTGCTGCCCTTCCACGATGCCGTGATCGAGTACTACAAGGAGATCGGCGAGTGGACCGACGAGATGCAGGCCCACCAGGACTCTCTGGTCGAGCGTCAGGAGCTGCTGCTCGAAACGTGGAACGCCTTCCTCGAGGACGCTCCCGAGGACGAGGACGAGTTCCGCGACGCCTGGATGAAGGCGCGCGCGAATGCGCTCAGCGATGCCGGCTTCGATCCGGTCTTCGAATGATCTACCGGTAGAGAGCCTGCCCCGGGGCGGCGACGCCGCCCCTCTCCCGATTCACGGACGCCGCCATGACCACCACCACCTCGCCCCCCGAGTCGTCACGCCAGCTCAAGGAAAAGGTCACACACGTTCGTCCGTTGCCCACCGCCCTGCGCTGGATTCCCGGCGCCGTGACGGTGGCGCTGATGCTGATGACCCTGGATTACCTGTTCAACCTGGGCTGGCTGCGCTTCGTCACCGGCTTGGAGACTCAGTTCTATTATGCCGTGGTGGCTCTGCTGCTGCCGCTGGTCTACCTGTTGTGGCCGATCACCTCGTCGCGACAGTACCGTCCGGTGCCGTGGTACGACTATACGCTGAGCCTTTTGACGCTGATCGTCGGCGGCTATTTCGTCTATCACGCCGAGTCGATCCTCGAGCGCGGCTGGGCCTTTGCCGCTCCCGACACCGCGATCATGGCCAGCTATGCCTGGTGGCTGCTGATCATCGAGGCGGCTCGTCGCGCCGGGGGCTGGCCCATCGCCGTGATCGCGGCGACGTTCTCGCTCTATCCGCTGGTCGCCGATATCGTGCCCGGGCCGATACAGGCGTTTCCCTCCACCTTGGAGGAAACCGCCATGTACCACACCATGAGCACCGAGAGCATCATGGGCGTGCCGCTCCAGGCCTTCGCCGGATTGGTCATCGGCTTTCTGGTCTTCGGCGTGGTATTGCAGAAGAGCGGTGGCGGCAAGTTCTTCATCGACCTCGCCTTTGCCCTGCTGGGCCACGTGCGTGGCGGGCCCGCCAAGGTCTCGATCTTCTCCAGCGGGCTGATGGGCTCGATGAGCGGCAGCGTGATCAGCAACGTGCTAACCACCGGCGTGCTATCGATTCCCGCCATGCGGCGCATCGGCATGGGCCGCTCGTTCGCTGGCGGCGTCGAGGCCTGCGCCTCTACCGGTGGGGTGTTGATGCCCCCCGTCATGGGCGCCACCGCCTTCGTCATGGCGATGTTCCTCGACGTACCCTACGCCGCCGTGGCGCTGGCCGCGGTGATCCCTTCGATCCTCTACTTCCTGGGGCTGTTCATCCAGATCGATGCCTACGCCGCGCGCCATGACATCAAGGGCCTGCCCGCCGAGGAGCTGCCTTCCCTGTGGCAGACCCTCAAGCAGGGATGGTACTTCATCTTCGTCTTCGCCCTGCTGGTGTGGATGCTGTTGATCATGCAGCGCGAAGCCGTGGCGCCGTTCTATGCCACCGCCCTGCTGTTGGTACTCAACCAATTCTCTCCCCGCAACCGCTGGGGGCTTCGCGAGCTGGGCGAATCGCTCTCCTCGGCGGCCAAGCTGTTCGCCGAGCTTATCGCCATATTGGCCGGCGTCGGCATGCTGGTCGGTGCGCTGTCTATGACCGGCCTCTCAGGCACCATCGCCAACGACTTCATTCATATCGCGGGGGGTAGCGTGCCGCTGCTGCTGATAATGGGCGCGCTGACCAGCTTCGTGCTGGGTATCGGCATGACCGTCACTGCCGCCTACATCTTCCTTGCCGTGGCGCTGGCGCCCGCCCTGATCCAGGGCGGCGGTCTCGATCCCATGGCGGTGCACATGTTCATCCTCTACTGGGGCATGCTCAGCTTCATCACGCCTCCCGTCGCGCTCGGCGCCTTCGCCGCCGCCACCGTGGCCGGCGCACGACCCATGGCCACCGGCCTGCAGGCCATGCGACTGGGCAGCGTGATCTACTTCATCCCGTTCCTGTTCGTGCTCAACCCGGCGCTGATCATGCAGGGCGAGCCGCTGCAGATCGGCCTTGTCTTCGTCCAGGCGCTGGTGGGCATCGTGCTGTTCGCCTCGGCCATGCAGGGCTACCTGATCGGCGTGGGCCGGCTGGGCACCGGCATCGTGTCCGAGTGCATTGCGCGCGCCCTGGTTCTGCTGGCCGGCCTCATGCTTGCCCTGCCGGGCGGCGGCATGGTGCCGCTCTCCCAGCTCGAACTGCTCGCCATTGCGCTGGCCGCTCTCATCCCCGCCGTCGTGCTGTCTCGCTGGAGCCAGCGCCAGGCCGGGCAACGCGCGTCGCGTTTGACCTCACCCATCGATTCATGAGGAACCGCATGACGTCTCCCGTCAGCTATCATCGCCACGGCGACATTGGCGTGATCGCCATCGACAATCCACCGGTCAACGCGCTGGGCCAGGCCGTGCGCCAAGGCCTGGTGAAGGCCGTCGCGCAGGGCAACGAGGACACCGAGGCCCGTGTCCTGGTGCTCGTCGCCCGCGGCCGCACTTTCATTGCCGGTGCAGACATCCGCGAATTCGGCAAGCCGCCCCAGACGCCGATCCTGCCCGAGGTGATCGCTCATCTCGAAGCCAGCGCCAAGCCCATCGTCGCCGCCCTGCACGGCACGGCACTTGGCGGCGGGCTCGAGGTGGCGCTGGGTTGCCAGCTACGTGTGGCGCTGCCCGGCACCAAGGTCGGCCTGCCCGAGGTCAAGCTGGGGCTGTTGCCCGGTGCCGGCGGCACCCAGCGCCTGCCGCGACTCGTCGGCATCGCGGCGGCGCTGGACCTGATCACCAGCGGACGCTTCGCCTCCGCCGACGAGGCGCTCGAGCTCGGTATCGTCGATGCCGTGCTCGAAGTCGACAACCCGTTCGAGGCTGGGCTGGCGGCGGCACGCGACGTGCTCGACGGCAGGCGAACGCCGCGTGTCACCGGCGAACTCCCGCCCCCCGCAGCTGCTCCCGAGGCCATCGAGCGAGCCCGATCACGGCTCGAAGCCGAAGTCCCTGAACTCTTCTCGCCCTTCCGCTGCGTCGACGCCATCGCCGCGAGCAGCGAAGGAAGCCTCGCCGACGGCCTTCGCCGCGAGCGCGAGCTGTTCCTTGCCTGCATGGATTCGCCCCAGCGCGCCGGGTTGATTCATGCCTTCTTCGCCGCGCGCACTCCGCACAAGGTGCCCAGTGCCGGCGAAGTGCCCGCCCTGGCCCGCATCGCCATGCTCGGCGAGCATGCGCTGTTCGCCCGTCTGCAGGGCGCGGCCGAGCGCGCCGGCATCGAGCTTACCGAGCGCCCCGATGAAGATACCCAGGCCTGCCTCGTCCCCCCCGGAGCCGGTCGGGCCTGCCCCGCCCACTGCCTGCACATCGCCCTGCTGACGAGCGTGGAGGCGGCCGACCTCGATGCCATCAACGCCGACCTGGCGTTGGTGACGCCTGACGCGGCTGGCATGACGGAGCTGGTCGCGCTGCGTGCCGACGCAGCGCAGCAACAGGCCGCGGCCAACGCGCTCAAGGCGCTGCGTCAGGCAGTCGTGGTGAGCCGCGTGGGCAGCTTGCTGGCCACCCTGAGCGGGGCGGCTCGCGACGATGCCGCCAACCCACACGCCGCCATGGAGGCGGCGAGCCTGATGCTGGCCGAGCGCGGCTGGGCCTACCGTGAGAGCGATATCGACCTGCTCGCTATCGAGGCACTCGGCTACCCGCGTCACCTGGGCGGCCCCCACCGCCAGGCCACAGCCGGAGGGTGCGCCTCATGAACCTCGACTTCACTCCCGAAGAGCAGGCGTTTCGTCGGGAAGTCCGTGACTTCCTGGCCGCCGAACTTCCCCACGACATCCGCGAACGCGTGCGCCTCGGCCGGCGCCTCTCCGCCGACGATCACCTACGCTGGCAGAACATACTCAGTGCGCGCGGCTGGCTCGGCGCCAACTGGCCCAAGGAACACGGCGGTCCGGGCTGGGGCCCGGTGCGGCGGCATATCTTCGACGAGGAGTGCGCCGCCGCCCACGCGCCGACCGTCGTGCCCTTCGGCGTCAGTATGGTCGCTCCGGTAATCATGAAGTTCGGCAACGAGGCGCAGAAGCGCTACTACCTGCCGCGCATCCTCGCCAACCGCGACTGGTGGTGCCAGGGCTACTCCGAGCCCGGTGCCGGCTCCGATCTGGCCAGCCTGCGCACCCGAGCCGTACGCGACGGCGAGCACTACGTCGTCAGCGGCCAGAAGACATGGACCACCCTGGGCCAGCACGCCAATATGATGTTCTGCCTGGTGCGCACCGACCCCGAGGTCAAGAAGCAGGCCGGCATCACGTTTCTGCTAATCGACATGCACAGCCCCGGCATCAGCGTGCGCCCCATCGTCACTCTGGACGGCGCCCACGAGGTCAACGAGGTGTTTCTCGACGAGGTGCGTGTACCCGTGACCAACCGCGTGGGCGATGAGGGCCAAGGCTGGACCTGCGCTAAGTTCCTGCTCACGCATGAGCGCACCGGTATTGCCGGGCTCGGCCATGCCAAGCAGGCGCTGCGCCACCTCAAGGCGCTGGCCGGCCGTGTCCGCCATCGCGGCCGCCCGCTGCTCGAGCTGGCGAGCTTCCGCCAGCGCGTGGTCAAGGCTGAGCTCGAGCTGATGGCACTGGAAGTTACTCATCTGCGCGTGCTCGCCGCCGCTCGTGACGGCGGCGCCCCCGGCGCCGAGAGTTCATTGCTCAAGATTCGCGGCTCGGAGCTGCGCCAGGAGCTCAGCGAGCTGACCCGTCGCGCCCTGGGACCGTCAGCACTGCCCTTCCTTGCCGATTTTCTCTACGGTGACGAGGCGCTGGAACCCGGACAAGCCGAGCATGCCGCAGCGGGCGCCCAGTACTTCAACCGTCGCAAACTCTCGATCTACGGTGGCAGCAACGAGATCCAGAAGAGCATCGTGGCCAAGACGCTACTCGGCATGTAAGGAGCCCCACATGGACTTTTCCTATAGCGACGAGCAGCGCATGCTCGCCGACACCCTGGAGCGCCTCATCGCCGACCAGGGCGCACCCGAGGCGGCCTCCCACAAAAGGAGTGCCGCGCACGCGGCTCCCTCCGCCCTGTGGCTTACCTTCGCCGAGCTTGGGCTGCTGCAGCTGCCGTTCGACGAGGAGGTCGGCGGCCTGGGCGGTGACGGTATCGACGTCATGATCGTGATGCAGGCGCTGGGGCGAGGCCTGGTGCGCGAGCCCTACCTTGCCGCTTTGCTGCTGCCGGGTACGCTGTTGGCGACATTGGCGAACGAGCCACAGCAGGAACGCTGGCTGACTCCCTTGCTGGCTGGCGAACGCCGGCTGGCGCTGGCCTGGCAGGAAGCCGAAGCCCGCTATGACGCCCACGACATCGATGCCCGCGCCCGGCGGCAGCCGCACGGCTGGGTGCTCGACGGTGCCAAGCAGGGAGTGCAGGTGGCGTCCTCGGCTGAGGCGCTGCTGGTCACTGCGCGGGTCGACGACGGCTCGCTCGGCGTCTTCCTGGTGCCCGCCGATACCCCGGGCCTGAGCCGCCGGAACTACCGCACTCTCGACGACCAGGCGGCCAGCGACGTGCGGCTGGAGGGGGTCTCCGTACACAACGACGCCCGCCTCGGCGGGGACGCCGCCGAGGCCCTCGACGCCACACTGGCGCTGGGGCGCGCCGCGCTCTGCGCCGAGGCGGTAGGCGCCATGCAGGCCGCCTGCGACCAGACACTTGAGTATCTGAAGGAGCGCCGCCAGTTCGGCGCTCCGCTGGCCAGTTTCCAGGTGCTGCAGCATCGCATGGTCGACATGCACATGAACCTGGAGCAGGCCCGTTCCATGGCGATCCTTGCCGCCACCAGCCTCGAGCGCCCCGCCGCCGAACGCGACTATCGCGTCGCCGCAGCCAAGGCCTATTGCGGCGAGGCCGCGCGCTTCGTCGCCGAACAGTCTATCCAGTTACATGGCGCCATGGGCATGACCGATGAGTGCCGGGTTTCCCATCACGCCAAGCGCCTGGTGATGTTCGATCACTACCTCGGTGACGTCGACCATCACCTGGAGTTCGTCAGCGAGCGGTTCACCGCCGCCTGACGTACCCGCCGTTCCTCTGCCCTCATGAAAAAGGCCCCTGCGTGGGGCCTTTCTCGTTGCGCTCTGCCTGGGTAGCCACGAGCAAGGTCAGAGTTTCTGCTCCAGCTCCGGCAGGATCTGGAACAGGTCGCCGACGAGGCCGTAATCCGCCACCTGGAAGATCGGCGCCTCCTCGTCCTTGTTGATCGCCACGATCACCTTGGAGTCCTTCATGCCGGCCAGGTGCTGGATCGCCCCGCTGATGCCCACCGCGATGTAGAGCTCCGGCGCAACGATCTTGCCGGTCTGCCCCACCTGCATGTCGTTGGGCACGAAGCCGGCGTCCACCGCACGAGCAAGGTCAGAGTTTCTGCTCCAGCTCCGGCAGGATTTGGAACAGGTCACCGACGAGGCCGTAATCCGCCACCTGGAAGATCGGCGCCTCCTCGTCCTTGTTGATCGCCACGATCACCTTGGAGTCCTTCATGCCGGCCAGGTGCTGGATCGCCCC
>NZ_PJRN01000010.1 GCF_002930105.1 Billgrantia saliphila | reverse complement strand
TCGCGCGTTTTCTGTGCGGACTGACCGGCCCGCTGCTGACTCGCCTTAAGGCACGTCGCCTGAACGGGTTCGCCGCCCTCGAGACCTACCCCTACGCCGAGGTCCGGGCGCTCGCCGCGCGTGCGCGGCCGGCCGATGGCCCAAGCTAGGCGTCTCCCGAACCGATACCGTGCTGGCGCAGCTTGTTGGCGATGGTGGTATGCGACACGCCGAGACGCTTGGCCAGCTGCCGGCTGGAGGGATGCTGGGGATAGAGCGCGGCGAGCACGCGACGCTCCACCTCGCCGAGGATCTCGGTCAAGCTGCCGCCCATGTCGATGCCCGACAGCCCCGGCGCCTCGCCGACGTTGGGCAGGCGCAGATGGGACGGCTCGATGGTCTCGCCCTCGCATAGCGAAACCGCCTGGAACAAAACGTTCTCGAGCTGGCGCACGTTGCCCGGCCAATGATAGGCGGAGAGCCGCGCCAGCGCCGCCGGCGAGAGCCCGGGCATACGACAGCCGATCTGGCGCGCCGCGCGATCGATGAAGTGCAGCGCCATGGCCTCGATTCCGTCGAGGCAGTCGCGCAACGGCGGCACGGTCAGCGACAGCACGTTGAGCCGGTGATAGAGGTCGTGGCGGAACTGGCCCTCGGCGCACAGCCGTGGCAGATCCTGCTGGGTAGCGCAGATGACCCGCACGTCGAGGTAGGTCTCCTCGTCGCTGCCCACCCGGCGAAAGCCGCCGTCCTGCAGGAAGCGCAGCAGCTTGACCTGCAGCCTTGGGCTCATCTCGCCCACTTCGTCGAGAAAGATGGTGCCGCCGGCCGTCAACTCGAGCAGCCCCAGCTTGCCCTCGGGTCGGGCTCCCTCGAACGCGCCCGGCGCGTAGCCGAACAGCTCCGTCTCGGCCATCGACTCAGGCAGTCCCGCGCAGTTGAGCGCCATGAACGGCGCCTGGCCGCGGGCGCTGGCAAGGTGACAGGCACGGGCCAGTAGCTCCTTGCCGGTGCCGGTCTCGCCCTGGATCAGCAAGGGCGCATCGAGCGGCGCCATGCGCCTGGCCTCGTGAATCAGCGCGGCGAGCCGGGGGCTTGCCTGGAACAGCGCATCGAAGCCGCGCAGCTCCTGGCGCTGTACCTGGTAGATCCGCTCGCCCAGCCGATCGGCGCTGTGCAGGGTCACCACCGCCCCGGCCAGCGATGCCACATCGTCGGCGTGCTCGCGATGCAACGGCGCGATATCGGCGAGGAAGGTGGCATCGCGCAGCTTGATGCGCAAACCGTTGACCCGGGCGTTGTTGCGTCGAATCAGCGCCGGCAGGTCGAGATCGGGCAGGTAGCGGTCGAGGGAGAGACCCGGCACCTCGTCGATACGAACCCCCAGCAGCTGCCCGGCGGCGCGGTTGGCGGCCACGATGTGGCCCTCCATATCGATCGACATCACCGGATCGGAAAGCGACGACAGTAGCGCGTCGAGCTCGAGGTGGCGCCGCTCGCTGGGCATCAGGCTGACGCGACGCACCCCGAACACCCCGGGCACCGCTTCCAAAACCGGCTTGAGCGTGGCCAGCTGGGCGTTCAGCAAGTTGGGCACGTGCAGATAGATGGCATTGCCGTGCTCGCCGCCCACCTCGCCGCGGGCCACGTTGAGGCCGTAATCGACGAAGTGCGACACGATATCGCGCAGGATGCCGATACGGTTCTGACAGTGAAACCTCAATCTCATGTGGGCGCCTCGGAGCGGGAAGGCATGATGGGCAGCGGAGCGGTGCGTATGAGGCTCGTCAAGATAACGCAAAAAGTTCGTCAAGCCGTCGTGACCCACCTGTAAAGATAACGTGACAGTCGAGGCAGAACAAACCCCGCAGCACGCATTCTTCATTCACGCTCCTTCCCCTGCGTTCCAATCGTAAGCTTTTCTTTACGCCACAGCTGTCCGCAGGGTCTCGCACGCACGTTTCATCCCACCCCTACGCGCCCCCGGCTCCCTACACTCCGGAATAAAGGCTCCCCCTACGCACAAGACAAACACAACGACTACCGGAGACCCTATGACATCATCCAACCCGTACCTCAGCGACGTGGCCAGCAAGACCGGCTATCGCGCTCGTCTCCCTGACGAGAACGGAGTCATCGACTGGCCTGAGCAGGACAATGCCACCTGGCAGACCCTGATGCGGCGCCAGCTCGGCATGATCGAGGGGCGTGTTTGCAATGAATACCTCGACGGCCTGGAGCGACTGGCGCTGCCTGAGGACCGCATCCCTCAACTTGCCGATATCGACCGCGTGCTGCAGGCCACCACTGGTTGGCAAACCGCTCAGGTGCCGGCACTGATTCCCTTCGATACCTTTTTTGAGCTGCTGGCCAATCGACGCTTCCCGGTGGCCACCTTCATCCGTACCCCGGAGGAACTCGACTACCTGAAGGAGCCGGATATCTTCCACGAGATCTTCGGCCACTGCCCTATGCTCACCAACCCGGCCTTCGCCGAGTTCACCGCCACCTACGGGCGGCTGGGCCTGGCCGCCGAACCCAAGGAGCGGATCTACCTGGCGCGTCTCTACTGGATGACGGTGGAGTTCGGCCTCGTCGATACCCCAGCGGGGCGGAGAATCTACGGCGGCGGCATCATCTCGTCGCCCAAGGAAACCCTGCACGCCCTGTCGGACACGCCCGAGCATCTGCCGTTCGACCCCATCGAAGCGCTGCGCACACCGTATCGCATCGATATCCTGCAGCCGCTCTACTACGTACTGGACGATCTCTCGACACTGCACGACCTTTCACAGCAGGACATCATGGGCATGGTGCAGCGCGCCCGGGAGCTGGGCCTGCACGAGCCACGCTTCGAACCGGCGCCCAAGGCCGCCAAGGCGTGACTTCTTTCGAACGCCACACAACCACAACCCCAGACGAGGAGACACCATGAGCGAACTTTCCGAACAGCAGTGCGAAGCGTGCAGCTGGGATGCGCCCCATGTCAGCGAGGACGAGATGGCGACGCTCAAGCGCGACATTCCCGAGTGGAGCGTGGTCGAGCGCGATGGCATCAAGCAGCTCGAGCGTGTATTCAAGTTCCGTAACTTCCGGCAGGCGCTGGCTTTCACCAACCGGGTCGGCGAAATCGCCGAGGAAGCGGGACACCATCCCGCGTTGCTGACGGAATGGGGCAAGGTGACCGTGACCTGGTGGTCGCATGAAATGAAGGGGCTGCACAAGAACGACTTCATCCTCGCCGCCCGCACCGACAAGGTCGCTGCCGAGCAGGGCTAGCCTCCTGCTTCGACCCCCTGCGATTCGCCCGGCACCACACGTGCCGGGCGATCTGTTTTACAAAGTGATGAGGCGATGACAGCTTCATTACATCGGCAATCGCTTACAAAGCAAAAGGCAATATGACTCTCACTTTCCCACCCTGGCTCGATTAGGTTGGTACGCGACGTCAAACGGCGTCGCTAACCATCACCTGAAACAAGGAGAAAGGAGATGAAGGGAGTCTTTCAGGCCGCCTTGCTGTCTCTCGCCCTCAGCTTCACTTCACTGGCCATGGCCCAGGAAGTCGCACCGATCAACGTGAACACCGCCGATGCGGAGCTGCTCGCGGAATTGCCGGGCGTCGGCCCCAGCCGCGCCCAGGCGATCATCGAGGAGCGCGAAGCCAACGGCAACTTCGCGAGTGCCGAGGACCTGACCCGGGTCAGCGGCATCGGCCCGGCCACTGTCGAAGCCTTCCGCGATCAGGTGGCCTTCTGACCAGGCGGAACCGGCAACGCATGAGGCCGGCATATCGCCGGCCTCGTCGTTCCAAGCAAGTCGTCACTAACCCGCCGTGATCACAGGCGCAGGCCGCCGTCGCACTCGATCACGCGACCGGTGAAGTAATCGTTCTCGAAGATGAACGCCACGCTCTGGGCAATGTGGTCGGGATCGCCCAATCGCCTCAGCGGCACGCCGGCCGTGAGCTTGTCGAGCATGTCCTCGCGCATCGAGGCGGTCATATCGGTCTCGATGAAGCCCGGCGCCACCGCTCCCACGCGAATCCCGTAGCGTGCTAGCTCCCTGGCCCAGGTGGTCGTCAGCGACACGACAGCGGCCTTGGCCGCCGCATAGTTGCTCTGCCCCATGTTGCCGGCCCGAGAGATGCTCGAGATATTGACGATCACTCCATCGTGGCCCGCCTCGACCATCTGGGAAGCCGCCTCGCGCCCGCACAGGAACACGCCGGTGAGGTTGACGTCGATGACAGACTGCCACTGCTCCAGCGACATGGTCTTTTCCACCTTGCCGTCCTTCGCCTTCACCAGCAGCGCATCGCGCAGAATACCGGCGTTGTTGACCAGGCCGCCGACCGGGCCGAGCGAAGCGGCAATGTCGCCGAAGGCGCACTTGACCGATGCCTCGTCAGCCACGTTGACCCGAAAAGCCCCCGCTTCGACGCCTTCCTGATGCAGGATGGACACCGCCTTGTCCAACGCATCGTCATCTCTATCCATGAGTGCCAGCCTCGCACCCTGACGTCCCAGCCGACGGGCCATGGCGAAGCCCAGACCGCGAGCTCCCCCGGTAATCGCAATCACGCTCTTGTCCAGTTTCATTCGCCGTCCCCTGTGATTCGTCGACACCACACCCGCACGGAGTGGCCCGTTGGGCAAAAGCCGCCCTCTCGTACCTTCTCATCGGCACGGCACTCGGGTTTCTTGAGTACCGCACTCGCTTATTTTGCTTTGCAGCATAAGCTAGGCTGTCTCGAATCGCCACGCTCCGTGCTTGAACTCGACGTATTCGCCCCCATCTCATGACGAATTGCCATGTCCGGAGTCGCCATGCCCTTTCTCTTCCTCTTTTCTCTTTTCACATTGCTCGATTTTGTCGTGCTGTTCGCGGTTGGCAGCCGCATCGGCCTGCTCGTGACTCTTCTGCTGGTCTTGGCCACGGGCTTCATCGGGCTTTACTTGATTCGCCAGGAAGGCACGGCCACCCTGGCCCGCGCCCGGATGCGCCTGGCTCAGGGCGAGCTGCCCTCCGATGAACTGCTGACCGGCGCCGCCCTGATTTTCGGCGGCGCCCTGCTACTCGCCCCCGGCTTTCTCTCCGATGCCCTGGGCTTGCTGTGCGTCGTCCCCAGCGCCAGGCGTCTGCTCGCCAGGGGGCTGGCGCTGCTCAACCTGCGCCTGAGCGGCACGACGAGCCGTCCACCCGGACAGCATGGCGCCGACGATTGGAGCGAAGCCGGCAAGGGAGACCGGGCCCCACGCGACGAAGTCCACGACTCGCCTCGCGATGGGGCGGAGGGCGAGCCTCTCGAGGGCGATTTCATCAGCCGCGACGAGCCGCGACGCTAGGCGTAGCCCATCGCGACTCATCGCGTGAAAATTTTTTACTGTTGGCCCTTGAAAGGGATTTGCTCGGCCCCATTTCTCGGTCAGCACAAGGCTACGGTGCCGAGTGGAACTCGGCATCTTCAACAAGGAAGGCGTCCTCGCCCTCCACTTTCCGGTTCGGCCGGAAGGAAATGATGAACCGCCATGAATGTCATGGCACCACTGACCATCAGGAGAACGTGAGCAATGAACATCCGTCCCTTGCACGATCGCGTCGTCGTCCGTCGCGTAGAAGAAGAGCAGAAAACCGCTGGCGGCATCGTGCTTCCGGGCAATGCCCAGGAAAAGCCGACTCGTGGCGAAGTGCTCGCCGTCGGTAACGGCCGGATTCTCGACAACGGTGACGTTCGTCCGCTGGACGTCAAGGTCGGCGACACCGTGATTTTCAAGGAAGGCTTTGGCGTCGAGAAGCAGAAAATCGATGGCGAGGAAGTCCTGATCATGAGCGAGTCCGATATTCTCGCCGTGGTCGAAGGCTGAGCCGACGAACCCTACTCCGTTCCCATAAGACGTTCACGAACTCACAGGAAGTAACGAAAAATGGCAGCGAAACAAGTCAAGTTCTCCGATGACGCCCGTAAGCGCATGGCCCGTGGCGTAGACGTTCTGGCCAACGCCGTGAAGGCCACCCTGGGTCCGAAGGGCCGCAACGTGGTACTGGAGAAATCCTTCGGCGCCCCCACCGTCACCAAGGACGGCGTCTCCGTCGCCAAGGAAATCGAACTGAAGGACAAGTTCGAGAACATGGGCGCCCAGATGGTCAAGGAAGTCGCGTCCAAGACTTCCGACGTCGCCGGTGACGGTACCACCACCGCCACCGTGCTGGCCCAGTCCATCGTCACCGAGGGCATGAAGGGCGTGACCGCGGGCATGAACCCCATGGACCTCAAGCGCGGCATCGACCAAGCCGTCATCGCCGCGGTCAAGGAAATCGAAGCGCTGGCCGTGCCCTGCACCGATTCCAAGGCCATCGCCCAGGTCGGCACCATCTCCGCCAACGGCGACAAGCGCATCGGTGAGATCATCGCCGAAGCCATGCAGAAGGTCGGCAAGGAAGGCGTCATCACCGTCGACGAAGGCCGCGGCTTCGAGGACGAGCTTGAAGTCGTCGAAGGCATGCAGTTCGATCGCGGCTACCTGTCGCCCTACTTCGTGACCAACCAGGACACCATGGCGGTCGAGCTGGAAGACCCCTACCTGCTGCTGGTCGACAAGAAGATCTCCAACATCCGCGAACTCCTGCCGGTGCTGGAAGCCGTCGCCAAGTCAGGCAAGCCGCTGGCGATCATCGCCGAGGACATCGAAGGCGAAGCGCTGGCCACTCTGGTGGTCAACAACATGCGCGGCATCGTCAAGGTCGCGGCCGCCAAGGCACCCGGCTTCGGCGACCGTCGCAAGGCCATGCTGCAGGATATCGCCATCCTGACCAACGGCACCGTGATCTCCGAAGAAGTGGGTCTGACCCTGGAGCAGGCCAACCTGGATCACCTGGGCAGCGCCAAGCGCATCACCATGTCCAAGGAGAACACCACCATCATCGACGGCGCCGGTAACGAGGGCGACATCGAAGCCCGCGTCAACCAGATCCGCGCTCAGATCGAAGAAACTTCTTCCGACTACGATCGCGAGAAGCTGCAGGAGCGCGTCGCCAAGCTGGCCGGCGGTGTTGCCGTCATCCGCGTCGGTGCCGCCACCGAAGTGGAAATGAAGGAGAAGAAGGCTCGCGTCGAGGACGCCCTGCACTCCACCCGAGCCGCCGTCGAGGAAGGCGTGGTACCTGGCGGTGGTACCGCTCTGGTGCGCGTGCTGACCAAGATCAAGGACCTCAAGGGCGAGAACGAGGATCAGACCCACGGTATCGCCATCGCCCTGCGCGCCATGGAGTCGCCGCTGCGTCAGATCGTCACCAACGCCGGACAGGAAGCTTCCGTGATCCTCAACGAGGTGAAGGCTGGCGAAGGCAACTTCGGCTACAACGCCCAAACCGGCGAGTTCGGCGACCTGTTCGAAATGGGTGTGCTGGACCCGGCCAAGGTGACCCGTTCTGCCCTGCAGTCCGCCGGTTCCGTGGCTGGCCTGATGATCACCACCGAGTGCATGATCGCCGACGACCCGGAAGAGAAGGACGCAGGTCCTGACATGGGCGGCATGGGTGGCATGGGCGGCATGATGTAATCGCCCCCTAGCCAACCCAGGCGTCCGCCTGATCCAACCCCCGCCGGGACACCGGCGGGGGTTTTGTTTGGCTGGCAGCTTCGGCAGGAGGAAGAATTCAAGGCCGTGTAGAATGTGTTCTTCATGGCGCGAAGCGCCAATCTTCCTTCTTTACTCTTCCGTCTTGCTTACATGCTCACCAATATCCGCATCGTCCTCGTCCAGACCTACCATCCCGGCAACATCGGCGCCTCGGCCCGTGCCATGAAGACCATGGGCCTGACCGACCTAGTGCTGGTCAATCCGCGCTGTTTTCCCGATAGCGAGGCCTCGCGCCTGGCCGCCGGCGCCGAAGACGTCGTCGACGGTGCCCGTGTCGTCAAAACGCTGCAGGACGCGGTGTCCGACTGCGTACAGGTGGTGGGTGCCAGCGCCCGACTGCGCAGCCTGCCCCTGCCCCACTTCGACGAGCCCGAGGCGATGGCCCGCGAGCTGGTGGCCAACGCCGCGGACAACCCGGTGGCGCTGGTGTTCGGCCGCGAGCGCTTCGGTCTGACCAACGACGAGATCCGTTGCTGCAGTCACCAGGTCAGCATTCCCGCCAATCCCGACTACGGCATTCTCAACCTCTCCCAGGCGGTGCAGGTGCTGGCCTACGAGACCTTCAAGGCATGGCGTCAGCGCCCCGAAAGCGACTATCGCCCTGCCCGCCCCGCCGCCGATCGCCAGCCAACCCGCGAACAACTCGACCACTTCCACGCCCACTTGAGTCGGGTGATGCAGGCCAGCGGCTTCCTCACCCAGCCCCACGCTCGCACCGAGGCACAACTGCAGGCACTGTTCAGCCGCGCCCAGCCCAGCCGCAAGGAGCTGTCACTGCTGCGCGGCCTGCTCAGCTCGTTGGAAGAATCTCGCGATGGGAACTAGGCTGCGTTATACCCTTGTCACATGGCGTTCATCCAGTCGTTACGGTGCCGTCATCGACGCCATGTGATAAAGGGACTGGTCCCATGAGGGGGCCCGACAAGGGACACTGTCTTCAGTGCGACACGGACGCGAGCAGGCCAGGAAGCCTGAACAGGGAGAGTTGGCATAGAGACCATGCCCAGGGAGACATGCGCCACGGGACCCGCGCCCGTGGCGCTCTTTCGTTTTCAGCTCAGCAGCACTGCGTCAGGGAAATTCCCGCCCCGCCGGTCGACTCGACCGGTCACCGTCCCCCAACCCTTCCCAGCCCGGCACCCCCTGACGGATCCGCCTGGAAAAGTCCGGTGCATCGTTAGCCTGGCGAGCCCGCTCATCAATGCGGCCGCGCGCCTCCAGCTCGGCCAATGAGTGCCCGGGCCAGAGCCCGCCCACCTCGAACGCATAGGCCGGCAGTCGGCCGGTGACCAGCAGGCGATAGTCGAGGGGCAGCCCCTTCACAATGCTGCGTGTCATGGCGTAGACCAGCGTGGTGCAATTGGCCGTGATGGTGTTGTAGAAGCGTGGCGTATGGGCAAGCGCGTTGGCCTCGTCGACATAGGCGAGCAGCAACGAACGCATCGCGCTGCGCGCCATGGGGATGCGAAACAGCGAGACGCGCTCGCCGCGCACGTTGCTGCGCAGGCGGATCGCATCGCGTTCGTCGGCGGCGACGATGGCCAGTTCGTACTGGCGGAAGAAGCCTCCCACCTCGGAGAAGCGCTCGCCCGCGAGGCGCCGGACCTCCACCGAGAAAACCACGAACTCCTCCCCTTCGAAACCGAAGGAGACCATTACGTGTGCCACCCCCGGGCGCCCCCAGCTCGACACGACCATATCGACGGAGTCCAGCCGGTCGAGATCGTAGTCCCGCGTCTCCCAGCGCACCGTCGCCTCATCGCGGGTTCGCCAGTCGAAATCGCGTACGTGATGCAGCGTCAATCGATTACCCTCGATCTCACCGGTGGCGAGATGCACCACGTCCTCGGCCCACGGCCGATCATGGGTGGGGCGCAGCCGAAACCACCAAAACAACATGGCCGCCAGCAGGGCTAACTGGCCGACCAGGGCCATGCGGTAGCCCTGCAGTCCCAACAGCAGCAGCGCCAGGGTCATCAGCAGCCACAGGCCCACCGACAGCCGGCGCCAGCGGGTAGACCAGGGCAGCCGGAACCATAGCGCCGCCGCTCCCCAAAGCATGATCAATGTCAGTAGCGCGAGCGCGAACCCGGTGAATAGTTGAGGCATCTCGTTCCAAGCGATCGAAAGGCATGCAAAAAGTTGCGGCCCATATTATCAGTCTCTATGACCTGCTGCCTTTCGATAAAGGAATGATATCGCTTCGCTGTGTCAGGCTGAGGTCAGCCAATTACGGAAAGCTTGCAAATCCTCTCCCAGCTCACCGCGGGTGACGCGCCGATAGAGTCGCTGCAAGGTCGCGGTGACCGAATCCCCGGCGATCGGCGCATCGGGCTTGGGAGCGCCCGCCCGGGCCCCGATGTGGCGGCCGTCGAGTTCACGCAGCGGCAGGATCTCGGCGGCGGTTCCGGTGACAAAGGCCTCATCGGCGATATAGAGCTCGTCGCGGGTGATGCGACGCTCGCGCACCTCCAGCCCAAGCGCGTCGCGAGCCAGGCGGATCACGCTGTCGCGCGTGATGCCCTGCAGACAGGAGGTAACTTCCGGCGTGTGCAGCACCCCATCGCGCAGCAGGAAGACGTTGGCTGCGGAGGCTTCGGCCACGTAGCCCTCGGGATCGAGCATGATCGCCTCGTCGAAGCCCGCCTTGACCGCCGTGTTGAGTGCCAGCATGGAATTGACGTAGTGACCGTTGGTCTTGGCCCGACACAGGCTGATATTGACATGGTGGCGCGCCCAGGAGGAGGTCAGCGCCCGCAGGCCGATAGAGGCGGCCTCTGGCGAGATGTAGTCACCCAGGTCCCATGCAGCGATCAGCGTGTGAACGGTCAGCCCCTTGGCGCGCAGCCCCAGCCCCTCGGCGCCGAAGAACACGGTCGGCTTGAGGTAGGCGTTTCCCAGCCCGTTGCGGGTAAGACACTGTCGCTGCGCCTCGATCAAGGTCGCCTCGTCGAAGGGCATCGCCATGTCCAGAGCGTGGGTGCTGTCGAGCAACCGCCGGGTGTGCTCGGCGACGCGAAACAGGTAGGTACCGTCGGCGCCGGCATAGGCCCGAACGCCTTCGAAGCAGCCCATGCCATAGTGCAGCGTATGCGACAGCACGTGGACCCGGGCATCGCGCCATGGCAGCCATTCGCCATCGAGCCATAGCCAGCCATCGCGGTCATAGAGCGGAGTCATCGTCGTCCTCGTCGGTCAGGTCGCATCACAGAGGCGCCACGCGCAGCCAGCCTTGTCGCCAGCTGTCGATAAGCGCCCGCTGGTGCGGTTGCAGCGATTGGTAGGCCCAGGCGGCGATCTCGTCGTTCTGGGGATCGGGCACCGAAATCCGGCTTCCGGCCAGCGTCTGGATCACCGCATGGCCGCACAGCGGTACGTAGCCCTCGGAATAGCCGCCCTCGTGGATCATCACCAGCTTGCCGTCGCTGATGCGCTCGGCCAGCGCCTTGAGCTGGTGGGTCATGGCGGCGAAGGCCGCACTGTTGAGCATCATCTTGCCCAGCGGATCCTTGGCGCAGGCATCGAAGCCGCAGGCCACCACGATCATGTCCGGGGCGAAGCCGCCGATGGCGGGGACCACCAGTTCCTGCATCGCATAGCGGTAGGCGCCAATGCCGCAACCCGGCGGCATTGGCAAATTGAGGTTGGCGCCGAGTCCATCACCTTCGCCCAGTTCCTCGAAGAAGCCGGTTTCCAGCGGGTAGTTGCCGGCTTGATGGATCGAGACGGTCAGCACGTCGGGATCGTCGTAGAAGGCGGCCTGCTGACCGTTGCCGTGGTGGACGTCCCAGTCGAGAATAGCCACGCGCCGGACCAGCCCCTTGGCCCGGGCGCGCATGATCGCCACCGGGATATTGCCCAGCAGGCAGAAGCCGCGTCCCAGGTCGGCTTCGGCATGGTGCCCCGGTGGTCGGCACAGGGCATAGGCGTTGGCCAACTCACCGCTGGCCACCGCCTGCACCGCAGCGATCGCCAGGCCCGCCGACTGTCGGGCCGCGGCCAGGCTGCCCGGCCGGTAGGGCGCACAGTCGCCGGCGTCGCCACCCTGGCCCCGGTCGCCCTCTTCGAGCTCATCGAGGTAGCGGCCCGTATGGAAGCGCGCCAGGTCCTCGCGGCTGGCCGGGGGTGCCTTGCGCACGTCGAGCTCATCGATCAGCCCCGACACCTCCAGCAGGTTCTTCAAGCGCCGCTTGCTCTCGGGGCTCTCCGAAGCCGGCTGGGGCTGCAGGAACTCACCGTGCGAAGAGAACACGCCGATGGCCCCGGGATCATGCCAGAAACAGCGCTCGTGCCAGAAGAAACCGGTCTTGCCTTCGATCATGGCCGCGACTCCAACTGCTCCCACACCTCGATGGCCGCCGCCAGGTCTTCCAACGAGGCACCCACCGACTTGAATACCGTGATGGCTTCGTCGGAAGAGCGACCGGGTTTCTCGCCGCGCACCAGCTCGGCCAGATCGGCGCGGATATCGTCAAAGTTGAAGGTGCCCTCGTCGATGGCCCGCAGCAGGTCACCCGCCTCGCCCCGGGCACCGGCGTAGGTGTCGACGAAGACCTCACCTCGATCCAAGCACTCGGCGTCGCTCTCGCGCATGTTCGGGCGAAAAGCGCCGATGAGGTCGAGATGCGCGCCCGGAGCAAGCCACTCACCACGAATCAGCGGCTCGGTGGAGAGCGTCACGCAGCTGATCACGTCGGCAGCGCGTACCGCAGACTCGAGATCCTCCACCGCCTCGCAGTCGAAGCGATCGGCGTAATGATCCGCCAGCCGCCTCGCCTTCTCGGGGTTGCGGCCCCAGATTTTCACGTGCCGGATCGGACGCACCGCGGCATGCGCCTCGATCACCATCGGCGCCAGCTTGCCGGTGCCCACCACCAGCAGCGTCTCGGCGTCGGGACGCGCCAGCTCACGCGCGGCGAGCGCCGAGGCCGCGGCCGTGCGCCGCCGGGTCAGCTCGCTGCCGTCGAGGCAGGCCAGCGGCCGGCCGTGAGCACCCTCGCTGAGCAGATAGACCCCGGCGATAGCCGGCAGGCCGTGCTCGCTATTTTGGGGAAAGACGTTGACCATCTTCACGCCGATATAGCCGGCCCGCTCCCAGGCCGGCATCAATAGCATGGTGGCCTCGCCGTCGGGACGATGCATGGCATGATGATGGCGCGGCGGCGCTTCCACGCCTTCGCGAAACGTCGACGCCAGGCGGTCGACGAGGGACTGCCAGGGCAGCGCTGCCGCGACTTCATCGGCGGTGATGATACGCATGTCACGCCTCCGGCTGGGCCGCGACCACCATGATCTCGACCTTCCACTCGGGCTTGGCCAGCTTGGCCTCGGTGGCGGCTCGCACCGGCGGCCGCCCCGGTACCACCCAGGCGTCCCAGGCCTCGTTCATCTGGCCGAACTCGGCCATGTCGGTGATCCAGATCTGCGCCGACAGCAAGTTCTCCTTGGAGGTGCCGGCCTGCGCCAGCAACTCGTCGATGCGTGCCAGCACCTGCTCGGTCTGGCCGCGCATGTCGGCGGACGGATCGCTGGGTACCTGGCCGGCCAGGTAGACCGTGCCGTTGTGGATGGTGACCTGGCTCATGCGGGCGTTGCTGTCCTGATAGCGAATCGTCATGTCTCGTTCTCCCTTCGGTGTCGTGAAGTACGGGTGCCGCGTCGCCGGGTGGCGCTGCGTCGCGGCGCAGTTTCAGCGGTCGAGTGAGTCTTAGTGGTCGAGTGAGCCTCAGCGATCGAGGTAGCCGCCCATGAAGGCCGCCAGATTATTGCCCAGGTGCTCGGTGGGATAACCTCCCTCCTGCACCAGTACCGTGGGCAGGCCAAGCCGCGCCAGGCGTCGGCCCACCGCGATGAAATCCTCGGTCTCCAGGGTCATTCCCGCCAGCGGATCGTCGCGATGGGCGTCCAGCCCCAGCGCGACCACCACCGCCTCGGGGCGAAAGTCCGTCATGCGTGCAATCAGAGTCTCCAGCGCTTCGAGGAAGGCGGCGCCGTCGCTGCCCAACGGCAGCGGCAGGTTGACGTTGCACCCCAGGCCCTCGCCCATACCCTCCTCGTTCGCCCCGCCCCAGAAGAAGGGATAGAACTCGGCCGGGTCCACGTGCAACGACCCCGTCCAGACATCGCCACGGTAGTAGAAGATATCCTGGGTGCCGTTGCCGTGGTGCAGGTCCACGTCAAGGATCGCCACGCGCGAGAACTGCTCGCGCAGCACCGTGGCGGCCAGCGCCGAGTTGTTGAGGAAGCAGAACCCCCCTGCCCGATCCGGCCCCGCGTGGTGGCCCGGCGGGCGGCACAGGGCATAGGTGGTGCCGTGCCCACCGAGCAGCGCCTCGGCCGCCGCCTGAGCCGTGGCCGCACTGGCCAGAATGCCGCGGAAGCTGTCGGCGCCGATGGGACATGCCATGTCGTGCAGGTGCCAGCCGGCCTGCCCCACCGGATGACGCGGGTAATGGTGGCCGCCGCCGCACGGGTGAATGTTGGGCATCACCAGCTCGGACGCCCCAGGCAGCTCGTGCCAACGTGCGTGGATGGTCTCGAGAAAGTCCAGGTAGCGCGGCGTGTGGATCCTGGTCAGGCGGTCGCGCAGGCGCTGGCTGTCGACCTCCTCCGGCTCGCTCAGCCTCAGCCCGGCATTGGCAAGCCCCTGGCTCAGCAGCTCGGCCCGCACCGGGCCTTCGGGAGACGAGGTGAGCTGACCACGTACCAGGAAAGAGCCGGGCGCGTGATACTCCTGGTCGGGATGGTAGAAAAGCTTCATCGTTACGGATCCTTTCGTTCCTTGAACCTCAGTCGAGCAGTGAGGGAATCCAGGTGGAGAGCGCCGGGAAAGCCGCCAGCAGCACAATGACCACCAGGAACGCGACGTAGAACGGCAGCGAAGCGACGATCGCCCGCTCGTAGGGCACGTTGGCGATGCGTGCCGCCGTCATCAGGGTCATGCCCACCGGCGGTGTCACATTCGAGATATTGAGCACCACGATCATCAGAATGGCAAAGTGCAGCGGATCGAAGCCGAGCTGAATCATCGCCGGGACCAGCACCGGTGCCACCACCACCAGCGCCGGCAGCACGTCCATCACGGTGCCGATCAGGATCAGCAGCACGCAGACCAGCATCAGTTGCAGGAAGGCAGAATCGCTGAAGGTGGTGATCAGGCCCGCCGCATCGCGGGCGATCCCCGAGCGCGTCACGAACCAGCCGAGCACCGCCGACGTGGCGAGCAGGAAGAACACCACGCCCGAGAAGCGCACCGTCACCACCAGCGAGTTCCAGATCTTGCGCCAGCTGAGGTTACGGTACAGCAGTACCCCGATCAGGATGGCGTAGACGGCGGCGAAACCGGACGCCTCGGTGATGGTGGTCAACCCCGAGAGAATGCCCCCCAGAATGATCAGCGGCACGAACATCGCCGGTAGCGCCGCCAGGAACGATAGCACCGCCACCTTGAAGGGCGTCGGGGCCTGCTTGGGATACCCCCGCTTCCAGGCCAGAAAGAAGCTGACGCCGAGCAGCGCCAGCGCCATCAGCAGACCGGGAATGATGCCGCCGGCGAACAGGTCGATTACCGAGATGTCGCGCAGCAGCGTGGCGTAGACCACCATCACCACGCTGGGCGGAATGATGGGCCCAATGATCGACGAGCAGGCGGTAATCGCCGCCGCGTATTCCGCGTCGTAGCCCTGGCGCTTCATCTCGGGAATCATGATCTTGCCGATCGCCACGGTATCGGTGATTGCCGCCCCGGTCAGGCCGGCAAAGAACACCGACACCGAGACGTTGACGTGGGAGAGCGCTCCGCGCACGCGCCCGAACAAGGCATTGTTGAAGGCGATCAGCTTGTGGGTCAGCCCGCCCTGGTTCATCAACTCGGCGGTGAAGATGAAGTAAGGCACGGCGATGAGCAGAAACCCCGAAACGCCGGAGAACATGCGATCGGCGATGATCCCGAGCATGCGCTCCCCACCCATGGCGTAGCCGCCGGCCAGGCCGGAAAGCGCCATCACCACCGCCACCGGCGCACCGATCAGCAGCAGGACGACGAAGGTCGCGATCGCCGGTGTCATGCGCGCTTCTCCGTGTCGATGGTTTCGCTGTCGACTGTCTCGATCAGCTCGTCGATGGCCGTCTCGTCGTCGATGAAGTGCTCGAGCAGGGCGAAGCCCTGCACCAGGTGAAGCAGAATGATGATGCCGCTGATGGGCACCACGATGGTGGTGAACTTGCCCGGGATCTGAATTCGATCCGAGACCATGTAGACCTGGGAGGTACCGTGGAAGTAGTCCCAGCCGTACCAGAGCAGCAGCGCACCGAACAGGCCGATCACCGCCAGGCACAGGCCGGCGGCAAGCTGCAGCAGTGCGCGCGGCAGGCTACGCACCAGCAGCGTCATTGCCACGTGCTCGCCGTAGCGCAGCGAGATGGTCATGGAGAGAAAACCGATCCAGGGCAGGAAAAGCCTTGCCAGCGAGTAGGTCCAGCTCAGCGAACTGCCGGTGGCCAGCTTGTAGATGAATGCCGTGAAGGAGATGCCCAACATGACCAGCACGCAAGCCACGCAGACCACGATCGCCACCTGATTGACCGTATCGCTCAACCGGCGCAGGGATAGAAGGAGTTGCATCGAATGACCTCGCAGGAACCCTCGCCCGGCCGCGCCGGACGAGGGTTGACGTTATTGGCGCGATCGACGCCGGTGCGTCAGCGGGCGTAGGCGGCCACGTCCGACTCGACGACCTCCTCGCCCACGCGAGCGACCTCCTCGAGGAACGCATCCACCCGCTCGGCCTCGATGCCGAAGTCCCCGACGATCCACTCCTTCCACGCCGGGCGCGCGATCTCGGCCATCCGCTCACGCTCCTCCGAGGGCATGATGTAGCACGCCTCGAAGCGCTCGCAGGACTCTTCCCAACTGGCGGTGGCCAGTGCCCCCGACATGCCATGGGCAAGCTCGATGGCCTCACGCGCCGAGGTGACGATGGCGGTCTGCTGCTCCTCGCTCAGCTCCTGGAACCAGTCCTCGCTGATCAGCCAGGCGGCGCTGTTGTAGACGTGGCCGGTGAGCGTGGTGTAGTCGGTCACCTCGTCGAGATTGAACGTCGTATTGATCACCGGCGCATTGAACTGACCGTCGGCCAGGCCGGTCTCCAGCGCTGTGATCAGCTCGCCCCACGGCAGCGGCGTAGCCGATGCGCCCAGTGCCTTCATGGTCGCAACGTGCCCCGGGTTCTCCTCGGTGCGGATGTTGAGCCCTTCCAGGTCCTCCACCGTCTCGATCAAGCGCTCGTTGTTGGTGAACGCCACGAAGCCGCCACCATCGTCGAAGGTGCCCAGGTAACGCATGTTGGCTTCCTCGATGGTGCCGGACATGAAATCGGCGAACCACTCGCTATCGAAGAAGGCCCAGGCCTGGCGCCAGTTGTCGAACAGGAAGGGAGCGGTCATCAACTGGTAGTCGTCGTAGAAGGACGACATGGCACCAGTGGTTATGATGGTCGACTGCAGTGTGCGCCCGCTCTGCACTTCGGAGGCGGTCTCCACTTCGGAGCCGAGCTGGCCGCCGCCGAAGATCACTACCTCCACCTCGCCGTTGGTGCGGGTCTCGACCAGGTTCTTGAAGTGCACCAGCGCCGGATAGACCTCGTTGTTGCTCATGTCTTCGGGCAACAACGTGGCGATGGCCATTTCATGGGATTGCGCCTGAACGTTGGCGCTGGCGATGGCCAACGGCAGAGCGGCGAGCGCTGCCAGACGGGTCAGCGGCTTCGGAGTCATGATCCACCTCGTTATGATTGTGTTTTGTGGGTTTCTCTTATCAGACTAGAAGGGGGCGTGCCGCCCTGCTTGCCCGTGACTCACGTCTTCTTGCCCCAGACTCAGCGATCACGACGCTCCGTGGAGGGGGAAATCTCGAAGTGGCGCCGATAGGCGCGGCTGAAGCTGCCCTGGTCGCGGAAACCAACCAGGCTGGCGATATGGCCCAGGCTCAGGCGGCTATGCCGAACCAGCGCCCGGGCATGTTCGAGCCGGCGCTGCTGAACATAGGCCAAAGGCGTGAGGCCGGTCAGCTCGCGAAACAGGGCATGAAAGTGACCCGGGCTCAGGGCGCACAGCGCCGCCAGCTGGTCGACGCGGATCTCATCGGCGAGATGCCGGTCGAGCCAGGCATTGAGCCGCTCGAGGTCGATGCGCGCATTGTACAGGCGCGATGGGGGCAGAGGTGCCGCCGCAGCGGAACCAAGATCCTCGAGATGCAGGTAGAGCGCGCGCAGCAAGAGAGCGGCGATTTCACTATGCAGCGCCGGGAACTGTTCCAGCTGAAGCATCAGCGTGCCGGCGAGCCGATTGAGGCGGGTAGGAACGTCAAAGAAGCGCGGGCTCTCGAACAGACGCTGCATGCGGTCGCCATCGTGCAGCTGCGACAACGACGCCACGGAAATATCGAGCACCAGGGTGCGATTGCGTCCATCGCCTTCGTACTCATGGTGGCTCGTACAGGGAATCAGGCAGCCACGCCCACCGGTCACCTGATCGCCTACCCCTTCGATCTCAAGTTCGGTAGTGCCGCAGGTCGCCAGGATCAGCTGGTGATGCGAATGGGCGTGGGCCACATGCTCCTGCCCCAGGTTGGAGGCACGCAGTTCGAGGAGAGCCATGACGGTTTCTTGGGGTCCGTTCAGTCAGAGTAATCCCTACCCTACTCCGACCCGCGACATGACGAAACCGTCCGGCTCCGATTCGGCGGCAAGCGCGATCAACGGCAATGGGTTCAGCAATGCCCCTTCATGGCATGGCCCGGCGGGCAGAAGCGTCCGCGGCGACGGTCGTCGTATCGGCGGCGGTCATACCGATAGCCGTCGTACCGGCGGTGGTCGCGATAGTGGTGGTCGCGATAGCGATCGTCACGATCGTGGTGCCAGTGCCGATGACGGTGCTTGCCCTCGTGATAATGGTGATCGCCATCAACCACGATCAGCGGCTCGGGCCTGACACGCGCCGGTGAATAGCTGCAGCCGCTCAGCACCAGCGCAGTCACGGCAATGGCCAGGGTGAAACAACGGAGAGACGTTTTCATGATACACCTCGCAAGGAAGCGAATGACGTCCCCTTCGGTTCCCGTTCAGCGTCCTTGTGGCCCAACGACGCCTGTCATGACGCGTCCAAACAGCCATCGCCTCTTGGGGCAGGACTCTCGAAACGTGTTCCCTAGGTGGAACGGGGTCAGCAGCGCCCCTTCTTGGCCTGACCAGGCGGGCAGAAACCGCGACCGTGGTGACCGCCATGACCGCCGTGCCCGTCATCGAAAATGACCAATGGCTCGGACTTGACGCGTGCCGGCTGATAGCTGCAACCGGCCACCAGGATGGCCGACAGCAGGACGAGAAACGCGAGCATCAATTGCCGTGACATGAGCCTACCTCCATCGTTTGCGAACAGTGTTCATTGTAACGGAATATAGCGCTTGCAACATGTGGCGCATCGGCTACAAGCGAGTCGCAAAAAGCAGACAGTAGTCAGTCGGCAGGGAACGCGCGATAGTGCAGAATTCATTAGTCGGCAAACAGGAATCTCATGGACGCCCTTCGCCGCCACTCCCTGCTGTTGATCCTGACGGGCAGCCTGGTCATCTCGTTGGCCATGGGTTTGCGTCACGGTTTCGGCCTGTTCATGGAGCCGATGAGCAGCGAGCTGGGCTGGGGGCGTGGCGTGTTCGCCTTCGCGCTGGCCCTGCAGAATCTGGTTTGGGGGATATCCCAGCCGTTCACCGGCGCCTTGGCCGATCGTTTCGGCGCGGCACGCGTAGTGGTGGCCGGCGGTCTGCTCTATACCCTGGGGCTGGTCTTCATGGGACTATCGGAGTCGGCACTCGGCATGTCGCTCTCCGCGGGGCTGCTGATCGGCCTGGGGCTTTCGGGCACCACTTTTTCGGTGATCCTCGGTGCCGTGGGTCGCGCCGTGGCGCCCGAGAAGCGCAGCATGGCCATGGGCATCGTCAGCGCAGCGGGTTCGTTCGGTCAGTTCGCCATGCTGCCGGGTACCCTGGGGCTGCTCGGCTGGCTCGGTTGGTCCGTCGCACTGCTGGCCATGGGCACTCTAGCGGCTCTGATGGTGCCGCTCGGCGCCATGCTCAAAGATCGCCCCTCCGTGAGACAGGCGACAGACCTCTCGTTGCGTGAAGCGCTGGACGAAGCCGCCGGACACCGTGGCTTCTGGCTGCTGTGCCTGGGGTTCTTCGTCTGCGGCTTCCAGGTGGTATTCATCGGCGTACACCTCCCCGGCTACCTGTTCGACAACGGGCTTGCCGTCCAGGTGGGCAGCACCACGCTGGCGCTGGTCGGGCTGTTCAACATCTTCGGCACCTATGCCGCGGGCTGGCTGGGTGGGCTCTATTCCAAGTCTCGCCTGCTCAGCTGGCTCTACCTGACTCGCGGTGCGGTGATCACGGCCTTCGTGTTTCTGCCGCTGAGCCCCGCCAGCGCCTACCTGTTCGGCATCGCCATCGGCCTGCTGTGGCTCTCCACGGTTCCCCTGACCAACGGCATCGTGGCTTCGGTCTTCGGCGTACGCCACCTCTCCATGCTCGGCGGCATCGTCTTCCTGTTCCATCAGGTCGGCTCGTTCACCGGCGTGTGGCTGGGCGGCATGCTCTACGACCTGCACGGCGACTACGACGTGGTATGGAGAATCGCCATCCTGCTCTCCGTGGCGGCGGCCATGCTGCACTGGTTCATCAGTGAGACACCCATCGAGCGCCCCGCCGCTCAGCAGGCACAGGCATGAGCCGCTCCCGATTCACCCAGCTCGCCGCATTGCTGGGGTTAGCGGGGGCGTTGGCCCTGGTCTGGTGGGGCTGGCAGACCGCCGATGCCTCACTACTGCTGCTCGGTACACGGCTGTGCTGAGCCCAGGATGAATGGTTTCCCCTCGTCTGCGGTAGACACGCAAGAGCGCCCAATGCCGGCCGGCATTGGGCGCTCTCGTCTCGTTGGCGTCGCCGTTCGCTCAGATATAGAACTTGGGCAGCTTGCGCAGCGCACGATTGTGCCTGGCCCCGCTGGCAAGACGCGGCGCCGGGCGGTCCCAGATGGTCAGGAAACGCTCGCCGGTGGAAGCCGTCTTGTCGCCACGGATGCGAGCGGTGGAGACGTCCCAGATGGTGGAGAAGCGCAGTGTCGTCATGTTGGCTTCGCTACGGCGCTGGCGCCGTCCTCCTGAAAATGAACGTGGAAAGAATTTTCATCATTCTGCACCTTCTTAGACTTTAGTTCAATACACGTTGCTCACTTCCATTGCGGGCCCCTGAAGCGACAGAACGACGACAGTCAGCGATGTGGCACCTACACTGCGACGCAGCACCGACCGCATCGAGGAGACAAAATGGCCAAGGACGCTTGCAAGAAGATCGACCTCGCCCTGCAGGGCGGCGGTTCGCACGGCGCCCTGACCTGGGGCGTGCTCGACCGACTGCTGGAAGACGAGCGGCTCGAGATCGATGGCATAAGCGGCACCAGCGCGGGGGCCATGAATGCCGTGGTGCTCGCCGATGGCCTGCACCGCGGCGGCCGCGCTGGCGCGCGCGATGCGTTGCGGACCTTCTGGCGCGCGGTCAGCGGCGCCGCCCGCTTCTCGCCGATCCAGCGCAGCCCCTGGGACTGGTTGATGGGTAACGACAGCCTCGATTACTCGCCCAGCTATCTGATGTACGAGAGTCTCACTCAGCTCATCTCTCCGGCGAGGTTGAACCCGCTGCGCATCAACCCGCTGCGGGACCTAGTACTGGAGCTGGTGGATTTCGAGCGGGTCAACGCCTGCCGGCGGGCCAAGATCTACGTGACCGCCACCAACGTGCGTACCGGCCGGGCCAAGGTCTTCCGCCAACCGGAGCTCTCGGTGGACACGGTGATGGCCTCGGCCTGCCTGCCGTTCATGTTCCCCGCCGTGGAGATCGACGGCGAGGCCTACTGGGACGGCGGTTACAGCGGCAACCCCGCCCTCTTCCCACTGGTCGACGACATGGGTTGCCAGGACCTTTTGGTCGTCCAGGTCAACCCGCTCGTGCGCCAGACCCTGCCGGACAGCGCCCGCGACATCGTCAACCGCATCAACGAGATCACTTTCAACTCAAGCCTGATCAAGGAGCTGCGCAGCATTCAGCTGCTGCAACAACTGATCGACGTCGAGGACCTCGATGTCGAGCGTTATCGCTCGATGCGCCTGCATCTGATCCATGCCCAGCAGGAGGCGGAACAACTCAGCGCCTCGAGCAAGCTCAATGCGGAGTGGCCGTTCATCCAGCGCCTCCATCGCCTGGGACGAAACTGGGCCGACCTGTGGCTGGCCGAGAACTTCGATGCCATCGGCCACCACTCAACCTTCGATCTCAACGCTGTGTTCGGCGACACGTTCCGCCCCATCACCAGCGCCGAAATCGACGGCTCGCGGCGGCGAAGCCGCGGTAACTGAGCCCTGACAAGACCGCACGGCAGCGAGTCCGAAGCGATCAAAACCATTTCATCCGGCGGAACATCCAGATCATGCCCAGGGCCACCAGGATCATCACGCCCCATACCATCGGGTAACCCCAGTACCAACTCAATTCCGGCATGGCGAAGGGGCTGGTGGGGTGGGAGAAATTCATGCCGTACACGCCGGCGATGAACGTCAGCGGCATGAAGATGGTGGCGATGATGGTCAGCGTGCGCATGCTGGCGTTCAGCCGGTGGCTCATGCTGGAGAGATAGACGTCGAGCAGGCTCGCCGTCATCTCGCGGTAGCTCTCCACCAGATCCATGACCTGCACGGCGTGATCGTAGACGTCGCGCATCCACATGCGCGTATCGGGCGTGAACAGGTCGTTATGATCGCGCAGCAGCTGGTTGAGCACCTCGCGGGTGGGCCACAGATATCGGCGCAGCATGATCAATTCCCGCTTCAGCCCGTGCAACCGCTCCAGCGTAGTGCTTGTCGGGCAATCGAGGATTTCCGTTTCGACCTCCTCGAGGCGCTCGCCCACGCTGTCGAGCACAGGGAAGGCGTGATCGACGGCAGTGTCGAGCAGCCCGTAGAGCAGGTCGTCGGGTTCGCCCAGGGCACGGCCGCCGCGCTCCTCGAGCCGCCGACGCACTTCGGTGAAAGGATCCATGCCTTCGGCCATCACGCTGACCACGATGTTGAGACCCATGAACAGTGTCAGCTGGTAGAGCTTGAGCCCTTCCGTCTCGTCGATGTCCGGGATGCCCATGATCACCACCAGCGACGTGTCGAAGCGTTCCACCTTGGGCCGCTGGCCGCCGTTGAGAATGTCTTCCTGGGCCAACGGATGCAGGCCGACCCGCTCGCCGAGCAGCTCCAGCTCCTCCGGCGTGGGCATGCCCTGCACATGCAGCCAGCACAGTGGCCCCTCGGCCGAGTCGTGAGGAATCGCCTCGGCGACGATCTCGTCCATCTCGCCCCAGCGACCGCCGTCGCGTCGGGCCAGGTAGAACGTCGCCGGACCGTGCAGGGCCACCTGCTCAAGCGATACTTCGCGCAAGGTGCCCGGTGCGGTACCGGCCGGGTGGTAGTGCTTTTGAAACAGTCGGGTCATGTCGGAATCCTAGGCAATCGAGCCATGCGCAATACTGGCATGCGAATGCCTCGACGCGAAGCCGCGCTCACCGTCGCGACCTAAGTCCTTATCCTGAGCCGCATCGAACACGACGGGGTTTCAACTACCCTGACAAGTGAATCGAGCCATACCCGAGCGCAATCCAAGGAAGGAGCTGACCATGGCGATCACCGTAGGCGAGCTGTTCGTCGCGCTGATGTTGATAGCACTGGCACTACTGGCTAGCAATGCCCTGCTCGCAAGATCTTCGCGGCTGCGTAAGTTGTTTCTGCCCAGCTCGGTCATCGGCGGCTTGTTGCTGTTGCTGCTCGGTCCCGAGGGCCTGGGCCAGTTCGCCACCTTGCCCTACGACGACCCGGCGGGGCTGTTCCCCGCCTTCGCCTACGATAGCTGGGCGGCCCTGCCCGGCCTGCTGATCAATGTGGTCTTCGCCGCCCTGTTCATCGGCCGCCCCATCCCCGGCCTGCGTACCATCTGGTTTCGCGCCGGCCCGCAGGTCGTCGTCGGCCAGACCATGGCCTGGGGCCAGTACGTCGTGGGTCTGACACTGGCGCTCCTCGTTCTCGCGCCGCTGTTCGGCATGAATCCCATGGCCGGAGCCCTGATCGAGATCGGCTTCGAAGGCGGCCATGGCACGGCGGCAGGCATGGCCGGCACCTTTGCCGACCTCGGCTTCGAGGAGGGCGCCGACCTGGCCCTGGGCCTGGCCACGGTGGGGATCGTGTCGGGCGTGCTGATCGGCACGGTAATGATCAACCTGGCGGCTCGCCGCGGCGTGATCAAGCTGGAAAAGAAAGTGGAAAGGCCACAGAGTCAGCATGCGGCTCTGGCCGGCACGGACGAGCAGCAGAGCGACATGCCCTCGACCCAGGATTACGCCGAATTCAAGAAAGACCTGGCGCTCGAAGAGGATACGGCCGACCCATTGAGCCTGCACATCGGCCTGGTGGGGATCGCGATCGGCATCGGTTGGCTGATCCTGAACGCCCTGCAGTGGATCGAGCGGCAGACCTGGGCCAGCGACGGCGGGATCGAGATTCTCGCTCATGTGCCGCTGTTTCCCATTGCCATGATCGGTGGCGTGATCGTGCAGCTCTGTGTCACCCGCTTCGGCCTCGAGCCACACGTTTCCAGCCGCACCATGGCCCGCATCGCCGGCACCGCCCTCGATTTCACCATCGTCGCCGCCCTGGCGACGCTGTCGCTCACCGCGCTGGGTGCCTACTTCCTGCCTTTCCTGCTGCTATCGCTGGCGGGCATCGGCTGGTGCCTGTTCGTGCTGATCGTGATCGCACCGCGGGTGATTCCCGAAAACTGGTTCGAGCGCGGCATCGGCGACTTCGGCCAGTCGATGGGCGTCACCGTCACCGGTCTGCTGCTGATGCGCATGGCCGATCCCAAGAACCGCTCCGGTGCCTTCGAGAGCTTCGGCTACAAGCAGCTGATGTTCGAACCGGTGGTCGGCGGCGGCCTGTTCACCGCCGCCTCGCTCCCGCTGATCGCCCAATTCGGCGCACCCGCCATATTGGGTTTGACCCTGGTACTCACCGTGGCCTGGCTGGCCTTCGGGCTGCTCTACTTCGGCCGCATGGTGCCGGATCGCGGGCGCGGCAGGTGGGCCGGCGCGAACAAGGCGTAACGTGACAACTTTAATGGCATCGGCACGCGTGGTGCGCAGGGATCAAGCCTCAGTTTCTCGTTCTGCGTTTGCCCGCCTGGGCACGCAAGGCAGCTTCGAAGGAGCGGCGCGCCCAGGTCGCGGCCAGCTCGTCGTCCTCGAACACGGCTTCCGGCGCCTGGTAGTAGGAGAGTTGAACGAACTTGCCGCCCTTCTCGTATTCGAACGGCCCAAGCCCCTCTTGCACGAAGTCGCCGACGTTCTCGTTATCCGCCTTCAGATAGAGCATCTCGTCGGCGACCAGCGCAAACATCAGGCCATCGTGGTAGATACCGTAGCCGCCGAACATCCGTCGCGCCGTGATCGGGCCGAACCGTTCGAAGACATCGCGCAGGTGATCCGTGTAGTCACTCATGCCACCCTCACGGCGCGTTGGCCAGTCGCCTCAGCAGCTCGGGCAAGGTCGCTTCGATATCCAACCCGGGCAAGGCGTCGGCCAGGGCCACGTGGCTATCGGCCAGGAAACGCTGGGGATCGCCAATGGCATTCTGGAAAGCGTTGACCACCTCGACCAGTTCGGCCGGGTCGCCGCTCACCTGCATGGCGCCGTGGACCAGCATCGCCATGTCGCGACAGCCGCGTACCCGGCGCCAGCGCTGGGCCGTTCCCACCAGCTTGCGCCCACCGATACGCACGTTGAAGCGGCCGTCGCAGTACGCGCCCGGCGCCTCCCCCAGATCGACCGCCTCGACCCCGAGCGAAGCCAGCCAGTCGCACCAGGGGTCGCCCAGACGATGGTAGCCCCATTCGAGATGGGCCGCGGAGCTGCCCACCCGACAGCGCAGCGCCAACGCCACGTTGACCACCGAGGCGCACTGCGGCACCGGGGTGCCGCCTGTGGCGCGGAACAGGATCGGCCAGCCCCGCTCGCGCAGGGCCTGGCGCGCCGCTGGGAATCCCTCGGTTCTCTCGTGCCGTCGCGGCATCACCAGGGCCCGATCCAGCGGCGTCCAGGCCAACAGCTCCGCATGGCTCTCGCCCTGGCAGATCGCTTCCAGCCTCGCCTCCTCCGCAGCCAGGCCGGCTTCCACACTTAGCCGCTGCAGGCCGTTCTCGTCGATGGGCGGCACGGCGGTCATGGCAGGATTCCTCTCTTCAAGGGCTCTAAGGTTCGCTAAGGACTCGCCACGCCGAGTTCTTCACCGAAGGCGCACGGGGCCAGCGTCTCGATGCGTTCGCACAGCGCATCGAGAAAGGCCGCCGCCGGCGCACCGTTGACGGCACGATGGTGAACGTCAGCGACAGGCCGATGAACTGGGCCGCCCGCCAGCCCCTGGATAGTGGCACAGGGCACGGTTCGATCCCACCGATACCCAGGATGGCGACTTGGGGTACGTTGAGTACCGGCGCGAGGTGGTGAACTCGCTAGCGTTCCAGATTGGAATCGAAGCGAACCTGTAGCCGTCCACGCTCTCCATGCCGCGGCAAGGGGCGAACCTCACCCAGCGTTGACAGGCGCCACGGTACGGGCAGGAATGGCCCTCTATAGTAAAGCCAATCACTGCATCTTGCCGCAGGCAGCGCAACGCGTCACGACAACGGGCAACCTTATTCCCTGGCGGGCACAAGGCCCACCTCTGTCGAGGCCGCGGCGATGCGATGGAGACTCTTCATCTGCTCAGGGAGTCCACATGAGAGGAATCGCCAACGGAATGCTGGACCTGCTCGCCGGCAATCCAGCCGTACTAGGCCGGGGCCGGGGCTGGGTACGACCCAGTCGCCGGCACGCTTCCTGACGAAGCCGCCAACGAGCGCATGGCACTTGGTCTCGTCATTCTGCTGCCCCTGCTGGGCGCGTTGCTTCCCGCCTTTCCCCGTGGCGGCACGTCTCGGCAGCTCGCGTGCCTTGCCGCCCTGCCCGCCGTCTCGAGTTTCGCTCTGCTGCTGAGCTGGCTGCCTAGGGTCTCGGGCGGTGAAACGGTCATTCGCAAGCTGAGTTGGCTGCCCTCGCTGGGGCTAGACGTGGCGCTGCGCCTCGATGGCCTGAGCCTGTTGTTCGCCTTGCTGATCACCGGCATCGGCTGTTTGATCCTGCTCTATGCGCGCTACTACTTCGAAGGCAACGCCTCGGCCGCGCGGTTCTACATCCTGGTGCTGCTGTTCATGGCGGCCATGCTGGGCATCGTGCTTGCCGAGAATCTGCTGTTCATGCTGGTGTTTTGGGAGCTGACCAGCCTGGTCTCCTTCCTGCTGATCGGCTTCAACAGCGGCCGTCAGGCAGCCCGGCTGGGCGCGCGAATGACGCTGGTGATCACCGGCGGCGGCGGGCTGGCGCTGCTGGGCGGCATCGTGCTGCTGGGCCAGATCGCCGGCAGCTATGAACTCTCGGTGGTACTCGAGGCCGGCGATCGAATCCGCGCCCACGATCACTACGCCCTGATGCTCAACCTGCTCCTGCTCGGAGCCTTCACCAAGTCGGCCCAGTTTCCCTTCCACCTCTGGCTGCCCCACGCCATGACCGCGCCGACGCCGGTCTCGGCCTACCTGCACAGCGCCACCATGGTCAAGGCGGGGCTGTTCCTGCTCGCCCGGCTGCATCCGGCCCTGGCGGAGACCGAACTGTGGTTCCACCTCGTCACGCTAACCGGCATGGCGACGCTGATGGTGGGCGCCTTCGTCGCCATGTTCATGCACGACATGAAGGGGCTGCTGGCCTACTCCACGGTCTCTCACCTGGGGCTGATCATGCTGCTGCTGGGCCTGGGCACGCCCATGGCAGTGGCGGCGGCGCTCTTCCACCTGGTGTGTCACGCACTGTTCAAGGCGCCGCTGTTCATGATGGCGGGCTACGTCGACCGCGCCACCGGCACCCGCGACATGCGCCATATCAACGGTATGTGGCGCTTCATGCCGGTGTTGATGGTGCTGTCGGCGATTCCCGCCGCCGCCATGGCCGGCTTGCCGCTGATGAGCGGCTACCTGAGCAAGAAGATGCTGTTCGGCGAGAGCCTGCTGGTAACGACGCCCAGTTGGGCGACCGTAATTATTCCCGCCTGGGTGACAGTGGCCGGGCTGTTCTCGGTGGCCTACTCGATTCGCATCTTCCACAACGTTTACTTCAACGGCCGGCCCATCGACCTGCCCGTCTGGCCGCCCAGGGAACCGCGCCTGGCGGCCCTGACGCCCATCGCGCTGCTGGCCCTGGCCACGCTCTACGTGGGCCTGGCGCCGGCAGGGCTCAACACGCTACTGGTCCACCCCGCATTCCTGGCCTCTCGCCAGGCCGAGCTCGCCGCCTACGACTTCACGGCACTGGGCGGCACCCTGCCCATGCTCATGAGCCTCGTCGCGCTGGTGGGCGGCGCGCTCTTCTACCGGATGCGCGGTCCACTGTTCCGTCTCCATGCCCGCCTGCCGGAAGTGGATGCCACGGAAATCTTCGACTGGATCATGCTGCGTATCATCGCCCTCTCCCAGCAACGCGTCTTCCAGCTCGAGAACGGCTCGCAGCAGCGCTACCTGACCTTCATCATGGTCACCGTCGTGGTGCTGGTCGGCGTGGAACTGCTCGCCGTGGCGCGCTGGAACGGCGGCGTAGCGATGGCACCTCTCGATCCGCTGACCGTGCTGGCCGCCATCCTGCTCTGCCTGGCGGCCATCGGCGTGGTGGTCTTCCATCACGCTCGGCTGCCAGCCCTGTTGCTGCTCGGCGTCACCGGGCTCTTCGTCACCGTTGCCTTCGCCCGCTTCTCGGCACCGGACCTTGCCCTGACCCAGCTGATGGTGGAGGTGATGGCGGTGGTGATCATGATGCTGGCGCTCTCCTTCCTGCCCCAGCAATCCCCGAGGGAATCCTCGCGCAGGAGGATGGCACGCGACCTCGCCATCGCCGGCCTGATGGGCGGCGGCGTGGCCGCCTTCAGCTTCGCCATCCTCACCCGGCCGCAGCGGACAATCTCCGACTTCTTCCTCGCCAACAGCCTGCCCGGTGGCGGCGGCACCAACGTGGTCAACGTGATCCTGGTGGATTTCCGCGGCTTCGATACCCTGGGCGAGATCACCGTGCTGGGCATCGCGGCGGTGGCGGTGTTCGCCTTCACCCGCGACCTGCACCTCAAGGAGCGGGTGGTCGACACCAACCCCGCACACTGGGTCGCCGAACCGCACCCGATCATGCTCGGCACCGTGGCCAGGCTGGTGCTGCCGATCGCCCTGCTGGTCTCGGCCTATATCTTCCTGCGCGGCCACAACCTGCCGGGCGGCGGCTTCATCGCCGGGTTGATCACCGCCGTGGCGCTGACGCTGCAGTACATGGCGGGCGGGCTGGTGTGGGCCCAGGAGCGCATGCTGACCGCCTTCCGGCCGCTGATCGGCGCCGGCATCCTGATAGCCGTGTTCACCGGCATCGGCAGCTGGCTGTTCGGCTACCCGTTCCTCACCTCGGCCCACGGCCACATGCACTTGCCATTGATCGGCGACTTCGAGCTGGCCACCGCCATGCTCTTCGATCTCGGGGTCTACGCCACCGTGGTCGGGGCCACGCTGCTGATACTGGCCAACCTCGGCAAGCTGATGACCGTGGCGGGCCCCGGCAAGGAGATCGGCTGATGGAACTGCTCTATGCGATAACCCTGGGCGTGCTGACCACCTGCGGGATCTACCTGCTGCTGCGGGCGCGCACCTTCACGGTCATCCTGGGACTCACCCTGCTCTCCCATGCCGTCAATCTCTACCTGTTCGCCTCGGGCCGCCTGGTCGCCGGCGCTCCGGCCATCGTCGGCCTCACCGAACGCTCGGCGGACCCGCTGCCCCAGGCCCTGGTGCTGACCGCCATCGTCATCGGCTTCGCCATGACCGCCTTCGTGGTGGTGCTGGCCCTCAAGGCGGCGGTGGAGCTGCGCAACGACCACGTCGACGGCGAGAACCCGGACGAGGACCTTACATGAACCACGCCCTCATCCTGCCGATACTGCTGCCGCTGGTTACCGGGGCGAGCCAGCTGTTGCTGTATCGGCTGCCCTTCGGCGTGCAGCGCCTGGTGGGCATCGCCAGCACCCTGGGCCTGGTGCTGCTGGGGGCGTGGGGCCTGGCCATGGCCGGTACGGGGGAGCATTACCTCTACCACGCCGGCGACTGGCCCGCGCCCTTCGGCATCGTGCTGGTCCTCGATCGGCTCTCGGCCATCATGCTGGCGCTCACCGCCGTGCTGGGGTTCTGCTGCCTGCTCTACGCCAGCAGCGGCACCGACAAGCGCGGCCCCCACTTCCACGCCCTCTTTCAGTTCCAACTGGCCGGTCTCAACGGCGCCTTCCTGACCGGCGACCTGTTCAACCTCTTCGTGTTCTTCGAGATCCTGCTGATCGCCTCCTACGCCCTGCTGCTGCACGGGGGCGGCCGCGCTCGCAGCCGCGCCGGGCTGCACTACGTGGTCATCAATCTGGCAGGCTCCGCGCTGTTCCTGATCGCGCTGGGCACCCTCTACGGTCTTACCGGCACCCTCAACATGGCCGACCTGGCCTTGCGCGTGGCAGAGGCACCGCCGGAAGATGCGCCGCTGCTCGCCGCCGCCAGCCTGATTCTGCTGGTGGTTTTCGGCATCAAGGCCGCCATCCTGCCGCTGCTGTTCTGGCTCCCCCGCGCCTACTCGGCCTCCGCCGCGCCGGTGGCGGCGCTCTTCGCCATCATGACCAAGGTCGGCATCTACGCCATCCTGCGGGTCTTCCTGCTGGTCTTCGCGCTGGGCGAGGCGCCGGTCAACGCGACCGCCTGGGTCTGGCTGTGGCCGCTGGCGCTGCTGACCCTGGCGCTCGGCGGCGTCGGGGTACTGGGCTCTAACAGCCTGCGCACCCTGACCGCCTACCTGGTGGTCCTCTCGGTGGGCACCCTACTGGCCACCATCAGCTTCGTCACCCCGGCGGCGCTGGGCGCCGCGCTCTTCTACCTGATCCACAGTACCGGCATGACCGCCGTCTTCTTCCTGCTGGCCGACCTGCTCGGCCGGCAGCGCGAAGCGGGCTACGATCGCTTCTCGGCGATCGGCCCCATCGGGCATCGCTGGCTGTTGGGGTCCCTGTTCTTCATTGCGGGCATCGCCATGGTGGGCCTGCCTCCGTTCAGCGGCTTCGTCAGCAAGATATGGATCCTTCAGGCGAGCGCGCAGGAGCCTCAGGGGTTGTGGCTGTGGGGCGTGCTACTGGCCGCCGCGCTGCTGACCCTGATCGCCGTCAGCCGCACCGGCAGCAGCTGGTTCTGGCGCCCCGGCGACATGGCCAAGCCGTACCCGCTCGAGCGCGGCCCGCTGGCGCTGGTCTCCACCATGGTCGGCCTCAACGGGCTCTTGGCGGCCTTCGGCGAGCCGGTGATGGGCTATCTCGAACTCACCGCGGAGCAGCTGCTCGACCCGCAGGCCTATATTGCCGCCGTGCTGCCGGAGGCCAGCGCTTCGGCACAGGAGATCACACCATGACGCCGTCGCCGTTCCGCTCGCGGCAGTTCTGGCTGCCGCATCCACTGTTCTCGCTGTTCCTGGCGCTGCTGTGGCTATTGCTGGTCAACGACTTCAGCGTGGCCCATGCCCTGCTGGGGCTGGCCCTGGGCGTGGCCATTCCCTTCGTGACCCACGCCTTCTGGGCCGAGGAGGCGAAGATCAGGCGTCCCCTGCCGCTGCTGCGCTACCTGCTGGTGCTGCTGGTGGACATCCTGCGCTCCAACCTGGTGGTGGCCCTGCGCATCCTGCGCCCCGCCCGGCACCTGCAGCCTGGCTTCTTTCTCTATCCCCTCGCGCTGGACGACGACTTCGCCATCACCATCCTGGCCAGCACCATCTCGCTGACGCCCGGCACCGTCTCGATCCACCACGATGCGAAGGCCAATACCCTGCTGGTGCACGCCCTGCACCTGGAGGACGAGGCCGAAGCCATCGCCACCATTCGCGAACGCTACGAGCAGCCGCTCGAGGAGATCTTCCGATGATCGCCATCGTCATCACGATCGCCATGACGCTCTTCGCCGTTGCCGCCCTGCTCAATCTCTACCGCCTGGCCGTCGGCCCGGACATCGTCGACCGGATCCTGGCGCTGGATACCCTGATGATCAACAGCATCGCGCTGATCGTGCTGGCGGACATCCGGATGGGGCTGGGCGTGCTGTTCGAGCTGGCCCTGCTGATCGCGCTGATGGGCTTCGTCAGCACCGTCGCCATGAGCAAGTACCTGCTACGGGGGGATGTCATCGAATGACCAGCATCGACATGCCGTGGTACCTGCAGCTCATCGTCGCCGCCTTCCTGCTGTTCGGCGCCCTGGTGGCGCTGATCGGCTCCTGGGGGCTGGCCAAGCTGCCCGATTTCTACATGCGCCTGCACGGCCCCACCAAGGCCAGTACCCTGGGGGTCGGCTGCACCCTGATCGGCTCACTGATCTACTTCAGCCACCAGCAGGGCGGCGTCTCGTTCCAGGAGGCCCTGGTGACGATCTTCCTGTTCGCCACCGCCCCGGTCAGCGCCCATATGATGGGCAAGGCCGCCCTGCGCCGGCGGCTCCCGGGCGTGCCGCAGACACGCAACATGCCCGACCGGTAGCGGCTCGGCCCGGCATGGCTACTCCGCCCCCGCCTCCAATCGCTCCAGCATGGCGTGCAGCTCATTGGCCAGGAACCTGGGCTCCACGCACTCGTCGAGATGCCCCGCGGCGAAGCGCAGGAACCCCAACGCGGCATGCGCCAGGCGTCGGTCGCGGCGCACGATGAACTGCCAGTGGCTCTCGATGGGAAAATCGCGCACCGGCAGGATCACCAGATCGGGATGCTCGGGTGGCAGCACGTGCTCCGACAGCACCGCCAGGCCCATGCCCGCCGCCACGCCCACGCGAATCGCCTCGTTGCTGGCCATCTGCAGGGTCGGCCCCAGCGACAGCCCGTGCTCCTGCAGCCAGCTCTCGAACAGCATGCGTGTCGCCGAGCCGGGTTCGCGCAGCAGGAAACGCTCGTCCAGCAGATCGGCCATGGCGACCGACTCGCACCCGGCGAAACGATGGGTATGCGGCGCCACCACCACCAGCGGATTGCGCAGGAAACGTCCGGCCAGGGCATGGGCCAGCGAAGGCGGATGGCTGAACACGTAGAGATCGTCGTCCTGGCGCTCGAAGCGCGTCAGCATCTGACGGCGGTTGCCGATGTGCAGGGTCACGTCGACCTCCGGAAAGGCCTGGCTGTACGGGCCGAGCAGGCGCGGCAGCACGTACTGGGCGGTGTTGACCAGGGCGATGCTGAAGCGCCCCCGCTCGCCGCCGCGCAGGGCGGTGAGATAGTCCTCGAAGTCGTCGAAGCGACCGAGCACCTCGCGGCTGGCCCGATACAGCTCCCGCCCCGCCTCCGTGGTGGTCAGACGCCCATGGCCGCTGTGCAGCAGCGGTTCGCCCACCGCCTCGGTCAGGCGCTTGAGCTGCTGCGATACCGTCGGCTGGGTCAGGTGAAGCTGTCGCGCCGCCTCGCTGACCGAACCCGTGCGCACTACGGCGGTAAACACCTGGAGCAGCCGAAAGGTGAGATGACGAATGTTCATGGCGTGACCTCAGCGAACAAAACCATAGAGAATCATCGATTCTTACGGCGATAAGAATTTATTGGAATCAATATTAGACTCTCTCCACAATCCGCAGCTACCCTGCCATCGCATGACGACAAGAGAGTGCCCATGCCCGATATCGTGGTGATGTTCTTCCTGCTCGGCCTGTTGGCCGGCGTGGTGAAGTCCGACTTGACCATTCCCAAGGCCGCCTATGACACCTTGAGCCTGCTGCTGATGCTGACCATCGGCCTCAAGGGCGGCATGGCACTGTACGGCAACCTCGACTGGTCGATCGTGCCGGAGCTGCTCGCAGTGGCGGCGATTGGTGCACTGATTCCCCTGGCCTTGATGCCTGTCCTCAGGCGATTGGTACGGCTTTCGGCCGCCGACAGCGCCAGTATCGCCGCCCACTACGGCTCGGTCAGTGCCGGTACTTTCGCCGTGGCGCTTGCCTTCGCCGAGAGCCGCGCCCTGCCCATCGGCGCCGAGGTCACGCTCTACCTGGTAATGATGGAGCTGCCGGCGATCATGGTCGCCATTGCGCTCTACCGCCGCCATGCCGGCAAGAATTCCAGCGAAGCGCTGCAGGGCATCTGGCACGAGACGTTGACCAACCGCGGCGTGATCCTGCTCGCCGGCGGCGCGGTGATCGGCGCCATGTACGGCCCCGCGGATGGCGCCAACGTCACCGACCTGCTGATGGGCGCCTTCCATGCGGTACTCGCCCTCTTCCTGCTGCAGATGGGCCTGACCGCGGCGGAAACACTGCGTCCCATTCCCTGGTTCCACTGGCGCCTGCTCACCTTCGCCCTGGTCGCGCCGCTGCTGCTCTCCCTGGTGGGGATGACGGTCGGCCTGACGCTGGGCCTGCCCAGCGGCTCGGTGCTGATCCTCACGGCGCTTACCGCCAGCGCCTCCTACATCGCCGCGCCGGCGGCCATGCGCACCGCTATTCCCAAGGCCAGCATCGGCTTGGCGATGCTCGCCTCCCTCGGCTTCACCTTCCCGCTGAACGTCATCGTCGGCATCCCGCTCTATCATCATGTCATCCAGTGGATGGCCGGCTAGATCGAGAGCCGACGCAGCGAGCCTACGGCTAACACCGAGGGCTCGCTGCCTTCTCACCCATTAGCTCGGCGGCTATCCAATCGGATGTCCCGATCACTAGCTCACCGACTCTCACCAGACCGGCTCACCGACTATGCTGGCAATAGTCATGAGGACTGTGCTCTCTTCGACATTCGTAGAACGCCCCAAGGGTGCACTTTACGTTAACGTCAACCTCGCCTAGTCTTGTACCATCTTGAATACACTGCGAGCCGCCGCTGCGTGCCCGCAACGCAACCCGACAGCTGGTTACCACTGACATTAGGGAGTTCCGCCGCCATGTTCACGTCCTACAAGCCCCTCGACTTCGGCCTCGATGACGAACTCAACATGCTGCGCGACCACGTGAACGCCTTCGCCCGCGACGAGATCGCCCCGCGCGCCGCCGAGATCGACGAGAAGAACGAATTCCCCAACGACCTGTGGCGGAAGTTCGGTGACATGGGCCTGCTCGGCATCACCGTGCCGGAAGAGGACGGCGGCAGCGGCATGGGCTACCTGGCGCACTGTATCGCCATGGAGGAGATCTCGCGGGCCAGCGCCTCGGTGGGCCTCTCCTACGGCGCGCACTCCAACCTGTGCGTGAACCAGCTCAAGATCAACGCCAGTGCCGAGCAGAAAGCCAAGTACCTGCCCAAGCTGATCAGCGGCGAACATGTCGGCGCGCTGGCGATGTCCGAGCCGGGCGCCGGTTCCGACGTGGTCTCCATGAAGCTGCGCGCGCGCCAGGACGGCGACCGCTACATCCTCAACGGCAACAAGATGTGGATCACCAACGGCCCCGACGCCGACGTGCTGGTGGTCTACGCCAAGACCGATCCGGACGCCGGCTCCAAGGGCATTACCGCCTTCATCATCGAGAAGGGCATGCCCGGCTTCACCACCGCGCAGAAGCTCGACAAGCTGGGCATGCGCGGCTCCAACACCTGCGAACTGGTGTTCCAGGACTGCGAAGTGCCGGCCGAGAACGTGCTGGGCGAGGAAGGCAAGGGCGTACGCGTGTTGATGAGCGGCCTGGACTACGAGCGCACCGTGCTCGCCGCCGGCCCCATCGGCATCATGCAGGCGGCCATGGACGTGGTGGTGCCCTACATCCACGAGCGCAAGCAGTTCGACCAGTCCATCGGCGAGTTCCAGCTGGTGCAGGGCAAGATCGCCGACATGTACACCACGCTGAACGCCTGCCGCGCCTACCTCTACACCGTGGCCGCCGCCTGCGACCGCGGCCAGACCTCCAGGAAGGACGCCGCCGGCGTGATCCTGTACTGCGCCGAGAAAGCCACCCAGCTGGCGCTGGACGCCATCCAGCTGCTCGGCGGCAACGGCTACATCAACGAGTACCCCACCGGGCGCCTGCTGCGCGACGCCAAGCTCTACGAGATCGGCGCCGGCACCAGCGAAATCCGCCGGATGCTGATCGGTCGCGAAATCTACACTGAATCGGCATAACACCAGCCCCGAGCTACGGGCATCGGGCCGCGAGCAGCTCGAAGCTCGAAGCTCGAAGCTCGAAGCTCGAAGCTCGAAGCTCGTCTGAGGATATTCAATGGCAATTCTGACCACTCAAGTCAATCCGCGCAGCGATGGCTTCCAGGCCAACGAAAAGGCCATGCGCCACGAGGTGATGAAGCTGCGCGAGCTGACCGCGGCGATCAGCCAGGGCGGCGGCGAGAAGGCCCGCGCCCGCCACGAGAGCCGCGGCAAGCTCTTCGTGCGCGACCGCATCGACCACCTGATCGACGAGGGCTCGCCCTTCCTCGAGTTCTCGGCGCTGGCCGCGCATGAGGTCTACGAGAGCGACGTGCCCGCCGCCGGCATGGTCACCGGCATCGGCCGCGTTTCCGGCGTGGAGTGCGTGATCGTCGCCAACGACGCCACCGTCAAGGGCGGCACCTACTACCCGCTGACGGTGAAGAAGCACATCCGCGCCCAGGAGATCGCCCGCAAGCACCGCCTGCCGTGCATCTACCTGGTCGACTCCGGCGGCGCCTTCCTGCCCCGCCAGGACGAAGTGTTCCCCGACCGCGACCACTTCGGGCGCATCTTCTACAACCAGGCCACCCTCTCCGCCGAAGGCATTCCGCAGATCGCCGTAGTGATGGGCTCGTGCACCGCGGGCGGCGCCTACGTGCCGGCCATGGCCGACGAGTCGATCATCGTCAAGCAGCAGGGCACCATCTTCCTCGGCGGCCCGCCGCTGGTGAAGGCCGCCACCGGCGAGAGCATCAGCGCCGAGGACCTGGGCGGCGCCGACGTGCACGCCAAGGTGAGCGGCGTGGCCGACCACTACGCCGAGAACGACGCCCACGCCCTGCAGCTCGCGCGCGGCTGCGTGTCGCGGCTGAACTGGCAGAAGCGCGGCCAGCTCAAGATGCAGGAACCCAAGCCGCCCAAGCTCGACCCCAGCGAGCTCTACGGCATCGTCGGCACCGACCTCAAGAAGCCGTTCGACGTACGCGAAGTGATCGGCCGCATCGTCGACGACTCCGACTTCGACGAGTTCAAGCGCTACTACGGCGACACCCTGGTGACCGGCTTCGCCCACATCCACGGCTACCCGGTTGGCATCGTCGCCAACAACGGCGTGCTGTTCTCCGAATCCGCGGTGAAAGGCGCCCACTTCATCGAGCTGTGCGCCCAGCGAAAGATCCCGCTGGTCTTCCTGCAGAACATCACCGGCTTCATGGTCGGCTCCAAGTACGAGCACGAAGGGATCGCCAAGCACGGTGCCAAGCTGGTCACCGCCGTGGCCTGCGCCAAGGTGCCCAAGTTCACCGTGCTGATCGGCGGCAGCTTCGGCGCCGGCAACTACGGCATGTGCGGCCGCGCCTACGACCCCAACCTGCTGTTCATGTGGCCCAACGCGCGCATCTCGGTAATGGGCGGCGAACAGGCCGCCGGCGTACTGGCCCAGGTGAAGCGCGAGCAGTACGAGCGCGAAGGCCGCGAGTGGAGCAAGGAAGACGAAGAAGCCTTCAAGCAGCCCACCCGTGAGCAGTACGAGCGCCAAGGGCACCCCTACTACGCCAGCGCACGGCTGTGGGACGACGGCGTGATCGATCCGGCCCAGACCCGCGACGTGCTGGGGCTGTCGCTCGCCGCGGCGATGAACGCGGAAGTCCAGGAAACCAAGTTCGGCGTCTTCCGGATGTAACCGCGCGTTGCGCGAGAAGGAAGAGGTAAGAAGGAAGAGAGAAGATGTAAGAGTGAAGAACGCAGAAGAAGGAAGGCAAGATAGGGGTTCTTCCCTCTTCAAGGCGCGCAGCGCCGTTCTTCTCTCTTATTAGCGGCGCAGCCGCACTCTTCCTCGGGCTCGCAGCCATCAGGACAGTGACATGACCACACAGACTTATTCGAACCTGAACATCGATGACCGCGGCGTCGCCCGGCTGACGCTGAACCGTCCCGACGTACACAACGCCTTCGACGACAGCCTGATCGCCGAACTCAACGTGCATCTCGACAAGCTCCACGACGCCGCCCGCCACGGCGAGGTGCGCGTGGTGGTGTTGGGCTCCGAGGGCAAGAGCTTCTCCGCCGGCGCCGACCTGAACTGGATGAAGCGCATGGTGGAGTACGATTTCGAGGGCAACCTGGCCGACTCGCGCAAGCTCTCGCAGCTGATGCACGGCCTGGACACCCTGCCCTGCCCCACCGTGTGCCGCGTGCAGGGTGCCGCCTTCGGCGGCGCCGTGGGCCTGGCCGCCTGCTGCGACATCGTGATCGCCAGCGAGAAAGCCAAGTTCTGCCTTTCCGAGGTCAAGATCGGCCTCTCGCCGGCGGTGATCAGCCCCTACGTGCAACGCGCCCTGGGCTCGCGCCAGATGCGCCGCTACGCGCTGACCGCCGAAGTGATCGACGCCGACCAGGCGCTGGAGCTGGGCCTGGCCCACCAGATCGTCGGCCACGACGGCATCGACGAGGCGGTCGAGGCGATGATCGCGACCCTGCTGGCCGGCTCGCCCCAGGCCCAGCGCGCCACCAAGGCGCTGCTGGCCGAGGTCGCTCGCGACGGTGACAGCAAGGCCACCCGCGAGCACACCTGCCGCGTGATCAGCGAGCTGCGCGTGAGCGCCGAAGGTCAGGAAGGCCTGACCAGCTTCTTCGAGAAGCGCCGCCCCACCTGGGCCGACGACAACACGAATTCCTCGGAGCGCCGCTCATGAGCCAGACCGATTCACGCACCACCCCGTTCGATACCCTGCTGGTCGCCAACCGCGGCGAGATCGCCTGTCGCGTGATGCGCACCGCCCGCGCCATGGGCCTGCGCACCGTGGCCGTGTACTCGGATGCCGACGCCAACGCCCGCCACGTGCGCGAAGCCGACGAGGCCGTGCGCCTGGGCCCGGCCGCCGCACGCGAGAGCTACCTGAAAGTGGAAGCGGTGGTGGAAGCCGCCAAGCGCACCGGCGCCGGTGCCATTCACCCCGGCTACGGTTTCCTCTCCGAGAACGGCGCCTTCGTCGAAGCGCTGGACGCCGCCGGCATCACCTTCGTCGGCCCGCCCGCTTCGGCGATTGCCGCCATGGGCGACAAGTCCGCCGCCAAGGCGCGCATGGCCAACGCCGGCGTGCCGCTGGTGCCGGGCTACCACGGCGACGACCAGGACGACGCCCTACTGCGCCGCGAAGCCGATAATATCGGCTACCCGGTGCTGCTCAAGGCCAGCGCCGGCGGCGGCGGCAAGGGCATGCGCGTGGTGGAGAGCGGCGAGAACTTCCAGGCCGCGCTGGACGGCTGCCGCCGCGAATCCCAGGCCGCCTTCGGCGACACCCGCATGCTGATCGAGAAGTACCTGACCCAGCCGCGCCACGTCGAGGTTCAGGTGTTCTGCGACAGCCACGGCAACGGCGTCTACCTTTTCGAGCGCGACTGCTCCGTGCAACGGCGCCACCAGAAGGTGCTCGAGGAAGCCCCTGCCCCCGGCATGACCGCCGAACTGCGCCGCGAGATGGGCGACGCCGCCGTGCGTGCCGCCAAGGAGATCGGCTACGTGGGTGCCGGTACCGTCGAGTTCCTCTTGGACTTTTCACAAGGTCAGGACGGCTCGTTCTACTTCATGGAGATGAACACCCGCCTACAGGTGGAGCACCCCGTCACCGAGATGATCACCGGCCAGGACCTGGTCGAGTGGCAGCTGCGCGTGGCCATGGGCGAGCCGCTTCCGCTCCAGCAGGACGAGCTGACCATTACCGGCCACAGCTTCGAGGCGCGGCTCTACGCCGAGGACCCGGAGCAGGACTTCCTGCCCGCCACCGGCACGCTGACCCGCTTCGCCATGGACCTCAAGGGCGCCGGCCTCGACCCTCGCCAGGTGCGCCTGGACAGCGGTGTGGAAACCGGTGATGTGGTCTCCATGCACTACGACCCCATGCTCGCCAAGCTAATCGTCCACGGCGACGACCGCGACCAGGCGCTGGCCACCCTCAACCGGGCACTGGCCGCGCTGGACGTGCAGGGCGTGGTGACCAATCGAGCTTTCCTGCAGCGGCTGGCCACCCACCCCGCGTTCAAGGCCTGCGAGCTGGATACCCGCTTCATCGAGAAGAACGAAGCCACCCTCTTCGCACCCAAGCAGTACGGCATCGAGGAGTACGCCGGCGCCGCGCTGATCGGCCTCAACCAGCTCGCCCGCGAGTGCGAGAGCGACTCACCGTGGGACCGTCACGACGGCTTCCGCCTCAACGCCCCGCACACCATTCGCATCTCGCTGTGCGATCCGGCCCACGTGCAGGATGACGAGACCTCGGAAAACGTGGTGATCGTGGAAGGCACCCGTGCCAGCGGCGCCGACCCGTGGGACCTGACCATCGGCGGCGAGACCCTCACCGCCCGCCTGCAGCACCTGGAGGGCGACGCCGTGGCGGTCACTCTCAACGGCCACCGCCGCCGTCTGCAGGCGCGCCGCGACGGTAACGTCGTCGTCATGGTCGACCCGCGTGGCGAAACCCGCTTGTTCTGGCGCCGCATCGACGCCATCGACCACGGCCACCACGAAGCGGAATCGACCCTCACCGCGCCGATGCACGGCACCGTAGTCGCGCTGCTGGTGGAAGCCGGTCAGAAGGTGGAGAAAGGCATGCCGCTGATGGTCATGGAAGCCATGAAGATGGAACACACCATGACCGCCCCCGCCGACGGCCACGTGGAGAGCTTCCACTTCAACGCCGGCGATACGGTGGGACAAGGCGACGTGCTGCTCGAGTTCGCTCCCGCAGAGTAAGCTGGGAACGAAACCGTGAGAGCCAAGGTGAAAAGCACCAAGGTAAGCGGCGTCGGGGACAAGGCGAAGCGGAGGTCATTTGCCATGGGTGAGGAGCATTGCTCCGAACGGGCTGGCCATGGATGGCCAGCACCGGCCCTGCAAGCGGAGCAGGATGCGAGAGCGCCGCAGGGCAAATGTAGCGTCCAGGAAGGATTCACAGCGCCTCCGCGTAGGCTTGGCGCCGGATCAGCCGCGGTTCATAACCTCGGCCGAGAACAGGAAGGAGTGTAGAACATGGCATTTCCCAAGCGCGTGCGCCTGGTCGAGGTCGGCCCCCGCGACGGGCTGCAGAACGAACCCAACCCGATCGACACAGCCACCAAGCTGGAACTGATCGACCGCCTGGGCGCCGCCGGCCTCAAGTACATAGAAGCTGCCAGCTTCGTCTCGCCCAAGTGGGTGCCGCAAATGGCCGACCACCGCGACGTGATGACTGGCCTAAAGCGCCGCCAAGGCATCACCTACGCCGCCCTCACCCCCAACCTCAAGGGGCTGGAAGCGGCATTGGAGTGCGGCGTGGAGGAAGTGGCGGTATTCGGTGCGGCGAGTGAGGCCTTCTCGCAGAAGAACATCAACTGCTCCGTCGCCGAATCCCTCGAGCGCTTCGCCCCCGTGCTGGAGCGGGCGAAAGCGGCCAACGTACGCGTACGCGGTTACGTATCCTGCGTACTCGGCTGCCCCTACGAAGGCGAGATCGCCCCAGCCAAAGTCGCCGAGGTTTCAAAAGCTCTCTATGACATGGGCTGCTACGAAATCTCGCTGGGCGACACTATCGGCACGGGCACCCCGCTCGCCGCCAAGCGCATGATCGAAGCCGTGAGCGACGAGGTGCCCATGGCCCATCTCGCCGCCCACTTCCACGACACCTACGGCCAAGCCCTTGCCAATCTCTACGCCGTGCTGGAAGAAGGCATCAGCGTGGTGGACAGCTCCGTCGCCGGCCTCGGCGGCTGCCCCTACGCCAAGGGCGCCTCCGGCAACGTCGCGAGTGAAGACGTCGTCTACCTGCTCAACGGCCTCGGCATCGAAAGCGGCATCGACCTGAACAGACTCGCCGAGACCGGAACCTGGATCACCCAGACCATCGGACGGCCGAACCGCTCGAAGGTGGGCGTGGCGCTAGCGGCGAAGTAAGAACGTGCCAGAAACGGAAAGCCCCTGAGCCAGGTGACTGGCTCAGGGGCTTTGCAATTGTCATGAGTTAAAGCAGCTTTAATTGAGGCTACGTTCTCATAACAAGCACGGCCCCTCCATTCGCTAGCGTCGCGACAACTCAGCCTGCTCTGTAATGAGCCCTCTAAGCCATTCCTGAGCAGAGTGAGAATCGCTGCGGCGATGCCAGATGAGATCGAATACGACTTCAGGCAGCGTGACCGGAGGCGGAAACAGTACCAAGCGGTGGCTTGCTGGCGAATTCAGGGCGACCCGTTTCAAAACCGTGGCCGCCATGTTGGTTCGCGCGACGATATCGGGTACGGCAAACATCTGCGGAAGCGTCAGCGCGAGCTTGCGCTTATTGCGCTGCTGCGCAAGCGCCTGGTCCACGACTCCATACATTTCGCCTTCTGGAGAGATGAGGACATGGCGCAACTCCAGATAAGTTTTCATGGTCATCCCACGCCTGGCTGCCGGGTGGTCCGTGGCGACGATCGTGACGAACTCATCTCGAAGCACAGGGCGTGTCAGTATCCGGCCGTCGGCATGGGTGGGCGGAACGCCGATGGCTGCGTCGATTACACCAGCATCCAACAGATCGACGGCGTGGTCCCGATCGTTGAACGCATGCACGTTCAACGACACGCCCGGTGCCTCCTTTTCAAGCGCTTGCAGTAGCGAGGGCAACAGCACAAAGGCCGGGTAGTCCGATACGCCAAGCTTGAACGTCAGCGATGTCTCTTCAGGCACGAACTCGGGCTTCTTCACGAGCGCCGATTCGATCTGTCGCAGGGCTTGCGAGACGGGGCCAGCCAAGTCCCTCGCGCGCGGCGTGGGTATCAGACCGTCCGCGCTGCGCAAGAATAGCGGGTCGCCGCAAAGTTTGCGCAACCTGGACAGCGCCGCACTCATCGCCGGTTGGCTGACGCCAACCTGTGTCGCCGCGCGGGTCACATTCCGCTCGTTCATCAGGGCGTCGAAGGCCGCGAGAAGGTTCAAGTCGATGCCATGAAAATCCACAGGACAAATAAATATCCATACAAGTTATTTGTTGGACGGATCTTACGGCCTTTCGCAGACTCTCGCCATAGTCATCAAACGGAACGAGAGCAACCCCATGAGCACACCCAGCATTGCACTGGCTGACCGGCTTCGCGCTGAACGCCAGGCCGTAGAGACGTTCTACCGGGCGTTCAGCGACAAGAACCCCGACCTTGTCGATGAAGTCCTCGCTACCACCTGGGACGACATTCCGCTGGCACCCGGCCAGGATGCCGGGTCGGAAGGCATCAAGCCCATCATCCATAGCGTCATGCAGGCTTTCCCCGACGTTCAGATAACCGTCCACGACATGATCCAGGAGCCCGGCAGGATCGGTGTTCGCGCTGAGATCAGCGGCACTCATCAGGGCGAGCTTTTCGGCATCGCCCCTACCGGAAAAAAGGTGAGCTTCCGTCTCCACGAGTTCCATTCACTGGATGGCAAGCGAATCACCACGACGTGGCACATGGAGGACTGGTTCGGCCTCTTCCTCCAGCTTGGCCAGTTCCCGCAGCAGGCTTGACCAACCCATATCATTGGAGACGCTCATGAAAGCAGCCCTTCTCAACGCCTTCGGTGGCGCAGAGTTCATCACGATTGGCGAAGCCACCCTGCGCGATTTACAGCCAAACGAAGCCGTTGTCAGCGTCGAAGTGTCGGGCGCCAATCCCCTGGACCTGAAGATCATCGCCGGGTACATGCAGCAGGTTTTTCCCGTCGAGTTCCCGTATGTGCCGGGCACCGACTTCAGCGGCGTAGTCGATGCAGTCGGTGCGGAGGTGGAGAACCTGAGGCCGGGCGATCGCGTATTCGGTCGGACTGCGCCGAACTCAGGAGGCGCGTTCGGTAGAAACGTGGTGATCACCGCAGCGGACCTCTGCGTGATCCCCGCGGAGATGAGCTTCGAGCAGGCGGCCGCCCTGCCGACCACCTTCGGCACGGCAAGGCAGGCTCTCTTCGAGGTCGGTCATCTTCAACGCGGGCAACGGGTCCTAATTCATGCGGCGGCGGGAGGCGTCGGCAGCCTGGCAATCCAGCAGGCCCACCATGCGGGTGCCCATGTCATCGCCACGGCGTCGGCCAGGAACATCGAGCTAGTGAAGAGCTTGGGCGCGGACGAGGTTATCGACTACCGCACCGAGGATTTCAACCGACTGCGCGACATCGATCTAGTGCTAGACACCATCGGCGGCGAGACCCTCGAGAAGTCGTGGTCCGTGCTGCGTCCCGGGGGGCGCATCGCAAGCCTCGTGGAATTCGGCATCAAGTCCAGAAGCGGGCAAACCGGAGAGTTCGTTTTTTTCGCGAGCGCAACGCCCTTCCTGCCAGAGGCAACCCGTCAGCTCCAGGCCGGACACCTACAGATCATCACCGACTCGATCTTCCCCCTGGAGGAGACGCGCTCGGCGCTGGAGAAGCTGGCCACCGGGCATGCGCGCGGCAAGGTCCTCGTACGCGTGAGCAACTAATTCTCATAACGCCGTGAGGAAGGAAATCGCGGCAGTCGCAGCCCCAATTGGTCTCACGGGTACAGCTCAGGAATCGAAACCATGAATAACGCGGAACATAGAGTTGCCATCGTGACCGGCGCATCACGCGGCATCGGCAAGGAGATCGCACTGCGCTTGGCGGATGATGGCTTTGCCGTTGTCGTCGGCTATGCGGGACAGCAGGCCCAGGCGGAAGATACGGTCGCGGCAATCCAGGCCCAAGGTGGGCTCGCCGTCGCCGTCCAGGGCGACGTTGCCGATGCCGACGATGTCGCCAAGCTGTTCAAGGTTACTCAGCAGAGCTACGAGCGTGTGGATGCGGTAATCTGCAACGCAGGCACCATGGAGCTTGCACCGATCAAGATGGACAACGCGGAGGCGCTGGACCGGATGATGACGACGAACGTTCGGGGCACCTTCCTCGTTCTGGCCAAGGCCGCGGAAGTCCTGGGCGATGGTGGGCGCATCGTAGCCCTCTCCAGCAGTGCTATCGCCAAGGCGATGCCGGGCTATGGACCGTACATCGCTTCCAAGGCTGCCGTCGAAGGTTTGGTCCACGTGCTCGCCAACGAGCTGCGTGGCCGCAACATCACGGTGAATGCGGTCGCCCCGGGACCGGTCGCCACCGAGTTGTTCTTCAAAGGCAAGACCGAGGAGCAGATCGCAACGCTTTCGGACATGGCGCCTTTGGAGCGCCTGGGCCAGACGGTGGACATCGCCAACGCGGTTTCCTTCCTGGTGGGCAAGGATGGGGGTTGGGTCAATGCACAAATCGTCCGAGTGAATGGCGGTTTTGCTTGACCCTCGCAACGCTACGTCAAGAGGATCGAAAGTCTTTAAGTTGACGTGGAAAATGGTTAGCCCGAAGCCGACACCGCGATACACGCTGGCGTTTCAGGGCTCTTTGCTCGCCAGGGCCGACGGATCGGCCGCCACGGCGTGCAGCTGGATCAACACGCGGGCGCTCTCCATCTCCTCCACATCAGCAGCGGACACAGCGGAAGCCTCTTCGGCCTCCACCGATAATGCCTCTACCTCGACCTTGTAGATCTCGGCCAGGTGGCGAGCGGTACGATAAAGCACCGCCTTGCCACTCTCGGCCCGCTTGATGGAAGCGATGGAGACGCACAGGCGTCTATCAAAACAGTATTCAGCCAGCGCCTCCTGACTCAGGCCCAGCCGCTTGCGATGCTGTTTCAAGCGCTCGCGATCCAGCCGCAAGCGCCCGTCTTGGGGGATGATCACTGGTGGGGTCCTTTGCCGCGTGGGTGAGGCATGAAGGGGGTTGGTTGGTTAACGCTAGCGGCAGGGGCGCGACGTCAGGTGCGTCCCTTGACCGCACTTGTTAAATTTCTTAGGCCGGACTCTTAAGATCATCAACCAGCTGATCTGATGTCTTTGTTTCTAAGGATTTTCTCTTCGTTTTAAGCCGTTCAAGCAAATAGTGATTCGACAAGTCAAATTCAGCGAAAATCGTACCCCATGTCTTAACATAGCCTTTGATGCGATCATTTTTTGTACTAAAAACTAATCCAGGCTCGTTCTTCGCTTCTGCAGTTTCTAGAGCCGAATTAATATCAAAATCTCTTTCAGATATTTTCCTGCCAACTAGAATGATTTCGAAACGCATTTTCTCCATAGAGAAGCCCGTATGCTCAGATATAACCCTTGCGTAATCTTTTATTTGCTTAAGATGCTTTTCATTTAAGGCAATTGCAGGCTTCTTGATTTCGATGATCGTACACTGAAAATAGGACTCTCCCCTAGAATTAAAATTCAACTTCTTTCTAGCCAAGAATAGATCCACTTGTCGCCTGACACCATCTATATTTAGACCATCATCTAAGTCTGCCGATTCAAAATCATTTTGATCTATTATCTCTATACCCTTAACTGACCCTCTCAAGTTTAATGCAACTCTTTGAAAATCATCTTCTTCAGCGCCAAGAATTGTATATTGGTTGCCGAAGAGCCACGTATTACTTTCTATAATACCTTGCAGGTCAGGCGTTTCAAGAACTTCCTTGTAATGCTTTAACATTATTTCACGCAATTTATGTACCGCAAGCTCTCGCTTCTGCAGTATTTCAATTGTGCTAACTATGTTTTCTAGCGAAGAGTTACTAATTTGATCCGATAGCAATTCAATTTGGCTTTCGCTTAGGTCAAGAATCTCCCCAATAACATCAAAAATGGTATCGTTTTCGTTTGAGACAAGAATCTTATCAATTAATGCAATAAGTATCTTTAATGGCTTCTCTTTAGTGTTGTTAAATATAGAAGGGTCTGTAATATACAATTTTTTTACAAAAGACTTAGTATTCCTTCTCCGCCAAATAGATTCTTCTTGGCTGATGAATTTATGGTCAGGAAAATACCCTTTGGACTCATACTCTTCAATTTTTTCGTCCACAAACTCACGAAGAAATTCTTCATAGATCTCACTGCTAAGATTATTTATTATTTTTTTTAGCTCCTTAAACTCAGGAGAACTTTCATTTACTTGCGCATTACCTGAAAAGTTTAACGGTGTATTGTGCTTGTCAAAATTATCAAACCAGTCGGATCGAGCGTAGGTGCTAAGATAAAACAAAGGTTTATTATTAAAACTACTCAAAGCCCTATGAAGAATTCTACCCTCATTATTTACTACATAATTGTACGATTTTTCATCTCCGGGTTTATTTATCCAACGAATAAAGTCAATCTTAAAAGTTACATTATCAACGGATACTTCCTTTTCTATAACCCTGCATTCCGGGATTTCAACTTTCGCCCCATTAATGGTTAATTCTCGATCAGGGTTTAGAGCTAATCGCCAGCCAAAATAGGTCTCAAGACGTCTTTTGATCGCCTCCTCTTCAGGAAGGTTCTCACTAAAATACTTAAGAACTACACATGTTCCTGAATCCATGCGACTTAATAGCGCATGTTGATCACTGCGATCTATCTCTTCCGCAGTAAAATTTCGAAGCCTCTGACTTTCTATTTTTATTATTGAGTTCGTTTTTTGACATTTTGTGAACCATGAGGCGCTAGAGCACAGCAAATGAAAAGCAAGCCTCCCTTTACCATGCGCACCTTGCGCGTCATCATCTCCATGCTTAGATGATTCGTTGAATTTAGAGAAATGCAAGTCACATTTATTAATATCAATTCCTGATCCATTGTCTAGCACAGTTACGGATTCAAGACCGTGTATTTCATTATGGTCAACGATGACATCAACACGTTTTGCACCAGCATCGAAGCCGTTAGCTATTAGCTCGATAATTGCCTGAAATGGATCTTTCTTCCATTTAGTAAAATGTTTCTTTATGCCTTCGTGAGTGATGTCCGCTGTACCACTTATTTTCATGTTACCCATATTAAAACTCACTTTCTGGCTTCACTGGTATGAAACGAATATGAATTAGTATAAATCAATATTTAACACTGACAATATATGTGGCTTCGGAATTAAGGCGAAGCTGTGATCGCACACTGAAGAAACGCTCTCCACAATCTTTTCAGGAAGATGTGGAAATGTTGGTGGTTTCAATTTATCCATGTTGTGTCGATAGTTCTCAACTTTCTGGACCAATTTTTTACCTTGAAGATTGCTGTGGCAGTAGTAAGAAACCACTGACTACAAAGCACTTTCCATTGCCATTCGCAAGTCGATAAAGCATTTCATTCGGCGAGATTTCAGAGACGAAAAGTCAGGGAATTCGCTTTCGATACAGTGCTCATATCGCTTAAGCAGAGCAATCGAATCGTGATAGAAATGGTCTGCCACCTCTATGTGTGTAGGACGAGTTGTCTGCATACTTCTCCCAAAGTTTAACGCTCTGTTATGGTGTGAGCGACGCAATACCTGCGCCTCTGCAAACGCCCTTAAACACTAAACGCAACGAATAATGAAAGTGCCACGCGTTGCGAATCAACCTTAACAGTTTGTTAGCTGAGCGCTTAACTATCAGCCTGATAACTTTTTAGTTGTAGCTTGTTCTACCTGTAGCAAAAATGAAAGCCCCTGAGCTTTGGTATAAGAAATGTCATCTATAGCATCAAAAACGGAGCTTGAGTCAGCCCCCATTTTTCTTGCAACTGACAATAGGTTATCGGGAGTAGGCATAGCATAAGCCTTTGCAACATAAGGGATCCAGCTTAAAACCTTACCAAAAACCTTATTTATCAATTTAGAATTACTCTTTTCTATACTTTTCTGTAATTCGTATACTGCCGGTTGTATTTGACTTTCTACAATAAACTTAGCTTCTCCTTTAACGTCCTCTATTGCCATGTCTTCATCTAGAGAATTCCGCAAGTCACCTGACAACTTTTGCAATGACATTCTAAATGGTATTAACGCATCTTTTAACTTTTCTCTAATTTCAAAAATTTCTTCAGGGTTAGCTGAGCTACAGTCAGGTATGGTGATCTTTATGCACTCTTCTGCCAAAATACTGGTTAACAATTTGACATTTTTAACCTTATTAGACAATAAAGGGACAGGTATATCTGAACTGTCACTTATTAGTATTAATTCTTTTTCTTTTGCAAGACTCAATGCTGTAGGAACTGTTGCCCACAGGGTTTCAGTTTTCACCTCTGGAAACTCATTTTGAAACTTATCGAACTCAATAATAGCGGGGTCCTGCCTCAGCAAGACTTGTATCAAATCAGAGGCAGGAAGACCTGCTCCAGTTATTTGATCAGTCATCCTTGATAATAGACTTGCTATCATATTAGGATGAAAATGAATGGAGTCTCCGATAAATCTTTTATACCGCTGTATAAATTGATAAAACTCTACTACCTGTCTAGTCTGTTCATCAAGTCTTCCGCTAAGATTAGATTTCACTTCGTTACTCGTAACCCAAAAATTTCTCTTACCTTTTTTTGTTATTGACGATATCTCCGTATGGTCAGGTATGTTTTTAAAATACTCCGTAGGATTTCTTGAATCAGTGGAAAAAGTAACAAAATGTAACTCATCATAAATAAAAAGATACGCCATTAATGATCTTTGGTCTTGGATATAGCTATTAGGATAATAAACTGCTGAATAAACACTTCTCACCCAACCCTCCTCTTTTTCTAATGTAAGCTTAACCTGGAATACTATTTCAATTTGCAACTAGCTTCCGCCATTTCTGCGCTAGTTAACGCCGGACATGAGCGGCGTACGAAAAGCGTCAGCTTTTTTCACGTCCGTTCGATGGACTTGTTATGCACTAGCTAGAGGCACGCGTGATCGCTTCCGGATTGAGCACGAACCCCGCTTCGCGAAGTCTGTCTGCCAGCCTAGGTACAGTCTCCTTCACATGGTCATTGAAGGGGATATAAAGAATGCCCTGCGCGTCAGACGGCGCCTCAAGATGCCCCTTCTTCAGGATAGCCATGTTTGGGCGACCAAGTGCGGAGATCAGCATACCCATCTCAAGCACAACATTCTGACGGGCACGCGGCTGGACACTCTCGGAACCGGCGCTTTTTGCGTACCCCATATCATCAGGTGTCATCAGAACAATGCCAAATCGCGCTTGATTGCTGCGCGGCCCTATTTCTGCCTCCAATGCTTCAATAATCGTTAGACCGCCACCCCCGGTATTGGCAAGCACAAAGGGATCAAGCCCAAGCTTATGCAGAACGAGCTCTAGCTGCTCACGCGCTGCCGTATCGTGTCCATGTACGACGAAAACTTTCTTATTTGCGGTCGCTGGGTTCGCAGGAGCTGTGGGGTGGGCAATCGGTTCAGGGTTCGTCTGTGGCGCGGATGCTGCGCTTCCTGTGTAAGTAGTCCAGGCGGCCTGCAACTTCTCCTTTGGTGCGCGTGGCCCCTGAAAAACTACAGTTCCCTTGGATGGGTACCAGTTAGCTATTGCTCCTTCACTGGTACGGACCTGGTGGCTGTGCTCATGATCAAGCACCTGCTCAACCGTAAACCCACAACCCTTTATCGTGGTAACCAGATCTTCCAGAGTACCTGTATGTTTCACTCGACACTTCTCCTAAACGCATAACAGTGATGGGGCCGCACTTCCTGATATTGCATGAATACAGCTGCACGTTCAACAATATTATATAATGCTCCCTCTCTTTCAACTTATTGATTTCACTAACCCCTAAGCATAGCTAGGCCACCTATGCAGAATTCGCGTGCCCACACGTTTTGTCAGAATAAATAATACTGTCTGCAAGGTATAGCTAATAGACGGAGAGTCAACCAGGCGCTTCAACCTCTACACACCACATCAGTTAACCAACCCCAAAACCAGCCCAAAGCCGCGCCGCCTCCCCCGCATAAACAAGCCACCCAAGCACCCCACAATTCACCACCACCCCACACCAAAATATGCCCTGAAACGGCTGCTTCCTGGTTTTGTGCCGGAATAGCCGCTGCGCTACCAGCGCGCCGGGCCAGCCGTCGATCAAGCCTGCGAACAGAAGCGTGGTTTCTGATATGCGCCTTCTGCCCTTCCCTGCTGCGGCTTTGTCGATGCCGTACATGCCGAAGGTGATCACGCTCAGCAGTGCGTATGCCCCCAGGAGCTGCCATGGCATGTGGCCCAGAGCGCTCAAAGTGGTCAGGAGTGCGAAGAACGCAGCGGCCACACCGCATGCCACCATCAGCCCTCTGGAACGTGGGACTACAAGGCGTGCTGTTTTCAGGTAGCCCGCCTTCTGCGCCCTTAGTCTGTTCTGGCTATCTCGGGTCAGGTGGTAGGTGATTGGCTCGTTCACTTGCGGCCGGCGACCACCGCGGGGAAAGGCGCTGATATGGACGAACACTCGAGGACCGCCTTCGGTCGGCGTGATGAAGCCGAAGCCCTTGTCGTCGTTCCACTGTGTGAGCTTGCCTTCCTGCCGCATCGCGTTATCTCTGTGTCATAAGTATTCGTCGGAGAATACCACGCGGCGAAATCGACTTTTAAATCCAATAAGTTAATGAGAATTTCAGGTAAGGCTGGGTTTTGTCAGGCGGGAGGGGAATTGGGAGTCGGGGCACGCTACCGCCCCTGCTGGCAGAATGGATGATAATGAGCATCATCCTTAGTGCGGCAGTCCCTGCGTATTCCTGATTATCTAGCCGTCTACTGCGGCTTTTTACCAACCGTAACCAACAGAAACGTTGAGGGCAACGCCAACGAAAGCATGAGGCGCGATAGTGCCGCTTCTCTTGATCTGCATCTGTCCTCGCTTGCGAGGCGAGGCGCTGCCGGAAAATCGGCGAGCGATGGCCAGACAAGGCAAAAATTATCGAAAAGACGGAGTTTACGAGCTGTAAATGAGTATTTTGAGATGATTTTTAACGCCGTATGGCCGAGCGCAGGCATTTTTCCGACAGTGCCTAAAAACCCCGAAGGCGGGTTTTCCACCTTCGGGGTCGGTTTTGAGCCAGGTCCGCGTTACTGCCGCGGACCCGTCATTCAGCGGTGCAGGTCGAAGCGGTCGTTCTCCATGACCTTGACCCACCCTTTCACGAAGCGGTCAATCATTCTCTCCTCGCCACCGTCTGCCGCGTACTCCTCCGCGATGGCGCGTAGCTGGGAATTGGAGCCGTAGATGAGGTCGACGCGAGTGGCGGTCCACTTCTTCTCGCCCGTGGCGCGGTTGCGGCCTTCGAAGCGTTCCTCGTTCTCGTCGAGCGGTTCCCAAACGTTACCCATGTCGATGAGGTTGGCGAAGAAGTCGTTGGTCAGCTGGCCGGGGCGGTCGGTGAGGACGCCATCATTGCTGTTGTCACCGACATTGAGGCCGATGGCCCGCATGCCGCCGAGGAGCGCCGCCATCTGCGGCACGCTGAGGTTGAGCATGAACGCGCGGTCGATCATCAGGTGCTCGGCCGGGATGGACGTCGCCTGCGGTTGCATGTAGTTGCGGAAGGCATCGTGCCTCGGCTCGAGGTAGGCATGGGCATCGATCTCGGTCATCTCCTGGCTCGCGTCGGTGCGGCCCGGGGAGAACGGTACCGTGATGTGGTGGCCGGCTGCCTTCGCCGCCATCTCGACGCCCACGTTGCCGCCCAGCACGATCATGTCCGCCAGCGAGATGTTGGCGTCGGAGGCGCTCCTGATCTGCTCGAGCCGGTCGAGCACCTCGGGCACGCCGGAGCGCACGTTGATGTCCCAGCCGATCTGCGGCTCGAGTCGGATGCGCGCGCCGTTGGCGCCACCGCGGTGGTCGGTCTGGCGGTAGGTGCAGGCCGCGGCCCAGGCGGTACCCACCAGTTGCTTGGCGGTTAGGCCGGAGTCGGCGATCTGCTGCTTGAGCGTGGCGATCTGCTGTTCGTTGACCAGCGGCCCCTCGTGCTTGGGTACCGGGTCCTGCCAGACCAGCACTTCGTTGGGCACCTGCGGGCCAAGGTAGCGAGCTTGCGGGCCCATGTCGCGATGCAGCAGCTTGTACCAGGCACGGGCGAACTCGTCGGCAAGCACGTCCGGGTTACGGTGGTACTCGTCGGCGATCTCGAGGTAAGCGGGGTCGGTGATCATCGCCATGTCGGCGGTGTTCATCACCGGCGGGTTCTTCTTGCCTTCCACGTGGGCGTCGGGCACCCAGTACCCCTCCTTGACCTCGACCGGCTCCCACTGGTTGGCACCCGCGGGCGACTTCTTCACTTCCCACTGGTGGGCGAATATGGTGTTGAGGTAGGTGTTGTCCCACTTGGTCGGCGTCGGTGTCCAGGCGCCTTCGAGCCCGGAGGTTACCGTGTACTCGCCGAGGCCGGTCTCGTGCTTGTTGGCCCAGCCGATGCCCTGCTCGTGAATCTTCGCGGCCTCGGGCGCATCGCCGACGGCGTCGGCGGGCCCGTTGCCGTGCATCTTGCCGAAGGTATGGCCGCCGACGGTCAGCGCGACGGTCTCGCGGTCGTTCATCCCCATGCGGGCGAAGGTCTCACGCACGTCCTGCGCGGACTTCATTGCATCGGGCACGCCGTTGGGGCCCTCGGGGTTGACGTAGATCAGCCCCATCTGCACCGCGGCGAGCGGGTTGTCGAGCGTACGGCTGCCGTCTTCCCAGCTGCCGGTATAACGCTCGTCGTTGGTGGAGAGCCACTCGGTCTCGGGGCCCCAGTAGACGTCATCCTCGGGCGCCCAGATGTCTGAGCGACCGAAGCCAAAACCGAAGGTGCGAAAGCCCATGGTTTCGAGGGCGCGATTGCCGGCGAAGACCAGCAGGTCGGCCCAGGAGATCTTCTCGCCATACTTCTTCTTGATCGGCCAGAGCAGCCGGCGCGCCTTGTCCAGGTTGCCGTTGTCGGGCCAGCTATTGAGCGGCGCGAAACGCTGGGCACCGGTGCCGCCGCCACCGCGGCCGTCGAGCGCCCGATAGGTGCCGGCCGCGTGCCACGACATCCTGATGAAGAACGGGCCGTAGTGGCCCCAGTCGGCGGGCCACCAATCCTGCGAGTCGGTCATCAGCGCATCGACATCGGCGGTCAGTTCGTCGACGTCGAGCTGCGAGAACGCCTCGGCATAGCTGAAATCGGCCCCGAACGGGCTGGCGTCGGGGTGCTTCTGGTGCAGTACATTGAGGGTGAGCTGGTCGGGCCACCAGTGCTCATTACCCTGCAGGCGGGGCGTGGTGCGCGCAGCCCACTCCGGGCGTGTAGGCTTTTGTTCGGACACGGTCTTCTCCTCGACTGGATAGTGGCCTACAGGGCATTGAGCCGACAGCGCCGCATCGCCTCATTTTTTATAAACACCTTCCGACCCTATGCCGAAGGCATTGAGAATTCCTATAAGCCGTCAAATACAGTGAAGGATTCAGCACTGAAGCCGTCAAGCTGAGCGGAGGCTTTCGCTTCGATAGGGGCAGGCTATGAGAGAAGTTCTAACGGCATGCGAAGACGCTCATCCCTTGATGTGGCGGAAGCCAACTTCAGGAAGCCGGCGTGCTGTCGCCTCACCTTGGTCTGCCTTATCTCTGCAGAAAAGCTGTTGGGTTAGTAGGATTTGTCGCTATTCGAGGGGGTCTTTCCGCAGCCGCTCGGTGAGTACCTCGATGAATAAGCGTGTTTTCGCCACAGGCAGCTTTGACGATGGCCACACCACCTGCACCGGCGTGGGCGGCTCTTCGTACTCGGCCAGGATCAGCTCGACCTCTCCGCGCATCAGCAAGTCGCGGATCTGCCAGAGCGGCGTAAAACCGATCCCGAGGTCTTGGGTGACGGCGGCGTATAGGGCCGTTGTACTGTCGGTACGGAAACGTCCTGACACACTGACCAGCTTTCGCTTTCCATCGATGCGGAACGGCCACTTCGCAGGGTTGCCGTCGATGGTTCGCGTCACGCATTGGTGTGCCGCGAGTTCGGTGGGATGCGAGGGGCGCCCATGCTTGGCGAAGTACTCCGGCGTTCCGAACACGACCCGCCGCAAGCTACCTAGCCGCTTGGCTTTCAGGTCGGAATCGGGAAGCTTACCGATACGGACGGCGAGGTCGATGGTGTCTTCCGCGAAATTCATGAATTTGTCGGAAAGTGTGAGTTCCACGTCCACCTTCGGATGGCGCCGCATGAAGTCCGCGACTGCAGGCACCACGTAGGTCGGCGCAAAAAGCACTGGCGCGCTGATCCGCAGGCGGCCCGAGGGTTCGGCCCTCTGTTCCGAGAGCTCGCGGCCGGCGTCGATGATCTCACCCAGGGCAGGCTGAACCCGCCGGTAGAATTCCGCTCCTGCATCCGTCGGGGTGGAACGGCGCGTTGTGCGGCGGACCAGTTCCATGCCGACGCTTCTTTCCAGTGCCATGAGGGATCGGCTCACCGACTGCAGCGAGCGCCCCAGCGCACGAGCGGCGCCGGATAGGCTGCCATGCTCGACAATCGCGACGAATGCTTGAAGATCCTCGATGCGCCCCATCCACTCTCTCGCTTTTCGTTATAGTAAGTCTCAGGTTTCGCTTATTATATCGCTATGTGTTGATCTTTATACTGCTCTCCATGTTCGACGGCCCCGCGGGGTTCTTGCTCAACCACAGACATGATGGAGCAAACATGGTGACGAACGGTTCAACAATCCTTCTTGGCGGCGCATCCGGGCGCTTTGCCGGCATGGTTCTACCGGAACTGGTGGCGCGCGGCGCACGCGTAAGAGCGCTGGTACGAAACGAGGCACAGGCCGCCAGTGCCTACCGCCTAGGAGCGTCAGAGGTCGTTTTCGCGGACCTACGGGATGTGGGCAGCCTTGCCAAAGCGGTCGACGGTGTCGAGGGCGTTTTTCACATCGGGCCGGCTTTCGTACCGGATGAGGCGCAGCTCGGGATCAACATGGTTCATGCGGCCTATCAGGCCGGCGTACGTCGCTTCGTATTCTCTTCGGTGATTCAGCCGACAAATACCGCGTTGGCAAACCATGCCAGCAAGATACCTGTCGAGAATGCCCTCTACAGTTCGGGCATGGCCTATACCATTCTTCACCCGACGAATTTCTTCCAGAACATTCGCATAGGCTGGGAAAAGGTAGTTCGCGACAGTCTGTTCGCTGAGCCTTTTCCTTCTACCGTCCGGATCGGAAGAGTGGATTACCGAGACGTTGCGGAGGTGGCAGCCATTGCGCTTACCACCGACACGGTCGCCTATGGGAGCTTCGAACTGTGTGGCGAAGCGGCTCTCAGCCGGGAAGATATCGCAGCAGTCATGGGCGAGGTGCTGGAGCGGCCGGTCGCTCCCGCCGCGCCGGAATTCAACGAATGGGCCGCCATGGTCGGGCTTACGAACGATCGGCAATATCGGCAATCGCTGGCGGCGGTGTATCGCCACTATGCCGACCATGGCGCCCCCGCCAACACTCGGGTCTTGCGCGCGCTCCTCGGACGCGAACCTCGTTCGCTGAGGCATTACCTCGAGGAGCTGGCAGCCGAACTGCCGGCTCGGCGCGAAGCGTAATCAGTCGGTCTGTAGCCTGGGCCAACTTATGCGTTTGACTCCATCATTCGATGTTTCAAGGATTCTTCAATGTCAGTCACGCCGACATCGCCCATCCGTTTTCGTAGGCTCCCCGCACGCTTCTATGGCTTCATGCTGTCCTTGGTTCTGTCAGTGCTCATGTCCGGAGTCGTCTCGCTCACCGTGACCCTTCGCACCGGCGGACTGACCTCCGTTGCCATCTCGCACTGGCCCGGCGCATGGGCCGCATCCTGGTTAGTAGCGTTTCCCGCGCTGCTGATGGTGGCGCCGCTGGCTCGGCGGTTGGTCGCAATGCTGGTTCGAAGCCCCACATAAAGGTCCGCATTGCGGAGGCATCGTGACAGAGGAAACCGAGCTCCAGTTAGTGAAGAGAACTATCACGGCGAAGGAGCGGCCTTGTGCTAGCGACATTGGCATCCTTCATCGAGATCGTAGTTCAACACCTCTCCGCGCTGGTTCATTTCGACTCGGCAGCACTGCATCAGCGCTTCGCGCAGCAAGCTGCGGCCACGCTGCACGCGGGATTTGGCTGCTGAGATCGATAGCCCCTTTTGGGATGCGTACTGCTTCTGAGTCAAGCCGGTCTCCGTGGTGGTGAGCAGCGCTTCCCGGTACTTTTCCGGCAGCTTGCCCATGAGCGGGCGCAGGCACAGGGCCAGCTCCGCTTCCGCTCGCTCATCTGCCTCTGCCTGTTCCTCCGGCTCCGCCGGCAGCGGTTCGAGCGGCCTGTGCGCCCGGTAGTGATCCACCAGGGCATTGCGGGTGATCTGGTAGAGCCATGCGCGCAGCCGGGAGCCGTCCCTCAGCTCATCACGGTGTGAGAAGGCCTTGATGAGGACGTCGTGCACGATGTCCTCCGCCACGCTCTCGTCCGTCACCCGCTTGCTCACGAAGCGCAGAAGTTCGGTGCGAAACGCCTGCCATAGCAGGCGTTGGTCCTGTTCGTCGTTCGCACTTACCGACACCCGCATGCAGCCTCCTCCGTGGGTGGGCCGCAGCATTCGGCCTTGGCCTGTGGCAGGCAGCAGGTGGCCTGCTCGCTTGGCTCGCAGCATGAATGCGATGCGCTGGCCTGCCCGGCCGCCTCTGCCGCGGGGCGCACGGTCTCGATCGCCTTTTCAGTGTTATCGAGGGTGCCGACGCATCGTGCACAGCTCGTAGGGTCGAGGGCCAATGGTTCGATGTCGATATCGGGAGTCGTGCGGCTCGATTCCGTCGACACGGCTGATTGCATTTTCTGTGGCATGGCATGTTCCTCTTGTAAAGATTCCTCGCCCCTTGCGAGGCTTTCACAACAGGAGACGGACCAGGCGGCAGAAGGACGCAAAATTCTGCGCGAAAATCTCCTGCCCGACAGGGACCGGCACATGTCAGCCACCATGATGCTTCACCGCCTCGTGGCGCGGCCTGCCATTGCGCATCATCAGGTACAGATGACATGGGATCGATCATTTAGTATGCATTGCTTAGTCAGGCGACCGGGTTTGAGCTCGCTTAGATAGCCAAGCATGAATCAAGCCAGCCTGAAAGAACCGCACAGGAAGCTCAAAGCCCCCTGCCTCAATGATCGACGCAACCCTGGCCGGCGGAAGGACACCCACATCGTTGGCGTAGGCTCTACGCATGCGCTCCACAGCATCCGGGGAAATATCCGCAGCAGACATCATGTTCATCCAGGCATGAAGGAGTACTTCGTACTCAAGCGAATCAACATCCGACGCCAGATCGGAACTCGCGAGGATTCCTCCCGGCTTGAGCCTTTCTGCCATTTCGCTGAAAAACCGGGAACGTTCCACCTGGTCCAAAATGAACTGAGATACCAGGAAGCAGGTGGCAGCGTCGTGCCATTCCATGGCTGGAAGAGAATCAAGGTAGCCTTCGTGGAAAACACAACGAGACGCGACACCTTCTTTTTCAGCCCTCTGACGGCAGATGTCCAGCATCGGGCCCGATGGCTCCACCGCGGTAAAACGCCACCCGGGATGCTTCGAGGCGAGATAGAGCAGCTCCTCGCCGGTTCCCACTCCTACACAGAGGATCTGCGCATTCGCAGGCAGCTCAGCAAACAGCGACCCAAGGAGCATGTGCAAACAATTTCGAATCGGTGCCGTTTTCGCCCACTGCGCATCGTAGCTTGCAGCCTGCTGGTCGAATAGCGCCTTGATTTCGTCTTGGTGCATCTGACTCTCCGTGTTGATGCCTAACGCTCGATGGAGGGGATGGGGTCAGGCGTGACTCGGGTCGACAGGGGGCGGTAGCTGCGCCTCGATAGCCGCTTTGTCGATGACGGACCACACCTGCACGATCTTTTCGTCCCGGAACTCATAGAAGACGTTCTCGGCAAATGACACCCTTCTTCCGCAAACAGCCAGACCAAGAAAGCTCCCCTGTGGTGTGCAGTTGAAGAGGAGTCGGCTGGATATGTAGGGCGGGTCCGAAACTAGCAACTCAATATGGAAGGATAGATCGGGGATCTCGGAGAAGTCTCTCTCCAGCATTCGCCGATAGCCTGATACCCCGAGTCGCTCGCCGTTATGCTTGACGTCTTCATGAACGAAACGCTCCAACGCTGGCCAATCCTGCCTGTTCAAGCAGGCGATGTAGCCTCGATAGATGTTCGATAATTCGGAGTTGGTCATCGACAACATCCTCGGTTCTATGCGCCTCTTTTCTGCGCTTCAACGACCGATCAGCATCGCCACTCTGGCAGCCATGAGCTTCGCGACGAACTTGAACGGATATGTCCTATAGCTGGGAACGTCGTTCGGAATGTCGCAGTTCTCGGGCTTGAACTTGGTTTGGACACGCAACTGCAACGGTGGCGCATTGCCAGCGAACCTTGCTCGGTACACCGAGAACCAGTGCCCCTTCTGAAAGTCGAGAAACATGGCTGAATTGCAGCATGTCGCGACGACCCTTTTCGTAGGAGACTCAGTCTTGATCTTGTAGTCCAGCATGAGATCGCTCCCCTTTGAGCATCTCATGCGGTCCTTTCGGTAGAGCAGATATTCTGTCCCGCCATCCGGCCCCTGAACCGGACGCGCGTTCGGGAGCCCTTCGATCTGACGAGCACCTTCCTGACAATCGTCGCAATAACAAGCTGCGCCCAAAATCGGTGATCCGGTTACTTCAAGTTCAACGCTTCCACAAGCGCACCGAGCAATCGATTGATCCGCGGTCGTCATGAACTACACCTCTCTGGTGGCGTATAACACCGTAATCACGCACTTGTTGCGTGCAACCAGCTTGCAAACTGCATCGGAAGCTCGAAACCTCCTGATTCAATGACTGACGCAACCTATTGCTCAGGTGATGCTACGCGGGACCCGGCTCCTGCCCCGTCGCATCCAGCATGCTTTCCAGCTCGCTCTCGTCGACACCAAGCATCTGCAGGATGTTGCGCTGGGCGGCGTTGAGGATGTGCTGGCGTTCCTGCTCGCCGGGCAGGCTCTTGGCGATGGCCACGGCGCCCACCAGGGAGGCGAGAATGACGCGGGATTTGTTGGCGATGACCTCGCGGTCGGGCTCGAAGGGGAGTTTCTTGAGGCGACTCAGGGCGATGAGGCGGGTTTCCAGCATCTTCTTCATGCGCAGGTAGGAGGCTTCGAAGAGCGTGCGGATCTCGGCGTTCTCGTTGCCGATCTCGTTGAACAACACCGTTTCGGGGCCCGGCTTGCGCTTGCGTTCCAGCTCCTGGAGGTTCCAGCAGTTGGCGACCAGCTCCGTCAGGTGCTTCACCGAGAGCGGTCCCTTGACCAGCCTGGCCGCACGGCTGCTCTCCAGGGTTTCCCGCACCGAGGCGTGATAGAGCGCTTCCTTCGAGGCGAAGTGCGCGTAGAAGGCGCCATGGGTCATCTTGGCCAGCTTCATGATCTGGCCGATGGAGACCTTCTCGAAGCCTTGGCGGCTGAACAGCTCGATAGCGGACTTGAGGATACGCTCCCGCGATTTGGCCTTGTGGTTCGTCGAGTAGGGCATGGCGACCTCTCACTCCGCTGAATATTACCTTGATCATATCAAGTCCGGTGTTAGCGTGGCACAACCCCAAGCTGTTCAGGAAATTACCATGCAATCACCGCTCGTCATCACCGGCATGGGCATGATCAGCCCGCTTGGTTGCGGCGTCAAGGCAAGCTGGGAGCGCCTGCTTGCCGGCCGCTCCGGCCTCTCCTCGATCACCCGCTTCGATACCGGCGACCTGCCGATCAAGGTCGCGGGCTCAGTGCCTAGCATTGAAGACGACCCGGAAGCCGGCCTCGACCCGGACCGCGTGCTTGATGCCAAGGAGCGTCGCAAGCTGGAGCTGTTCAGCCTCTACGCCATGGCCGCCGCCGAAGAGGCACTGACCCAGGCCAACTGGTTCCCCGAAAGCGATGCGGATCGCCTGGCCACCGCCACCATCGTGGGCTCCGGCATCGGCGGTTTCCCCACCATCACCCAGGCGCAGAACACCCTCTCGACGCGCGGCCATCGCCGGCTCTCACCCTTCACCGTGCCTGCCTTCCTGGCCAACCTGGCGGCGGGCAACGTCTCGATTCGCTATGGCTTCCGCGGGCCGATCGGCTGCCCCGTGACCGCCTGTGCGGCTGGCGTTCAGGCCATCGGCGACGGCATGCGCATGATACGCAGCGGCGAGGCAGACGTGGCCTTGGTGGGCGGCGCCGAAGCCTGTATCGATCCGCTGTCGCTGGCCAGCTTTCACGCCATGAAGGCGCTCTCTACCGAACAGGATGCCCCGGCCAAGGCATCGCGCCCCTTCGACCAGGCACGCAACGGCTTCGTCATGGGGGAAGGCGCGGGGCTGCTGGTGATCGAAACCCTGGCCCACGCCGAGGCGCGCGGGGCAACGCCGCTGGCCATCCTCAGCGGCTACGGCACCAGTGCGGATGCACACCACATCACCGCTGGCCCGGAAGACGGCGCCGGTGCCGCGGCGGCCATTCGGGCGGCGCTGCGCATGGCGGGACTCTCTCCCGCTGACATCGACCATATCAACGCCCACGCCACCTCGACGCCAGTCGGCGACCGGGCCGAGGTCGCATCCCTGCGCAACGCCTTAGGCGACGCCCTCGCCGGCATTCCGATTTCCGCGACCAAGTCAGCCACCGGCCACCTGCTCGGTGCGGCCGGCGGCGTGGAGAGCATCTTCTCCGCTCTCTCGGCAATGCATAACCATCTGCCCCCTACCCTGAACCTGGAGAACCGCGACGAGGATCTGCACGACCTGGATATCGTCTCGGGCTCGGCACGTGAACACGCCACCAAGCACGTGCTCTGCAACGGCTTCGGCTTCGGTGGGGTGAACGCCGCGCTGATCGTGAGCAAGGTGTAGCGGCACGCTCAGAGACTCGCCAGGCGCCATAAACGACTTACCCCGAACCAGTTCTCTGGTTCGGGGTTTGGAGTGTCGCGAGGATTGTTTTATGCGTTCTACCAGCCACCATCGAGCCCTGATGACTGCCCTGTTCAAACGTCCGGGATCAGCCGCTTGCCGATGCAGACCACATCGTCGGTCGAATAGCCAAGGCGACCGTAGAAGGCCGACACTTCCTCATTCGACGAGCGAACGATAACGTTCAACTTCGGGCAGCCCATGGCTTGAAGCATTTTTTCAACTCTGGCCATCAGGGTGAGCCCGTAGCCCTTGTGTTGGTGGCGTGGGTCGACGGCAAGGTAGTAGATGGAGCCTCGGTGGCCATCGAATCCCGCCATGGCCGAGGCGATGAGCCGCCCCTCCAACTCCCCTACCAAGAACAGCTCCGGCTGAACCGTAAGCTTTCGGTCGATATCTTTATTCGGATCGTTCCAGGGGCGGGTCAGGCCGCAGTCCTGCCAGAGCGTAATGACCGCTTGTCGGTCGGCTTCGCTGAATTCGCGTATTTGCATTGGATCTCTGCCTTTGAGTGGGCATGTTTATTTCAGTTTACCGATGCCAAAACAAAATTTACACGTTCCAGTACCGAAGCCTTGGGTACCTCAACTAACGAGTAGCCAAATTTCTTGTACGCGCCAATCATTGCTTGATAGGTTGCAATTGCCTCGCTAAAATTCTGTTTACGCTCAGCATCATTCAAGAAGATGGATTCCCAGGGAGGGAAAATAAAAACCTGCGAACTGTATTCAAGAACGCTACAGTACTCCAGCAGCTCGTCAGAAATGGGAATGCCTTCCAGTTCGGAATAGCCATATGCATCGATGATGCCTCTATCGAAAAACACAAACTCTTCGGCATCTATATGACGTCTAAAATTTTCAATTTCTTCGCGGACCATTTCATCACGAAATGCGACCTTATCCCACCAAGGTAAAGCATTACCTCCCTTGTCCACTTGCTCCTGAATTTTTTTACGTCCCACTTCATTGGTACATCGATAGCCCTGTTCCCTCAAACAATCGATCACCGTGGTCTTTCCAGAGCCGGGGCCACCTGTAAAAACCACCCGCTTCTTCACCTTAACCTCTCTCCATGTCGACGCTATAGGCTAACCCGGCCTCTTCCCAGCGCACCCGCAGGCCACGCACGAAGCCCCGCGGCAGTTCGGGAACCCAATCGAAGATGGTGAGGATCAGGTCGGCCATCGAGTGCCTCCTTTTTGAGAACGACATGGGTAGCCCCAACGCATTGGATTTCAATATCGGCACCTACCACAAGACGTCATAGGGCTATCGCAAAAGGGGTCTATGTGGCCACAAGGCTTTGCTATGAGGTTTGAATCTCCTTACGCATGATGGGCCGATCTTTCTTCCGGCGAGCCACTTCATGAAAACCAGCCTCTTCAAAAGCTTGCGCCAAGCCGACAAGCGAGGTGGAGGAATCGAGGCGTCGCTCCCCCGGTTCAACAGGATAACCCTCAACTACTTCGTACCCTTGCTGCTTAGCGAAACGCAAAATCTCATGGAGAAGTTCGAGCTGGATATTATTTCCCCGGGCCTGACGGTCGACGAAGAAACAGTTAACCGATAGCACCTCCTGATCGTCTACCGGTTTGGCAACTTGCGATTTGTTCAGTCGTGGATACCATTCGCGAGGCCCACACCCACACCAAGCGACAGGACGCCCCTCTGAATAAGCGAGGATACCCGGCACGTCTCCGGCATCCACGTAAGCCTTCATTGCCCGGCGATTGCCCTCACCTTGTTGCTTCTTCCAGTCAGAAAATGACAGACGCCAGTGCATGCACCAGCACCCCTTGCAACCCTCATAGGCGCCTAAAAGCGCATCGAAGTCGTGCCAAGTTGCTGTGGTTAGTGGTTTGAACGACAAGACCATCGGTACCTCCTTGCCTATATCTTGGTATTACTTTGGGTAAAGTCTAAACCCACCTAAAAGCAGACTAACTTCCCCAATCCGGTGATACTGAGATTACAAGACACTCCAGCTCACCGTAACCTTCGCTGTACGACTCAACGCCTCCTTTGGATGACGACATGGGTGGCCCTGTCGGTAGCCGATCTCTCCACACACTGATAGCCGAGAGCGCGCATGTCGATATCGGCGAACAAGCGCTCCCCGGCGCCGAGCAGAACAGGCGTGGTGGCAAGGTGGAGTTCGTCGACCAATTGCCCCCTTAGATACTGTTGAAGCGTAGCCACGCCTCCACCGAGGCGCACATCCATACCGTTGGCAGCCTCCCTGGCGTGCGTCAGGGCCGCGTGGATGCCTTCCGTGACGAAGTAAAACGTGGTGCCGCCTGCCATCTCGATGGGGTCGCGAGCGTGACGCGTCAGCACGAAGACAGGCGTATGAAAAGGCGGGCTGTCTCCCCACCAGCCCTTCCACTCTTCGTTCTGCCAGGGGCCGCGCACCGGGCCGAACATGTTGCGGCCCAGGATCCAGGCACCAACGTTCTCGAAGCCGCGCACCACGAAGTCATCGTCGGTTCCGGTCTCCCCGCCCTGCGTGCCCAGCACCCTTTGCTGAAACGTCGCGGTCGGGAACACCCAGTCATGGATCTCCATGCCATTGAGGCCCATTGGGTTCTCCAGGCTCTGCTCGGGGCCGGCGGCAAACCCGTCCAGCGAAATGCTGAAGCATGATACGCGCAGCTGAGTCATCGTTATCTCCTCGGGGGGCACTACACATGGTCAGTAGTCGAACGGCCCGCTTGGATTTCGACATCCAAGCTGACCGGACTCGAGCCTGAGTGTGATCCGATAGGACCGGTGCGTCCCGCCGCCAACACATCGACAGCGCAATGATCGACTGTACGCACGGGCTCCGGTCGACTTCGGGAGAGCCGCACCTGCGTCACCGAGGGAGCACCACGATTCCCTGCTACTCTGGAATATCGTAAGCCATGAAGTGAGGGACCGCTTCGACAAGACAATTACAACACCGGCCCGGCGCGTGCACAGGACGTCTCGACCACGCAAGCCAGAGGCTGCCAGGAGTCCAGCCATGACAAGACACCCCAACGATGCCAAGACACGCGGCATCCATGAGCTCTATGCCGAGAATCCCGAGGCCGCGGATCGCAAGCTCTGGGGTCGCGCAGTTGACCCCGTTAGCCGTCGCGGCTTCCTGAAACGCTCCAGCCTGCTCGCCATGGCGGCCGCCGTAGGTGGCTCCATCCCCTTCGCCGACCGCATGCCCGGTGGCTTGATCCCCGCCGCACTGGCCCAGAGCGACGAGCCCTTCACCCTGGAGGGCAAGGAGGGCCTGACCGTCCTCAACGACAGGCCCATCAATGCCGAGACCCCGGCCCACCTGCTGGATGACGATATCACTCCGGCCCAGCACATGTTCGTACGTAACAACGGTATTCCCCCCGAGGTTGAGGGTATCGATGCCGATACCTGGGAGTTGGAGATCGCCGGTGAGTCCTGCGAGAACCCGCAGAGCTTCACCATTGCCAATCTCAAGGAGCGCTTCGAGCATCACACCCTGCAGCTTCAAGTGGAGTGCGGCGGCAACGGGCGCAGCGAGTACGTGCCCTCGGCCAGCGGCAACCAGTGGACCGTCGGCGCGGTGGCCTGCCCGACCTTCACCGGCGTGCGCCTGCGCGATGTGCTGGAGGCCTGCGGGATCAAGGAGGATGCCGTCTACATCGGCTACTACGGCGCCGACCGCCACGCCAGCGGCGACCCCAACAAGGAAGCCATTTCGCGCGGTGTCCCCATGGAGAAGGCGCTGGAGGACGAGTCGCTGATCGCCTGGGCCATGAACGGCGAGGACATTCCCTATCTGAACGGCTATCCCCTGCGCGTCGTCTGCGCCGGCTGGCCGGGGTCGGTTTCGGGCAAATGGCTGAGAAAAATCGTCATCCGCAACCAGAAGCACGATGGCGCCAAGATGGCTCCCCCTTCCTATAGCGTGCCCGAGCATCCGGTGGCACCGGGCAGCGTCGTGCCCGACGAGGACTTCGTCACCATCGAGTCGATGCCGGTGAAGTCGCTGGTGACCTACCCCCGCTCGGGCATCGACCACACCCTCGGCGAGGCCCTGACGGTACGTGGCCACGCTTGGGCCGGCGACCTGGCGGTCGAGGAGGTGCATGTCTCGATCGATTTCGGCGCCACCTGGCAGAAAGCCGACCTGGAGCCGCCGCCCAACCGCCTGGCCTGGCAGCGCTGGACCACCACAGTGGGGTTCCCCGAGCCCGGCTACTACGAGGTGTGGGCCAAGGCCACCGACACGGAGGGAAAATCCCAGCCCATGGTGGTGCCGGGCTGGAATCCCAAGGGCTATCTCAACAACGCCTGCCACCGCATTGCGGTGCAGGTGGCTTAGGAGATGCCAATGAAGCGCTTCAATAGGTTCGCCGTCCCGCTGCTCGGCGCAGCCATGCTCGGTGTGCCGCTTATCGTGACGGCCCAAGAGACCGACCCCGATACCGGTCTGGTCATGGCCGAAGGATGGGAGACGGTGCGCGACAACTGCACCGCCTGCCATTCGGCCAACCTGGTGACCCAGAACAGCGGCACCCGCAATCACTGGCTGAGTCTGATCCGCTGGATGCAGGAAACCCAGGGGCTTTGGGAGTTCCAGCCCGAGACGGAGGAGACCATCCTCGATTATCTCGCGGAGTATTACGGACCCAAGGAGGACACCCGACGCCCGCCGCTGCCGCGTACGCTGATGCCGGACAATCCCTATCCCACGGTCGCCGATTCCGGTTGACTACCGCCAGGCCCCTCGCGAGGGGTCTGTTCCGTTCTGGCTCGAAGCTCATTTACCGACCGGCAAATGAGCTTCGAACCATACCGTCATGCGCCCAACAAGCCAGTTCAACCCAGCAAAAGATCTTTATCGATAGGAATAAATTCACTGGCCGCGCTCATCAGTGAATTGGCCGTCAGCTGAGGAACGCCATAGACTTCGACCTTCTTTCCATGCACACCACGGATTTTATCGACCAGAAGATCAAAATCTCCATCACCCGACACCAACACGATGACATCGGCCTGCTCGGCGTATTCGATGGCATCGAGCGTGATGCCAACGTCCCAATCGCCCTTGGCAGAGCCGTCCGCTCTTTGGATGTAAGGCTTGAGCTTTACCTCAAAGCCGATAGCGCGGAGGATATTTTGAAACTCCCGCTGCTTTTGATCGCCTCTATCTATTGCATAGGCAATCGCTTTCACGACGTCTTTACCCGAGGTGGCCGCAGCCCAGAACTCGTTGTAATCGAAGTTGCGCTTATACGCCTGCCGCACAGTGTAATAGACATTTTGGACGTCAACGAAAATCGCAACTTTTACCATGCTATGGACTCGTTCTCTGCAGGGCTTCGCCGGAGTGCGCAGCCCATCTTAATGCTACGCCCCGAACCAGTAAGCTGGCTCGGGGCGTCTCGTGGCAGGAGCGGTATCGCCTGTACGGCCTACACCGCCACGCCTGCCCGCTTGGCACGATGGGCGTGCAGCTTCTTGTAGCTCTCGATCAGGCGCTGGTGCTTCTCCAGGCCTTCGAGCCGCATGCTAGTGGGCGTCAGCCCATGGAAGCGCACTTCGCCGTTCACCGAACCGACAACGGCTGTCATGGTCTTCTCGCCGAACATGCGCGTGAGGTTGTAGATATAGTCGTCGAGCTCCAGCTCGTCGTCGAGCACGATCTCCAGCACCGCGGCCATGGCCTGATAGAACAGCCCGCGTTCCACGGTGTTGTCATTGTACTGCTGGAACATCTCGACCCGCTCCAGGGCCTCTTCGTGCTGCCCAAGGGCGAGGTTGATCAGCAGCTTCAGCTCGAGGATGGTGAGCTGGCCCCACACGGTATTCTCGTCGAACTCGATGCCGATCAGGGTGATGATATCCATGTGCTCGTCGAGCTGGCTCTCTTCCAGGCGCTCCAGCAGCACGGCTAGCTGGTCATCGTCCAGGGCGTGGAGATTGAGGATGTCCTCGCGGTAATCCAGCGCCATGTTGGTGTTGTCCCAGACCAGATCGTCCACCGGATACACCTCGGAGTAGCCCGGCACCAGGATGCGGCACACCGGCGCGCCCAGGTCCTCGTGAACGGCGACGTACACTTCCTTGCCCATCTCCTCGAGGATGCCGAACAGGGTTGCCGCTTCCTCTTCATTGCTACCCGAGAAGTCCCAGTCGGCGAATTCGACGTCGCTCTTCGCACTGAAGAAGCGCCACGAGACCAGCCCCGAGGAGTCGATGAAGTGCTCGACGAAGTTGTTCGGCTCGGCGACGGCCTGGGAGTTGAAGGTCGGCGGCAGGAAGTCGTTCAGGCCCTCGAAGCTGCGGCCCTGCAGCAGCTCGGTGAGGCTGCGCTCCAGCGCTACCTCGAAGCTGGGGTGGGCGCCGAAGGAGGCAAACACGCCGCCGGTGCGCGTGTTCATCAGGGTCACGCACATCACCGGGAACTGACCGCCGAGGGAGGCGTCCTTAACCAGCACCGGATAGCCCTGGGCCTCCAGCGCCTGGATGCCTTCGAGAATGGCCGGGTAGCGCTCGAGTACCTCCATCGGCACGTCCGGCAGCGCCAGCTCCTGCTCGAGGATCTCCCGCTTCACGGCCCGCTCGAAAATTTCCGAGAGGCACTGCACCTGCGCCTCCTGCAGCGTGTTGCCGGCGCTCATGCCATTGCTGAGATAGAGGTTCTCGATCAGGTTCGAGGGGAAGTAGACCGTCTCGCCATCCGACTGACGCACGAAGGGCAAGGCGACGATGCCGCGCCCCGCCTTGCCGGAGTTGGTGTCGATCAGGTTCGAGCCGGCAAGCTCCCCCTCGGGGTCGTAGATAGCACGGGTGTATTCGTCGAGGATGCCTTCAGGCAGCTCGTCGTCGGGCCCCGGCTGGAACCACTCCTCGTCGGGATAGTGCACGAAGGCACTATTGGCGATCTCTTCGCCGAAGAACTGGTCGTTGTAGAAGAAGTTGCAGCTCAGGCGCTCGATGAACTCGCCCAGCGCCGAGCACAGCGCGCTCTCCTTGGTGGCGCCCTTGCCGTTGGTGAAGCACATCGGCGAGGCGGCATCGCGGATATGCAACGACCACACGTGCGGCACGATGTTGCGCCACGAGGCGATTTCGATCTTCATGCTCAGGTCCGCCAGGATGCCGGACATGTTGGCGATGGTCTGCTCCAGCGGCAGGTCCTTGCCCTCGATCCAGGTGTAGGCTTCCTCGTTGGGCTGCACCATCAAGAGCGCCTGGGCGTCCTCGTCTAGGTTCTCCACCGTCTCGATCTGGAAGTCCGGCCCGGTCTGCACCACCTTCTTCACCGTGCAACGGTCGATCGAGCGCAGGATGCCCTCGCGATCCTTCTCGGAGATGTCCTCGGGCAGCTCGACCTGGATCTTGAAGATCTGGTTGTAGCGATTTTCCGGGTCGACGATGTTGTTCTGCGAGAGGCGGATGTTCTCGGTGGGAATATCACGCGCCTTGCAGTACACCCGCACGAAGTAGGCCGCGCACAGCGCGGAAGACGCCAGGAAGTAGTCGAAGGGGCTGGGTGCCGAGCCGTCGCCCTTGTAGCGAATGGGCTGATCGGTGATGACGGTAAAATCATCAAACTTGGCTTCAAGCCTGAGATTCTCGAGAAAATTGACTTTGATTTCCATGACGGGTTACCGGTGGGGAAGTGTTGCGGGCGCAGGCCGAGGCGCGCAGTCTACCACACGGGCAAGGCCCTTTCGGCCATCCACGATGCGACCCCCGGTAACAATCGGTTGCTCATGTCACGGCGTGAGGGAGTGGCACCAACCTTATCACCGCTACCGGAAATGAACTGTAGTCACCACCGCTACGGAGCCGTCTTGGGTGGGAGTCCGAAAGGAGCTAGGAGGATGAGCAATGAAAACAAATCTACCCGGCAAACAACAAGGTAGCTTTCGCATCCTTCTTGTTTGCCGGGTAGTTCCCTGCGTACTTATGTCTGCTGCAAGCGAGCCGTCTCAGCGGCTTTCGTTACTCAATTTAACGAAACGTAACGCAGAATGCAACATAGACAAAGGGCTAAGACGGATAGCCATGGCCGCGAGGCCCGGCAGTCGGGGAATGCCACCAAGCGTTGAATCTTCGGTACCGCTGGCCCTCGCGGCATCTCTGAGTACGGTTCCCGTGCCTTCTAGCTGCGCAAAAAATTTAGTACTACCTCCATGAATTCCGACGGGAACTCGATGTGGGTCATGTGAGCCGCGGGCATGACCAGCAGACGGGCACCGGGAATGGTCTCGGCCATGGTTTCGCTATGGCTGACGGTGGTCACCGGATCGTGCTCGCCGGCGATAACGAGTGTCGGGCTCGTGATGAGCACAATGGTGCGCCGCATGTCGGTGTCGCGGACAACCGCGTAGGACCCCGCCAGTCCCTGCCGATCCATGGCCAGCAGCGTGGTACGAAACGGCTCCACAACGGCGCTCCCCTCCTCCAGCAGACGTGTCGGAAACCAGTTGCGCAGGAACCTTTCGGCGGTTTCCTGCATGCCCTCCGCCTTGAACACGGAGTTGATGGCTTCGTCCCACTGCGCGGCCGGTCCCAGGTACGAGGCGGTGTTGCTGAGGATCAGGCGGCCAATTCGCTCCGGCGCATGAATGCCCAGCCACTGGCCAACGAACCCGCCTAGCGAGAGCCCCAGGAAGTGGGCACGCTCGATGCCCAGGCCGTCCAGCAGCTCCAGCACATCCCGGCCAAGTCGGTCGAGGGAATAGGCCCCGGCAGGCACTTCGGACTCGCCGTGCCCGCGCATGTCGTAGCGCACCACGTGGAAATGCTCGGCCAGCTCGGGCACTTGTCGGTCCCACATGCCCAGGTCGGTGGCGATGGAGTTGGAAAGCACAAGCACGGGTTTGTCGGCAGCACCATCGACATGGTAGGCGATGCGGACTCCGTCGCCCGTGGTGAAGTGCCGACGAAGGTGGTCGGCAGCGGTTGAGGAGCCGGCCTGCCCTTCGGAAGCACCAGGGTGTTGGCCGTCCAGGCGCTCCTGAAGTCGGGCAGATGAGGTGAATGGCGCCAGGCCGGAAAGATGGGTTGCCAGCATGCGGGACATTATCGAACTCCTCGGCAATTTGCGTCGGTGTGGTTGGTAAGTTCGATACTAGTTGCGCGGCTTATCAGCAGATATTACAAAGATTGAAACGTCTCTGTTGTTCGAGCTGACAATGCAACGATTCACTCTGCACGAGTTGCACTGCTTCGTCGCTGTGGTCGAAGAAGGTGGCTTCCAGGCAGCCGCGGCGGTGCTGCATCGCTCGCATGCCGCCGTCTTCGCTGCGCTGGCAAAGCTTGAGCGGCAGTTCGGCATCGACCTGCTGGACCGGAGCGGCTATCGGGTGCGCCCCACCGAAGCGGGCCTATCCCTTTATCGCCGTGCGCACTCGCTGCTGCGGGACGCTGAGTCATTGACCCTGCATGCTCAGCAAATGGCCATGGGCGAAGAGACTGAACTCAACGTCGTGATCGGCGACCTGTGTCCGCGTTCGAAGGTGCTTGGGCTATTGAGCCGCTTTTTTGCCGAATTGCCCAATACGCGCCTGCAGCTCCATTATGAGGCCGTGACCGGACCCTGGGAGCGGCTGCTGAGCGGCGAAGCCGACCTGATCCTGCATCGAATCGACAAGAGCGACTTGCAGCTGGAGTGGATCGATCTCGGCAGTGTGCCGCTGATACCTGTCGTCGCGCCGGGTTTCCTGCCCTTCCCTATCTCGGACGCGATTACGCCGGAGCAGATGCGCGAACTGACCCAGTGCGTGCTGCGCGACACGGCGCAGCACGCCGAGCGTCCCGATTACTACGTAGTGGGCGGCCTCTCTCAGTGCAGCGTGGCCGATCACGAGATGAAGAAAGATTTCATCCTGCAGGGTATGGCCTGGGGGCACCTGCCGCGCTTCATGATCGAAGAGGAGCTGCGCGACGGTCGCCTGCTCTCCATTGCCGGGCGCCACTTCCCCGGCGTTACCGAGGAACTGGTCGCGGGGCGTCGGCGCGACCGCCCCCATGGGCCCATTGCCAACCGTCTGTGGCAGTTTCTGGAAACCCAGGCATTAGCATTGAGACGCGATATCGAAGCGGGCGACTACCGCCCGCCCGTCACGTCCAGCAGCGCGCCGCTCGAGTAGGAGGCTTCGTCGGAGAGCAGCCAGAGGATCGCCCGCGCCACCTCTTCGGCCTTGCCGCCGCGCTGCATGGGCACCGAGGCCTTCACTCGCTCGACGCGGTCGGGTTCGCCGCCGCTGGCATGGATTTCGGTATATATCACGCCCGGGCGCACGGCGTTGACGCGAATGCCTTCCGCCGCGACCTCCTTGGACAGTCCGAGGGTGAAGCTGTCGATGGCGCCCTTGGCCGCCGCGTAGTCGACATATTCGTTGGGTGCGCCGAGCCGCGAGGCGATGGAGGAGACGTTGACGATCGCCCCACCCTGGCCACCGTGCCGGGTCGACATGCGCCGCACGGCCTCGCGGGCGCAGAGGAAGCTGCCGATCACGTTGGCTGTGAGTACGCGGCTCAAGCGCGCTGCATCCATGTCTTCGACGCGCATCTGCGTTTCCAGGATGCCGGCGTTGTTGACCAGTGCCGTAACCGGGCCGAGCTTCTCGTCGACCGCTTCGAAGAGCCGCACCACATCGGCTTCATTGCCGACGTCACCCGCCACGGCGATCGCCTCGCCGCCGGCACGGGCAATCTCCTCGACCACGGCGAGCGCGGCGGCTTCGTTGTGCCGGTAGTTGATACACACGGCGTAGCCGCTAGCGGCGCCCAGGCGCGCCGTTGCCGCGCCGATACCTCGGCTCCCGCCTGTAATCACCAGGACTTTTTTCACTGAGATTCCTCTCTGCTGTCATCTCCAAGCCGAGCGCAGCCATGGCACGTCAGCTTCGATCAACGATCTTGGAAATCCGTTCGCTGCCGAACGTGAACTCCGTTTCGCCATTCAATTCGAGGATGCTCCCCGCCTTCAGCCCGCCGGGAATATCCTCCGCCAGGCGGCCGTGATAGTCGATCTCAGCCGTGGCGCCGTTCTGGCTGAAGGTCAGGCTGGTAATACGCTGCACACGTTCAGAGAAGAATCCCTTGGCATGCTCGGCGAGTTGGCGAAACTCGTCGATGCCGATAGCCGAGGTGGTGAGCTCACCGCCCGAGTAGTTCTCGAAGACGACGTCTGGGTCAAGCACGGCCAGCATTCCCTCGACGTCGAAGTGGTTGTAAGCGGCGATGTATCGCTCTATCAGATCACGCTTCATCGCTTCGTCCATGAATTGCTCCTTTCGATACAACGGCGATGGAGTACCGCATTCAGGTACTGATCGCATTGGTGAAGGTCAGCCGATTGCCGAACGGGTCGGTTATCGTCATGTCCTGGCTGCCCCAAGGCATCACTTCCAGGCTCGGCTTGGCGTACATGTAATCGGCAATATGCAGCTGCTGGTGAAACGCCTCGAGCTCGTCGGACTCGATCCGAAGCGCCGCACCGGGACTGCAGTCGCCGTAGTGTTCGGAGAGGTGCAGCACACAATCATCCTTGGAGACCTGCATATACAGTGGCATGCCTTCCGCGAAGCGATGCTCCCAATCCACCTGGAAACCCAGGAAATCGAGGTAGAACTCCCTGGCCTTGGCTTCATCGAAAATGCGCAAAATAGGTGTGGTCTTACCGAAGCTCATGGGACACTCCGCGAGTAACGAAGAGCACAAGATAGCCAAGGGCTAAAACGAACGGCCTCGGCATGCACAGTGGATAGTGGCGCAACTCAAGCCTTGGCGACCTTCACCGCGGTACCGGTGGCCACCAGGAACAGCATCGACTTGCCGCCGCCCGATATCTCGCTGTAGTCGAGATCGATGCCGATCACCGCATTGGCGCCCATTTCCTCCGCCTCCCGGCGCAGCTCGTTGAGGCAGGTGACGCGAGCATCGCGCAGTGCGTTCTGGGACGCCTTGTTGCGCCCGCCGAAGAAGTCCCGGAAGCCGGCGAACATGTCCTTGAGAATGTTCATGCCGAACACGCACTCCGCCGACACGATGTCGATGTGTTCGGTGATGCGGTAGCCCTCGAGATGCGATGAGGTGGTAAGGATCACTCGCTCGGACATGGGGGTCCCTCCGTTCCGTGGTTGCGTTTTGGATGACGAGGCCGAGGAGCCACACAGCCCGTCGGTGGGGTCTGAACGACATCATGCACTGTTCACCCTGCGGTGGGAACGACCCTCCAGGCAGCGATAACGGCTTGAAGAGACGGCCTGGGCATAGCGCACTATTGAAGCCATGCTGTGCGAAAGGAAACTCCAGGAGCGGTCGCAGTACACACCCGAGGAGCGAGTTGCCATGCAAGAGGACACTGCGCCGAACCGCCAGCTTCGCCTGGTCTATGACGGCGAATGCCCGATGTGCCGGCGCTACGTGCGCTGGCATCGCATACGCCAGGAAGTCGGCGAACTCGAGCTGATCGACGCCAGGCAGCACAGCGAAGCGCGCCAGGAACTCACCGCCATGGGCATCGACCTTGACCAAGGCTTCGCCCTGCAGATCGGCCAACGCTGGTACCACGGCAGCGACGCCCTGCACCGCCTGACCCTGCTCGGTACCCGCAGCGGCGTGTTCAACCGACTGATGTATCGGCTGTTTGCGAGCCCTGAGCGCACAGCACGGCTCTACCCGTTGCTCAGGGCTTGTCGGAATGGCCTGTTGAGAATGCTAGGCAAGCGGCCCATCGAGAATGTGAGGCGCTGACGCTCGCTAGTCACCAGATGCCCCGTCATCGTCCCTTTTGCCTTTTGTTCGGGTCTTCTCACCCGCCATGGTTTGCCCGAGCACGACTCCCAGCGCAAGGCCAAGGCCGATTCCCAGAGCCAGATTGTCAAATGCGACGCCCAGCGCTGCGCCAATCGCAACCCCCAGGGCGATGCCGATCCCCAGGGAGCTCCGTTGCTTGTTGTCACCAGACAAATTTCTCTCCTTTACGCCAGGAATTGGTCAGTAGCTAACGACTTGAACCCGAGGCTGACCGAACCGTTCATTTCTCGAATGCTGTCCACCCGCTATCTTGATGGCTGACGCCATTCACCTGTTCATTGATAGCACTGATGAACAGCACACTATAGGAGTGTTCCATGAGTTCGCGCATTCTGATGGTCCTCACCTCCCACGACCGCCTAGGCGATACCGGTGAGCCCACCGGTTTCTGGCTGGAAGAGCTGGCGGCACCCTACTACGCCTGCCTGGACGCCGGTGCCGAAGTGGTACTGGCTTCCCCCATGGGCGGCAAGCCCCCGCTGGACCCCAAGAGCGACGCCGAAGAGAGCCAGACCGAAGCGACCCGCCGTTTCCAGCAGGATGACGAGGCCCAGCAAGCGCTGGCCAATACCCGCCGACTGAGCGAGGTCAGCGCCGACGATTTCGACGCCGTTTTCTATCCGGGCGGCCACGGCCCGCTATGGGACCTGGTGGACGACAAGGATTCCGTCCGCCTGATCGAAGCCTTCTGGGCGCAGCAAAAGCCGGTGGCCGCTGTCTGTCACGCGCCCATCGCGCTGATCCATGCCCGCGATACCAACGGCGAGCCGATCATTCGCGGCCGCGAAGTCACCGGATTCACCAACGGCGAGGAAGCCGCCGTGGGGCTCACCGAGGTCGTACCGCATCTTGTCGAGGACGCGCTGATCGACGGCGGCGCCCGCTACTCCAAGGGCGACGACTTCACCCCCTACACGCGTCGCGACGGCCAGCTGATCACCGGCCAGAACCCGCCCTCTTCCGAGCCGACGGCCCGGCTGCTGCTGGAGGCGCTTGGCCAGTAGGCTCCTCAGTAAGTTTCGCAAGCAAACTCCACCACTACCGGCCTGCCCCAGGCCGGTAGTCGATAGTACTGCGTCTCCACCTCAATTTTGTTCAATACCTCACACCACCGTCGCAGCACTCTTGGGCCACTGCCCCCAGGAGGATGACGATGAGCCTTGCCATGATTCTGCCGATGTCGGCGTTCGCCCTTGCGGCCTCGATCTCACCGGGGCCGGTGAACCTGGTGTGCCTGAGTAGCGGGACGCGCTACCCCCTCTCCCAGGGGCTGACGTTCGTGACGGGCGCCACGCTGGGTTTCGTCGTGCTATTCGTTGCCGTGGGACTGGGGCTCTACTCGGTGCTGGCGGTGGTGCCGGGACTGCAGGAAATCCTGCGCTGGGCCGGCGTGACGTTCTTGCTCTACCTGAGCGTTCGGCTGTTTCGCGACGATGGCCGCATTCCGGAAGGCGAGTCTCATCGGGCGCCGGGGTTCATGACGGGCGCGCTGATGCAGTGGCTCAACCCCAAGGCGTGGCTGGCGTCGGCCTCGGGTATCGGGGCCTACACCAGCGGCGGCGACCTGGCGCAGATCCTACTCTTCGCTGGGCTCTACCTGCCGATCTGCTGGCTGTCGCTGGGCAGTTGGGTCTATGCCGGGGCCTTTCTGCGCCGCTACGTTCATCGCCCGGCAGTACTGGTGGCGGTCAACCGCACCCTGGCTGTGCTGCTCGCCGCCAGTTGCATGTATCTACTGCTCGGGTGAAGCCAACCCGTCTCCTTTGCACCGCAGGCCCCCCTCTGCTAACCAAGGGATAGAGTTTGTCTCACCCCGACACGCCCGATTCGGCGCAGGAGGTGCCAGATGACGGAGCAAGTGGAGAAAGGCGACATCTATTTCTTCTACCGTCCCAAGGTCAACGCGCAGAGGGTAGAAAACCTCGACGACGTTCAGAGACTGCACGTGGTGCTGGTGCCGGACGGTGCCGATAACGCGCGGCTGTTCCTGGTGGGCAAGAAGCGCATGCCGGAAATCGCCAAGGGCAAGCCGAAGTCCACCGCGCGCGAGTGGATGATGATCGACATGACGGGCAAACCGAAGGAGATCGGCGAGGCTCTGGCGCCGCTGGAGTACGAGACCAAGACCCGCGGGGAGCAGGAACAGGGCGAGGCCATTCCCGCCGGCGAGGGCCGCTATGCGATCTTCGAGCGCGACAACAGCTCGCGCCTGGCCTACCGCCTCGACAATCCAAATAAGCCCGGCAAGGCGCAGCAGGAGCTCAAGATCCTGACCGAGGCGAGCTATATCATCTCGGTGCGCAACCCCTCCCTCGATGTGCCCGGTTTCCCTCACTCCAAGCCGGACTACCCCAAGCGCCTGCAGGACAAGTTCGCCGACAAGCGCTGGATCGATGTCGACGACAGCCGGCTGCTCGATTACGAGAACGCTCAGCTGCTGCTCATCGGCGCGCATGACGACCTCAGCGAGGAAAACGTAAGCATCAGCGGCAAGGCGGCGCTGTTCAAGACGCTGGGGTTGAACGCACGGGAGTGGCCGACCGAGGCGCTGGAGGGCGGCCGGCTTGCCGAGCCACAGATGAAGCCCGACACCCAAGAGCCCAAAGGAGATCGCAGCAAGGGTGGTAAACGTGGCGGCAAGGCGGCCAGCGGTACGGCTTCGGCGGCCGGCATCGCTCAGGCGCTCAAGGGGGTGGACTTCCCCTGCGGGAAGTCCGACCTGATCAAACAGGCCAAGGCCAACCATGCTGCCGATGAGGTTGTCGACGTGCTGAACGAATTTCCGGACCGGCAGTACGAGACGATGGCGGACATTCAGAAAGCGGTGGGCGAGGTGCGCTGATGGCACAGTACGTATGCGAGATCTGTGGCGCCGGCTTCGATCAGAAATCCCGCTATGAGCGGCACATGCTGACGTCTCACCCCAGGCAGGCCGTATCCGCCGCCGACATCGAGAAGGCACTGAAGGGGGTGGGCTTCCCCAAGACCCACAGCGAGCTGTTCGATGCCGTGAGTGACGAGAACCGGGATGTGCGCGAAATCATCGCGCGCCTGCCCGAACGTGAGTATCGCGATGCCGCCGAGGTCGCACGGGCATTCAGCGAACTGCGCTCCCATGAGAAGGCGCCCGACAACCAGCCGAGCAAGACCGGTGGCGAGCTCGCCGTGCAAACGAGTGCTTCAGCCCCCTCCGCAGCACGCTTTGCCAGTCTGTTTGCCGGCATGAAATTTCCCGCCCGCCGCGACGAGCTCGAGCGGCATGCCCGCTCGAAGGCAAGCGCGGAGGAAAGGGAGATTCTGCGCAAATTCGGCGACCACCCTTATCGCAGCATGGCGGACGTCACCCGGGAGTTGGAGCGGGTGACCTGATTCGCCTGCCAAGCGCCGCCCGCCAGCGGCCGGACGAGCCTAAGTTTCGGCCGAGCCCTGACGATACTGGTTCGGCGTGGCGGCCACCAGGCGCTTGAAGGTGCGCTGGAAGTGCGGCTGATCGCTGAAGCCGGCGTTCAACGCCGCCTCGGCGATAGGCGTACCGCCTTTCAGTTCGCGCTGCCCCAGCTGGATGCGGCGATTGATCAGGTAGGCATGGGGTGTGAAGCCGAAGTGCTGCTTGAAGGCGCGGATTAGGTGACCGGGGCTGTATCCAGTGCGCTCGCACAAGTCGTCTAGGGAGAGCTCTTCCGTTGCGTACTTATCCAGATAGGCGGTCAGTTCCTGCAGGATCGCCGGCGCTTTGGACAACGGCTGGGCCGGCTGGCCAGCCAGCGCGTGCATCAGTGCACCGAGGTACTCGACCACTTGGGTCTGCTTGTCCAGCAGGTCTCGCTGCGGGTCCATCAGGCACGCCGCCAGGCGACAGTACCCTGCGTACCATTCACGCTCCCGGATCACCGCCGTCGCGATATCCTCCCAGTGTGGCGCTTCCAGCAGCCCGGCCTGATAGCGCAGTGTGGTCAACCAGGCGGTGTCGACGTACAGCATCAGGTAGGACCATGGCCGGTCGTCGATGGGGTTGCAGGCGTGGACCCAATTCGGGTTCATCAGCACCAGGCTACCGGCCTCGATCCGGTAACGATCGTTCCGGTAGCGAAAGGTACTCTCACCAGAGGTAATGGCGCCCAGCGACCAGTGGGTGTGGCTATGGGGCGCGTAGCAGACCTTGCGGCCATCCTCGACCTTACGCAACTCCACGTGGGGAATACGCGAATCGCGCCAGAAGATGGGTTTGGCTAGGTCGGTCATACTCGGCTCCCCGATCGGCAATGCTGACAGTCTAGCGTGCCGCCCATTCGCATGCTGCGTTTGATTCGATACCTGCCGCTCGGCCATTTCTTCGCGCGCTCCGTCGATAACCGTAGGCGCCAAGAGCCACTCGCAGCGCCTCACACCGCATGACTCAGGTTAAAGCCTCGCGGTTCCTGCCGGTGCTAGTCTTCAGGCAAGACCGTTTTAAACGTCCCTTCAACCGAAGTGAACCAACGTTGCCTTGCCTGAGATAGGCAAACGGGGCGACCCTGGCGGCATGCTAGATAACAGACCATACCAAACTCGGGCGTCATCCGGACTCAAACGCCCCCATCGTCTCGCCCTGGTGACGCTGCCCCCACGCGCGTTTGCTTTTTGCCATACCTTCGGGCTCACGGTCTGGATCGCCTTGGTGGAGAGCAGCGGTTGGTCGCTGATTCTGCCGGGCCTGATCCTGCTGCTATGGCCGGCGGTAGCATATGGCCACGCTGCCCTGGCTCACGATTCGAAACGTGCCGAGTTTCGGAACTTGTATTTCGACAGCCTGCTGTTCGGCATCTGGTGCGGCGTGCTGGATTACTATGTCTGGGCCACCCTGACCATTGGCCTTGCCTGCTTCATGAACAACATGGTCGTCGGTGGCCTGCGCCGTTTTGCCGTCTCGTTCGCCCTGTTTGCCGTCGGCGCCCTGGGTTGGGGGGCATTGACGGGATTCGAGTTTCGACCTTACGTCAGCATCGGGTTGGACATTTACCAAGGCACCGGCGCGGTGATCTACTTTCTCGCGCTTGCCTATGTGATGAACGGCCAGAATCGCAAGATCGGGCGCAACATTGCCGAGATCAAATACAAGAACCGGGTCTTTCATGCACTGCTCGAACTCGGTGTCGTCGCCAACCGCGCATCTGACATCAACACCTTGCTCGCCGACTCCTTGAAGCATCTACATGCAGACTTCCCCGAATACGGGTTTGCCGTGTTCTTCCAGGAGCGCCAACGCCCCGAGGTAACACGCTACGCGGCAGTCGCCGGCCTTCGCCTGCATCCGCAGGACGAGTGTCGCTTGGGCAGCCTACTGGCCACACTGCATGAACCACACGCCAACACCGTCAAGCTCAGTGAGAGAGCCGACGGTGAGCAGCTGTATGCCACTCCCATGACAGGACGCCTCAGCATGTACGAAGGCTGGCTGATCGTGCGTGCACCCAAGTTGGACGGCGCGCTGGAGCGCATGCTGACCCTGTTCGTCGACCAGTTGGCGGCGGCCACCGAGAACAAGCTGCTTCACTTGGCGCTGAAGAAGACGGCAGAGCGCGATGGGCTGACCGGACTCTACAACCGGGGCTTCTTCGAATCGGCGCTTCAGTTGAGCATCCAAGGCAAGATCCAGCCGCCGGGGGTGGATTTCGCCGTGCTGATGATGGATGTCGACGGGCTCAAGGAGGTGAACGATCGATATGGCCACATGGCGGGTGACCAGCTCATTACCACGGTCGCTGAACGCCTGAAAGTGCTCTGCCGGGAGGACGACATTCTCGCTCGCTATGGCGGTGACGAATTCGTCATTCTGTTTCCTTCCGCAGACCTATCGGCACCGAATCGCATCGCCGATTCGATCCGATCGCATCTCGAAGGGCAACGATGCGTCATCCCCACCATAGACGGTCGAAATGTGGAGGTGGAGCTGCGCTTGAGCTTGGGAAGCGCCAGTTCCACCGAAGTAGCCGCTCAGGACGTGCTTAGCCTGGCGGACGATCGCATGTACGACGACAAGACCCAGCGTCGCCGGGAAAGAGCCCTCGGCTGAGCCTGGTCTCCGTTGTGATTGTGGTCACGACGCGCCGCGATGCCGAAGGACTAGGCCTCCAACGGTAACGCTTCGCCCCTATCGAAGCTGAGCAAGCCGTCGTCATCCCTGAATTCGGCCAGCACCTGCTGGGCCAGCGACATGGCCAGGCAGTGAGCCTGGATCGAATTGTCGCCATGAGTATCACGCAGCTGCTCGTGTAGTGGATGTACCGCAACGGGACAGGCCCACTCTTCCGGATCGGTACCGAATTGGTACGGAGTGCCGATCTCGACCGTGTTCGCGAAACGGGATTCGCCTGGGCGTTGGTCGTACAGGGAGGCGGAAGCGATGATGGTGCTCATCCGTTACGTCCCAACTAGGGGGATTGTCTCTCGATAGTGCGGGAACCCACACATACAATCAATCGCTCAGTTAATGTCGAACGTCTTTCCGCCATTGGCACTCATGACTCGACGATGCCGCCTCAGAAACAGCAACCAGGCGATCCAGAGAGAGAGTGTCATTGCGATAGCCGCCCCAATGGCCGGCGTGGGATCTTCCAAGCTGCTCCTGGCGCCGGCATAGGCTGCGATGCAGGCGTATGGGAGTGTGGCAACCATGTAGTAAAGGACAAACCTTCCGATCGGCATACGGCTTGCTCCGGCCATGCAACAAGCGACTTCGGGAAGTATGGGCATGGCCCGGCACATGAGAAGAACCACGGCGCCATGTGTATTGAACAGTTTTTGCACTTCCTCGAGCTTGGAAGGGTTCCGGTAGATGCTGGCCAGCAGGCCGGGCCCGTAGAAGCGGCAAAAGCCGTAACCCGTCAATCCGGCTATGGTCATGCCAACAGCCGCGCTGGCAGCCCCTAAGAGTGACCCCAGAAAATAACCCGCCATGATCGCAAGCGTGAGGGTTGGCATTGCAATGACGATATCCAACGCTAACAGTGCCACGATAGCCAAGGCCACATAGACCACGCTGATCTCCGACGCCGACCGCACGGCCCACTCTATCCCTTCAGCTGTTACAAGGCCGGTTATGCGGGTTAATACGAAGGTTGACGCGAACAATGCAGCCAAGGTGAGAGCTGTAATTATCAAATGTTTCATAAAATTCTTAGCCGCGCTTCATGAGGTTTGCCATCAAACCAGGACTGAGCCGGGAAAGAATCGGCATGAACCGGGCCTTACCCACGTAAATAACGTCCCTATTTTTTTCCACACCGCTTACGATTTCCGTCGCAGCTTGAGCTGCAGATATCTTGCTTCTCCCCCGGCCTTCCGACATCGGGGTGTCTACCAATGGCAAGATAGCTGCATGAACGTGCACAGAAGTACTTTCCAATTGGTAGCTCAAGCTGCGCGAAAAATTCAAAAGACCAGCTTTTGTTGCACAGTAGACGGCGGAGCTTCTCTTTGGGTACAGGGCAAGAGCCGAGGTTAAATTGATGTAAGCCGAGGAAAAACCCAGAGCAAGGAAATGATTTATCAATAACGAACAGATCCAGATGGGAGCGGTGAGATTTACGGTTATCTCTTTCCCGATACTATCGAAACTGAACTGAGGATCTCGTAGCAAAGGCTGTACCTGTATCCCCGCAGAGTTGATGGCGACGGAAACGTCCGGATGCCGCTCTAGAATCGTGGCAATAGTGCTCTCCACTTCTTGTCTGTCCGCGAGGCAACACGGGTAGCTGAAGACGTTATCGTATGCCGTGCTTAATGAGCTAAGCTTTTCACGATTGGAAGCTATCACTATGACTGCATGATTCTTATGAGCTAATTGCTCCACCAGCGCCCTGCCGATCCCGGAGGTGCCGCCCGTGATGAGTATTGTCCTTTCCTTGAGTTGCATGACCCCTCGTTCCATCCCACTATGACTCACAGGTGACGCCATACTACGCCCGGTTTGGACAACGAAGTGTTAACCGTGGTTAACGCCATGTCGAATCCTCCTCCTTCATTCCGGCCTGTCCCACCCCTGCGGCGGAGCAATGAAAATGGCCCGCCGAACCAAGCCCCAAGCTCACATAAGGTAAAGACAAATGACAACGAAGGAAAAACAGCAAAAGCAGGATGCCTTGTGGCAGTTGCTTGCCACTCTGGGTGAGAGACGCTGTGCGCCCAAGGGCACCATGCTGATTCGACAGGGAGCGGTTGAGCGTACTTTTTTCTTCTTAGAGCAAGGCTTGGCTAAAGCGTATTACGAGTCCGTTGATGGCCGGATTCTAATAAAGTCATTCATTCGCGAGGGTGAAATTATCGCCAGCATGCAGGCTATCATGGCAGGCCAACCGAGCCTATTCAATCTCGTTACTTTAGAAAATTCGCAATTCTTAGCGGCTCCTGGTGGTGCGCTCATGGAACACTTTGAACGCAACCCTGCGATACATGTTCCGCTAAATAAACTGTTAGCTCATGTTGCCATGAAAAAAGAGCGCCGAGAGTATGAATTTTTATGTCTTTCGGCGGAGCAGCGTTATTTGGATTTCTGTCAGAACGAACCTGAACTGATCGAACGTATCTCTCAGGCCGATGTGGCTCGCTATCTAGGCATTACCCCTGTGGCGCTGAGTCGTATCCGGAGACGCAGGCGGGACGCTATTTCGTATAACGCGCTGGGCCGGCCCTAGGCCGACCCAGTAACTACGTCAGTACGCGTCGAGCTTGAACTTGAGGTCGTAGTTGTTGAGCAGTGGCGGCATCGGCTTGCTGCTGAGCAACCGCGTGGGCGGGTCCAGGCGGAACTCTCGCTGGGCCAAAAGCCTCGCCAGTGCCGTACTGGTCACCAGCAATACTAGTCGCCGACCGGGACAGATGCCTGGGCCGCCGCTGAACGGAATGAGAGGCCACTCCACCGCCCCTTCCGGCTGCAGCCACAGGTCCGGGTCGAAGCGGTTGGCCGAGGCGAGATAACGGTCGTCGCGATGGAAATAAGGCGCCAAGATCAACAGCGAGGTATCCGCCGGCATGGCGCCGTTTTCCCACAGCGTCGTCTCGGTGCTTTGACGCAGCACCATCGGCGTGGTGGGCCACAGGCGCAGCGATTCCAGTACGCAAGCGCGCAGGTAGGAAAGCTCGGGTCTTGGCTGCTGCTCAAGGCTGGCAGCCTCCTCCTGTGCAAGCCGGGCGTGTTCGGGATGTGCGGCCAGCAGCGCCAGAGTGCGGAAGGTGGCCATGCCCGCTGGGTCGAAGGCAAACAGCCACTGGGTAACCTGCTGTTCGGGCTGAGTGGTTTCGTTGGTGGGAACGCGGGCGACTTCGGCGGCCAGGCTGCCCGGCTCCGCCCGCCTGAGATAGAGGCGTAACCGTTCATGCAGGGCATCACGCAGGCTGTCGCGACCAGGATGCATGAATCCCCAGTTGCCGGCGGCACGCAGCTTGCCCAGCGTTTCCGTCAGGGCATGGTCGTCGCGGGCGGTGTCGCCCAGCACCACGCGACGCACCACGCGTGCCCAGGTCTCGAAGAAGGTGCCCCAATCCAGCGAATCACCTCGCTGGCGCGTGTCATGAAGCAGCTCATCGACTTCCTGCTTGACCACCTCGACGAAACGTTCACCCAGGCCGTGCACGGGACATTCGGTCTGCAGCACGGCTTCATTGAAGCGGCGACGCTCGTCACGCTCGGGGCCGTGGGAAATCAGCGCCATGTCAGGCTCGAAGTGCGCCAGCGCGCTGCGCTTGGCCTGCTCTGCGGTAGCAAACGGTTCCGGCGACTGATCGAGTACCCTGTTGGCGTGTTCGGGATCGAGCACCAGCGCCATCGTTTTCTCGCCCGGCACCTGTAGCATCAACGGCCCGCTGCCGTATTTCTCATTGAGCTGCTGCAGGCGATGCACGGCGCGCCGGTCCAGCCCGAGACGCTCCGCTATGCCCACCACCTTGGGGCGCCGAATGAGCACCCCCTTCGCTACATTGGGAATGAACACGTCATTCAATACGGCGAGCGATTCCGCCACGCTCGCCTTCGGCAACTCCCGCTGAACCGTATCCCTAGTCATCTTGCGCTCCTTTGATTGCCTTCCTAGCGGCAGTCTAGTCGCGTAATTGACCGTAAACCCTTGTTTCAAACAAAACTTTACAAGTGATGTCGCTTCATGCAATGCCCCTTTGGTTCGGCAGCGCTAGGCCACCTCTGCGGGCAGGAACGTCTCGACAATGGCCTCGTAGGCGGTATCCGCGCGCTCTGTCTCATTTTATCGCCCCTTGCCAAGCCTTCAGCATGGATTCAAACGATAGGCACCGCCGTTTCCACTTTCCATTCGTCCAAAAAAAGAGCCGCAATTTGCGGCTCATGACAAAGCGCATGTCGGCGCTAGAACTCGCTCCAGTCGTCCTCGTCGACGCCGCCGTGCGAACGGGCTTTCTCCGGCTTCGGCGATTCAAGCTTGACCAACTGATGCGATGCGGGACGCTTTCCGGTCGGGGCTTCGGTCGGTGCTTCGCGGCGAACATGTTCTGCCTGCGTGAGCTGCGCCGGCGCTGCCTGGGCGTTATTGTCGATGCGGAAGGTGGCGATCAGCGCGGCGAGGCGCTGGGCCTGCTCTTCCAGCGAGGCGGCAGCGGCGCTGGTCTGTTGCACCAGCGAGGCGTTCTGCTGAGTCACCGAGTCCATTTCGGTCAGCGCGGTGTTGATCTGTTCGATACCGCTGTTCTGCTCCCGCGTGGCCGTGGAAATCTCGCCCATCAGGGCACTGACCTGGCGAATCGATTCGACGGTTTCGTTGATCGTCTCGCCGCTGCGCTCGGCCTGCTCGGCACCGCTGGCCACTCGAGTCGTGGTGTCCTGGATCAGCTTGCGGATCTCCTTGGCCGACTCCGCACTGCGGCTGGCCAGGGAGCGCACTTCGCTTGCCACCACGGCGAAACCACGTCCCTGCTCCCCTGCCCTGGCCGCCTCGACCGAGGCGTTCAGTGCCAGGATGTTGGTCTGGAAGGCGATGGAGTCGATCACGCCGATAATGTCGTTGATGCGCCGGGCACTGTCGGCAATCTCGCGCATCAGCTGCACGGTGCGCTCGACTTCCTGCCCACCGGCCTCGGCGGTCTTCGACGCCGCGGCGGAGAGCCGGTCGGCCTCGATCGCGGTATCGGTGTTCTTGCTGACGGTGGAGGCCATCTCCTCCATGCTGGAGGCAGTCTCCTGCAGAGCCGACGCCTGCTGCTCGGTACGCGAGGAGAGGTCCTGGCTGCCCGTAGCGATCTCGCCGGCACCGATAAAAACGTTATCGCTGCTGTCCCGCAGCGAGATCACCAGTGCCTTGAGCTTCTCCTGCATGCGCCCGAGCGCGCTGTACAGCTGGCCGATCTCGTTGCGCCCGCGGTCTTCGATGCGGGCGGTCAGGTCGCCCTCGGCGATACGCTCGAAGTGCTCGATCGCTTCGCGCAGCGGGGTAACCACCACCCGCATCAGGGCAACACGAATAAGGAAGGCGGAGACCAGCGCCACTACCAGCATCACTGTGGCAGTGATCGCCACGCGCCGATCCAGAGTCTCGATCACCTCGATGTCGTCAATGGCACGCTGTTCGATATAGTCGATGAAGGCTTCCATGACCTCGTCGAGCTCCGCGCCCAGTTCGTCCAGCTGCTCCTGGTTGCGCATTACCTGGAACGGCGCGGCATCCAGCAGCGGCACCAGGCCCTCGTTGACGAGTGCCTCGTAGGCCTCGGTGATGGCAACCACGTGAGGTGTGCGGGTGTCGGCCGGATCGAGAGACACTTCACGGAATTCAGCGAAGTGGTGTTGTGCCGTTTCGATCGCGGCCGCTGCCAATTGCTGCTTTTCCTTGCCCTTGTCCGGATTGCCCTGGGTACTCAAGCTGGCATAGCGGTCCAGAAATGTCTGCGCACGCAACACATCTACCTGCGCGCGGTTGGCCATGTCGGCCAGCTTCATGTTGACTTCGGCCAGCTCGTGCAAGGCCGCCTCGCCCTTGGCATTGGAGTAGAACCCCAACCCGCTGATTAAGCCGATCATCAGCACCAGCGCCGCCAGTGCTGCCGAAAGGCTCCACTTGATGGATATATTTTTCATCGTTAGCCCCTTGCCTGATGTTTTTGACGCTAGTGTTACGGTTTTTTTCTTTTTCTTTTCTTTTTCATCGGCAGATGGGGGAAGAAGTTGAGCAAAAGAGTCGGTATGAATGCGACTTTTGGCTAACGGCGAAGATTTCTCGTCAACGCAACAACCAACGGAAGCGGCTTGCGGCGCGACATGCACGATACCGACCTGTACCGGGGGCACGGCCGATGGAGAAGCGATGATCAGTCCGAGCCGCCCCGAACGCTCAAAATGACGCTGACGAGGTAGCGTTTCGCTCCACCTGGGGATCGCCCGAGCCGGCGAGTGCCTGGGCCAGGTCGGCGAGAATGTCCGCCGGGGTCTCAAGGCCTATGGAAAGGCGAACCAGATCGTCGGAGATACCGTGCTCTGCACGCTCCTCCGGGGAAAGGATGGAATGCGTCATGCTGGCCGGATGCTGGATGAGACTTTCGGCATCGCCCAGGGAAACGGCGCGATGGATCATCTGGAGGCGGTTCATCAGTTCCCGCCCTGCTGCCAGACCGCCCTTGAGTTCGAAGGCAATCACACCGCTGTAATCGCTCATCTGCCGTCTGGCCAACGCATGCTGGGGAAAACTCTCCAGCCCCGGGTAATGCACCCGCTGTATCCTCGGCTGCTTCTCTAGCCAGCGTGCCACTTCCAGCGCCGTGGCGGACTGGCGTTGCATGCGGATCTCCAGGGTCTTGAGGCCGCGCATGACGAGAAACGCGGTGAAAGGAGACATGACCGCACCGGTGAAATCCTTCAAGCCCGTGAGACGCACATGCCTGATGGCATCCTCGCTTCCCACCAGGACGCCGGCGACGAGATCGCCATGTCCACCGAGATACTTGGTGGCGGAATGCACGACGAAGTCGGCGCCCCATTCGATCGGGCGGGTAATGACCGGCGTGGCATAGGTATTGTCCACGGCCACCTGCGCCCCGTTCCGATGCGCGATCTGGCAGATCGCCGAGATATCGACCAAGCGCATGGTGGGGTTGGCCGGCGTCTCGAAGAAGACCATCCGGGTCCGACTGCCGATGATCGCCTCCAGGTTGGCCGGTTGTGAAAGATCGGCGTGGCGAACCCGGATACCGAACTCGGCCAGGCCGTGATGGAAGAAAGCATGCGTGCAGCCATAGAGGGTGCTGTCGGTGATCAGCTCGTCACCCGGGCGTAGCAGGCTCCACATCAGCGCGCTGATCGCCCCCATGCCGGAGGCGGTGGCAAGCCCGGCTTCGGCGCCTTCCAGGCTCGCCATACGGCGTTCGAGAATCTCTACGGTGGGATTGGAGATGCGGGAGTAAAAGTGCCCCGGTGCTTCGCCGGCGAAACGGGCGGCACCCTGCTCTGCGCTATCGAAGGCAAAGGTCGAGGTCACGTGCATGGGCGGTGTCAACGCGCCCTGCTCCTCCAGCGGGTCGTAGGCTGCATGAATGGCTCGCGTGGCGAAACCTTGGCTTTGCTTACGCTTGCTTTCCGACATGACTCGCCCCCTGCGTTGATTCGCTCCGCTCTTGCTTTAGCCTAGGCGCATATCGTTGGAATTGGCTTTCCTTTCACGGCGCCGATACCGCAAGATTGGCAATATTCTGCCAATGTGGAGCCTCACATGGACAAGATCGACCGAAAGATACTCCATGAGCTGCAATTGAATGGCCGCTTGAGCAACCAAGAACTGGCCCAGCGAGTGAATCTCTCTCCGTCCCCTTGCCTGCGACGGGTGCGTCGACTCGAACAGGAAGGACTGATACGCGGCTATACCGCTCTCGTGGATCAGAAAGCCTACGGATACCCGATCACGGTATTCACGCGCATCACCCTGGAGAGGCACGACACCGAGACCGTGCAGAAATTCGAGAGTCGGGTAAAGGAGATCGATGAGATCGTCGACTGCTTCCTGATGACCGGCCAGCGCGATTACCTGTTGCGCGTGGTCGCGACCAGCCTCGAAGGCTACGAGCGCTTCGTCCGCGATACGCTGCACACCATTCCCGGCATCGGTTCCATCGATACGAGTTTCGCTTATGGCGTGGTCAAGCATGCACCAGCGCTGCCGTCCCACTGAGGCGCTGGCCCTCCCCCGCCATGCAGACCTGAGCTAGTATCGGAGGTTTCCGTCTGGAGCATCGACATGCAGGCCTCTCTCGAGCAGCGCGCGCTGAAGATTTCCATCATGATGACGCTGGTGGTATCCGGTATGGGCGTCGCCTTCGGCCTGATGGCGGGCTCCCAGTCGATCCTATTCGATGGCGTGTTCTCCACCATCGATGCCGCCATGTCGGCACTGGCGCTGCTGGTGGCACGCCTTGCAGTGCGCGAGGCCAGCCAGCGCTTTCAGCACGGCTACTGGCACTTGGAGCCGCTGGTGGCGGCGCTCAACGGCAGCATCCTGGTCTTGCTGTGCTTCTATGCCTTTCTCAATGCCTTACAGGGCTTGCTGGAGGGCGGCCAGACATTGTCCTTTGGCGTGGCCATGGCCTATGCCGTGGTGGTAGCGACGATCTGCTACGTCATGGCGGCTTACCAGCGGCGCATCAATCGTCGTGCGCAGTCGGAGTTCGTACGCATCGACATGCATGGCTGGCTGATGGCTGCGCTGATTACCACATCGCTGTTCGTGGCTTTCAGCCTCGGGCTGCTGCTCCAGGGCACCGCGTTGGAACCTTGGGCGCGCTATATCGATGCACTGCTGCTGATGCTGCTGACGGCAGGCTTCATGCCGGTGCCGGTGGGTATCGTACGCCGCGCCTTGAAGGAAATCCTGCTGATCGCTCCCAGCAATATCGATCGTGAGGTTCATGCTGCCATGGAGCCGGTGATGCAGCGCGACGGATTGATCGAATACTTCAGTCATGTGGCGAAGGCCGGGCGCGGCCACTATATCGAGATCCATGTCGTCACCGCCCCCGATTTCGCGTCGGACCATGGCATCGCCGTGCTCGACGAAATACGCGAACAGATCGCCGCGGGGCTGAGTCCGCCGCCGGAGCGGCGCTGGTTCACAGTGGCGTTTACCGCCGACCCGCGCTGGGCCTGACGCCGATTGCAGTGCACGGCCCGGTTCAGTCACCAGTCAGCGAGGCGTGACTATGCTTGTAGCCAAGCCAGCCCTATTGGAACGGATTCCGCTCAGCGAGTAAAAAAAGGAAGGGAGAAAGGATGCCGACATCACGGAACGAAGATCGCGACGATTCCCGCCAGGAGGAGCCGCATAACATCGTCGAGTTGATGCAGGCCATCGAGTCGATCGAAACGCCTTCGGGGCGAATTCGCTTCGACGAGGTGCTCGACGCCATCGGCCGGCGTGCCTTTGGCCCCCTGCTGCTGTTGGCAGGCCTGGTCACGCTGGCGCCGATCATCAGTGGCATTCCCGGCGTGCCTACGTTGATGGCCCTGTTCACGCTGCTGGTATGCGTGCAGCTGTTGATCGGGCGACGTACCTTCTGGCTGCCGCGCTGGCTGTGCAATCGCACGCTGCCCAGCGACAAGGTACACAAGGGACTGAAGTGGATGTATCGGCCCGCCGAGTGGGTCGACCGCCTGCTGCATCCGCGCATCACCTTCATGACCGGCAACCTCGGCATGCAGCTCTCCGCCTTGGCCTGCGTGATCATTGCCCTGGCCATGCCGCCCATGGAGTTCATCCCTTTTTCCGTCAACATTGCCGGCGTCGCCCTGACCCTGTTCGGCCTGTCGTTCATGGCCCGCGACGGATTGCTGGCCATCCTGGCGTTCGCCATCACCGGTCTGTCGCTGGCCGTCGTGCTGATCAATTTCCTGTAGGAGGCCCGTCATGCTCCAGCTCGAACAGCTTCAACAGGCACAGCGCCTTATCGCCGATACCCTGTCGCCAACGCCACTGGTCCTCGATCACGGTCTATCCGACCGCCTGGGACGCCGCGTGTGGCTCAAGGCTGAGCTGTTTCAGCGCACCGGTTCGTTCAAGCCGCGCGGCGGCCTGCACTGGGTGCGCACTGCGAGTCGTGAGGAACTTGCCGGTGGACTGGGTGCCGTGTCGGCCGGCAACCATGCCCTGGGGCTGGCCTGGGCGGCACGTCAGGCCGATGTACCGGTGACCATCGTGATGCCCGAGAACGCCAGCGCATTCAAGGTGGAGGGCAGCCGTGCCCTGGGCGCCGAGGTGATTCTTCACGGCGATATCAACGCCGCCTGGGAATTGATGCATCGATTGGTCGAGGAGCGCGGCCTGACGCTGGTTCATCCCTACGATGACGAGCGCATCATCGCCGGCCAGGGTACGGTGGGGTTGGAGATACTGGAACAGGCGCCGGAGGCGTCGGCGATTCTGTGTCCGGTGGGGGGCGGCGGACTGATCGCAGGCATCGGAGTGGCGGCTTCGGCGCTACGCCCGGAGATGGCCGTGATCGGCGTGGAGCCGGCGGGAGCTGCCAGCATGGCGCACGCCTGGTTGCATGGAGAGCCGGCGCGGCTGGAGCGGGTCGAAACCCGCGCCAAGAGCCTGGGCGCAGCCTTGGTCGGCGAACTCACCTATCCCCTGTGCCGAGCCCACACCCGGGAGTTGGTGGCCGTGGACGAGGATGCCATCCGGCTCGCCATGCGCCATCTGGTGTACCAGGCCAAGCTGGCGGCGGAGCCGGGCGCAGCCGTGGGCGTGGCCGCTCTGATGGAAGAGTTCGCCGTGCTGCCGCCGGAGGGCGATATCGTGGTGGTGATCACCGGCGGCAACATGAGCCGGGAAGAGCTGCAGGAGTGCCTCTAGCCGACGCAGCGGATCAACCCAGTATGAAAACTACGCAGGCCGCGGTGAGCCCACCCATCACACCATTGAAAATACGCCAGGCCCGTGGCGTACGTAACCAGCGGCCGATGGCCATGCCGAACCCCGCCCACAGGGCGATGCAGGGCAGCGCCACGAGTTCGGCGAACCCTGCCAACAGCAGGGCGTTGACTACGGTGTCGCCGCCCTCGGGCAGAAAGCCGGCCATCAGCGCCAGGCCCATGACCCATGCCTTGGGGTTGGCGAACTGGAAGGCGGCGGCCTGCCAGAAATTCAACGGCCTTCCCTCGCCCCGGTGTCTCAGGTCGGGCGGCGGCGCCGTGGCGATCTTCCACGCCAGGTAAAGCAGATAGGCGCTACCGAGTATACGCAGGGTCATCTGTACCGCGGGGTAGCGTTCGAAGATCAGTCCCAGCCCCAGGGCGATACCGGCGAACAACAAGAAACAGCCCCCCAAGATGCCGAAGATATGCGGCAAGGTGCGCAGGAAGCCATAGTTGGCGCCCGATGCCGTGAGCATTACGTTGTTCGGTCCCGGGGTGATGGTCATCGTGATCATGTAGAGGGCCGCCGGCCCGAGGAACGCCAGAGCTTCCATGTATTTGTACCCATACAATTTCGTCAGCTTAATTGAATTGCTCGCCCACCACCCAGCATAATGAGCGGATATCCAGCGTCAAAGGTTTTATTGTCACCATGACAATTTGGGTTCCTCAACTCGCTGAGAGCGGTATTCGCTACCGCAATCTGGCCGAAGCCATTGCCGATGCGATACGTCGCGGCGAGCTTGCACCCGGTGCAAAACTGCCGCCTCAGCGTCGCCTGGCCGACCGTCTCCAGGTGACGGTGGGCACCGTGACACGAGCCTACGCCGAGGCCGAGCGTCAGGGTTGGGTGGTCGCTCGGGTCGGTAGCGGTACTTACGTTCGGGGAGCTGAGACTTCCTCGGGCCAGGACTTCCTCGCCAGCCGCCCCGTCGAAGCCGGCATCGTCGACCTCAGCCTGAGCTTGCCGCCACCACATCCCATGCGCGCCGCCACGCTGGGGCGCGTGTTGCGAGAGATGGCGGACAACGATCTCGTCCTGCAGCGCGCGGTGGAGTACCAGTCGGATCGTGGTGTCGCCGTCCATCGCGAGCAGCTCGCCGCCTGGATGACCGAGCTCGGCATGCCGGCCGATGCCGAAGCGCTGCTGGTTACCCAAGGCGGTCAGCACGGCATCAGCCTGGCGCTGCAGGCGCTGGTGCGACCTGGCGAGCGCATCGCCGCCGATGTGCTCACCTACCCGGGGCTGATCAGCGCTGCGCGTCAGGCCCACCTGAAGGTGCTGGGCATACCGATGGACGACCAGGGAATGGACATGGATGCCCTCGCTCGGCTGTGCGCGCAACAGCAGCCACCGCGCCTGATCTATGTCACGCCCGATCAGAACAATCCGACCGGTACCCCGCTGAGCGAAAGCCGGCGCGAGCGTTTGGTAGCCCTAGCACGTCAGTACGACTTCTGGATCGTCGAGGATGGGGTGCAGTACCTGCCCAAGGCGGAACGCGGCACGCCGATCTATCGCCTGGCACCGGAACGCACCCTGTTCATCTTCAGCACTTCAAAGGTGCTGGCGGGGGGATTGCGCATCGGCACCCTTTTAGCCCCCGGCATGACGCGCGAACGCCTGGGAGCAACGCTGCGCGCTCAGAACTGGATGGTGCCGCCGTTGATGGTCGAGGCGGTCTGCCGCTGGGTATCCAGCGATGACAGTCGTGTCCTGCTGGACTGGCTGATCCAGGAATTGGGGGAACGTCAGAAGATGGCCCGTGACTATCTGGCCGGCTACGCAGTGAGCGGCCGGGCGCATGGCAACAACCTGTGGCTGCCATTACCCGAGGGGCTGCGCAGCGCCGAGCTGCTGGAGGCTCTGGCGCGGCGCGACATCTTGGTGTCCAGCGCTGAGCCATTCTGCGTGGGCAGCGAGCCGGCACCGCAGGCGCTGCGCCTGTGCCTCAGCGCCGCTCCCTCACGCGAGGCACTGGCTCGCGCGCTGGAAACCGTCGCCGAACTGCTTGCCGAACCCCCGGCCACGCCCTGGCGCACGCTTTAGAGCAGGCTAGCCAGACACGATTGGGCTACGTCAGCGAAGAGGACAGTCGCAGCCGGAGTCCACGGAAACGGCGGCGATACTTGCTCGGCGTGAGCCCCACTCGACGCGCGAAGAGTTCGCGAAAAAAGCTGGAATCGGCGTAGCCGACCTGCTCGGCGATCGCCTCGATGGGATCGTCGTCCTGCTCGAGACACTGCTTCGCTTCCTCCAACCGCAACGTCTGGACATAGTCCAGGGGCGTCATTCCGGTGGCTGCCTTGAAGCGCCGCTTGAAGGAGCGCTCGGTCAGGCCGCTGACCTTGACCATTCCCGAGACTGGCGAGGGTATGTCGTAGTGCTGCGCGACCCAAACCTGGCAGCGCGCAATGCAGGCATCCTCGGCCTGGCGCATGCGGCTCAATACTGCGAAGGGTTGCTGTCCATCGTGATGCCAGTCGATGAGATGCACGCGTGCGAGGCGCATCGCCTCGTCGGTTCCGACCAAGCGAGCCACCAGGTAGAGCGTCAAATCGAACCAGCTGGTGCCTCCGCCCGCCATGATCAGGCGCTGCCCTTCTCCGCTGGCGACCAGAATGCGATGAGGATGGACCTTTACCTGCGGGTAACGTCGCGCTAGCGCATCGCAATAGGCCCAGTGAGTGGTGGCCTCCTGCCCGTCCAGCAATCCCGCCTCGGCCAGCAGCATGGCGCCGGTACAGGCTGCGGCCAGCAGCGCTCCCCGAGCCTGACAGTCACGCAGCCAGGTAATCTCCGCCGTATAGCGGTCCGTCAGCGATTCCTCGGGCGCGATGAACAGATCGGGAATGCAGGCTGCGGTTGGCAGCGGGCACGCCGCCAAGCTGGAATCGGGCTGGATCCAGGCGCCGTTGGGCGCGCGGAAGCCTTTACCCGTCTTCGATACGATCAACGGGCGCAGCAGTGGCTCGCCCATGCGTCCGTGAATGAGCAGGTTCCAATCCCGCCCGGCCGAACCGAACAGATCGAACATGCCGTACAGCGTCGAGGCGGTAGCCTCCGGCGTAGCCAGCAGAGCGATTGTCAGCGGTGCCTGTTGGGTATCGAGGATACTCATGGCACGAACCCCCTGATCACGGCACAAGACCCTTTCGTTGTGACGACCACCCGGTCGTAACGTTCTTCTTGCACACCCGATCACAAGGAGAATACTCATGTGCCATGTTCATCAACTCACCCCCGTTGACACCGAAGCCTTCGAGACGCGTCTGGTTCATGCCCTCAACGAGGCGGGGGCGCTGCTGCTCACCGCCCTCGGTTACCGTACCGGACTGTTCGAAGCCCTGGCCGGACAGCCGCCCATGACCAGCCGGACGCTGGCCGAGCACGCCGGTCTCGAGGAGCGTTACGTGCGCGAATGGCTTGGCGGCATGCTCGTCGCCGGCTTTCTGGAATCCGATCCCGACGCCGGCACCTATTGGCTACCGGATGCCCATGCCGAACTGCTGACCGATGCCGGCCCAGCCAACCTGGCGGTCTATTCGCAGTTTATCTCCATTCTGGCCAGCGTGGAGGACGATGTGGTGCGCTGCTTCCGCGAGGGAGGCGGCGTACCCTATTCACGTTACCCCCGCTTCCAGGAGGTGATGGCCAGCGATAGCGCGCAGACGGTGCTACCGGCCCTTTTCGACGCCATACTGCCACTAGCCCAAGGCTTGCCCGAACGGCTCGAGCGTGGCATTCGCGTGCTCGATTGTGCCTGCGGTCGGGGCCGGGCGCTCATCGCCATGGCCGAGCGCTACCCGGCCAGCCACTTCGTTGGCTACGACCTCTCGGAGGAAGCCATCGCCTGGGCGCGGCGGGAAACCGAGAAAGCCGGACTGGGCAACGTGAACTTCGAAGAGCGCGACCTGAGCGATTTCGATATCAACGCCGAACCCGACGCTTTCGACTTGGTCACTACCTTTGATGGCATCCACGACCAGGCGCGTCCACGCAGTCTGCTCAAAGGCATCCACCGCACCCTGGCACCAGGCGGGGTCTATCTGGTGCAAGATATTCATGCATCGAGCCATCATCATCTCGACCGGGAGCATCCGTTCGGCACCATGCTGTATGCCGTGTCGGTCAGCCACTGCATGACCGTCTCACTGGCCCAGGGTGGCGAAGGGCTGGGAACCATGTGGGGGCGCGAGCGGGCGCTGGCCTATCTGGAGGAAGCGGGGTTCCGCGACATCGAGGTCCACCAGCTGGAGCATGACATCCAGAACGACTACTTTGTCTGCCACGCCTGATGAGCCTAGGCGAAGGCAGGCCGCCGCCGCCTGCCTTCGCCCTCAACGTCGCAGCTCGGCTTCGGTGTAATAGCGACCATGCCCTCTTCGTCGGTGGTAATCCTCCAGAGTCCCACCTGGCTATCGCTAGCGCGATATTCATGGCATGACCGGCGTTGGTCTGTCCGTCGAGCCGTGCGCCTACCATCGATCAATGATCAAACGAAGGCAAGCGGGCTTGCGCCGCCGGGTTCAAGCTACACAATGAAAGGCAACGCCACCTCTCGGATGCTCACGTATGCCTCGCTTCCTCAACGACCCCACCCTAGCCATACCGGTATTCCCCGGCAGCCATATCGTCCTGGATGGCCACTACGTTTTCATCTCGGGATTGACGGTGACCGACATCCAGGGCGGCGAGGCGGTATTGGGCGACATTGCCGAGGAGGCCCGCTGGGTGATGCGCCGGCTGTCGCGCATGCTGGAATACGCGGGAGCCTCGATGGCCGACGTGGTTCGAGTCGACATCCACCTGACCAACCTGGACACTATCCACACCATGGATGCGGCCTACGCCGAATTCTTCGAGAATCACAGCTATCCGGCCCGCACCTGCACCGAGTCGCCTCGTCTGAGCGGGGGCGCCAACGTGGAGATTACGCTGATGGCGCGACAGCCCGAGCGGGCAATCGCCGACAGCGCGAACGCGCAAGGTGAAGAATCGCAGGAGGACGAGGATAAGGCCTAGCCGGCAGGCCCATCTCGGGGTTACGCAGGCGTGGCTAGAGCGTCATACCGGGCTCGATTTCGTAGCCCATGTCGATGATCTTCTGTCCGAGCGTCTTGCCCTGGATGCGCGCCAGCAGTTCGCTGGCCGCGCGCTCGCCAATGGACTCGCGCGGCGTGACCACGCTGGCCAGCCGCGGCATCATCACCTGCCCCACATCGTGACCGTGGAAACCGGCGATGGCCATCCGTTCAGGTACGCGAATGCCGCGCCGCAGGCACTCGAAATAGGCGCCGATGGCGACATCGTCATTGGTGCAGAAGATCCCGTCGGTCTCGGGGTGCTGCGCCAGGATCTCATCGAGCAGCCTCGCCCCCACGCTATACGAGGAACGCTGCGTGCTCTGTAGTGTGAGCGGTGTCAGGTCGTGCTCCTTCATGGCCTGCCGGTAGCCCTGCTCGCGCTGGAGCGTGCGCGAGTCCAGGCGAACCGCCAGGTAGGCGATGCGACGCCGGCCATAGCGGATCATCTCGCTGACCATGTCGTATGCGGCGCGCGCATTGTCGTAACCCACAGCCTGATGCAGCGGCGGTGTCAGCGAGTCCATGATCTCGATGGTGGGGATGCCCGCGGTATCCAGCATGCGGCGGGTGCGCTGGGTATGCTGGCTGTCGGAGAGGATCAATCCGTCGACGTTGTACGACAGCAGCGAGGCTAGGCTGCGCTCCTCGAGCTCCTTGTTGTAGCCGTAGTGCGAGAGCATCAGATGATAGCCGGCCGGTTGGGTGACTTTCTCGATGCCCACCAGCACGTCGGCAAAGACCTGGTTGGTCAGCGACGGCACCAGCACGCCGATGGAGTGGCTGGTTGCGCGCGAAAGCAGGTCGGGGGCGCGGTTGGGGATGTAGCCGATCTGCTCCGCCACGGCGAAGATGCGCTCGCGCAGGCCCTCCGAGACAGTGGACGGATCTCGCAGGCAGCGGCTCACGGTCATCTTGGTCGCCCCGACCCGATCGGCGATATCCTGCAATGTCGGCCGTTTCTTTTTCACGCTACCCCGCTTCCCAGTGGTCTGACTCGCTCCGCGCCGTCATGACGCCAGGCGGTGCCCGGCGTCAGCATACCCGAATCGCTGCGCCCGGCGCCGCCAACTCGCGCCACCGCACTCAGCGAGGTGTCAGCGATGCCACGAACGCCTCGGCGATGGCTTCGGGGGCGTCGGCGATGTTCAGCCTGACGGCCTCGTCGCTTCCGGGCTCTTCCAGATCGCGCAGTTGACTGTCGAGCATCGCCTCGCCGCGGAAGAAATGCGCTTCGCGAGTCATCAGGCGTTGCATCAGTTGCTCGCGGCTACCTTCGAGGAACAGGAAGCGCAGTGCGGGGTCGCCGCGTCGCAGCAGGTCGCGATAGCGCCGCTTCAGCGCCGAGCAGGCCAGCACCAGCGAGGCGTCGCGACGGCGGTAGGCGGCGATATGCTCAGCCAGGGTCTCCAGCCACTCACGTCGATCGTCGTCGTCGAGCGGGATGCCGTTCGCCATCTTGGCGATGTTGGCCGGCGGGTGGTAATCGTCGCCGTCGATGTAGGCGACCCCCAGACGCTCGGCCAGGCACGCGCCGATACAGGACTTGCCCGAGCCCGACACCCCCATCACCACGATCCGGACTGTGCCTTCTTTCACGGAACCTCCGCTCGTCAGTTGCCGCGTACGGCGGCCAGATCGGGCAGCCAGGTTACGAGACCTGGAAAGGCGATCAGCACAAACAACACCACCAGCAGGGCGCCGTAGTACGGCAGCATGGCCCGTACCAGCTGCTCCATGGTGACCCGGCCCACGCCGCAGCCGACATAGAGACAGGTGCCCACCGGTGGAGTCAGCAGACCGATACCGAGGATGAAGGCCATCAGCACACCGAAATAGACCGGGTCGACGCCCACCGAAGTGACGATCGGCGTCAGCATCGGCGCCATGATCACCATCGCCGGGGTCAGGTCCATCACGAAGCCCACCAACAGCAGCAGGCCGGCCACGATCAGCAGCAGCAGGAACGGCTCCTGGGTGATCGCCTGTACCTGACGTACCAGCGTCTGCGGGACCATATTGATGGTCAGGAACCAGGCGATGACGGTGGCGAACGCCAGCAGCAACAGCACCATGCCGGTCAGTCGCGCGGTGCGGATCAGCATGCCCCACAGCTCACGCGGGTGGAATTCACGGTAGACCGTCAACGAAATGAACAATGAATACAGCAGCGCGGCCACGGCGGCCTCGGTGGCGGTGAACACCCCACCGAGGATGCCGCCTATCACGATCACCGGCAGCACCAGGGCCAGCCAGGCCGCCTTGAAGGCCTCCCACAGCCGACCAAGCTCGAACTTGCGGGTCTGTCCGGCGTGCTCGATGCTGGCCATGATGAAGGTAGTCACCATCAGCGCGAAGCCGATCAGAAGCCCCGGCACGATGCCGGCAATGAACAGGCGGCTGATCGAGGTCTCGGTGACGATGCCGAACAGGATCAGCGGGATCGACGGCGGGATGATGATGCCGATGACCGATGAAACGGTATTGATTGCGGTGGCATGAGGCGCCGAATAGCCCTGCTGTTTCATCGAGGGAATCATCATCGCGCCGGTGGCAGCGGTGTCGGCCACCGCCGAGCCGCTGATGCCGCCGAAGAACATCGATCCGGTGATCGCTACCTGGCCCAGTCCCCCGCGCATGAAACCTACCAGTGCCCCGGCGAGTTCCATCAGGCGGCGGGCAATACCGCCGTGGCTCATCACCTCACCCACCAGGATGAAGAAAGGGATCGCCAGCAGCGGGAAATTGTTGACGCCTCGAATCGACTGCTCGATCAGAATCGATAGCGGGATGTCCGAGAGGACGGCCATCACCACGGCCGCAATGCCAAGGCCAAAGGCGATGGGCAGCCCGATGATGATGGAGGCGAACAGGATGGCAAGGAAAATCCAAAGCATGGTCAGTCTCCCGCTTGCCGGACGGCGGCGTGGGGGTCACGGATGAAACGCAGGCACAGCCAAGCGCGCCAGATCGCCACCGCGACGATGAACAGCGAACACAGCACCAGGGAGACGTTGATCAGGTTCCACGGCACGCCGAGGATGGCGGTACGGCCGGTCGAGCGCGACATCACCAGGTAGCCTCCCCAGACTATGATGCCCATCAGGGAGGCGATGATCAGGTGCTGGATCAGGAACAGGACATAGGCGGCCCGCGGCTTGAGCCGGCGCACCAGGAAATCCACGGCGATATGTTCGTAGCGGGCGAAGGCCGCCGCGGCACCGATGAAGATCAGCCAGATGAACAGCATGCGTGCCAGTTCATCGGCCCAGGGCAGCGAGCGGTTGAATATCGAGCGACCGATGACGTTGGCCGAGACGGAAACGATCAGGGCCACCAGAATCGCCGCGATCAGATGTTCCATGGCCACGGTCAGCCAGCGAAAGGCCGCTGGCCCACGACGGCCCTCGATGTCGAGCTCCAGCGGTTCACGACTGGGGTCGTCGAGATAAACGCCGGGATCGGCCGGAGGTTGGTTGGGCGTGGTCATGCAGCGCTCCGTGCAGGGCAAGGGGAAGCCCCTGCCCTGCCAAGTCGGTCGAAGGAAAGGATTACTGGCTGGAGGTGGACTCGACGATTTCCTGGATCTCGGCGATCAGGTCCTCACCGATACGCGGCGCCCACTCGTCATAGACAGGCTGCACGGCTTCCTGGAAGGCGGCGATCTGCTCGTCGTCGAGACGCGTGATCTGCATGCCCTTCTCTTCGAGCTGCTCGCGCGACCAGTCGTCGTATTCGGTGGCCAGTTGGATCTCGTACTCGGCGGACTTGCGCGCCGCATCCTGCACCAGCTCCTGATATTCCGGCGCCAGACGCTCCCAGGTGCGCTCGGAGATCATCAGGATGAACGGCGTGTAGACGTGGCGGGTCTCGGAGCCGTAATCCTGCACTTCATGGAAGTTGGAGGTCAGGATGGTGCTCCACGGGTTCTCCTGGCCGTCGACAACGCCCTGCTCCATGGCAGAGAACAGCTCACCGAACGCCATCGGCGTGGGGTTGGCCCCCAGCGTTTCCCAGATCGACAGGTGCACCGGGTTTTCCATGGTGCGGATGGTGAGACCGCTGACATCCAAGCCGGCAACGTCCTCGGGCGACTCGACGGGGCGCGCGCTGTTGGTGAGCTGGCGGTAGCCGTTCTCGGAGAAGGCCAGGGCCTTGATGCCGGAGCCCTCGAAGCCATCGAGCATGCGCTGGGCGGTGTCGCTCTGCATGACGGCGATGGCCGCATCGCGATTGGGCAGCAGGAACGGCAGATCGAACGCCGCCAGCTCCTCGACATAAGTGGTGGCGGGTGAGCTGGAAGGATAGGTCATGTCCAGTGACCCGGTCTGGAGCATCTCCATCATCTGCACGTCATCGCCCAACTGGCTGTTGGGGAAGATATCGACACTGATGCGCCCTTCGGTGCGCTGGTCGAGGATATCGGCGAAGTACTTGACGGAAAGGTACTGCGGCGAACTCTCGGCCAGGCCGATCCCCATGCGCAGGGTGTGGCTGCCGTGATCCTCCAGCACATCGCCTTCGATGTCGGGCGGATCGGAGAGATCCGGGGTCTGGGCATGAGCGAGGCCCAGAGTCAGTGTGGCCGCACCGGCTAGCGTGAGGGTGTTGCGCCAGAATAGGTTCATGGCGGACTCCATTGGATTTATCGTTGTGAATTTACGCTTCATCGCAATATCCCGAGTGGCGCAGCGGAGGCCCTCGGGTTCGAACGCCGGCCTCATTGTTACCGGTAACATTCGATGTAGAAAAGGCTAGCCACCCTCGTTACGGCTGTCAACGCGTATCAACCGCGCAGCCGTTAGACGTTCGTCGCAATCACCTTGCGGCTTGGCGAGCAGGCGCGAACACGCCAGCCTCGCGTATGGCACGCCCCACGGCCGCCAGCATCTGCTCGTTGCGGGCCAGGTCGAACTCGCCGCGCACGCAAGCCACGATCACCACTCGGCGTGCTTCGTCGTCCTGGCCATGCGTGGCGATGCCCGCATCGCAGGCACGCCGATGCTGGGTACCGGTCTTGTGGGTGAGACGAACGTCGCGACCCAGCCCCGCCTTCAGGCGACGCTCGCCGCTGGTCGTGCGTGCCATCATCGTCAACAGCTCGGCGGTGGCGTCCGGCCCGAGCGCCCTGCCCTCGGCAAGAGCAGTGAACATGTCGCCGACGGCATCGAGCCGGCCGCTGTTGAGGTCGGTGGCGTAATATCGGTTAAAGGCCTCGTCAAGGCTCGACAGGTGCAGGTTCGCCGGCGCCAGCCCAAGCCTCTGCTGCAACCAGCCCAGCCGGGCGACCTCACCGTTGCGCTTGCGCAGCTCGATGAAGTCCATGCCATTCAGCGCAAAGGCATCCGGATGCAGGTTGGCATAGGCGTGGCGGCGCACATCGACCAGCGTGGTGATCGGCCCCACTCCGCCAGAGGGAGCCAACTGCCGTGCCCTGCGGTTGACATTTTCCAACCCCAGATAGCGAATCAGCATGTCGGTGGCAGTGTTGTCGCTGACGATCAGCATCGATTCGAGCAGCTGTCGCAGCGTCAATTCACTTCCCGGTGGTGCCCAGTTAGTGGCACCTGCGCCGTCGACGTAATCGCTTTGGCGCAGTTCGAGGCGCTCGCTCAGCGTCGTCTCACCCGCCTCGACCCGGGCCATCAGCTCGATGGCGACCGGTACCTTGATCATCGAAGCCAGGTACCAGAACTCATCGTCGTGCCAGCCGAAGCGGGCGCCGCTCTCGAGATCGCGGACATGAACGCCCAGTTCGCCACCGAAGCCGGCCTCGAGCAGCGCCAGCCGGGCCTGCAGACGATCTCCCCAGGCCGGCTCGATGCGTGTCACTGCGCGCTCGGTCCAGTCCAGTTCGGCACTTGCCGGTATCGGTAGTGCCAGACACAGGAGCCATGCGCTTAGCAGGCATTGCACGGGACCACACGGCCGTCGCCCATGCCACAGCCCATTCATAACGCTACTCTTTTTCCGTTTCAGTTCCATCATGAGTGTGCACGAAACCAGCGAATGAAAGCGATCCAGCCTGCGGTGAGGGGGATCAGCGCAACGCCGATACCCAGCACCTGCGGATAGCTGTAGACCTGCCAGGCCTCCATCAGCAAGCGCAGCCCCATGAAGATCACCACAATGTGGAAGATGAAGGCGCGCAGCGCATCGCTGCCGATCACCGTGATTGGGCGCAGCCAGGCGGCGGCGCGCCCGCCCCCCAATAGGCACAATGCCAGGATCACCAGCGCACCACCGACGCTGAACAGCATGAACGGCGCCTCGGGCGGGTGCTTGCCGACGTTCCATGCCACGGCCATCAGCGCCTCGTCGAATGTCGTCGTCGCCAACACCAGCGCCACGAAGCCCGCCAGCAGTGCCGCCCCCGCGCCGGCAAGCCCGAGCACCAGACGCTGACGGCTGTCGACATCGCCGTACCAGCGCAGCACGCCCTCGCCGATCAGCAGCCCCAGCATGACCAACGGTAATCGTGCCAACTGGCCCCAAGTGTAGTGGTCGGCATCCTCCACCAGGATCGCCTTGAGCGGCTCGATGCCCCAGAAATGGAAGTGGCGTTCCAGCGCGACCGACAGCGCGCCCACCGCCACGGGCAACACCAGCCGCGACCACAGCGGCATACGACGCCACAAGGGCAATACCCATGGCAGCCACAGCAGCGCCAAGGCGTAGAAGCCCAGGATCTCGACCCAGATAGGAAAGCGCTGGTAGAGCAGCGCGGCGACGATGTCCTCGCGGGGAAAGATCGGCAGCATCTCGACCACGGTCAGCGCCTTGTACCAGAACATCACCTCGAGCCCACGCAGCATGAGCTTGAGCCGGCGACGGGGCCAGTCCGGGGTTCCCGCCTTGGGCAGGAAGGCAACCGCCAGGGCAATGCCGAAGACCAGGATGAACAGCGACGAGGAAAACTTGGTCACCAGATGAATCGGCACCATGCCCCAGTCGGGCACTTCGGAGAGCCCCAGCAGTCCGCTTATTGCGTGACTGAGGATCATCAGCGCGATGGCGATACCACGGGCCAGGTCGATGGCTTCGACCCGGGCTCCCTGGGACGGCAGCACCGGCCGCTGTGCAAGCATGCTCACTTGGCTATCCCTCGCACGTCATCGACCTCCTGTCTCGCCCCGCCAGGCACGGGATCGCCTGGTCAGGATGCGGGCATGGACAAGCCCTGTCCATAGCACCAATATGGCCAGGCGATACGCCGCGATCCTCTATCGCCGTCTCTACGAGCGATGATCGGGTCGTGACGCGGCGAGCGAACGGCACGAAGCCATAGAGGGGGATACCTTCATGCAGCACCGAGCGACGCGTGGTGCCTCGCCCGATGGCTGGGTCACTTTTCGCGGCGACCCGTTCTCTCTCGGCGTGGCCGCCGGCCGATACGGACGCCGTGCGGTGCATGCCAAGCTGCTCGGAAGCACACAGTGGCAGATCGCCACGGACAAAAAACATGACGCGGCCTTAGCGCGGCTACTGGCCGCGACCAAGCGCCTCCATCCCGCCCTGCTGGAAGAGCTCCGTGGCCTTGCCGAAGGGCTCGAGCTACCCTTTCGCGAAGTGTTCGCCTGGAACTGTCGTGGCGATCTGCTCGCCTCGACCGACGATGGCTGTACCACGGTGCAACTGCCCGGAGCGCCGGCCTGCCTGGCACACAACGAAGATGGCCTGCCCGAGTTCGACGGCGACATGTTCCTGGCCAGGTTGATACCCGATCGGGAGCCGGCGCTGATGGCCTGCTGCTACCCGGGCTCGCTGCCCGGCCATACCTTCGCGCTGACCCGGCACGGTATCGTTCAGACGGTGAACAACCTGCGCCTGACGGCGGTTCGCCCGGAGATCCCGCGCATGGTATTGAGCCGGGCGCTGCTTGGCCAACCCACCATCGAGGCTGCCCTGGCGCTGCTTCGCGAGGCACCCGCCAGCGGCGGGTTTCATTTCAGTCTGGCGCAGCCCGGTGATACCTACATCCATTCGATCGAGATCGGCGCCGGCGAAATATCCCACCGGGCCCTGACCCGGCCGGCACTGCATGCCAACCATGCCCTGCATCACCGGTGGGGGAGGAATCATCAGATCGTGACGCCATCGTCGTGCGCTCGCCAGCGACGCGGCGACGCCCTGCTTGCGGCGGGCGAACACGACCCGCTGACGATCCTGGGCGACAGTGGTGACGGTGGACTGCCGATCCTGCGGCGCGAACCCGACGACCCGGACGATGAGAACACCCTGGCCACAGCGGTCTTCCACCTGGACGCCGAAGATGTCAGTTGGCAGGTACGTTTCCCCGGTCGCTCGCAGGCGATCTCGGGCACATTGAGTGGCCTGTTCGGCGATCCCGGGCTTGGCCCGGGCTCCGCTTAGCCTTGCCCCGGGGGAGGTGCAAGCGTCGTGGCGGACGCTCCCGATCCGTCTTCTTGCAAAGCGACACCCGCACTGTCCAGCGGAAGCGCCGCTTGTCGAATGGCCGTTTCCGGCATGTATAACAGAAGCCAGTAGGCGCACAGCAGGGCCATCAGCAGGAGCAGCAGCCACGAGGCCAGCACGCCCATCAGCAGCCTTCGCGCCCTGCCGCGCCTCGTCTCGGCATCACGGGCCTGGATCACCTGGGCGTCGATGCGGGGTCGGTGATGCCATTTCCGACCATGATTCGTTGCCTCTCGCCATCCCTCATCCATGACCTCCCCCTCCTGAACGTCCCGTTCGCTTCTCTTCCCGTGCCTGCGCATCGAGTCATCCCGGCTCGTTGGCGTACCACTAGCATAGGGGCAGTGACCCGCGCTGAACAGGCCGAAGGCAGGTTCGGCTTCGCTGGCGCCATCGGCCGCGAATGCACACACTGGAACGACAACCGGAGTGAGGAGCGTCATGTTCAAGTCCGTATTGGTCATCGGTCATTTCCGCGGCATTCGTCTGGAAGTCCACATCAGTTGGCTCATCATCTTCGTACTCTTGCTCTCCACGATGAGCTCCGGTTTTCAGCGTCAGCACCCCGACTGGACGATGACCACCGCGGTGCTCACGGCGTTGGTCACTTCACTGCTGTTCTTCGCTTCGATCGTCGCCCACGAATTGGGACATAGCCTGGTCGCCATTCGCCGAGGCGTGCCGGTCAATGCGATTACCCTGTTCATCTTCGGCGGGGTGGCGCAGATGACCCGCGACCCGGACAAGGCCAACGACGAATTCTGGATCGCCATTGCCGGCCCCGCGGTGAGCCTGATCCTGGCGGCAGCCTTCGGCCTGCTCGCGGCACTTAACGGCGAAGGCCCGGCACCGGTTCCCGTGGCCCTGGGCTGGCTGGCCACGATCAACCTGGCCATCGCCATCTTCAACATGATCCCCGGCTTCCCGCTGGACGGTGGGCGCGTGCTGCGCGCTGCGGTGTGGAAGGCCACCGGCGACCTGCGCAAGGGCAATGCCGCGGCCTATGCCAGCGGCCGCCTGGTCGCCTACGGCCTGTTCGGCCTGGCGCTGTGGAACATGCTGCTGGCGGGAAATCTGGCCGGTGGGCTCTGGATCATGCTGATCGCCTGGTTCCTGCTTAACATGACCCAGGCGCAGGAGAACCAGTTCCTGCTGCGAGATCGCCTCTCTGGCGTGCGCGCGCAAGACCTGGCAGACACCGATGTGCCGCTGGTTAACGCCCGAAGCGCTGTCGAAACGTGGTTACAGCGCGATGTGCTGCCCTCCGGACGGCGCGCCTTTCTCGTCGGCGACGCTGCCGACCGGATCGAAGGCCTGGTCTCGTTGAGCGATACACGCAAGGTGCCCCAGGCGCAGTGGGCCGATACCACGGTCGGCGAAATCATGACCCCGGCAGAACGTCTGCACCATGTCGCGCCCCACGCCCGGGTCGACGAGGTGATGCAGCTCGTCAACCAACACAACCTCAACCAGGTGCCGGTAATGGAAGGAGGTCGTGTCAGCGGCTGGATCGACCGGCAGCGATTGCTGCGTACCATCGAGATACACCTGCAAGTGAAGCGTTGAAGCGGCCGCTCAGCCGTCGACGGGCCGCTCGGCCGAGCAGACTTGATTGCGTCCGGCCCCCTTGGCCCGATAGAGCGCTCCGTCGAGGCGCTTGTAGCATCGCTCCTCCGGCTCGTCGGGGGCGAGTTCGGCGACGCCGAAGCTACTGGTCAGGCTCGGCACCGGTGCGAAGTCCTTGCGTTCGATTGCCACACGCAAGCGCTCGGCCAGGGCCACCGCTCCGTCCAGCGCGGTATCCGGCAACAGCAACATGAACTCCTCCCCGCCCCACCGTGCCAATACGTCCACTTCCCTCAGGATCTCCCGGCAGAGCGCTACCAGGTGACGCAGCACATCGTCGCCAACGCTATGGCCATAGGTGTCATTGACGCGCTTGAAGTGGTCGACGTCGAACATGACCAGGCTCAGCGGTGACGGAGTGCGCCTGACCCGCTGTCGCTCGCCTTTCAACAGTTCGAGGAAGCGGTTGCGATTGACCGCCCCGGTCAACGGATCGTGCCCGGCGAGATGCTCGAGTTCATGCTGGTAGCGCTTGCTCTCGCTGATATCGCGCATGATGGTGGCGATGCTGTCCAACTCGCCGTTCTCGCGTCGACGAACCACGATGAGATGCGAGATCGGCACTTCACCCGCCCCGCTCCGCAGAGCGGTCTCGGCGTACCAGTGGCCGTGCGCCAAGGCGTAGGGAATGCCCTCCTCCTCGATGCGTCGCCGCGCCCATTCAGGGTGGGCCACTGCCATCGCTTCGGGCAGGGACTCGGGCAGCTCGCCCAGCATGTCGCGTCCCGCTCGGTTGAGGTAGACCATCCGCCGCCCGGCGTCGGCAATGGAGACGATATCGGGCGATGCATCGAGCAGGTGGATCAGCCTGTCCTGGGTGGCCTGCGCCGCGTTGCGCGCGGTCACGTCCTCGATGATACCGTTGAAGGTTTTCGTGCCATCCGGATCGATCTGCCGCCGCACCGTGACTTCCGCGTGAATCAGATGCCCCTTGAGCGAGCGCAGCCGCAGCGGGCGACGCGTCACGCCCGCGTCGCGCTGGATATCATGGCTGAAGAACTTGCGTTGTTCGGGACAGTCGTACAGCGCTGCCAGATCGGTTTCAAGCAGCGCCTGTCGGGAGTCGGCCTCGAAGATCCTCTCCATTGCCGGGTTGACCGTGATGAAGCGAGCCTTGCGTCCCGACGTGCTGCGGTAGACCCCCACCGGCAGGTTCTGGAACAGTTCATGATAATTCTCGAGCTGGGCGTAGTAGCGCTTCTCGTGAGTGACATCCACGACGATCGAGTGCAGGTACTGCCTGCCATCGACCCGCACCGGCCCCGAGTAGACGTGCACGTCACGTTTCTCGCCACAGGCGGTACGGTGGCGAAATTCGAAGAACAACTGTTGGCAAGCCTCTGCCCTGGCCATGCGCTCGCGGATCTCGGCCGGGCTGAGACAATTGATCTCGGCAATGTTCATCTGCCTGATTACCGCCACGGGATAGCCATAGAATGCGGCGGCCGATGCGTTGGCATCCACGATGCGGCCGGTTTCGGGGTCGAGCAGCAGTTTGACGGCCGGGTTGGTATCGAACATTTGCCGGTAAAGTGGCTCATGCGGCAGCACCGGGGCCGTATGCGTCATCAACGTCACCTGGACGGCTGATTGTCCCGCCCAGTCGATGCGCTGCGAGCGCACCTCGATGAACGTTCCGCCCGGAATTGCCAGCCTGTCGGACGCTTCGGCAAGTCGCCCCTGCAGCAGCGCCTCCCAGTGGTCTGCGAGCGTCACGCCCAACCCCTCGGGCAGCCACTGCGTCAGGCGCAGTGGCGCTGCGGCCTCGGCCAGGCCGAGATAGCGATACGCGGCTCGATTGGCATACAGGAATTCTCCCTGCGCCCGCACTATCAATACCGGCACCGGCATATCCCGGACCAAAGATTGGAAGGAACCTAGCCGTGCCGCATCGTTTGTATCGTTCAAGTCGTGCGCCCCTGCGTAACGACGCCGGGCCGGCCGGCATCATGGCTGCCATGAGCACGCGCTATCGCTCTGGCGCCTTTATGGGAACCACCGTCAATGCCTGAGCGCGTCACAGCGCTACACGTTGCTCGGGGACTCGCCCTACCCGGCGTCGTCTCCATGCTCCGTGCGATTCGTGCCATGACCGCACTGCGGCCTGTTCAGCATTCCTTCTCGTTGTCATTAAAAGATCGACATTCTATTTCGATTACCGACTTCCATCGTGCGTTCTGTCGTGCGCACCGAGCCCAGCTTATTCCTTGTAAGCATTCAGTAACAAGTTTCTCGGTGTCAGCTCCGGCGCGCAGAAGACGCCCAATTCCGTTCGAAAGCCCGCCTCTTCCATGCGACATTGGCGATCCAGCGCCAGCCAGACCTCGAGCGGGCGACGAAACGAGTGACGCACCAGTTCCAGACGCGTCACTTCGGCCTGCCGTCGCCATCCCTCCTGTTCGTAACGCTCCCACGCCACGTCTGCGGACAGGGGCATTGCCTTGCGCGCGGCCGCCCAACGGCAGAACGCTTCGAAGCTTTCAGGCAGCCGACCATAGGCCAGGCTCGGCACCGGCAGATAGGCATCGACACCGCGAAGTTGCCGCTGTAAGGCATCGAAGCCTAGACGCCAAGCGTTGGCCCGCTCGCGGCTGCGACGCACCCCTGATGGTGCGGTCACGGTTTCCTGCACCGCCAGGGCGAGATCGTCGCGCGAAAAAGACAGCGCATGCCCGGCACTCAGCGATGCCCCACGCTGCGAGAGCGGTCGGTAGGTCGCATCCCGGGTGCGTTGATAGCAGCATGGCGCCAGCGTGATCGCGCTGCCCTTGGCCGCGGCCAGCTCGAGCAAACGCAAATGCAGGTCGCCACAGGCATGCAGTGCCGCCACGTGTGTGCGCGGCCCCAGCCAGCGGGCCGCATCGGGTGCCAGCACGTCCTGCTCCTGCATCTGCAGCGCCACGCCCTGGGCGGCCGCCATCCGGCGACCCTCCTCACACAGCGAAGGTTGCCACTCCAGGCCAGTCGCCTCGATGCCATGCCGGCGTGCCAGCGCACGCGACAGATGTCCTTTGCCCGCGCACCACTCCACTACGCTCACGCCGGGCGTCAGTCGCAAATGCCGCGTGAAAGCCTCGATCTGGCGCCACTTGCGCCCGCCGACATGCCGCCCCCAGGCATCGGGCAGCGTCGGGCCATCGCCTTCCAGGAGAGGGAGATCCACCAGTTCGGCGAGCTCCTGGATCGGCAACCAGTGACCTAGCGGCGAATTCCGCCATGGGTCGGCCTGTAGCCGTTCCACCTCGTATTCGCTCAGGCCGAGCAAGCACTCGGCGAGGTCGGGATAGCGCTCGCGCCAGGGTAACTGTCGATGCATGAACGGCAAGGGCCGCCAGAGCGCCTGCCATTCGGCCAGGCACTCGGTCAGACGACGAAAACGGGAGTCAGTATTCGATTCTTGATGCTTCGGCATCGAACGCCACCGAAATATCAATGCCTTCGTCGAGCGTCGGCGCGTCCTCCAGAGATTTCTGCAGGGCCAGGGTACCTTCCAATCGGCCGGCAACCCGCGCCGCGGTGCCTTCGACGTTGAACGCTTCCAGCATCAGCTGGACGTCGCCACCGTCCGAGGTGAATACCGGCGGCATCGGGGACGTGCCGATCGGATGCAACACATCGAAGGCTGTGACCTCGCCATCGGCCAGCGTGATGCTGAGCGAGAGCGAATCCAGAGACTCGACCCTATCCGGTTCGACGAACCCGGTGAGGTCGATCGTGTAGCTCTCGCCCAGATCGGTGAAGGTAGCATGGGAGTCGGCTCCCTGGCGCAGGATGTACCACTCGCGCTCTTCACCGTCGAGTAGGCCCCTGATATGACCGGCGAGCTCGAACTCCTCGGGCGTCTCGGCCATGAGCGGCATGGCGGCCAGCAGCATTACCGCACCCAGCCATTGCGGCGCCCTTCCGGTATCGAACATGGAGTCCCCCTGCGTTTTCGGTGCGCAAGCTGCGCCACCTAGCGGTCATTCTCGGGGTCGGCCGGCTACCTGACAAGGCCCAGCCGCTCGTGCCATTCCGCCAGGCTCTCCTGCGGATAGTGCTCGAAGCACTGATCGTGCGGCCCGACCTGAGGCTCGACCCAGTTGGCCTTGCTGTCGAGCAGCAGGTGGACCCGCTCCGGGGGTACCGGCAGAGGCGTGTCGATGGCCGAGGCGAAGGGATGGACCAGCTCCGGCCAGTGCGGATCGTAGACCCACAGGGCGCTGCCGCAACGCGAGCAAAAGTGGCGCTCGCCCGGGCTCTCCTCACCCTCGATCAACGCATGATAGATCGCTATCTGCTCGACACCTTCGACGCTCAACGTCTCGTAGCGACCGCCGAGATTGATGGCATACCCACCGCCTCCCGCCGTCTTGCGACAGATGGAGCAGTAACAGCGCTGATAGGGATAAGGATGCGGCGACTCCACCCGGAAGCGCACCGCACCACAGTGGCAGGAACCTTCGAGCAGCATGATGTCCCTCTCGATCAGGTTAAGGCTTTTCTTCAGCGTAGTGCCTGTTGTGCCCCCCGGCCTGCTAGTCGAGCAGGTGCGGTTGGAGCCATTGGCGCAGCTGGGCGCCCTGCAGCAAGCCCGGTTGGCGCGCGAGCTCCCGCCCCTCGCGGAACACGATCAGCGTGGGAATACTACGGATACCGAACTGCCCCGCCAGGCCGGGCTCGGCCTCTGTATCGAGCTTGGCGAAGCGCATTCTCGGTTCCAGTTCGCGTGCCGCCTCGGCAAAGGTCGGCGCCATGGCTTTGCACGGCCCGCACCAGTTGGCCCAGAAATCGACAACGACCGGCAACTCGCTGCGCTCGACCAAGGCACGGAAATTGCCGCCGGTCAGCTCCACCGGTTCGCCGTTGAACAAAGCCTGCTTGCACTTGCCGCAACGTGGCCCGTCGAGCAGGCGAGCCTGGCTGACGCGATTGACGGTGCCACAGCGGGGGCAGCCGAGAATCAGGGAATCGGACATGACGAAGGGCTCCCATTGCCTGGAAACTACGGAAGATCGTCCTAAGATGGCGCCTATGCCGAAGGGCATCAAGCGGCCTGCCCGCCCGGCCTGCTATCGCCTGGTCAGCATTACGCTCGCAAGCAACGAAATGCTAAGGTCGGGACATGGAAACCGGTTTCGACGAAAGGAAATTGCGATGATCGATCTATGGACCTGGACCACACCCAACGGCCGCAAGGTGTCGATCCTGCTCGAAGAGCTCGGCCTGCCTTACCGCGTTCATCCGGTGGACATTACCCAAGGCGAGCAGTTTGCTCCCGCGTTTCTCGAGATCAGCCCCAATAACAAGATCCCCGCCATCCGCGATGACGAAACCGGCATGATGCTGATGGAGTCCGGAGCGATCATGATCTACCTGGCCGAGAAGACCGGGCGCTTCCTGCCCACCGAGCCGGAAGGCCGCTATCGCACCCTGGAGTGGTTGATGTGGCAAATGGGCGGCGCGGGCCCCATGCTCGGCCAGGCCCACCATTTCCTGCAGTTCAACCCGGGCAAGGCACCTTATGCGGAAGAGCGCTTCCACCAAGAGGCTCAGCGTCTCTATGACGTGCTGGATACGCGGCTGGCCGGCCAGGATTACGTTGCGGGCGCCGAATATACCATCGCCGACATGGCCATCTGGCCGTGGGTGTCGCGCTACGCATGGCAGCGCATCGAGCTCGATCGTTACCCCCACGTGGAACGCTGGTATGTCGCGATTGCCGAGCGACCGGCGGTACAGCGCGGCTACCATTGCCCCAACAAGGTCAACGAAATCCCGCTGCCTTGACAAACCGGGAGACCGAGCGAGCCATGACGTCACCCGCCACTGCCGTTACCCGTACCTCCCTGGTAGCCGTCTACGGAACCCTGAAGCGCGGCCTGCGTAACCATTATTGGCTCGAGGGCGCCGATTTCGTGGGTGTGGATCGTCTGGACACGATCACGCTCTACGACCTGGGGCACTGCCCCGCCGCCAAGACCGAACGCTCCCGAGGTGTCGAAGTGGAGGTATACCGCGTTACCGCGCAGATACTCGGCGAGCTCGACCGGCTGGAGGATTATCGTATCCGCACCCCACGAGCCGGCATGTACGACCGTATTCTTCAGCGCACCGCCTACGGCACCGCTTGGCTCTATCTCTACAATCACGACGTCAGGGGCTGCCCGGCACAGCACGAGGGCGGCTGGCTGCCCGCTAGGCAGGAGCGGCGGGGTCATGTATAACGCCGCCACAGCCAACCTCGAGGAGATGACACCATGGGGCGTCTACTAGCCCTTGTCCTGATCGCCGGACTCGCCTATGGCGGCCTTTACATCTATTACGGCGTGGTGGTGGAGGATGCGATCAAGGCACAACTCGATCGTCGTGGACTGACTGCCGTGGAGGTGGAGCAAATCGATTACGGTTTCATGGCACCGTTGAGCAATGAAGCGACGATTTCCGCCGAGCTCGACTATCGCGGCGCCGAAGCCACCGTCAGCGTGCGTCTCGAGGGTCATCCGGTGTTCTCGGAGAGCGTGCGCATCGAGCTGGAAGGACTGCAGGCGTTGCGGCTGCGCTTCGGGGCGAGCGAGTAAGCCGTCCCGGATCGACGTGATATGATGCCGACCTTCTTCCCCATTCCGACAGCGACAGGAGCACATCATGGCCCGGGCAACCGCACGGCATATTCTGGTAGACAGCGAAGCGCAATGCGAGGCCCTCAAGGCCGAGATTGAGGGCGGCCGCGACTTCGCCGAGGTGGCACGCGAACACTCTTCCTGCCCCTCCGGCCGCCAGGGCGGCGACTTGGGCAGCTTCGGCCCGGGACAGATGGTTCGCGAATTCGACGAAGTGGTGTTTACCGGCGAGCTGAACAAGGTGCACGGCCCGGTGAAGACCCAGTTCGGCTATCATCTTCTCGAGATTACCAGCCGCAGCTGATCCACGCCGCAATGCGATCACCGACGCCGCCGTGCCCGCCACGGCGGCGTTTTCGTGCGGGCATGTCTTGAGACGAAAACTGGGCCTGCTACCTTGTAGCCACCAAACTAGCGATAGGGAGGTATCGCGTGACAAGGAAGCCAACGGAGCAGGACGCTCACTTTCGTTCGGAAGTTCCCCGCCCGCCGCACGGCAAGCGGCGCTTCAAGTGGTACGGCCCCGGCCTGCTATGGATGCTCTCGGCGGTCGGTACCGGTTCGATCCTCTTCACTCCCCGCGTGGCCTCGGCCTACGAGTACCAGCTGCTGTGGATGTTGCTGCTGGTGGTGCTGTTCATGTGGGTGATGATCCGCGAGATGGCCCGTTACTCGATCGTCAGCGGCCATACCATGCTGGAGGGAATGCATACGCTGAAAGGCCCGCGGGACTGGGCGGTATGGGTGATCTTCGTGCCGCAGCTGCTAGCGGCGGCGATCGGTATCGCCGGGTTGGCCGCGGTGGTGGGCAGTGCACTCGGCGAGTTCCTGCCGGGAGCGAATACCCTCTACGCCATTGCCATGGTCATTCTCTCCACCCTGTTTACCGCTACCGGTCGCTACTCGCTGATCGAGACGTTCAGTCGCGTAATGGCGCTGGCGTTGATGATCATGGCCATCGTCACCGCATTCATCGTCTTCCCCGGGTTCGGGAAGGTCGCCCAGGGCCTGACCTTCGGCTGGCCCGACGAACCCGACCTCTATGTCATCCTGCCTTGGGTGGGTACCATTCTGGCCGGCTCCATGGGCATCGTGTGGTTCGGCTACTGGACCGCCACACGCGGTTTCGGCGGCGGTCTGCAGGGCCGCGAGCCCGATGACGAGCAGCCCGAATCGTCGCGCCGGGAGCTTGAGGGCAGCGAGAGCAGCTCCTGGGAGACCCGCCTGTCCCATACCCAAGGCTGGATCCGCACCATGTCGGTCACCGCCGCCATCGGAGTCGTCGGCGGGCTTATCGTGATCTTCTCGTTCATGGTGCTGGGGGCCGAACTGCTGGCGCCCGAGGGCATCATGCCCGAAGGACCGGAGGTCGCGGTGGATCTCACCAACATCTTCTCGGACGTGTGGGGCGAGGTCGGTCGCTACGTCCTGCTCGCGGCCATCGTGATCGCCCTGGGCGGCAGCATACTTGCCAACCAGGACGGCTGGGGGCGCAGCTTCGCCGACATGACCCTGATCGTGACGCGCAGCCGTCGCGAGTCGGGTCATCCGACCCCGCTGCTCAAATGGCTGGATGCGCTCGACCGGCGCCTGCCGTGGCCGCTGTTCGAGCGCCGCTGGCTCAAGCGGCTCTATATCGTCAGCGTCACCGGCGTGGCGCCGCTGGTCATCCTTATGCTGTTCAGCGATCCGGTGCAGGTGATGTCCGTCTCGGGGATCATTGCGGCCGCCCACACGCCGTTCATCGCAATGGCGGCGCTGTACGTCAACCGCACGCGGCTGCCGCCCGCCCTGCGCCCCGGCCTGGCCGCCAGCGTCACGATGGGTATTGCCGGCCTGTTCTACCTGGGGTTCGCCGTGCTCTATCTGCTCAACATGGCGGGAGTGGTGGGCTGAGAATGCGCACCGAGCGCCGGCACGCGTTAGGATAGGGGCTGTTGGTTCGCCCTCTCAGCACACGGGACACCTCATGACCCTATCAGCCCCTTCCCCGCTCACCCTGGCGGGGCACGACGTCAGCGGCGGCGCCGCCGAATCCGGCACGCCGGTCATCCAGGTCGAGACGCTGTCGAAGATCTACGGCGACGGCTTCCAGGCGTTGAAGGAGGTCGACCTGACGATTCGCCGCGGCGAGATCTTCGCCCTGCTCGGCCCCAACGGGGCCGGCAAGACCACGCTGATCAGTGTGATCTGCGGTCTGGTGAACGCCAGCAGCGGTCGCGTGCTGGTCGACGGCCACGACAACGTGAGCCAGTATCGCCAGGCGCGCGAGCGTATCGGCCTGGTGCCCCAGGAGCTGACCAACGAAGCCTTCACCACGGTGTGGGATACGGTCAGTTTCAGCCGGGGCCTGTTCGGCAAGCCCAAGGACCCCGCACATATCGAGAACGTGCTGCGCGCATTGACCTTGTGGGACAAGCGCGACAATCGCCTGCTGGAACTCTCCGGCGGCATGAAGCGCCGCGTCCTGATCGCCAAGGCGCTGTCGCACCAGCCCCAGGTGCTGTTCCTCGATGAACCCACGGCCGGGGTCGACGTGGAGCTGCGCCGTGAGATGTGGGAGGTGGTGCGGGGCCTGCGCGACCAGGGCGTGACGATCATCCTCACCACTCACTACATCGAGGAGGCCGAGGAGATGGCCGACCGTATCGGTGTGATCCGCCGCGGCGAACTGGTACTGGTGGAGGAGAAGACTGCGTTGATGCGACAGCTCGGGCGCAAGGAGCTGACCCTGCATCTGGCGACGCCACTGGATGGCGTGCCCGCCGCCCTGGCCGGCCACGACCTGGAACTGGCGGAGGATGGTCACGCACTGGTGTATACCTACGATGTCACGCGCCTGGATGAGGGAACCGGCATTGCCGGTCTGCTGGCCGACCTGGAGGCGACCGGCATACGCGTCAAGGATCTGCATACACGGCAGAGTTCGCTGGAGGAGATCTTCGTCAACCTGGTCAGGGGGAGTGCATGAATTTGCAGTCGGTCAAGACCATCTACCTGGCCGAAATGGCCCGCAGCCTGCGCACGGTTTTGCAGAGCATCGTCTCGCCGGTAGTCTCCACCTCGCTCTACTTCGTGGTGTTCGGCGCCGCCATCGGCTCGCGCATCAGCGAGGTCGATGGGGTGAGTTACGGTGCCTTCATCGTCCCCGGGCTGATCATGTTGATGCTGCTGACCCAGAGCGTCTCAACCGCCTCTTTCGGCATCTTCTTTCCGCGCTTTTCCGGCTCGATCTACGAGATTCTCTCGGCGCCGATCTCCTATCTCGAGATCGTGCTCGGCTTCGTTGGCGCCGCGGCAACGAAGTCGGTCATCCTGGGGCTGATCGTGCTCGCCACCGCGCGCCTGTTTGTACCCTTCTCGATCGCGCATCCATTTATCATGCTGCTGTTCCTGGTGCTCACCGCGCTGACCTTCAGTCTGCTCGGCTTCATCATCGGCATCTGGGCCGACGGCTTCGAGAAGCTGCAACTGGTGCCGCTGCTGATCGTCACGCCGCTCACCTTCCTCGGTGGCACCTTCTACTCCATCGATATGCTGCCGCCCTTCTGGCAGGCGCTAACGCTGCTCAACCCGGTGGTCTATCTGGTCAGCGGATTTCGCTGGAGCTTCTATGGCAGTGGTGACGTCAGCATCTGGGCCAGCCTGGGCACCATCGCGCTGTTTCTGGGTGTCGCCCTGGCGGTGATCAACTGGATATTCAAGACCGGTTATCGGCTCAAGCCCTGAGCCGGTAGCATGACGACGGCCAGCGACAGGAAGCGTCATGAGAGAGGGAGCGAGTTTTCGTACATGTTGAGCCGATACTGGCGCGATTCGATTTTGCTAGCCATTATCGGGAATGGGGAATGTTTAGACTCGTATGGCTGCGGAGGTTAAATATCCGCATGGCAAGCCCATGTTACGTACCTGCGATTTTAACCAATACTGCAAGCGCATGTTGCGTAAGGATAAAAGCGCCTCCGAGCGGTCCTGGGGAGAGCGCGCATAAGAACGAACGAGTGACGGCACCGTAGGATCCTTGTTGCGCCGGTGCCTTCCTGGCAAGGGACATATCATGACGTCTGGGACGATAGCTTCGCTCGACTGGCGCATCGAGTTCCGCGACCCGGTGCAGGAAACCCTTTATCGTGACGCCATGCGAGCGCAGGACGAACAGCAGCTGCGTCATGCCCTGTGGCTGATCACCGTCGTCTTGCTCGCCTTCTGTGCTGCCGATCAAGCTCTTCTGAGATCTGGCAACGCCCTGTTGACGCTCTGGTTTATTCGCGGGGCCATCGCCCTGAGCTGCATGGTCCTCGCGCTCGCCATGGCCAGCCGCCGAGTGCGGTCGCACCTACCGATCCTGGTCAATACGCTCTTCTTCCTGGGCATCAGCGGCCTGCTGCTGACCCTCCCCCTTAACCCCGGCAGCACCGAACTGCATATATCCACCATGTTGGCAGCGAGCACCGCCATCTATCTTCTGGTGCCCAATCGATTGCCGTGGACGCTGGCCTGGAATGCCTATCTGGCAGCCGGCTTCGTGACGGTCATGACGCTGTGGAGCCCGCTCACGCCCGGCATGCTGGCAATCAGCTTGCTACTGCTGGGCTTCGTCAACCTGACGGGTGGGCTCGCCCTCATTCGGATCAACCGGTTGCAGCGATGGCAGTTCGCCTTGTGGATGGAAGAACACGAGCTCAACCGCAAGCTGCAGAGCGAGATCGAGGAACGGCGCCTGCTCGAAGCCCAGTTGCGTCACCTGGCCAGCACCGATCCGCTCACCGGTATCGCCAATCGGCGCCGCTTCTTCGAACTGGCCGAGCGGGAGCTGAGTCGCGCCCAGCGCGAGCAGAGTCCATTGGCTATCTGCATGGTCGACATCGACCTGTTCAAGTCACTCAACGACCACCACGGACATGCCGTTGGCGACCTGGTACTGACCACCGTGGCGGCTTGCTGCGCCTCGGTGCTGCGCGAGACGGATATCATCGGCCGCTATGGGGGCGAAGAATTCGTCATTGCCCTGCCCCAAGCCGATCACGATACGGCGCTACAGATTGCCGAGCGTCTGCGCGCCAAAGTCACCTCGCTGCGACTGCCCATGTTGAATGCCGACGCGCACCTTTCCGTTACGGTGGGGATTAGCCAGGTCGAGCCCGGCGAAACTCGGCTCGAACCCGCCCTGCAGCGAGCCGACGAAGCGCTCTACAGCGGCAAGGCGCGCGGTCGAAACTGCGTGATGGTGGCCGGCGACGCGCCGTCACCGCTCGCCGCACAAGCCTGAGTTGCGTGTCGCATGGGTTGAACTCGAAGGTCTAGCCGGTATCATCGCTTCCTCGCCCTGCGCAAGTCCCCTGCCCGCTCCCTCATAGCGAAGACACCATGCCGATCCAGCACAGCATCATTCATCGTATCGACAAGGCTTCGAGCGATCAGCCGGCCGCCCTGCACGCGGCGAGCTCCGAGCTGCCTGGCTCGGACAGGATGGAGGACCTGTTGGCCGCCTTTCACGATGCCTACCACGGCAAGACCAAGGCCTGGGGCCATTTCCGAACGAGAGACGACGGCGAAACCCAAGTCGGATTCGTGCAGGCGTTGGAAAATTACCTGGAGGGGCACAGCGATTTCGTCACCTTCTCACGAGACGTCGCCGGACGTCTGCTGCCTCTCGTCGACGCTCATCTCTCGCTATCGGGGCATCTATTGTTCGTCGACTACCAACAGGGCGATACCCGATACCTGAGCCTGGCGCTACTGCACCATCGTGAAGGCTTCGGCATCGCACCGTCGCTCGAACCGGTACCCGCGCCTCAGCTCAACCTGGCGCGCATGAGCCTGGCCTCACGCCTCAACCTGACGCAATGGCGCGATGGCGCCGCCTCTCGCCACTACCTCTCCTGGGTTCACGATCGCGGCGGCAGGAAACTCGCCGAAGAGATGGCCGAGCTGATGGGCGCCACCGAGGGCATCGACGCCACGGGTGAAACACGCACCCTGCTCAAGGCGTTCAGCGATTACGTAGAGCAGGAGGACTTGCCGGAAGAGGAGAGCCGAGAGAAGACCGAAGCACTGATCGATTATGCCAACGACCAGGCCCGGCGTGGCGAACCGATCACGCTGGAGGAGCTCTCGGAACTACTCGACGAGCAGCAGCCCAAGGCGTTCTACGAGCATATTCGTAACGCCGATTACGGGCTCTCTCCCGAGATCCCCCCCGACAAGCGCACCCTGCGGCAGTTCCGCCGTTTCACCGGACGCGCCGGTGGCGTGTCGATCAGCTTCGATTCCCACCTGCTCGGCTCGAGCATCGAGTACGACGAAACCCAGGATCGACTGATCATCAAGCAAGTCCCCAAGCAGCTCAGGGAACAGCTCAAGCAACGCCAAAGTTAGCCCTGGGCCCAGGGCTACTCGATGCCTTGGGCTGCCTCTGCCGCTGCCAGCCATTCGCGGAAGACCTGTTGGCCACGCTGCTTGAGCCCCGGGCCGAAGCGTTTCGCCTGCTCGCGCAGCGCCACCGGATCCACCTCGGCGGCAGCCAGTTCGGCGGCATGGCCGATCAGCCATGGCTCGATATGCGCCGGGTCGACTTCGAGGTGGAACTGCAGGCCGAGCACATGCTTGCCCACGGCGAAGGCCTGGTGCGCACAGGGGTGGCTGTAAGCCAGCCGGGTCGCTCCGGGTGGCGTCTCGAACATGTCCCCATGCCAGTGAAGCACCGTGTCGGGATTACCGATATGGCGCAGCGGGCCTTCCTGTCCTTCGCGAGTCAGGCTGAGGTCGGCGAAGCCGATCTCTTTCTCCGGCATGGGGAAGACCCGGCCACCCAAGGCGCGTGCGATCAGCTGTGCTCCCAGGCAGATACCCAGCAGCGGGCGACCCGAGTCGAGCCGGTGCCGAATGGCGTCCAGCTCTGCGGCGAGGAAGGGGTACATGGCCTCGTCGTTGGCGCCGATCGGCGCGCCGAGAATCACCATCAATTCGGGGCTGTCGACATCAAGCGCCTCGAGGGCATCGGACCCCAGCAGGCCCGGATCGAGGTAGCGAATGCGGTAGCCGAACTCCTCGAGAACCGGTTCGAAGATACCCAGATCCTCGAAGGCGATATGGCGAATGGCAACGGCACTCTTCATCTAGCGGAAACTCCCTTTTCATCGTAACGGCACGATACCGACAATACGCAAGCACTCCGATACCTGACGCTACATTATCGCAGCGCGATTTACCTATTGTTGTACAGAGCATGGCACAAGGCGACAAGTCGTGTTTGCCGTATCGCCCCCAACCCGACTAGCTTGAACCAGTGCCATGCATCGTGATGCGTCTTAATGGAGTTCGGAGGGAACCCTAGCCATGCCAGACAAGGATGCGGCTATCCAGGAGAGACCGCTGGTTGTGATCACGGGAGCCTCGGGCGGCGTAGGAACGGCCCTGACCCGTAGCCTCAATCGCGATTATCGGATAATCGCTCTCGACAGGAACAAGGCGGAGGAAGCCGACGAGAGCTACGAGTTCGACCTCACCGATATCGACTCGATCAAGCAGGCGCTTGAGCAAGTAGCCGAACGTCACGGCCGCGATATCGCTGCCGTGGTTCACCTCGCCGCCTACTTCGACTTCACCGGCGAGGAGTCGCCTCTGTACGAGAAGGTCAACGAACAGGGCACGAAGAACCTGCTCGAGGCTTTGAAAAGCGTAAACGTTGAGCGCTTCATCTATTCCAGCACCATGCTGGTTCACGAACCCCAGGTACCGGGGCGCAGGGTCACCGAGGAGACGCCGATCGCGCCCACCTGGGCCTACCCCAAGTCGAAGGCGAAAACCGAAGCGGTGATCCGCGAGCATGCCACCATGCCCTATACGCTGCTGCGCCTGGCCGGCATGTACGACGAGAAAACCAGCGTGCCCACGCTGTCGCACCAGATCGCGCGCATCTACGAACACACCTTCAAGAGTCATTTCTACTCCGGCAATACCAATGCCGGCCAGGCGTGCGTGCACAAGGAGGACATGATCGACGCCTTCCGGCGCACCATCGATCGGCGTCGAGAGCTGCCGCGGGAGAACGAGATCCTCATTGGCGAGGAGCACGCCGTCAGCTACGAAGCGCTGCAGAATCGCTTGGGCGAGCTGATTCACGGCAAGAAGAAGTGGAAGACGGTGGTGATGCCCAAACCGCTGGCCAAGACCGGCGCCCTGCTCGAGGAGAAGAGCGAGCCGCTCGTCCCCGACGATTTCGACAAGGGCGAGAAACCCTTCATCCGGCCGTTCATGATCGATATGGCCGATGATCACTACGAGCTCGACATCCGCCGCGCCCGCGAACAGCTCGGCTGGGAACCGCGCCACGAGGTCTTCGACACGCTCGAAGCCATGGTGGACAATCTGCTGAAGGACCCGCACGGCTGGTATCAGGCCAACGGCATCACCCCACCCGACTGGGTCGAGGAAGCCGAGGAGAAGGGGCAGAATCCCGAGCGCGTGCTGGAACGGTACCAGGCCCACAGCCAGCGGCAGCACTTCCAGTTCCTGTGGGCGCACTTCTTCAATATCGCTCTCGGGATATGGCTGATCGTCTCGCCACCGACCTTGGGCTATGAAGGAGGCATGGCCTATAGCGATATCGGCGCCGGGCTGCTGCTCGCCATCTTCGGCGCCATCTCGCTGTCGCGGCAGCATGCCTGGGCACGCTGGGTATGCGCCGGCATCGGCCTGTGGGTGATGTTCGCTCCGTTGGTGTTCTGGAGCGAGAGCGCGGCGGCCTACCTCAACGGTACCATCGTCGGCACCTTGGCCATCGCTTTCTCTGCCCTGGTGCGACCGACGCCAGGCATGTCGCCCGCGGCGGCGATGACCGGCCCCACCACTCCCCCCGGCTGGAACAACAATCCCTCGAGCTGGTTCCAGCGCATGCCGATCATCGCCCTGGCCCTGGTCGGCTTCTTCGTCTCGCGCTATCTGGCCGCTTATCAGCTCGGGCATATCGATGCCGTGTGGGATCCGTTCTTCGACGGTACCCGCAGCGGACTCAACGGCACCGAGGACATCATCACCTCCTCGGCCTCCGAGGCGTGGCCGGTACCGGATGCGGGGCTCGGCGGCATCGTCTACATGCTGGAGATCCTGCTCGGCTTTATCGGCGCCGCCAACCGCTGGCGCACCATGCCCTGGATCGTCGCTTCGTTCGGCGTACTGATCGTACCGCTGGGGGTCGTGTCGGTGACCTTCATCATCATCCAGCCGATCCTGATCGGCACCTGGTGCACGCTGTGTCTGCTGCAGGCCGGCGCGATGCTGCTGCAGATCGCCTATGCCTTCAACGAATTCGTCGCCACCGGGGAGTTTCTCAGGCGTCGCCATCGGGCCGGCGCGCCGGTGCTCAAGATCTTCTTCACCGGCGACACCGACGAAGGCCCCAACGAAGGCGTCGAGGAGAACTTCCAGCGCAAGCCGCAGGCCGTTATCGGCGATGCGCTGTCCACCGGTGTGAATCTGCCCTGGAACCTGGCGCTGTGCCTGCTGATAGGCGCCTGGCTGATGTTCACGCGCGTAACCTTCGGTGCCGAAGGTACCCTGGCCAACTGGGATCATCTGATCGGCGCGCTGATCATCACCGTCACGGTGGTCGCCATGGCCGAATCGGCGCGCCCGGCACGCTGGGTGTTGATTCCGCTCGGCAGCGTACTGTTCTTTACGCCGTTCCTGCACGGCGCCGATACACTCGCCCTGGTCAACAGCCTGGCCTGCGGCGCTGCGGTGATCGCACTCAGCCTGCGCCGAGGACCGATCCACGGCGAGTATGGACGCTGGAGCCGACTTCTGGTCTGACAGCTCAGCCAGACGCCTCCCTGGAGGCGTCTGGCGACATGCAGCGCCGGGGTGGCACTGGTATCGTGTCGTCACGTCTACTCTCCTCGGAACGCTTTCATGTCGCCACGCCCCGATCCGCGTGTCCTGCTGCGGCTGCTCAAGCTGCTTGCACCCTATCGCGCCCGCCTGGCAATCGCCGCCGTGGCCCTGCTCATGGCGTCCGCCAGCGTGCTGGCACTGGGCCAGGGGCTACGCCTGGTCATCGACCAGGGCTTCCTGGCCGAGAATCCCACCCGGCTCAACCAGACGCTCTTCCTGATGCTGCTTGTCGTCAGCGTGCTGGCCGCCGCCTCGGCGCTGCGCTACTACCTGGTGAGCTGGATCGGCGAGCGGCTGGCGGCCGACCTGCGGCGGCAAGTCTTCGACCACCTGCTCGAGCTGGAACCGGCGTTCTTCGAGAGCGCCATACACCGCGATCGCGGCGCCGCCGAGATCGCCTCACGCTTGACCGCCGATACCAGCGTGCTGCAGACCCTGTTCGGCTCCTCGATATCCTTGGCGCTGCGCAATCTGGTGCTGTTGCTCGGCGCCGTAGCGCTGATGCTGGTGACCCAGCCCTGGCTCTCGGCATTGGTGCTGACCGGCATTCCCGCCACGGTATTGCCGATCCTGTGGTTTGGCCGTCGCGTGCGCCGCCTCTCGCGACACAGCCAGGATCGAGTCGCCGAACTCGGCCGCTACGCCAGCGAAGCCCTGGATGGCATTCGCACCGTGCAGGCCTTCACCCATGAGCCGATCGATCGGCGCGACTACGGCGAGCGCGTCGAGCAGGCGTTTGCCACCGCCGTGACCCGTACCCATCAGCGCGCCTGGCTCACCGGTGCGGCCATGCTGGCGATATTCGCCGCGGTGGGGCTGATGCTATGGCAAGGAGGCCAGGCGGTATTGGAAGGCGAGATGAGCGCCGGCGAGCTTTCGGCCTTCGTGTTCTACGCCGTGCTTGCCGCCGGTGCCGTGGCGACCCTGGCCGAGGTGGCAGGCGACGTGCAGCGGGCCGCGGGCGCCGCCGAGCGGCTGCTGGAGTTGATCGATGCCGAGCCCGGCATACGCCCGCCGGAGCGGCCGATGCCCCTTCCCTCGCCGCTATACGGTGAAATCCGCCTGGAGGGTGTGAGCTTTGCCTACCCCGGCCGAAACGCCCCCGCCCTCGAGGCGCTCGACCTGTGGATCCGCCCCGGCGAGCGTATCGCCCTGGTGGGGCCGTCCGGAGCCGGCAAGAGTACGCTGCTGGGCCTTTTGCTGCGCTTCCACGACCCCGACCATGGGCGAGTCACCCTCGACGGCATCGACCTGCGCGATCTCGACCCACGCCAGCTGCGCGCCGCGATGGGATTAGTAGCGCAGGAGCCGGTTCTGTTCACCGGCACGGTGGCCGACAACCTTCGGTACGGTGCACCGGACGCCTCGCTTGACGCACTGCGCACCGCCGCCGATGACGCCAATGCCCTCGGATTCATCGAAGCGCTGCCCCACGGCTTCGACACCTCGCTGGGCCCAGGTGCCGTGCAGCTCTCGGGCGGCCAACGGCAACGCTTGGCGATCGCCCGGGCGTTGCTCAAGGATCCACGGGTATTGCTGCTCGACGAAGCCACCAGCGCGCTCGACGCCGAGAGCGAACGCCTGGTTCAGCAGGCACTCGACCGCCTGATGGCGGGGCGCACCAGTCTGGTCATCGCACACCGCCTGGCCACGGTGACTGCCGCCGACCGCCTGCTGGTGTTCGACGAGGGCCAACTGGTGGCCGCGGGGCGACACGAGGACCTGCTCAAGGCCAGCCCACTCTACCGCCACCTGGCGAACCTGCAATTCGGCCGGCACCGGGTGGAGGCATGAGCGAACGCAGCCCTGCAAAACTCTGATGCAGGCGTAGCGAGCGACGACCAGACCAGGTGAGACTAGGCGCAAAAGCGCAGTTCACCAAAATGAGCATGGTAAGGTGGTTGCAACAACGCCTGGCCCAGCGCCGTCGCTTGCTGTGTTTTTCATATGGTGTTACGCAGAGCCAGCTCGTACGGATGCGGATCCAGATACGTCTGCTGGCGGATATAGTCCGAACCATGGCGCTTCACGTAGTGATTGATCAGCCGCAGCGGCACCACCAGATTCACGTGGCCCAGGCGGTACTCCTCCACCGCCTGCAGCAGGTCCTGCTTGACCTCGCTGTCCAACGCCTGTTTCAGGTAGCCCAGCACGTGCATCAGTGCGTTGGTATGGGTCTTGCGCGTGGCCGGGCGAGACAGCGCCTGCATGAAGCGGCGCAGATAGTGCGCCTTGGCCGCCTCCAGCGGCTGGGCATGCGCCCCGCTGCCCAGGAAGTGGCCCAGTTCGCGGTAGGCTTCCACGTGGTGGGCCATCAGCAGGTACTTTTGGCGGCTGTGAAACTGGATCAGGGCATGGTAGTCGGGCTCATTCTCGACGCTGCGCTTCCAGTCGTCGAAGGCGAACACGCGGGTGATGAAATTCTCACGCAGCACGGCGTCGCTCATGCGCCCCTCCTCCTCCAGCGGCAGTTCGGGGAAGAGTTCGCGCATTACCCGCACGAAGATGCCGGAGTCGGCATGGCTGGGCATGCCGTGCTCGTGGTAGACCTTGACCCGTTCGAGTCCGCAGCTCGGCGAACCCTTCATCAGGATGAAACCGCGCAGGTGACGATGCCGCGCGACGAAAGCCTGGCCGACTTCCTCGAGCCGCTCGCTGACGTCGAGCTCCGGGTTGACCGTGCCGACCACCCGCGGCGGTTCGCCGGGGGCGCCGACAAGACGAATCGGCTCACGTGGCACGCCCAGCCCCGCCTCGAGTTCGGGGCAGAAGGGTTCGAAGGCGAAACACTCCTGTAGCACCTCCAGGCAGTAGCGGGAGCGCTTGTGCCCACCGTTGTAGCGTACCTGCTCGCCCATCAGGCAGGCACTTATGCCCACGGGGATCGCGTCGCCGGCGGGTGTCGTTTGAGCCAAACCCAGGCCTCCGCATACGGTTCAATAGCCTCTATTATTGCCCGACAGTCGCTCCCCGTCCGCCTACCGACATCAGGCCGACCCTTCATGGCGTTGCAACCCACTCGTCGGGATCGGAGTCGTGCGCGAGAATGTCATTGCCCTCTCATGCCGGTACCGCCCTGCCAAACCGTCTCCCAGCACCAGCCATCCTTCTCGACATAGGCATGCCATACGTGCTGATTATCCAACCCTTCGAGATAACGCCGTATCTCCGTCGGGTCACGGGAAAACGTCCGATGCCTAGGCAGCCAGGCCGGCTCGATCATGGGCAAGTGCTCCGAGCGATGAACGAAATTCTGGTCCAGCACGACCAGGAAGCTTTCGAGCGCGTAAAGGGTCGTTTTCAGCTTGAATCGCACCGAAGATTCCAATGACGGCGAGGCGTGACAAATGATCGTCAATGCCTGGTAGAGCTTGCACAGGGCTACGGGGAGCGCCCGGTCGGGCCGAACCTCGTGATAATAGTGCAATACCGGATAGGCAAGATGCTGTTGCCCCAAGCTGACGATGGTGGGTTTCAGATCGTCGACTTGGCTGGCCAACTCCGCGAAGTCGCCGTCCTCCCCTTGTTGACGCACGATCGCCTCGGGGGTATCGCCAAGCGTATGGATCAAGATAGCCAACTGCCGCTTCTGCACCACGGCGGATACGAGGGAGAGAAAATAAGTCACCGCCAGCGTCAGCAGAAAAAAACCGTTTGCCGCCACGACCACCGAGAGCACCTGCCACTTGCTGCCGCCGGGCACGAAATCGCCGTACCCCAGCGTAGTGAGGGTGTAGCCGATGAAGTAGAGCCGTTCCGTGGGGTTGGCGAAAGTGCCCGAATCGGGATGGAACACCGCTTGCGGATAGCTATTGAAGACCAGCCACCAGCCAAGCCAGGCCAGGCCCACCCACACCAGTATCAGCGTTACCGTACTCCACGGACCGACGCTCGCCAGCAATCCGTGCAGCCGATAGCGGCGATGCAGCCGCAGGGCGGGATACCAGGCCAGCTGACAGAGCACGTGGGTAATGGGTCCCGATTTCGATCCCGTCAGCGTGGTCTGGACGGCGTCGTAAATCACCAGCCCCACCAGCAGGAAGCCGCTCAAGGCGATAAAGAGAGACATGGCTTGTTCCCTAGCCGTTTCGATGAGTTCCTGCTCCTACCCTAGCCGGATGTGGCAGCCGATCCAATGGCCCAGAAGGGTTTCGGTATTTCGCCCGTGCCGCTTGTTCGTAATTGATGCCCGCATTGAGCAATCCTGCATTAGAAAATCCAACTATTCGTTTCATTAAGAAACCTTAATTTCCTTGATGCCACGTTGGTCTCTACCTACGTTTAATCGTGATGGCAGAAGCCAGCAGTGCCGGAAAGCCGGTATAAGGAAATACGAAATCGCTGAAATAGCTAACGGGAAGGAGTTCTGACAATGGCACAGCGCAATCAGAATCCAGGTAATTTCGCCAACGATCCGAAGAAGGCCTCCGAAGCCGGCCAGAAGGGTGGACACGAGAGCAGCGGCAACTTTGCCAATGACCCACAGCGTGCCTCCCAGGCCGGTCAAAAAGGCGGTCACGAGAGCGGTGGCAACTTCGCCAACGATCCGCAGCGTGCCTCCGAAGCCGGCAAGAAAGGCGGCCACGAGAGCGGCGGCAATTTCGCCAACGACCCGCAGCGCGCCTCCGAAGCCGGCCAGAAAGGTGGCCACGAGAGCGGCGGCAACTTCGCCAATGACCCGCAGAAGGCCTCCGAAGCCGGCCGCAAGGGCGGCAAGAACCAAGGCCGCTAATCGGCTCTGGTCGCAAACGGCACGGCGACTCTCGGATCGCAGCTGACACCGCGCCAGGAAGGCATAGCAATAAAGGACAAGGATGTCCGTCAAGGATGACATAAGCGCCACGGAAGAAGCGACGCTGCACAAGAAGCCGTCTAAGGTCCGTTTCGACAGATAAGCGACAAGGCTGCCATCTCATGGCAGCCTTTTTCTTATTTCTTATTTCCCGTCGTCTCGGACTCGCTCTGCTTCTCGTTCAGTGCGCGCTCGGCATCCTGCTCACCCTGTTCGAGCAGATAAGCGAGGCGATCCGCCCCCCAGTCCATTAGCCACAGCGATGCCTCCTCGCCAGGATGAGGCGCCCGGCGTATGCGGGTCAGCCGTAGCGAAGGGTAACGCTCGGTCGCCTCCTCGGCCTCGTCATCGCTACGTGCGCCCAGGAACAGCCGCCGGAAATGATCGAGGCTCTGGCCGAAACCGCTCGGCATGCCCGCACTGCGTTTGAACAGCTCAACGGTGATGACATGCAGCCGCTGATCCGGCTCCTCCCCCAGCAAACGCCGTAAAGCGGGCAGTAGCAGCCCCTGATGCCAGACATCACCGTCCCAGTAAGCCCTCCCTGCGTGCCTTCCCGGCTGGAACAACAACGGAATGGCGCTGCTGGCTCCAAGCATGGTGGGCACGATAGGCTGATCGGCGCTATCGAACCAGGCCGGGGTCGCCGCCTCGATATCAATGGCGCGAATCATCAGGCGCGGTGACGCTGCTTCTTTTGGACTGTACTCCTCGGCATAGCGACGCGTGGTCTCGACCAGGCTACGGTTGTCGTATCCCGCCATGGCGGGATACCACGTCAGCCCGGCGAGAAACCCGCCGGGCACGCCATGAAAGACAGGCGGATTGCCCCACGTCAGCCCCGTCAGGGTAGCATTCAAGCGCCAGCTGAGCGTCTCGGGAAACGGGAGGAAGGGCACCGAAGGCTGTGCGACTTCACGCCAGAATCGCTCCAGCGTGCCCAGCCCGCTATCCGGCTGGTGATGATGTGCGGCTATGAGAAAACCGTTCACCGCTCCGATCGAGGCCCCGACGATGACCGTGCGACGCAAGACCTCAGCGCCATAGTGCCGAACCAGCGTCCGATAGACACCGCACTGGTAAGCACCCAATGCCCCGCCGCCGTTGAGCACGAGCAAGATTCTCTCCTGCATTTCACCTCCTTGTGAAAGCTTGTCGTTTGTCGCGCTGCCGTCACGATCAGCGCCGCCTTCCAAAGGTAGTCCATGGGTTCGGATGTTGGCCCCTATCCCACGAAGGTCGAGTTGCGGCGACGCGCGGGATTGCTCACCCTGTCGCAACAACAAAGGCCCTGCAGGGGCCAGGTGGAGCACGCCAGCTCATTCGGTAAATCGCCCGCTATCCTGTTCGAATAGCACCCCAAGCGAATGCCGCACCAACAATCACAGAACGCTTGTCAGCCAAGGCCTGCAAGAAAAACAGCAACAGGCTTTATCTTTCCTTGCGAGAAGCTTAACGGCCCCGCCAGGTAAGCCAATAAAAAAGGTCCCCCGAAGGGGACCAGGTGGAGCACGCCAGCTCACTCGGGTTATCGCCGGCCAGTCGAGCGGCCATGGCGACTTGATCGGGAGACGGTGGTCGGCTTCCTGCCGTCACCGTTTGTCCTGTCTATTGCGATTACCGCGCCAATTTTCTTTTTTACCTTTTATATCAAATGGCTAGCATATTTCCTCGCCATCCGACACCAATAGCCCCTTACCCTCGCCCCGCCGTCCTTGCACCAGTGCAGCGCAATCGAGCCTCCCATGCCTTCTCTTGATGCACTGCAGTAACGAATGGAGCATCACAGAAACTCTCGTGTCGCCTCCATCACCCGCCCGTCCACCGTACGCTGCATCTTGTCCTCGATCTCGCTACACAGGGATTCCACCTTCGGCTGCTGGGTGCCGACCACCACGAAGGTCCATTCGCTCGATTCCAGTCGATCCTGATCACCACTCTCGCAGACCGACACCGCCGGGTTACGTCCATAGCGTTCATGCAGCCCACCTATGCGTTGACGCTTCTCTTTCAACGAAGCGCAGCCTGGCAGCGAAAGGCGCATGGTCAGGATGGCGATATGCATGCTGAAGCCTCCTATCTTCGATTGGATTCCGAAGCCATTTCGCAGACGAGGAAAAGCCTCTACAAGCTACCATATCGTCACGTTTTCGAGGCCACGACACAGGACGGCGGCACGGTCGATGAAGGCTCGCCGCCTTATGCCGAACTGGCATGGGGCAAGGTTAACTGAGCGATACCGCAGCGCAACACGGCATGATATATAGGCGGTGTTTTCTCCCCCGTTCCTCCTCAGGAAATACCACCATGTCAATCGGCTGTCATGCCACTGCCCGGTCGCGGTTCCTCCGCCGGCCAGGCGCCCTGCTGCTCATCCCTCTGCTCGGACTCGCCAGCCCGCTGGCGCAGGCCGCCACCGGACCGCTCGTTCTGACGAACTCGCTGGTCGGTTTCATCGCCGTTGCGCTTTTCGTGCTCGCCTACGCCCTGGTGATGGCCGAAGAAAAGATTCACATGCGCAAGTCCAAGCCGGTGCTGGTCGCCGCCGGCCTCATCTGGTTTCTGATCGGCTGGGTTTACGTACAGGCCGGCATGCCCGACGAGGCGGAGCATGCCTTCCGCGAGACCCTGCTCGAATTCGCCGAGTTGATGCTGTTCCTGCTGGTGGCGATGACCTACATCAACGCCATGGAGGAGCGCCGCGTGTTCGATGCCCTGCGCGCCTGGATGGTGCGCAAGGGCTTCAGCTATCGCCAGTTGTTCTGGCTGACCGGAGGCCTGGCGTTCGTGATCTCGCCGGTGGCCGACAACCTGACCACCGCCATGCTGATGTGCGCCGTGGTGATCAAGGTCGCCGAGGGCGACAAGCGCTTCATCAACCTGGCCTGTATCAACATCGTGGTGGCAGCCAATGCCGGCGGTGCCTTCAGCCCTTTCGGCGACATCACCACACTGATGGTGTGGCAGGCCGGTATGCTGAAGTTCTACGAATTTTTCGCCCTGCTGGTGCCTTCGCTGGTCAACTTCCTGGTGCCGGCGGTGGCCATGAGCCTGTTCATCGGCAACCGTACGCCTGCGGGAATCGAGGAGGAGGTGGATCTCAAGCGCGGCGCACGGCGTATCATCGCCCTGTTCCTGCTCACCGTAGCCACCGCCGTGGCCTGCCACACCCTGCTACATCTGCCACCGGTGCTGGGCATGATGACCGGCCTTGGCTACCTGCAGTTCTTTGGCTACTACCTGCGCCGCACCCTGCCCCGGTCGCTTGAGCGCAAGCGCGAGCACTACACACGCAGCGGTGACGAACGCCGGCTGGCCCAGCTCGGCAGCGTGGTTCCGTTCGACGTGTTCAATCGCGTGGCGCGGGCCGAGTGGGACACCCTGCTGTTCTTCTACGGCGTAGTGATGTGCGTCGGTGGCCTGGGTTTCCTGGGCTACCTGGGCCTGGTATCGGAACTGCTCTACGGCTGGGACGCCACCTGGGCCAACATTGCGCTGGGCCTGGTTTCAGCGGTGGTGGACAACATCCCCGTGATGTTCGCGGTGCTGACCATGCAGCCCGAGATGTCCCACGGCGATTGGCTGCTGATCACGCTCACAGCCGGCGTGGGCGGTAGCCTGCTCTCCATCGGCTCCGCCGCTGGCGTCGCGCTGATGGGCCAGGCACGCGGCTACTACACCTTCGCGGGGCATCTGCGCTGGGCACCGGTGATCGCCCTGGGGTACGTGGCCAGTATTCTCGTCCACCTGTGGATCAACGCCGACAGCTTCCACGTCTTCAGCTGAGATTCGACAGACAGATGCCCGGCGCCAGCGATGGCGCCGGGCATCGCAGTTTGCCATGTCTCTATCGCCTCTCAGGCCACTCCTGATAGGTCGACAGCCCCTCGTAGTCCAGCCAGGGCGAGTCATGCGAGGACCCATCGTATCGATACGCTTCGACTCTCTTTATCAGATTTCGATGACTAAGTCCGGCGCGAACAGCGGTGGTTCGAACTCGCTCGGATAGCCGCCGGGGTTGGCCACCACTCGAGTCCCGGCCACCTCCAGATCCACCGGTTCATGAACGTGACCGTGTATCCAGAGGTCCACGCGTCCCATCCATCCCGGCAGATGCGAGGCAAAGGCCGGCGACAATGCATCGCCTCGATAGCGCGGCGGGATGCAGGCTGCCAGCGGGGCATGATGGCTGATCACTACCCGCGGACCGGCGATTGGCTGGGCCAGTTCAGCCTCGAGCCAGGCCAGAGCCTCGGCATGCAGCCGCCGGCTCTCCCGCGGGCTGAAAGTTCCTCCTTCCGGCTGCTCGATGATGCTGAAATCCGGCATCAGCACGATCGCCTTACGTTCGGTGAGCGCGGCGTCATGGTCGGGCTCTTCAGCGTAGAGAGCGAAGTCGGTCCACAGCGTGGTGCCGTGAAAGCGCACGCCACCGAGCGTCAGCGAACGGTTGTCGAGCAGGTGAATGCCGAGCCGCTCGGCTTCGGTGGCCAGTTCCCGGCGTAGCGCCGGCATGCGGGTGCCATAGAATTCGTGGTTGCCCGGCACGTAGAGGATCGACTGGCCGGCAAAGCGCTCCGCCGCCCAGGCCAGCCCCTTCGTCTCGCGGTGAATGTCTCCGGCGAGGATTACCGCGTCCGCCGTCACCTCAGGCAGTTCGCGGTTCTCGTCGAAATGTTCCAGGTGCAGGTCGGAAAGCACCCTGAGTCGCATATCGCCCCTCCGATTCGCAGGTCTGCTGGTATGCCAGAACCTCCATCAATAAGACGACTGGCGAAAACGCTCCAGGATGAAGGGCCAACCCCAGTCGGACGCCATGCCATCGCGGTATTCAGCCGCGCCCTCTCCATGCCGCCGGAAGTCGCGATGCTCAATGGTCAGCCGAGTGGCCTCCGGCCCTTCAGCGCTGAACCGCACCTCCACCGTGCTGGCGTGTTCCGGATTGGGCTGTGGTACACGATTCGGGCCGATCTGCCAGGCAAGCACCAACCGTTCGGGCGGCTCCCAGACCACTACGCGCCCCCAGTCCACCTGAAACCCGTAAGGGCCTTCTTCGGTACATCGCCCGCCCTCCTTCGGCTCGATGCCGATCGTCTTCAGTGCCGACTGCGACCAGGTGTACTCCTTCGGCCACCAGTCGGCGAACAGTTCGGTGAACAAATGAAACGCCTGGCGCCGCGACAGGGGCACAACGGTCTCGTGGAATGTTGCGTCAGTGTACTCATCCATCTTGGCAGCTCCTGTCGACACTTACGGCAAGCTCCGTTCTGTATAGATCACCGCACTGCGTCACGTCACGTCACGTCACGTCACGTCGAAAGCATCGCCACGCTTGGCTATCAGGACGGCGCGGTACTATGGTGAAGATTCCTACATTCGCTTAGGCGAAGTGACTCAAAGGAGGAGTCTCATGAGCGAACATCCCAGGAGCGGATCGGTTGCGGATGTGGTCGACATTCTCACCATCGACCATCGCGAGATGGAGGAATTGCTCGGCCGGATCCAGCATACGCCGGAACCCGACCAGCGCCGCGAGCTGACCGATACGCTGATAGCGGAAGTGATGCGCCATGCCGTCGCCGAGGAGATGCACGTCTACCCTGTGATGGAGAAGTACGTGCCGAACGGCACCGAGGAGGTGCAGCACGACAAGCAGGAGCATGACGAGATCGTGCAGGTAATGAAGCGGCTGGAGGATGCCGACACCTCCGATCCGGTCTTCATGGACCACGTACGCAAACTGGATGGCCTGCTGCGTCACCACGCCAGCGACGAAGAGGGCGACCAGTTCCCGAAGCTTCGCTCGCACATCCCCGGCGAGCAGCTCGTCGACATGGGCAGGAAAGTGGAGACCGCCAAGCAGGTGGCCCCGACCCGCCCTCACCCCAGCGCGCCTCACTCCGAACTCTTCCACAAGACTATCGGCCCCGGTGTGGGCATGATCGACCGCCTGCGCGACAAGCTCAGCGGACGCACGACGGGCTGATAGCGTGACACGTACCTGCCAGGCCCCCGCTTTCGACGGGGCCTTGGCATTTCGCCCTTCGCTTTCTCCCGGCCTGCCCATCTGCCGAGGTGGCTTAGCGTGCATGCCATTGGTGCTAAAAGTCCGAGCTTCTACCAATTTGAACATGCCGCCCGCACCGCGCCGGGAGAAGCCGCCGAACTGCTAGAGTGAATGTTGGGCAATCGTCTATCGATGCCATGCTCAGCCAGGAGGAGTTCATGACGGACAGCACCACCACCCCCGATGGCGGGGACGCCCTCACCCTGCTCGCTCGCTGGGGTTACGCGGCCCGCGGAGTCGTGTATCTCCTGATCGGCGGCCTTGCCGCTCTGGCGGCGTTTGGTCAAGGCGGCCAAACCACCGACAGCCGCGGCGCACTGGAAAGTTTGATGACCGCCCCATGGGGCAACCTGCTCCTTGGTATAATCTGCGTGGGCCTCTTGGGGTACGCCATTTGGCGCTGCACCCAGGCCATCAAGGACACCGACCGCCACGGCACCGATGCCAAGGGGATGGCTATCCGGGCGGGCCTGCTGGTGAGTGCGATCACACATACTCTGCTTGCGATATTTGCCGCCAGCCTGATCTTCACGATAGGTGGCAGCTCAGGCGGTTCAGGTGGAGGGTCGGAAGGCCTGGCCAGTTGGTTGATGCAGCAGCCCTATGGTAGATGGCTGGTCGGCGCCGTGGGCCTGGCCATCATAGGCGCCGGGATTGCCCATGGCATCAAGGGCTGTAAGACCCAATTCGATCGCCACTTCGACATGCCGCCGCGGACCCAGCACTGGGCCTACCCCATCTGCCGCTTCGGCCTCGTGATTCGCGGCCTGGTTTTCCTGATTATCGGTTCATTCTTCATCATCGCCGCTTATCAGTTTGACCCCGACCAGGCGGGTGGGCTTTCCGAAGTGTTCAATACGCTGCGCAGCCAATCGTTCGGCCAATGGCTCCTGGCGCTGGTTGCGATCGGCTTGTTCGCTTTCGGTCTCTACAGCCTTCTGGAGGCCATCTACCGTCGCGTGAATCCGTCCGCCTAACGATGTTCGTTAGGCTCGCTCTCTCTTTGTTGTGGTGGCTGGCGGAGTACTGGTATTGATGGAAAACCCTTCCATCGCGCATTCTAGGAGACTCCCGCTTCGCACCGCTCAATGGAGAGAACGACATGACACAGCCCCGCCTTGGCTTCATCGGCATTGGACTGATGGGCGATCCCATGGCGCGTCGCCTGCTGGCTGCCGGCTTTGCCGTGACCGTATGGAACCGCACCGTGGAGAAGACCAACGCGCTGCGCGATGCCGGCGCCACGGTTGCCGACTCCATCGGCGAGCTGGTGGAAGGCGTGGACGTGGTGATGCTGTGCCTGGCCAACACCGCCGTGGTGGAGAGCGTGGTATTCGGCGAGGGCGGCGTGTCGGCCCACGGACGCAAGGCGCAGCGGCTGATCGATTTATCCAGCAGCGATCCGGCAGCAACGCGGGGCTTTGCCGAACGACTGGAAAAAGAGAGTGGCATGCGCTGGGTGGATGCGCCGGTGTCCGGCGGCGTGGCGGGGGCCGAAGCGGGCAGCCTCGCCATCATGTGCGGCGGCACGGAAGCGGACATCGAGGCCGTGCGCCCCATGCTCACCCCGCTCTCGGCGCGGGTCACGCACATGGGTCCGGTGGGCGCGGGCCAGGTGACCAAGGTGTGCAACCAGATGATCGTCGGCTGCCAGGCGGCGGTAATCGCCGAGATGGTGGCCTTGGCCGAGGCCAGCGGCGTGGACGCCAGCCGCCTGACCGAGGCGCTGGCCGGCGGCTTTGCCGATTCGCGACCGTTCCAGATCCTCACCCCGCGCATGGCGGCGAGCGAGTACTCCAGCCCGGCCTGGCATCTTCGCACCCTGCTTAAGGATCTCGACATGGCCATGGCGCAGAGTCAGCGCATCGGCAGTGCCACGCCCATGAGCGGACTGGCCGCTCAGCTGATGCGGGCCCACGTGAGCCATGGTCACGCCGAGCACGACCCGGCCACGCTGGTGGAGGCCTACCGTCGCAAGGAATGAAGGCAGCCTACCTGCTCTCCGATGCGGCGGGCTTCGTGACGGAGCTGAACTGCGTGTTGGACGGGGGAATGACGCGCAAGATGATCTATGCGGAGTGACCGGCGACTCGCCCAGGTTTGTCCCCAACCCCGCCCTTCCGTACACTTGTTTGACTTCCCCACACGACGCTAATCGCCGAGGCACGACCATGGCTTTCGATTCGACCTCTACCTATGTAGCTACCGATGCCTTGAAGCAGGCGGTAAACGCCGCCGTGACTCTCGAGCGCCCGCTGCTGATCAAGGGCGAGCCGGGCACCGGCAAGACCCTGCTGGCAGAGGAGCTGGCAAGCTCGCTGGGCACCCGGCTGATCACTTGGCATATCAAGTCCACTACCAAGGCGGCCCAGGGCCTGTACGAGTACGACGCGGTGAGTCGACTGCGCGACTCCCAGCTCGGCGTCGAGGGCGTGGAGAACGTCGAGAACTACATCAAACCCGGCAAGCTGTGGGAGGCCTTCACCGCCGACGAGCGGGTGGTGCTGCTGATCGACGAGATCGACAAGGCCGACATCGAATTCCCCAACGATCTGCTCCAGGAGCTGGATCGCATGGAATTCCACGTTTACGAGACCGGCGAGACCATCATCGCCAAGCATCGGCCGATTATCGTCATCACCTCGAACAACGAGAAGGAGCTGCCCGATGCCTTCCTGCGCCGCTGCTTCTTTCACTACATCGAGTTTCCCGATCGCGAGACCATGCAGGCGATCGTCGACGTGCACTTCCCCGACATCGCGCCGAAGCTGGTCAGCGAGGCGCTGGAAGTATTCTTCGACCTGCGCCAGGCCCCGGGTCTGAAGAAGAAGCCCTCCACCTCGGAGCTGGTCGACTGGCTAAGGCTCCTGATGAGCGACGAACTCGCCCGCGAAGCGCTCTACCACCGCGACCCGGTGAAGGCGATCCCGCCGCTGGCAGGCGCCCTGGTCAAGAACGAGCAGGATACCCAGCTGCTTGAACGGCTGGCTTTCATGATGCGTCGCCAGGGCAACCAGAGGCGCTGAGACATGTTCATCGGCCTGTTCGAAACCCTCAAGCGCGCCGGCGTCCCGGTGTCGCTACGCGAACTGCTAGACCTGCACGCGGTGGTGGAGCGCGGCGTGGTGTTCGCCGACATGGAGGCGTTCTATCAGGTGGCGCGCACCGTGATGGTCAAGGACGAGCGCCATTTCGACCGCTTCGATCGTGCCTTCGCCGCCTGGTTCGACGGCCTGGAGAATCTCGATGCCGCCATTGAGGCGCTGATTCCCGATGACTGGCTGCGTCGAGAGTTCGAGAAGCAGCTCAGCGAGGAGGAAAAAGCCAAGATCGAGTCGCTGGGCGGTCTCGAGAAACTGATCGAGACCTTCAAGAAGCGCCTCGAGGAGCAGAAGGCGCGCCATGCCGGCGGTAACAAGTGGATCGGCACCGGTGGCACCAGCCCCTTCGGCGCCTACGGTTACAATCCCGAGGGTATCCGCATCGGGCAGGAGGGCTCGCGCCATCGCCGTGCGATCAAGGTGTGGGACGAGCGCCGCTTCCGCGATTATGACGATACGCTCGAACTCGGTACGCGCAACATCAAGATGGCGCTGCGCCGGTTGCGCAAGTTCGCCCGCCAGGGCGCGGCCGAGGAGTTCGATGTCGACGCCACCATTCGCGATACCGCACGCGATGCCGGTCTGCTCAATGTGCGCATGCGTCCCGAGCGACACAACGCGGTAAAGGTGCTGCTCTTCCTCGACGTGGGCGGCTCCATGGACGATCACATCTGCGTCTGCGAGGAGCTGTTCTCCGCCGCCCGATCGGAGTTCAAGCACCTGGAACACTACTACTTCCACAACTGCCTGTACGAAGGCGTGTGGCGCGACAACTTGAGGCGTGGCAACGAACGCATCCCTACCATGGACCTGCTGCACACCTACGGTTCGGATTACCAGGTCGTGATCGTTGGCGATGCGGCCATGTCGCCGTATGAGATTACACACCCCGGCGGCAGCGTCGAGCATTTCAACGACGAGGCCGGCGCGGTCTGGCTCAAGCGTCTGGTCGACAAGTTCCATCGCCTAGCGTGGCTCAATCCTATGCCGCCACGTGCCTGGGAGTATACCCACTCCACCCAACTGATCCGTCAGTTGATCGACGACCGAATGTATCCGATGACACTGGAGGGGTTGGAGAACGCCATGCGTGAGCTGGCGCGCGGATAGAAGCGCTCGGACCGGTTTCGATAGCCCTGCGACCGCTTGCCCATCCCCGGACGGCTCTCTATACTGTATGTATATACATGCTTTTGTATGAAGCCACGTCCTTCATATGACCAGTCAAGTGTCGATAGCGGGCAGAGTCGCTATAGCCCTTTTTGGCTATTAACTTGAAAAATAACCCTTAAGGGCTATTATCCTTCCATCATCTCCATGCAGAACAAGCCTATGGTGCAGCGCATTGCCGTACTCACGGGCGACCTTGTCGATTCCCGCAAGGCCAGCGACCCGAAACGACTCTTCAAGGCGCTCGATAACGCCATCGAAGCGATCACCGATCGCTACGGCGGCCAAGGCGAGCGGTACCGTGGTGACGGCTTTCAGATAGCCCTGCCCGACCCCGCGACTGCCCTGCCCGCAGCAGTGCTGTTGCGGGCGGCATTGATTCGCCATTCGGAGGAGAGTCAGCGCTGGGACGCCCGCATCGCTGTCGCCATCGGCAAGGATCGTTGGCAACCCGAACAGCGGGTGACCGAAGCCAGCGGCGAGGTATTCGTGCGCTCCGGTCAGGCGCTGGATGCCATGAGCGAAGGCTCCTCCCACCTGTGTCTCGAGCTGGCCGAGGATACCGAGAGCGAGTGCCTGGCCCTGCTGACCCGCTTCGTCGACGATCTGATCGACGGCTGGTCGCACTACGCCGCCGAGACTGTCTACCTGAGCCTGTGGTACGAGGAATCCCAGCAAGCGCTCGCCAAGCGGCTCGGGATCAGCCAGCCCAGCGTGCATAAGCGGTTGCGGGCCGCACGCTGGTCACTACTCGACGACTACCTCCGCTATCTCGGTCAACGATTCAAGGACGACCCACGATGAACGCAGATCTCTCGCTGCTGCTGGGGCTGGTGCTGGTCCATCTGCTCGGCGACTTCGCCTTGCAGCCAAGACGCTGGGTCGAAGCCCGCTATGCGCGCAAGGTGCGTTCTCCCCAGCTCTACCTGCACGCGGCGCTACATGGCGGCTTGGCCTTTACGGTGCTGGGGGCGGCCACCTTTCCCCTGCCATCCGATACTCCCCTGTTCATGATGCTGGGAGGCGCGGTTGCCGTGGGTGTGAGCCATACATTGATCGATCTCGGCAAGTCCTATCTGTCGCCGGCAAGGCTGCGCTGGTTCATGCTCGATCAAGCACTGCACCTGCTGGTGTTGTTGGGTGTCTGGCTGGCCTGGCTGGGCAACTTGCAGCCGTTGGTGACGTTCTGGCAATGGTTGTTCACCCCGCCGGTGCTCGGCATCGTCGTCGCGTATCTGGTCGTCACCCGTCCGCTGTCGATTGTCATCGCCCTGGTCATACAACGCTGGAGTGCCGAAATCGACAACCCGGGCACACTGATAGCTGCCGGGGCACGTATCGGCATGGCCGAACGCGTACTGGTACTAACCCTGGTGCTGCTCGACCAACTGACCGCCATCGGCTTCCTTCTCGCCGCCAAGTCGGTGCTGCGCTTCGGTGAACTACGCGGCGCACAGGATCGCAAGCTGACCGAATACGTGCTCATGGGCACCCTGCTCAGCGTCTCGACCGCCATGGTGATCGGCTTGCTGATACGGCTCGTGGCGGAGGGGAGCTGACCATGCCTCAACGCTGGATCACCTTGATGGGCACGGCACTAGCGGGCGCCTGGCTGGTCGGTTGCGCCTCGCCCACGTTCGAGGCTCGCCAGGGTTACGGCGTCGAGCATCGCTTCACCTCGCCTTCGCACAACAGCCGCGTTCGCCACCTGGTGCTGCACTACACCGACGTAAACGAAACCGAGTCGCTGGCGGTACTCACCGGTCCGCATGTCAGTGCCCACTACGTGCTGCCGCTGCCGCCACGGGAGCAGCGCGGCCAACCACTGGTCTATCAGCTTGTCGACGAATCGCGTCGTGCCTGGCACGCCGGCGCCAGCACCTGGAAGGGCCGCCCCAACATCAATGACACCTCGATCGGCATCGAGATCGTCAATACCGGACCTGACCGACCCTACGCCGAGGTGGAACAGCTACTGGAGACACACACCGAGGCCGCCGTGGAAGTGAACTGGGCGCCTTACCCGGACGAGCAGATCGATGCGCTAATCGCGCTGTCGCGGGACATCATCGAGCGCCACAGCATCCACCCTACCGATGTGGTAGCGCATTCCGATATCGCGCCGATGCGAAAGATCGACCCGGGCCCTCGGTTTCCCTGGCGCAAGCTACATGAAGCGGGTATCGGTGTGTGGCCCGACGAAGAACGGGTAGTAACGCTCGAGGCGCACTTCCGCAGAAGCCCTTTGTCGGTGGCGAAACTGCAGGAGGGACTCGAGAGCTGGGGCTATCCGATCGACATCACCGGCGAGCTCGATCAGCAGACCCGCTCGGTGCTGCGCGCCTTCCAGATGCGCTTTCGCCCCGCCGACTACCGCGGCCACCCGGATGCCGAGACCATGGCGATCCTCTGGGGGCTGCTGGAAACGTATCGCCCCGAACAGCGCCCCTGGCTCCCTGCTGATTCACCTCGCTGACATGTTAGCTAACTTGTAAATATGTAATAAGACCAAAGCATAATACGATTTGCTTATTTTGCTGATTTTATGGATTTTTTTATTTTTTCTCTCTTTAAGCTAATTAAAATTTGTTTGACAACTTTGCAAATCAAACAATAGCCTTCCTGTACGCCTAGTGACGATTCATCGCACCGCACCTACAGGAAGGAGAAACAACGATGATCACCACAGCGTCCCGTTCGCGGGTCGAGCAAGCCCTCGAGGGGGTTTCGGGTGTCCATGTGACCCCATATCTGCCCAACGGTCGCATCAATGACGCCCTGCTACGTCAGGTCGTGAACGATATTGCCCACGCAGGTGTTCATAATATCGTCAGCGGAGGCAATACCGGTGAGTTCTACTCCCTCACGCCCGACGAAATTACGCATGCTTATCGAATTGCCGTGGATGCAGCCGCCGGGCGCAGCCTGGTCACCGCCGGGGTAGGGCGCAGTCTCCATGAAGCAATGAGGCTGAGCCAGGCAGCCGAGGAGGCCGGCGTTGATGCCATCATGATTCACCAGCCGCCGGATCCCTTTGCCTCCCCACGCATGCTTGTCCAGTACGTTCGTGACATCAGTCGCGAGACCGGCCTGCCGATTATCGCCTACGCGCGCAATGCCGGGCTGACGCCGTCCGATTTTGCTCGTCTGGCCGAGATCGAGAGCGTGGTGGCCATCAAGTACGCAGTTCCCGACCCGCTTCGCATGGCTGAATGCATGCGGGCCACGCAAGGCTCCTCTCTGAAATGGATATGCGGCTTGGCAGAAAGCTGGGCACTCCCCTTCTACGCCTATGGTGCCCGCGGCTTCACTTCAGGTCTGGTAAATATCAACGCCGCCCTTTCCATGCGCTTTCACCAGGCGTTGGAGAATAGCGACTGGAAACAAGCCAGGCAGTTGGTTGCCGCCATCGCAGATTTCGAAGACATGCGCACCCTTGAGCAGAACGGTACCAATGTCACTGTCGTCAAGGAGGCCATGCGACTGGTCGGACAGGATGTCGGTTTTGTGCGCCCACCCGGCGTCGACCGACTGAATACGCCCCAGGTGGAGCGCCTGGCGAGCATTCTTGAGGAATGGAAGCAACAACACTGAATCGGCAGTTCATCGCTGCACAACAACAAAAGTGGAGAAATCCCATGCCAACTCATGCCATCAAGAAAGGTCTCATCAGTACCCTGGCCGCACTGACGCTAGTCTCCTCCGTGGCTGCCGAGGACTTCCCCACCCGTGACATCCGCCTCATCGTGCCATGGTCAGCAGGTGGAGGCACCGATGGTATATCGCGCAAGATCAGCAATCTTGCCGAAGAACAACTTCCGGTCTCGATCTATGCCGAGAATATCAGCGGCGCGGTCAGCGCTACCGGCTTGACCCAGATGATGCGGGCGCGTCCCGATGGGCACACCTTGAGCGTACTAACCTATGACAGCGTCATCACCGTGCCGCGCTCTCAGCTGGTCCCGGGCTATTCACTCGACAAGATGAAACCGATCGCCCGCATTACCCAGGAAGCCGATGCTATTGTGGTCTCGAAGCGTTCCGGCTTCACCAGCTTCGAGGAGTTGATCGAAGCGGCCAAGGCCAAGCCGGGCTCGGTGCGAATCGGCGTGATGCCAGAGGGATCAGGCCCCTACCTGGCCGCGCGTCGCCTCGAGGAAATGACCGGAGCCAGCTTCAACATCATTACCTACCCGGGTGCCGCGGCAGCCGAATCAGAAGCCCTGCTATCCGGCGAGATCGATGCGGCCATCGCCAGCTTGGGCGATTTCGCCGGTCTGATCGACTCTGGCGATCTTCTTGGCGTGGTGGAGTTCTCGTCAGAGCAGAACCCCTCCTACCCGGACGTGCCTCCCATTAGCGACCTGGGCATGAATCTCGAATCGGGCAGTTTCATCATACTGGTTGCCCCGGCGAACACGCCCGATGAAGCCATTCAGACCCTTGAAACCGCTTATCACGAAGCCTTCGCTAGCGATGAGTTCCAGGAATGGGTAGCGCAGGTCGGCGTCACCCCGAGCTGGCTCGGCTCCGAGGAGGTGGATGAGTGGATGGAAGCCAGGCAGGCGGAAACCTTTGCGCTTATGGACGAACTTGACCTCTGACCACAGATACGGCCCTTGGCATTCCGAGGGCCCTTTCGAGGTAACTTACCATGTCGACGCATAACAGCTTGAAGCGACGAGGCGCCTCCTTGGCGTTCCCCTTGCTCCTGTGCAGCGTATCCATCGTCTATCTGATTTCTGCCATGCTACTTGATTCACCTATCAGTAATGGCCGCCCGAGCGCCTCATTCTTTCCCCTCGTAGTGGGCAGCGTGTCGCTGGCGCTAGCGGTCACACTACTGGTCCGTGCCCTGTCAGCGACTAGCGATGTTCACCAAACGAATACTCCAGCGCGCGGTCGGTCCCGCCCCATACTGGTCATGGTCGCCACGCTGGCTTATATCCTTGCATTCACGACGCTCGGCTATTTCTTGGCCTCAGCAGTGTATGTGCTCGCCATCATTCTGCTGTTCTCCGACTTCAGCCGACTGCTCGGCAAGATAACGATTGCCGTCTCCCTCACACTGCTCGGCTACCTGCTGTTCGAGCAGATCTTCCGTGTGCGCCTTCCGACACTCTGGGGATGATCATGGACTTCATTGCTCTGGTTCTTGGCAGCTTCACTCAGTTGCTTGACCCCGTTACCCTCCTATATGTGGTGGCTGGCTTCCTCATCGGCACCGTTTTCGCTGCGATTCCGGGTTTGACCGCCACCCTGGCTCTGGCCTTATTACTCCCCCTTACTTATACCTTGGACATCAGCACCGCGCTGATGGCCTGTGCCAGCATCTATATGGCCGGCATGTGCGGCGGCAGCATAACCGCTACCACGATCAACATTCCCGGCGCCCCCTCGTCGATGATGACTGCGCTGGAGGGCTATCCCATGCAGCAGCGCGGCCAAGGTGCCCTGGCCCTGGGTCACGCCTCCTTTGCCTCCATGGTCGGTGGCGGCATCGGCGCTATCCTGCTGATAGTATTGGCCCCGTTCGTGGCCAAGGCTTCGCTGTTGGTGCAAACGGCGGGCAAATTCTCGTTGATCGCCTTTGCTCTGATCGTCATCGTCATCGCCCAGCGAGATCGAATCGTCAAATCCGCCATGGCAGCCTGCCTGGGGCTGATGCTCGCTACCATCGGACTTGATACCATGCTGCCGGTGGCACGTTTCACCTTCGGTATGGAGGGATTGACGGCAGGCATCGACCTGATGCCGGTCATCATCGGCACCTTTGCTATCAGTGAGCTGCTGATACAGGCCAGTTCGATCGCTGAGCATCGCCGCCTGCGCCAAGAGCTTCAACGATCGCAGACCATACGGCGTCGCGACTTCCTTCCGCCCCTCTCGGCGATACGAGAGATTGGTCTGTGGTGCTACCTCAAGTCTTCTCTGATCGGCTACTCGGTAGGCACCCTGCCTGGGGCGGGCGGCTCCATGGGCAGTTTTCTAGCTTATGCAGAAGCCGTGCGTACCTCCAAGTATCCCGAGCGCTTCGGCAAAGGCAATCCTGAGGGCATTGCCGCTTCGGAGAGCGCCAACAATGCCGTCTGCGGCGGTGCGCTGGTGCCCATGCTTACCTTCGGCATCCCGGGGGATCCGATCACGGCTATCGTCCTGGGCGTACTGATCATCAATGGTATCCAGCCGGGACCGCAACTTATGACCGATCAGGCCGGCCTGATAGCTCCCATGTTAGCTTCGCTGCTGTTCAGCGCACTGGTGCTGATACCGCTGACGCTTTTCCTGATCGGCCCCTATTTCATTCGTATCGTCTCGATCCGCAAGGACATGCTTTACGGCGCCATCGCCCTGCTCGCTGTCGTCGGCAGCTACGTCGCCACCTATTCGGCTTACCAGATGGGTCTGACCCTAGCTCTGGGCATACTCGCTTATTTCCTGCGTCACTATGGCTATCCCGTCGTCGCCCTACTGCTCGGCTTCATTCTTGGACCGAATCTGGAAGAATTTCTGCGCCGGGCCCTAGCGCTCTCCAACGGCAACCCGTTGGTATTCATCACTAGCCTGGACAGTCTCTTCTTCATCCTATTGACTGTCTTCTTCGTTTATTTCCTTGCCATCAGAAAGACCATGCAGCCTGCAGCAGTTGGCGAGTCAGGTCGGATAGCCAAATGAATCGCAACAAGAACAAGGTTCTGGAACCCTCTCCCAGAAAGGAAAAGCTTGCCGATCAGCTTTACGGCAAGCTTATGCAGGCCATCATCAACGGTAACTTCGAGAAAGGCGAGAAGCTGCCGTCAGAGCATCGTATCTGCGAGCATTACTCAGTATCGCGACCGGTAGTACGAGAAGCGCTCATGCGGCTGCAGGCGGATGGCATCGTCGTTTCTCGCCAAGGGTCCGGCAGCTATATCCAGCGCATCCCACCAGCGGGCCTGACTCAGTATGCCGACGCATCCGATATTGCGATGCTGCTGAAGAGCTACGAAGTGCGCATGGCCATAGAGTGCGAGGCTTGTGCCCTGGCCGCAGTGAGGCGCAGCGAGGAGCAGCTCGCCCAACTGCGTCAGGCTCTGGAGGGCATGAAGGAAGATTTCACCCAAGGCCGCATCGCCAGCCAGGCGGACTTCAACTTTCATATGGTAATCGCCGAAGCCACTGGCAATGACATGTTTCCTCAAATTCTCGAGTCGATACATATCGATATCGAGAAAGCCATGACCATGGCACTGAGCATTACCAAGAGCGCCAGTCAGGAACGTATCGATCGGGTACTGGGCGAGCATCGCATGATCTATGAATCGATCGAGCAGAACGATGCCGAAGGTGCCCGCCTCGCCATGCGACACCATATCAATCGAGTCCGAAAGCGTGTCACGGACAACTTGAGCGATACCTGACCCGGTTACAGCCTTGGACACAAGGAGCCAATGAAATGCCAATCAATGGCACGATGCTGATCGGCCGGGAGGCCGTCAGCGGCAGTTCCAAGCCCATCCATGCCGTCAACCCCGCCACCGGCGAGACCCTCGAGCCCACCTACGTCGGCGGTACCCGCGCCGAGGTCGAGCGCGCCTGTGAGCTCGCCGAGACGGCCTTTGCCACCTACCGCGAGACC